>CAMZGD010000008.1 GCA_947306365.1 uncultured Bacteroidales bacterium
CAGACTGGTCCCTTTTTCTATTACAATCTGGGGGAAATCCAAATTACAGTCTACACCGCATACATCTGCTTCAGCTTCCGATTCTCTTCCTCGAGTTCTTTAAGACGCTTCACCTGACTCACGTCCATCCCGCTGTACTTCGACTTCCATTTGTACAAGGTCGTACGCGATACCCCGTGCTCACGGGCAACCAAATCTCCGGATACTCCGTTTTCCAACTGCCTGACGGCATTGACCATCTCGGTCTCGCTGTGTCTGCTCTTTTTCATATGACAAAGTTAATCGTTTTTGTAAACTTTAACTCTGTCCGACTTTTAGGGAAGGCTACATATTATCGAAATTCCACTGCTAAAATAATACGCATCACCCGCAAGAAAAAACACGGATGTAAGATTAACCGTTTTTCAAAAAAAGTCCCGTATCCGAGCACAATCCCGTTACAAACTTGCGGACCTACTCTGTCCGCAAATAGGCATCAGTGTCGTCGCCGGTATCGCCCTTGTTGCACTTGGTTATTTCCTGATGCGATATATTCGGATTTATCGGTGTGATTGAGGCGGGACCGTTAGCGTGAAAGCCCAAAAGTAACGAATGAGTAGGGAGAAAAATTTGAAAAGTGGGGAGAAAATATTATTTTCGCGCTGAAAAGTAGGGAGAAAATGGCAAAAATTGATAAGCTGATAGCTCTGATCGGGCGCTATAAAGAACTTGGGATTGATGCTCAGATAGATTACGAGAAGTTCTATCTGTACTCCATCATAACTCACTCTACCGCTATCGAGGGCTCCACCGTTACGGAAATTGAAAACCAGTTGCTGTTCGATGAGGGAATCTCTGCCAAGGGTAAGACCATCACTGAGCAGATGATGAATCTGGACTTGAAACGGGCTTACGAAGAGAGCATCAAACTGGCAAAGTTAAAGACCCCGATTACTGTCGATGTGCTGAAAACTTTATCAAAGCTGGTGATGCAGAATACCGGTTCGATTTACAAAACGGCGCTTGGAGAATTCTCATCCGCAAATGGAGACCTGCGTTTGGTAAATGTGTCGGCTGGAGTAGGGGGAAAGTCCTATATGAGCTACCAGAAGGTTCCTGCCAGACTGCAGGAGTTCTGTGACTGGCTAAACGCTCAGCGAGGAAAGAAGATGTCCATGGCGGAGCGATATAACATCAGTTTTGAAGCGCATTACCGCTTGGTTACCATCCATCCCTGGGCTGACGGCAACGGCAGAATGGCCCGGCTCATGATGAACCACATTCAGTTTGAATTCTCTCTTGTACCGGCCAAGGTGTTGAAGGAAGACAAGGGTGACTATATCAACGCTTTGATTGCTACCAGAGAATCTGATGACATCACTATCTTCCAGGATTTCATGACGGAAGAGATGACAAAAACGATTACTACTGATATCAATGCCTATCTCAAATCCACAGAAGAAAGTGGGGAGAAAACCGATATGGATAGGGAGAAAAAAGTGAAAAGTAGGGAGAAAATCCTCTTGCTGCTCCAGGTCCACCCCGAATACTCCGCAAAGAAACTATCCGCTGAGATTGGCATCACAGAGAAGGCCATTGAGAAACAACTGGCAAAACTGAAGGCTGAGGGGCGTGTCAAGAGAGAAGGCCCGGACAAGGGGGGAAGATGGATTATAGTTCGATAAATTTGCGCCTATGGCCGTAATCGGGCAGTGGCGCAAAAATACTACCGTTAGAATCCCCTCCAACACACATCGACTTGCGGCTATTTGGCAGAATAAACTTGCGTTCTTCGAGAGACTTGGCTCCATTCAGGATAGCAGAATGACGCGAGAATCCTATGCTTATAATACCGACAATCGGGTATTCTTCGTAATTCGTCAGTTACAACTGATGAATTTGCTTCATGCGCCTTCAAGTAAATCCCGGGGCCTGACACAATCCTGCCAAGGGAATGCGCAGCGCTGCGAACACAATCCCCGCAAATTAAGGTTATTTTTCATATTTTTATGTTGCGAAATGCCATGCATCATCGTCTTATAAGTGTATGTTTGGATATTCAAGGGACATCGATTCAGAATTCATAAATCGCGCATGCCGTTTTGCATACACGATTCTTATGGATGAGGAGGAAGCCAGAGACGCCGTACAGGATGTCCTGTTAAAGATATACTCCAAACATCTATTCGTCATCAACATGGAGTCGTATATCATACGCTCTGTACGGAACAACTGCCTCGACAGAATCAGATGTCGGAAAAATTGGTGCTCCTTGGCGGACTTACGGGAAATGGAAGGATCGCCGAACGCGAATGACGATAAAAACCTGGTGCGATTTGCCATTGCAAAGTTGCCGGACAAACAAAAGATGGTGATTCATCTTAAAGATATCGAAGGATATTCCACAAAAGATGTTTCCAAACTATTGGGCATTGATGAGAATCAAATTAGAACCATTCTTTCACGTGCCAGAAAAGCCATGAGAGTTATAATTGAAAAGGAAATGCAAGATGGAGAATAATATCGATCAGATACGAGCACTTATCCAGAAGTGGTATGAAGGGGAAAACTCTGTCAAAGAAGAAGAAATGCTTCGTGCTTTCTTTCTGTCTTCAGATACTTTAGACCTACCGAAGGATATGAAAACCGCAGCTTCTATCTTTCGCGGAGAAGCCGGCATTAGAAAAGAAAACTTCCCCGGAATAGAAAAGAAGAGTTCGCATAGATTCAGTTATTTTAGTATGATAATGGCGTTAGCTGCATCTGTGGCCCTTATCTTTTTCATTTGGGGAAGGAAAGAAACCTTCGGCTTCAATTACGACGGATCAAAGATAACCGAGAAATCTGATGCAATGGCAAGTGCAGAGTATATGCAATATCTCGATTTGCTGGAAGACAATTTAAATATGATAACATACCTTAAATTACCTTAAATAACTATAATATGAAGAAAATCATCATTTTGGCATTATTTGCCTTACTTTTCAAATCTTTGGCCTTTGCTCAAGATTCGGAAGAAATTGGAATCAGCTCAACCAAAGATGGCATGACGATTAATATTGCCGGGGTTAATATTCAGATTGGCTCACCCAAAGAAGATCAGTTCAGTTTCGGCAATAAAAGCAAAAGCAAATTTGAGTTTGATCTGATCGGCCCTTTTTATCATGGCTGGAGTAAACCGGTACAATCTCAGTATTACGGCGATTGGGCCGGTCACGGAGACTTCTTACTTCCCAGCGACGCCTTCTCTTTCGGAATGACTTTTTGTCGTTTCTCTTTTGGATTAGACTGTAGTAATTCATTCAAATTGAATATCGCAGGAAGGTGGACATGGACAGATTATTATTTCAAGGAGGGTTTTATCCTTAAGGATGTTACTCCGGGACATACGATTCCGGTTTTCGAGAACACTGACATCCGTTCGAAATTCTACACGTCTTATATGGGAATACCTGTAGGGCTCTCCTATGAAATTGGAGATGTTAAAGTTGCCGCCAACATCTCTGCTGAATGGCTTTTAAAATCATACTCCAGATACAAGGGATCCAAGGAAGAAGAGCAAATATCCTGTATTAATGATTTCAGGAGTTCTGTGGACCTGATGGTCACTTATGGGTGGATAGGGGCTTATGTCGGATATGGTCTTACGCCTATGTTCCTCCCTGATTCCGGCAATGATGCACACACCCTCACTTTTGGCTTTGTATTCGGGTTCTCATTATGAAAAAGTTAGCAGTTATTTCCCTTATTTTGGCCATGTGCCTGCCGGCATATGCCAATACCTCCGATCTCGACGGTCTATTTGAAGCCTATGCTGCGGTCCCGGGATACAAGACGGTTATACTCGGTCCGAAGATACTTCAAACAATGGCGAAAAATGGTTCTGAAGAATCTGACATTATAAAAAACATCGAACAAATCAGGGTTCTCTCCACTTTGGAACCAGATGACAATTTGTTCCTTAAAGCCCAGTCAATCGCAGAGTCTGAATACGAGCAGGTTTCTATCAATATGGAAGGAGATGATTATACTGGCTTTTATATCAAGGATTCTTATGACAAAAAAATGTCATTCCTCATGATAGCCAGACGGGAAGAACAAGATATTATAATGGAAATCTCCGGATATTTCTCAATCAAAGATATCTCAATATTGTCAAATATCGGTTCTTACAAGTAACAGGCATATCCGGTATAACTTAAAGGGGCATCGGCGCAAAAACGCGACCGATGCCCCTTTGTCTTAAAACGTATCCCCAAAGTAGATATTCTTTCAAGACAAAGATTATAATATTTCTGGACACGTTCAACCATACGCCCTCCCTCGTTTTGAACTTGTGCATTATTTGCACAGGTTGAGCCCTCTTCCAGTTCCCCGCTCCAATAGATATTGCCTATATGCCGAACGATAACCGTACGCTTCATACTCAAGAAAAAACTCGGAAGTGAGATTAACCGTATTTTATAGTTATCTTTGGCGTATGAAAAAGATTATCACCCTTTTATTCACTGCGATTGCTATCATGAGCTGCAACAAGACACCCCAAACGACAGAGACAACCGGGACCCTGCGCGACAAGCCCTGGCAGGAAATAGCGCCTTCCCAGATTGAATTGAATCCCCTGCAGATGATTGACAAGGACTGGCTGGAAGTTTCGGCCGGAAAGGAAGGAAAGATGAACCTGATGACCATCTCATGGGGCAGCATCGGCGAACTGTGGGGCAAACCCGTCTTCACAGTTTACGTATCCACCAGTCGCTATACACACCAGTTTATGGAGGAGAACGAGTACTTCACCGTGACGCACTTCCCTGCTTCAATGAAAGAAAAACTGGCCTACTTGGGGCGCGTTTCCGGAAGGGACGAAGATAAGGTAGCCGGCGCCGGGCTCACTGTAGAATTCACCGAACTGGGCAATCCCATCTATGCCGAGGCCGACCTGGCCATCGAATGCAAAAAGATCTACGCCCAGCAATTCAATGCGGATTTGCTCCCCGCCGAGCAACGGGAATGGTATGAGAAGACCGGAATCGGCATCCACTACATGTATATCGGAGAAATCCTCCACGTCTGGAAGAAATAGCCGGCACCGATCTCATTTGAATATCTAATCCTACCACCATGAGAAACCATACCCTGGCGGCCGCCATAATCGCGGTACTTGCCCTGATGCTGACGGCATCGTGTTCACCCCGGGACGGATGGGTGAAAGTCAAAGGAAACAAATTCATCGACCCGCAGGGAAATGAACTGATCCTGCGCGGACTCTGATTTTCGGATCCTGTCAAACTCGTCCGGGACGGGCAATGGAACGAGCGTTATTTTGCCGAAGCCGCCGGCTGGGGTGCCAACGTCGTCCGTTTTGCCGTACATCCGGCCAATCTGAATTCCCTGGGCTGGGATGAAACCTTCCAGGCTATCGACCAAGGAATCGATTGGGCCAGACAGCACGGAATGTATGTCATCATGGACTGGCATTCCATCGGCAATCTCAAGGACGAACCGGCTGTGGCACTGTATGAGCTTTTTAACGAGTCGACGGTAACTGCACTCGGCGTGGGAAATTGCACCTGGACCGAATGGAAAGCGTTGCAGGAACAAATCATCGATACCGTCCGCACTTATAACCCCAACGCGGTCTGTCTGTGTGCCGGATTCAACTGGGCCTATGACCTGACGCCGGTGGCAACGGAGCCCGTCGCCCGTGAAAACATCGCGTATGTCTCCCATCCCTACCCCATGAAGCGGGATCAGCCCTGGGAAGAGCAGTGGGAAAAGGACTTCGGCTTCGTAGCCGACACCTACCCCGTCATCTGCACGGAAATAGGCTATTGCCTGGCAGACGAACCGGGCGCCCACATCCCGGTCATGTCGACCGACGTCTATGGGGAGCACATTACGAAGTACTTCGAGAAGAAAGGCATCTCGTTCACCGTCTGGTGCTTTGACCCCAACTGGGCCCCCATGCTTTTCAGCGACTGGGATTTCACCCCCACCACCCAAGGGCGTTTCTTCAAAGCATACCTTCAGGGGAAACTGTACCTCTCCGAGTAATCCCGACGGCTATGACCGGGAGGCGATGCACTCAATCTCGACGAGCGCACCCTTGGGCAGGGTCTTGACGGCGACGGCGCTCCGGGCCGGGAACGGCTCGGAGAAGAATTGCGCGTAAACGCCGTTCATCGCGGTGAAATCTCCCATATCGGCCAGCAACGACCGGGCCGGTTCCGGATGGCAGTCCAGCACATTTTTTCCGATAAGCTCTTCCGAGCCGGGCTTCAGGAACGTCCGGCGGGACTTGGCATTCATATCCAGGATTGTTCCATCCTTTGCACAGATGGTCACGGCCACATCGGCCCCTTCAAAATAATCGCGTTTCATGGTATGCTGCGTATTATTCTTCGAAGATAATATTTGATTTATACCGAAACGGGTATAAATCAACCCGATATTTCCAATTTTATACCCGATATGGCTGATAGAGGAATCGATGAAAAGGTTTCATAGGGACTACTGCTCCATCACCCACTTCCAGCAAGGGTTGACGCCGTTGCGAACATCTTCCCAGGTTACTGGCAGCGGGACATCCGGAACCAGGACGTTCTCGTTCCGTCTGGCGGCATCGGCCCGGTAAAAAATCTTGTGACTTACAGAACCTTTCACGTGGGTGTTGGGCAACTCCCAATACAGACAGTCCCCGTAGTTGTTCGGCGAGTAAGTGCTATAATCCCCGATAACAATACCGATACCATTGTCGACAGCCGACGTAATCAGCTTACCGGCACTGCTGAAAGTGCCTTTGCCTTGCAGGAAAACGACCTTGCCGGTAAACAGGCTGTCGCGGCTTTCGTTCATCATAAACAATTCATCTATCTCATCTTCCTGATCGTCATCCTCGCTATTATCCAGGGGGCCTTGATATAATTCACCCAAAGGATACGTGAGGCCGTTCCCTTCAAAATATGCTTTGACTTGCTTTGCGTATTCAGGGTACTGGGCTTCCCATAGTTTGGAGAAACGGATTTTACCACCGCCCCAGCGGAATTCATCGATCGGTTTGAGCCACGAGAGCAACTGGTCGCATAGCCGGCTGTTTCCGCCTCCGTTGTCGCGCACGTCAATCACAAGGGTGCTCACCTCGTTTTCGTTGATCTTTCCGAACATCTCCTTCAAGAACATTCCGAAATCCGGCATTTTATTGATTTGGGAAGTATCCTCGGCCATCCCCATTTTTGCGGACGCGAGCAACGTGTTGCGGTCGGAACATTCCGCAAAGTGAAGGCAGCAGAGTCGTTTTTCGGGTAAAATAGTGTAACTGAATGGCATGCCGTCCTTTTCCCTTATGAAGTCCTTCATCTCCGTTTGATACCATGCATAGCTCTTGGTATTCCAGGTGGAAGGCAGCAGCACGGTATCCCCGTCCTCGAATTGAAGCAGCAGTTTGCCGTCGGAACGGTGATAAGGAGTATAATCCCAAAGGGCTCTCCACACCATGCATTCTCTCATCACATTGGCCTTGAAAAAATTGTCATTGTCACAACTCATCAAGGGGCGGAAACTATCGATAATCTCGCGGACGGGGGTATCATTTATGCTCATGACCCGTTTGCCAAGATGGTCGGCATACTTCTTTTTGATACCAAACAGGTAGAAGGTCGTATCGTTTTCGAAGAAAAGATAGAAAGGATACAGGCCTTTCCAATACAGTGACAGGTCCGTGGAGACGTGGGAATGTCCATCGTTGATACGTGACAGAACGGCTTGCAAATAATACTTAAGTTGCATCTTGCTTTTACAGTCTGCCAGATCCTGATAGCCCGCCCTTGTAAGGCTGTCCATGTCGAAATGCGGTTTGTCGGCTTCGGCAAACAGCGGATGGGTGTTTTCCAGCATGTCCGCAAAGAGCAGGAAGTCCCGTTGGTAGGAGTTGCCCTCGCGGTAGATGTCACTTGTCTCGATTTCGGGATTGGTCACAACGACACTGTAAGAATCATTGCAGGCCATGACACCCAGCAGCAACGGTATCAATAACAGATAATGTTTCATATTGTCAACTGATTGTTCCATCCATAACCGGTTCTCGCTATAACGTCATACAAATATTGGAATAAAGATGCTATCTTTGTAGTACGTTTATCGAAAAACAACGCAATGATTACGCCTATGAAAAAACTGTACACCCTTGTCGTGCTGGCGATGGCCCTCCCGTTCCTTGCCGGAGCCCAGGAAGGCCTCAAAAAAGTGTATGACGAAAACCTCGACCAGAACGTCCAGATCGACAACGCCCTGAAACAGGCCAGGGCCGAAGGCAAGTTCGTCGTCTGCCAGGTGGGCGGCAACTGGTGCCCGTGGTGCCTCCGCTTCGCCGACTTCATCACGAAAGACGCCGAAATCAGGCAACTGATCGACCAAAATTTCGTGTACGCCCACGTGGATTACTCACCGCGCAGCTTCAAGGACAATCCCGAAAAGAAGAAACGGGCCGAAAAAATGATGAAGCGACTGGGCAATCCCGGACGATTCGGCTATCCCGTTTTCGTCGTGCTGGACGCAAAGGGCAACGTTCTGCATACCCAGGACTCCAGTTTCCTCGAAGAAGGCCAGGGATACAGCAAGGAGAAAGTCGTCCGTTTCTTCAAGAACTGGACGCCCGCCGCACTTGATCAATAAGAATTTGAAAGAGATCATCCAGTTTCTCCAGGACCTGTCGGAGAACAACGACAGGCAATGGTTCGAGGCAAATAAACAGCGGTATCTGTCCGCGAAGGCGCAAATCGACCGGCTGGCCGTCGAACTGGCCGGGGCTATCCGCGAATTCGACGAGACAATCGGCCCCCTTATGCCCGGAGACTGCACCTGGCGGATCTACCGGGACACGCGCTTTTCCAAGGATAAGAGACCTTATAAGACCCAGATGGGCATCTTCGTCGCGCCGGGCGGCAAGAAATCCGGAAATAGCGGATACTATTTCCAGATTGGCGTCCGCGACGCCGGGCATATGCTCGCTGTCGGCAATTACCTGTGCCCGCCGCCCGTACTGAAAGTCCTCCGGGAAGACATCCTGCTGGGCAAGGGCGACTTCCGGAGCATCCTGTCGCAGGTCGACCCGCGGATGAAGCTGGACCTTTCCGAATCGCTGAAACGCTCCCCTGCCGGCTTTCCGGCTGAAGGCCCCGACGCGGATTTCTACAAATTGAAAAACTTCTGCCTGGTCTGGATGCCCGACGACAGGTTCATGACCGGCAAGGGCCTCGTGGAACGGACGGCCGCCGTCTTCAAGACCACGAAACCCTTCCTGGACTATGTCAACCGGGCTATCGCCTACTGTAAAGAAGAAGGGCTGCTACGTCACATCAATACATCATCCTGAACGTAGCGTTGGTGGCGTTACGGTTTTTCGCGGCGTTGAGCTTGCCGAAGTTCCACTTGACGGACAGGAAGACGCGACGGCCGAGTTGGTTCTGTATCGTGTCCTCCACATAGTTTTCGGTCGTGATGTGACGCGCATTGCGGGTGCTGTTGAGGATGTCTGCGACATGGAGGGAGATGGCCCAGGCCTTGATGTTCTTGGTAATGCCGGCATTCCAGCGCGTATAAGGCTCGTTGAAACCTTTCGGGTAACCGTTGAAGAAAAAGTAGTAGGCGTCGGTCTCGAGTTCCCAGTCGTGCGGCAGGGACCATTCGACGGATCCGCCGACACTGTGGCGCCAGGTACGTGTGTCCGCCCGCGGGTCAAGCGAGTAATCAGAAGCACTCATGTAGAAACCGTAGCCCGCATCGACCGTAAAAGCATCTCCTTTATAGATAAGGTCTACATCCGGGCTGAACGAAATGCTGTTGGTCAGGCTCTCGCTGAACCCGCTTTTCCCGCTGTAAAACAGGTCTCCCGCCGCATCGCCCCAGAACCAGGCCATGAACTGCAGGTAATCGAACCGGTCGATGTCGAGGCCGTCGATCTGCCGGGTATTCTGGTAGCTGACCGCCCGGTCGTAGGAGAACGACGCAAAGACCTCGACCTGCAGCCGCTTGTCATTTGTCAAAGGTAAGCCGAAACCGGCATAAGCCATCGGGCTGAGGGACGGTTTCCGGGAATTGACCGGAATGCCGTACTGGATACCGTCGGCATCGAACCAGCTGGCCGTCACCATCGGACGCTGCGTCATCACGCCGGAGACCGACAGGCTGGCATTCCGCTGCCTGGACGGATTATTGAGATAGAGGCCGGCCGAGGCCGTATGCCGGAAAGCAGGCCGCAGATAGATGTTGCCGGTCCGAAGGCGGGTCGGCACCGAAATGTCGAGCAGCGGCAACAGGTTCGCGTTGGAAGGCCGTTGGGAACGGCCGTTGTAACTCACATTGAACCGCTTCTGATTCTTCGACCAGCGGATGTTCATATAGGGGCTCCAGTCGAACAGCCATTCCCCTTTGCCCGTTGTAACCTCGCGGCCCAGCGACCGGGTGTACGTCTCATTCAGGGTTTCCTGTGTCCGGACGCCCAGCTGGACGGAGGTCTGCTCCTTCTTGTACTGGAACTGCGCACTTTGGCCGACGACCACGTAGGTGTTTTTCGACAGTGTAGAATAGTATTCGTTGTGCTTCGTATAGTTGCCGCGGTCTGTGATGACGGGCTGGAAACCTGGCGTGCCGCCCGTCCTGTCGAAGGCGTCCTTTCCGTTGTCACGCATCGTACCGTATGCCTCTGCTTCGAGGGAAAGCGCCCAGTGCTTGGCGATGGGCTCCACATACGTGATATCGGCGTTGAAGCCATTGGTACGATTGTCTGTCACGTAGAACAGGTCTTTGGTAGCGGGATCGGGGTCCGAGGCCAGCCAGGTCTGGGAAAACTCCCGGCTGTCCGCCTCATAGTCCTCCAGCGACAAGTTGCCGTAAAAGGTGAGATTGCGCCGCTCGTCGCCCAGGTTGCGGATGCCCAGCGTCAATGCGCCGTCATAATAAAACCGCTTCGATTCCGAATAGCTGCTGGACGAGGAAACATTGAGCAGCGTTCCGACATCCACTGCACTGGCTTCGTTGTCGTTGTAGCGCTCCGCCTTGCCGCCGGTGAAGCGGAAGGTGGGTGTGAAACTGAAGAGGAACTTGTCGCGCCGGGTGTTTTTCAGTTCCAGCGACACTTTCGCCATGTCATCCGTCGTGAAATTCTTCACGTCACTGTACGAGCGGATGTCACTGCCGCCCTGCGCCCAGGTAGTCCGTTCGGCCCTGTTGCGGGCGTCGCGGAAAGAATGGCTGTAGCTGACCATGCCGGTGCTCTCCAGGCCATTGAGACGCGTCGTGTTGTAGTTCGCACCCAGCTGCCGGTAAGTCTGGATGCCGCCGTTGGCCGAACTGATCCGTTCATCTCCTTCATCGCTCCGGAAGACGACCGTCATGGTCCCTTCTCCCACCAACGGCGCATTGTAAGCATTGCCGATGACGACGAGCTGGTCCTTGTCGCTGTAACCGGAGACCATCGCACTTGTATTGTAAAGGAAACCCCGGTCGTCCACCATTTCGTCCTTGCGGTCGCCGGCCAGCGTGGTGCCGGCCCCTGCTTTCACGTTGCCGAACCAACCTTCCTGGAACTCCTTCTTGAACTCGAGATCCATCACCTTCTCGCGGTCGGTGGCCACGCCGGAGAACTGCTCGGAGTCGCTCACCTTGTCGATGACCTTCACTTTATCGACCACCTGCGCCGGCAGGTTCTTGAGCGCCATCTTCGGGTCGTCGAAGAAAAAGGTCTTGCCGCCGACGGTAATCTTCTGGATGGTTTCGCCGTTGTACTTCACACTACCGTCACTGCCGACATCCATACCCGGCATCCGCTTGAGCAGGTCTTCCAGCATTGCATTCTGGCCGAGTTGGAACGAAGCGGCATTGAAAATGATGGTGTCCTGCCGCACTTCGATGGGGTTGCCGATGGCCGAAACGTGGGCCGCATCGAGCATTTCGTGGTTTTCCTCCAGATGAATGACGCCCAGGTCCTTCTCTTCGCTGCTCCACGAGAAGTTGAAATACTGCTCCTTTGTAAAGGACTTGAATCCCAGCAGCTCCACCGTTAGGTCGTAGGTACCCCTCGTCACCTTTTCAATTCTCGCCAGACCCGTGGTGTCGGTCAGCGTGAAATTGGTGATGAGCGTGTCGTTCTTCGCTTTCAGGTACACGGAAGCGAACTCGACCGGCTTGTCGGTTCCGGCTTCCAGTACCTTCACCTTCACGGTGCCCTGTACCGTGAACATATCGCTCGAGATGGAATAAACCTGGGCATGCGCCGGACAGGCCGAAAGGCCCAGCAGGAACAGCGCGATGAAACAGCGGACTTTTTGCATCTTTATTTCTCCTCCATGAACAGTTCACCCTTGAGGTATTCGATACTTTTCTGGGCGAACGCATAGCCTTGGGAACCGGGTCGTGCGACCTTGAGATACTTTTCGTAGTATTCGATGGCTTTCTTGTATTTCTTCTGCCGTTCGTAGCAATAGGCGATGGAGGAGAGCGCCTGGATGAAGGAGGGATTGTAGCGGTAGGCTTCCAGGTAGTGTTCGACGGCATTCTTGAAATCATCTTCCCGATAATACCCGAGCGCATACTGCTGATGGATGCGCGACACCAGCGAGGAGTCGGGCCGGATCATTTCGGAAGCCTTGTCGAGCCAGGGCTTGATGTCTTCTTCGAAGTCCCAGCCGCGCATATCGACCTTCACGGCAGCGATGGTCCAGGCCAGGTTGGCGTCGGTAGAATCAAGCGCCCAGGCGTTCATAAGTTCCCGGTAGGCCATATATGGGACATTCGTGTGCCAGTAGCTCTGTCCGAGGTAGTAGTGGAGCGGATAGCTGTCCTGCCCCAGTTTTTCCAACCGCTCGAAAACCACCAGCGAAGAATCATACTCCGCTTTCAGGTACCAGGCCAGCCCCCGGATGGGCGCCACCGTCGGATTGTCCGGATCGAGCGAGAGGTAATCGCCGGTCAGGGACAGCACACCGTCGTAATCCTTCGTGGCCAGCAGCAAGTTGGCGGCCTTGCTCACCACCGTTTCGTTCGCCGGCTTCAATGCCAGCGCCTTGTTGTAATAGACCAGCGCCGAATCGGACTGCCCGCACAGATTGTAGGCATCCCCCACGAAAGCCGCCACCGCCGGGATGGAATCCCGGCTCAGCACGTCCTTCCCCGCTTCCGCACTTTGCAGGTAATCTTTCATCCGGAACGCGGTCTGCATCTGCTTGATCTTGTAGAGCAGGTTTTCCGGCGACCGGGCAGCCAGCAGGAAATAGGTGCCGGCCGCCTTCTCGTAGTCGCCGTTCTGGAAATGACAGTCCGCCAACGCGGCCAGCACCTCCTCGTCGAAGGACTCCGGCACGACCAGCGTCGAAAGCCGGGCGATAGCGTCGTCGGTCTTGTAAATGCTTTTCAGGTACTGCGCTTCCGCGAGAACGGCCTGACGGGCGACCGCGGCGGAATCTGCCGGCTGTGCCGGAAGGGCCTGTGCAACTGTCAGCAACAGGCAGGACAGAAAGGATAAGTGCCGGACCATAGACTATTTCAGCTGGAAAACGACCGGAAAGTTGTATGTCACCCGGACAGGTTTGCCGTTCATCAAGCCCGGCGACCAGCGGGGAGACTGGCTGATGACGCGGACCGCCTCGTCGTCGAGGATGGGATCGACGCCGCGAAGAACCTTGACCCCGGTGACGCTTCCGTCCGGTTCAACGGTAAACTGGAGCGTCACGCGGCCTTCCAGTTCCTTTTCCCTGGCCGTTTCGGGATACGTCAGGTTCCGGTTCACCCAAACGGCAAAGGAATCGGCATCCCCATCCTGGAATTGCGGCTTGACATCGACAAGCTGGAAGGGAACCGCATCGGGCTTGCATTCCGCCAGCAGCAGCATCGTCCCCGCGAAGAGGGGGATCAGGAGCAGCGGCAGAAGTTTCTTCCACGCCGCCCGGGACTGGGTCTGCATCATCGTAATACGGTTTTTGAGCTGGGCGTGGTTGAAGCCGTTGGCCAGGAGGAACCGCTTTTCCCCCACGGCTTTTTTCACGAGCAGAAGCTGGTACTGGGTTGCATCGATGCCCTGGTTGAGCACGAAGTCGTCCGCCTCGTATTCGTGGAGCAGCTTCAGTTCGGAACGGCAGAGCCACACCAGCGGATTGAACCACTGGAAAACGGCCAGGACGGAAGCGAGCAGCAAGTCATACGAATGTCCGCAGCGGACATGCGCCTTTTCGTGCGTCAGGATCGCCGGATAGCGTGCGTAGTCGCCGCGGCTCAGGACGATGTGCCGCAACCAGCTGAAGGAGGGCATGTCCCGGTCCAGGAGGTGCAGCGAATACCCGTCACGCCGTACAGCCGGCGTGTGCCGAAGCAGGCGGAACATCCGCCCATAGGAATAGACGAAGAAGCCCGACGTAACGAGGGCGCCGACGAGATAGACAAACAAAAGGAAAGCCGGCCAGGAGAGCGTGAGACCGCCGGCCGCGGTCACCACCGCACGTCCGGCGCCTTCGCCGGCCGATACGGCGACCGGTTCCAGCCATTCGGAATAGAGCGTCGGCCGGTTCACCCGAAAACGGACCAGCGGCAGCAGCAGGCAGAGCGCGCTGCCCGCGAGCAATGCCACGCGGTTGAGGCGGAAGTGCCCGCTGCGGCGCATCACCAGCAGGAAGAACGCCAGGAAAACCGACAGCAGCACGGAGCCCTTTAACAGATAGACAAGGAATGCATTCATTTCCGCTGGCTTTCAATTCTTGCAATCAAGGACTTGAGTTCGTCGAGATCCATCTTCTCGTCCTGGACGAAACGGGAGACGACGCTGCTGTAGGAATTCCGGTAGAACTTGTCCACCACGTCGTCGATGACCAGGTCGCCGAAGTCCTGCTCGCCCACGGCGGCATGATAGCGGTAGGCATTGGCGAACTTCTCCCGGGAGATATACCCCTTTTCCTCCAGGAATCCCAACTGGGTCGCCAGCGTGTTGTGGTGCGGTTTGGGATCGGGATAATGACTCGCCAGTTCCTGAATGAACATGTCGCCATGCGTCCAGAACAGCCGCATGATTTCCTCCTCTTTCGCTGTCAGTTTCTTCATCCTTTTCCGTTGATTTCGAATATCCGGGGACAAAGTTAGAAAATATTTCTAATAACAACTATTTTTTTTAGGAGTTTTTATTCCCTTTCAAGACACGGTGGATGAAGTCGTTGTTCCAGTCCAGAAGAGAAGGAAGCTCCGCCCACGACGTAATGGGCGGCAGCGGATCTTCCACCACCTTTCGCCGGGAAGGCACGAACGGCGGCTTTTTCAGCACGAGGGTCACCGCCTTGTCGGGATCCAGGCGCGAATAGGCGGCATTCATCTTCTCCTCCGTGATGGTATAGCCCAGGTTGACGGGACGCATCTTGTCCTGGAGGTTGTGGGAGAAAAGCCACGTATAGAGTTCCGGAAGATAGAACACGCGCGCCAGTTCCGCATGGCCGCAGGCAGGCTGGTCGTAGATCAGCCGTTCGCCCAGCCCGCTGTCGTAGAGCCGCTTCACCAGCCGCGCGGAATTCGACACGTGCGTCACCGTATCCAGGAATCCGTGAATGATCCAGAGCGGCACCTCCGGCAGGCCGGAGATGGAGGGATCCTCGTACCCGCCGCACATCGCAAGCGCCGCCGCGACCTTGTCGGGATACTGGTGCACCATCTTGAGCGTTCCCCACCCGCCCATGCTCATGCCGATGACGTAAAAGCGGTTGGTGTCGCAGGGGAACTTGTCGACGACGAACTCCACCACCCGGTTCAACCGGTCGGCCTTCCAGCCGACCGTCTCCGTCTGCGGCGCGATGACGACGGCATCGAGCGGCATCCCCCGCCGGATCGCATCGAGCGTCCCGTAGCGCGTCACGTCCATCAGGTCGGTGCCGCAGAGGCTTTTTCCGTGCAGGAAGAGGATCAGCGGCAGCTCCTGTCGGCACGTATCCGCCCCGTCCGGCAGATACAGCAGGAAATTGTATCCGTCCTTGACAGAATCACGGTAGGCATACAGTTCCCGCTCGCTGGCGGCACAGGTAAACGACGACGCCGGAACGAGGACAAGCAGGCACAGGAGCAGAATTGTCAACATTATTCAGAAAAATTACTAACTTTGCCTCCTCAGGGAAGGTTGGCCGAGTGGTCGATGGCGGCAGTCTTGAAAACTGTTAGGCGGCAACGCCTCAGGGGTTCGAATCCCTTACCTTCCGCTCTCCGATTCCTCTTTTCCCGCAAAGAATTTCCACTGGAAGACCAGCAGATAGATCGCGCCGCAGGTGATGCAGCTGTCCGCGAAGTTGAAGATCGGCCGGAAGAAGATGATGTGCCGTCCGCCCCAAAACGGGAAATTCGCGGGCAGCGTCGTGTCGATGAGCGGGAAATAGAGCATGTCCACCACCTTGCCGTAGAGGAACGGTGCATGCGGCTCGAACAGCAGCCCGTAGAACATCGAATCGATCATATTGCCCATTGCACCGCAAAGGATGGCCGCAAGGCCGACCAGTACGCCATTGGGTGTATCCGGTTTCTTCAGCAGTTTCCGCAGGTAGATGATGATCAGTGCAATCAGGATGATGCGGCAGAGGCTGAGCGCCAGCTTGCCCCATCCATCGCCGAACTGCAGGCCGAAGGCCATGCCGTTGTTTTCGATGAAGAGAATCTGGAACCATTTGCCGAAGACGGGGATGCTCTGGCCGACGGTCATGTTCGTCTTGACCAGGATCTTGATGACCTGGTCGATGACGAGGAGGAGAACAACGAGCAGCGTGATCCGGGTTCCCTTCGAGACTTTCATCGGACGGCTATCTCTTGTTCTTGGCTTCAACGCTGAGCGTGGCGTGCGGCACCAGCCGCAGACGCTCCTTCGGGATCAGCTTTCCCGTTACCCGGCAGACGCCGTACGTCTTGTTTTCAATCCGGATGAGGGCGGCCTCCAGGTTCTGGATGAACTTGTACTGGCGCGCAGCAAGCTGGCTCGCCTCCTCCTTGGCCTGTGAAGCAGAGCCCTCCTCGAGGACCTTGAACGACGGGGACGTGTCTTCCGTGTCGTTGCTGCTGCTATGGTCAATCTGGGACTGAAGCATCTGATAGTCCCTCCGCGCCTTCTCCAGTTTCTGCAGGATCAGTTCCTTGAACTCCTGGAGTTCCTCGTCGCTGTAACGGACTTTCTCTACGGGTTCTTCTTTCTTCGTTGCCATGGCTATCCAAGTTTAATTAACCAAAAACAAATTTAACCTTTTTATTTCAATTTCACAACAGCTATCGCCAGCATCCCCTCTTCCCACTCGACTTCCACCGCACCGGCCGGATCGGGCGCGAACCGGATGGCGCGCGCCAGCGTCTGGTTGCAGACATACGGTCCGAACTGCGACAGGGCCTCCTCCAGCGACGGATTCGGGGCGATGACCACTTCGATGCGGTCAGTCACGTCGAAGCCGGCGGCCTTCCGGAGGTTCTGGATGCGGTTTACCAATTCCCGTGCCAGTCCCTCCTGCCGAAGCTCCGGCGTTATCTCGATGTCGAGCGCAACCGTCAGGGCGCCCTGCGAAGCGACGAGCCAGCCCGGCATGTCTTCCGAGGAAATCTGGCAGTCACCCGGATTGAGTTCCACTTCCCCGCCCGGGAGACCGAGCCGGTAAGGCGCTCCCGCCGTGTCCGCCCGCTGGATCTCCGAAATCACGGACTGGTCCAGCGCGGCGAAGGCCGCCGCGATCTCTTTCATCCGGGAACCATACACCTTGCCCAGCGTCTTGAAATTCGGCTTGATCTTCTTGACGAGGATGCCGTCCGTATTCTCCACGAACGCCATCTCCTTCACGTTCACTTCGGTCAGGATCAGATCCTTCACGGCCGTCAGCCGGGCGCGGACCTTGTCGGAGATGACCGGGACCAGCATCTTCGGCAGCGGCTGCCGCACCGGAATCCCCACTTTCTTGCGGAGCGCCAGCACCATCGAGGCGGCCGCCTGGGAAAGGCTGACCCGTTCCTCGAGTTCGGAATCGATCGCCGCCGCGGAGACCTCCGGCATCTGCACGAAGTGCACGGATGCCTCGCCCCGGCCCGCCGTCAGGTCGAGATAGAGCCGGTCGGCGAAGAACGGCGCGATCGGGGCCATCAGCACGGCGACGTCGCGCAGCGCGGTATAGAGCGTCTGGTAGGCGGCCTGCTTGTCGGCAGTCATCGCGCCGGCCCAGTAACGTTTCCGATTCAGATGGACATACCAGTTCGACAGGTCGTCGCAGACGAAGCTCTCGATCAGGCGGCCCGCCGTCTTGATATCGTAGTCCTCATAGGCGGCGCGGACGGCGCGGACCAGGGAGTTGAGCCGCGAGATGATCCATCGGTCGATTTCCTGGCCGGATACCGGTTCGGAGCCGGGCGTCCATCCGTCGATGTTGGCGTACAGGGCGAAGAAGGCGTATGTATTGTAGAGCGTCCCGAAGAACTTGCGGCGCACCTCGTCCACCCCGCTCTCATCGAACTTCAGGTTGTCCCAGGGTTCCGCATTGGTGAGCATGTACCAGCGGAGCGCATCCGCGCCATAGGTATCGAGCGCCTTGAACGGATCGACCGCATTGCCCAGGCGCTTGCTCATCTTGTTGCCGGCCTTGTCGAGCACCAGGCCGTTCGAAATCACGCGCCGGAACGCCGGCGTTCCGCTGACCATCGTATGGATGGCGTGCAGCGTATAGAACCAGCCGCGCGTCTGGTCGACGCCCTCGGCGATGAAATCGGCCGTCACGCCGAAGCGGCTGTCGCCCAGATGCCGCAGTCCTTCCTGGGCATAGGGCATCGCGCCGGAATCGAACCAGACGTCGATCAGGTCGCTCTCGCGGACCATCCTGCGACCGGACGGGGAAACCAGGAAAATCTCGTCGACATACGGCCGGTGAAGATCGATCCGGGCAAAATTATCCGCACCCGGGTCTGAAGGATCGAACCCCTTCTCCTTCATCGGGTTGGACTTCATCACGCCGGCGGCCACGGCTTTCTCGATCTCCGCATAGAGTTCGGCGGCCGATCCGATGCAGATTTCCTCCTTCCCGTCTTCCGTACGCCAGATCGGCAGCGGCGTCCCCCAAAAACGGCTGCGGCTCAGGTTCCAGTCCTGGATGTTCTCCAGCCACTGGCCGAATCGCCCGGTACCGGTGGAAGCCGGCTTCCAGGTGATCTGCCGGTTCAGGGCCACCATCTCGTCCTTCACGGCCGTCGCCCGGATGAACCAGGCGTCGAGCGGATAGTAGAGCACCGGCATGTCAGTCCGCCAGCTGTGCGGATAGCTGTGCACGTGCTTCTGCACCTTGAAGGCACGGCCGTCGGCCTTCATCATCACGCAAAGGTCCACGTCGAGGCTGGTTTCTTCCTCCACGTGTTCGAAGTACTGCTTATACCCCGCCTTCACATACCGGCCGGCGAATTCCCGGTAGGAAGGGTCCACGTTGTCCGCCACGTAGCCGGGATCCAGGTCTTCCAGCCGGCAGAAGCGTCCCTGCCGGTCCACCTGCGCCTGCGGATTGCCGTCCCGGTCGACCGGGAGAATGCCCACGATGCCCGCGGCGGCGGCGACGCGCTTGTCGTCGGCGCCGAAGGTCGGGGCGATGTGCACGATGCCCGTTCCGTCTTCCGTCGTCACATAGTCGCCGGGAATCACCCGGAAGGCATCGCCCTGGGGCTTGAACCAGGGAATCAGCTGCCGGTAGCGCATGCCGGTCAGTTCGGAACCTTTGAAGGTCCCCGTCAGTTTCTGCCAGGGGACCAGCTTGTCTCCCTTCCTGTACGCGTCCAGGGGCAGGTTTTCGGCCTTTGGGTTGAACCAGGCGCCGACCAGCGCCTCCGCCAGCAGATACACGGCCGGCTCGCCCGAATACGGATTGAACGACTGCACGCGGACATAGTCGATGTCCGGTCCCACGCAGAGCGCCGTATTGGAAGGCAGCGTCCACGGGGTGGTGGTCCAGGCCAGGAAGCAGAGCCGCAGGCCGGGCGCGAAGAATCGCTCCGAAGCCGCATCCCGGACAACCTCGAACTGCACCGTCGCCGTGGTATCGGTCACGTCGCGGTAACAGCCCGGCTGGTTGAGCTCGTGGGAACTGAGGCCCGTGCCGTCGGTCGGCGAATAGGGCTGGATGGTAAAGCCTTTGTAAAGAAGGCCTTTCCCATAGATTTTCTTCAGCAGGTACCACAACGTTTCGATGTAGCGGTTGTCGTACGTGATGTACGGATCGTCCAGGTCCACCCAGTAACCGATCCGCTCGGTCAGGCTGGCCCATTCCGCCGTATATTTCATCACCTCCTTCCGGCAGGTGGCGTTGTACTCCGCGATGGAGAGTTTCGTGCCGATGTCCGCCTTGGTGATGCCGAGTTTCTTCTCGACGCCGAGCTCGACGGGAAGGCCGTGGGTGTCCCATCCGGCCCTGCGCTCGACGTGGTATCCGGTCTGCGTCTTGTAACGGCACACCGCATCCTTGATGGAGCGGGCCATCACGTGATGGATGCCGGGCATTCCATTGGCGGAAGGCGGACCTTCAAAAAAGATGAATTCCGGAGCGCCTTCGCTCATTTTCAGGACTTTCCGGAACGTATCCTCCTTCTTCCACCTTTCCGCGATCTCATTGCCCGTCGCCACGAGATCCAGTTTCTTATACTCGGCAAAACGCATAACTGAACGATCGTTTATTTCATTTTGAATTTGCAAAGATACGATAATTCACTAATTTTGGGAATGTAAAAGAATAGATTCCCAATGGGTGCCGTTGATATCGTCATCGTCTGCTGTTTTCTCCCGGTCCTCTACTTCGGCATCAAGAACGGCCTGGTCAGGCAGCTGGTCGCTTTCGCTGTCGTCTTCTTCGGACTCAAGCTCTCCCTGAAGTTCGCCGCCCCCCTGGCCGAATGGGCGCTCCAGCACATCAAATTCCCCGAATTCTGGGCAAAAGTCATTTCCTTCATCCTGATTTTTTTCGTAGTTGCGCTGCTTTTGAACGCATTGGGCAGGATTGTCGAAAAAATAATCAAGATTTCCATGCTGGGCTGGCTCAACAAACTGTTGGGAATCCTGATGACGTTCTGCCTGTTCGCCCTGGTGATTTCCGTGCTCGTCTATTTCGTGGATTCTGCCAATAACCTGCTGGAATTCATACCGAAAGAGAAACTGGAGGAATCCCGTTTCTACCCTGCCCTGCTCCAGCTCGCCCAGGACGTCTTCCCGCATTTCAAGGAGTTGTTCCAACAGGCGGAAATTTAAATTTTCCTTTTTTCGCGGCCCCGGCAAAGTTTTGCCTTTCTGCAGGGCCGAAGTCGTTCGGCATGCTGATATTTGCTCCCGGAAACAAACCGAGCAAATGGAACCCGAGAACCGGATACGACAGTTGACCGACATGGATGTGGCAGCGGACATTCTTCTGCCCGATTCCATTCTTTCTGGCTTTCTCTATGCACTTCTGCTTGCGGCAACCCTGTCGCTGTCCATCCTGTCGGTCATTTTTTTCCTGTAGGACAAAACCCGGAGGGAGCGAGCGGGAGAACGTCTTGAAGGGCGAAAGACACGTGCGGGAGAACTCCCTCCTTTTATTGAAAGAACCATGAAAACAGCCATCCGACAACACGACGTAACCGACTGCGCGGCGGCCTGCATCGCCTCGATCGCCCGCTGGTACGGCCGATACGTTCCGTTGACGACCATCCGGGAGGCATCCGGCACGTCCACCGCGGGGACCAGCATCAAGGGAATCCTCGACGCCTGCCGGGAAATCGGGTTCCGCGCCGTTGCCTATAAGTCGGAAGACAAGCAGCTCGAAAACTTGTACGGCCTTTCCCGGCCCGTCATCCTCCACGTCGTCAACAAGCAGGGAGACCTGCATTTCATCGTACTCCACGCCGTGTCCGCGCGCCACGCGCGCATCATGGATCCGGGCACCGGGAAAATCACCCGGACAGACACCGCCGCGCTCCGGGACGCCTGGACCGGCTATCTGGTCACGATGGCTCCCGAAACCGACGCCCGGGAAACCGGGGAAAACGGCATGGAGGCACAGAAACCCCTGCAACATACCTTGTTCCATTGTCTTCGATTCCTTTCCGTCCGCGATTTCCTGCTGATGCTGGCCGGATCGGTCGTCTATATCGTGGCCGGCATCTGCACGGCCCTCTTCCTGCAGCACATCATCGACGGCATCCTGCCCGGGCACGACCTGTCCAGACTCTGGAAGACCTCGCTCCTGATGCTGGCCGTGATGGCGTGCACCCTGCTGGTCGGCTACGGCCGCATCCTCTATGCGCTCCGGCTGAGCATCTCGCTCGACAGCCGCCTGATCCTCGGCTATCTGCAGCACCTTTTCCGGCTGCCCGCCGCCTTTTTCACCCGGCGGGGCGCCGGGGAACTGCACGCCCGGATCGGCGACGCGGCCAAGGTCAGGCACTTCCTGATCGACGGCATCTCGACCCTGCTGACCAGCAGCCTGATCCTTATCGTCTCGTTTACCCTGATGTTCACCCTGCATTGGCGGCTGGCCCTTCTAATGCTGACATTCATTCCGATCTATCTGATCCTGTACCTGTTCGCCGACCGGGTGAACAGAAGGGTAAACCGGGACATTATCGAACAGTCCGCCGCGTTCGAGGAACGCACCGTGGAAGGCATCGTCGCCGTCCGGGTCATCCGCTACTACGGAAACGGCGAACGGCTGCTGCACAGCATCGAGCGGGAATACCGGCTGCTGGCGCAGAAACTCTTCCGGGGCGGACGGTGGGCGGACGGATTCGCATCGGCCGCCGACGGAATCGCCAAGACCCTCACGCTTACGCTGCTGACGGCCGGTTCTCTCTACCTGTTCTCCGGATCGCTCACCGTCGGCGTCCTGGTTTCCTTCTACTCCCTGACCGCCTGGTTCTCGGCGCCGCTCGAGGAGATCGTCAAGATCAGCGACTCGCTCACCGAGGCCCGGATCGCCTTCGAACGGCTGAACGACATCACGCAGCTCAGCCCCGAAGAAACGGGCATCAGCCACTTCCTGCCGAAAGCGGGCGACGACCTGGTCTTCGACCGCATCACCTTCTCCTACCCCGGCAGTCCGGAACTGCTCAAGGACTTCTGCCTCACGCTGAAAGCGGGACGCATCACGGCCGTCCAGGGACCGAGCGGATGCGGGAAAAGCTCGCTTGCCGCCCTGCTGATGCGGGACTACGCCGTACAGAAAGGCGTCATCCGGCTCGGGGCGCACGACATCCGTCTCTTCTCGCTGGAAGCCTGGCGCCGATTCGTCTCGATCGTACCGCAGGAACCTCAGCTGCTCAACGCGTCGATTCTCGACAACATCGCGTGCCTGGACCCGGCACCTGACGTCGAACGGGTCGTGCAGCTGCTGGACGAACTGAACCTGCGTTCCCTGGTCCAGGGACTGCCGATGGGCGTCTTCACCCGGATCGGAAACCGGGGCGGCCTCCTTTCGGGCGGACAGCGGCAACGGATCGCCCTGGCCCGCGCACTCTATCACCGGCCCGAGCTGCTCATTCTCGACGAGGCCACCGCGTCGCTCGACGAGGAATCCCGACAGTGCCTCCTGCGGCGGGTATCCCGTTTCCGGGACGAAGGCGGCACCGTGATGATGATCACGCACCTGGCCGACAACACCCGCATCGCCGACGCGGTCGTCAACCTGTAAACCACATTCAAGCCATATCGAATCCGTGCGCACGGAACAAGGTCAATTCCAGACACCTGTAAGGATGGAACCACAAAAACCAAACAAACCGATGGAAGAAACAATGATGTTAGGACGGGGTTTGAGAGAACTGCATTCTTCCGAACTCCAGATGCGGGGCGGAGCCGCCAGCGGCTTTTTCGCCACCATCTTCGAAAAAATCCGCAACCTGATCGACACGATCGCAGACTATCTGCCGAATTTCCTGAAAGGGATCAAAGACGGATTCCTGGGCAAGAACGGCGAATGACGGGAGGACACGGCCATGTACGAACTCAAGATGGAAGAAGCCGCCCAGGTATGGGGCGGCGTGGACAAGAAAGCGCAGGACGCGCTCTACACGATCGGCTACATCCTCGGCGTCATCGCCCGCTATGTCGGCGCCCTGTTCCTTTTCAAGAAGGAACGGCCGACCGCCTGAAACCGCTCAATCCGGGTCTCTCTGCGGAGAGACCCCTTTTGATTCGATGAAAACGATTACGCTGACCCTGCTGCTGGCTTTCTCCGCCACCCTGTCTGCGCAGGAACCCTGGACATTGGAGCGGTGCATCCGCCACGGGCTGGAACACAATCCCGACATCCGGGCGCAACGCCTCGAGATCAGCGGACGGCAGCTGGAAACCACCCGCAAGACCCTCGCACATCTGCCGGTGGCCGGCATCTCCCTGGCCCGCGACTACAACTGGGGGCGCAGCGTCGACATGCAGGAACTGGTCATTATCCGCAACCAGCTCACCCGCGCCAGCGGCATCCAGCTGCAGGCTTCCGTCGCGCTCTTCGAAGGCTTCACCCGGCACCTCGACCGCCTGGCTGCCCGGCAATCGGCGGAAACGGCCGCCATCGATGCCGAAGAGCTTGCCCGCACACTGACCCTCGACATCACCCGGGCCTATCTCCAGCTGATGCTGGCCGGACAGATAAGCACCTGCACGCAGGAAAACTACGCGACCATCGTCCGCCAGCGCGACCGGACCGCCCAGCTGGTAGAAGCCGGCAGCCAGCCCCAGAGCGCCCTGAACGAGATGCAGGCCCAGGTTGCGACGGAAAAGGCCGCCATGGTGGAAGCGGCCTGTCGCGTCCGGACGGCCCGGCTGGCCCTGATGCGGCTCCTGAACCTGCCATCCGAAGAACCGTTTGCCGTGGAAGGCCCGTCCGGCGATGAACAGCTGCCCGCCGGCCCGCCGGCCGTGTCCGCGGTCCGGCTGGAAGACGGCGTCTGCCGGGACCCCCGCATCCGGAGCGCCCGCTCGGCCATCGAGGAGATGCGCTACCGGCACGCTGCCGACAAGGGGTCTCTCCTGCCCGGTCTTTCCCTGGCGGCCGGCTACGGGACCTACTACAGCAGCGCAGCCGACGGGTCGCTGCGCACGCAGCTGGATGAAAACCGGAATCCGTCCCTGTCGTTCCGGCTGGAGATCCCGGTCTTTCACGCCGGCGACCTGCTCATCCGGGTAAAGCGGAGCCGGCTGGACCTGGAACGGGCCCGGCTGAATGCCGAGAAGATGAAGCAGCAGGTCGAGGACGAGATCCGGAGTACGGCCATCGAGGCCGAAAACTGCTGCCAGAAGGTCCTTTCCGCGGAAGAGACACTGCACGCGATGCAGGACCTGCTCGCCATTATGGAAGCCCGGTACAATCTGGGCGCCGCCACGGCGGTCGACTACATCACGGCCCGCAACCAACATTTCAAGGCAACCTCCGACTATCTCCAGGCCAAATGGCAGTACCTCTTCCAGCTCAAGCTGCTGGAACAATACAAACCCTGAAAATGAACCGCAAGATAATCCGAAAATGGCTGCCCGTCGCCCTCGCCGGCGCCTTGCTGCTGCTGGTATTCCGTCCGGGACGCACGCCGCGTCTGGAGGTCCTCGTGCAACCGGCGGAACGCCGGGACCTCGTCGAGACCATTCCGGCATCGGGCGTCATCCGGCCGGTCGTGGAAGTCAAGATCACGCCGGACGTCTCCGGGGAAGTCGTCGAACTGCGGGTACGCGAAGGCGATCCGGTGGAACAGGGCGACCTCATCCTGCGTATCCGTCAGGACCTCTACCTCTCGCAGGTGGAGCAGGCGGGCGCTTCGCTCGGAAGCCTGCGGGCCCAATACGCCCGACAACGGGCGGAAGTCCGGCAGGCACAGCTTATCTACGACCGGGACCGGAAACTCTTCGACCTCAACGCCGTGTCCGAAGCGGAGCTCCAGGCTTCGCGGACGTCGCTGGAAGTGGCCCGGAGCAGCCTCCGGGCGGCGGAATTCGCCATCCGCAGCGGCGAGGCGCAACTGAAGGAAGCACGGGAGAACCTCCAGAAGACCACGCTCTACGCGCCGATCAGCGGAACCGTGTCGCGCATCAACGTGGAAAAAGGCGAACGGGTGGTCGGAACCAGCCAGATGAGCGGCACGGAGCTCCTGCGGATCGCCGACCTGAGCCGGATGGAGGTTGTCGTCGAGGTGGGCGAAAGCGACATCGTCCGCATCGCACCCCTGGACAGCGTGGAAGTGGAAGTGGATGCCTATCCGCGGCAAAAATTCAGGGGCCGGGTGACCCAGACCGCAAATTCGGCAAAAAAACTGGAAGACCGCTTCGATCAAGTTACTAACTTTGCAGTCCGGATCGAGCTGCTGTCCGATTCGGTGAAGTTCCTGCCCGGCATGACCGCCGCCGTCTCCATCATCACGGAAAGACGCAACGGCTGCCTTACCCTGCCGGTCGAAAGCGTCTTCACCCGGAACAAGGAGGAGTTCGTCTGGATCGTCGGCCCCGGCAGCACCGCACAGGCAAGACGGGTCGTCACCGGCATCCAGCAGCAGGACCGCATCGAAATCCGGGAAGGACTTTCCGAGGGCGACCCAGTCGTCGTCGGACCGCCCGACGCCGTCGGCAAGGGGATTGTCGAAGGACAGCGGCTCAAACCGTCGAACTAAACACAAGAGGATGAGTGAACGAATACTGATGATCGAGACCAGCACCGAATGCTGTTCAGTCGCGCTCTCTGACGGAGCACGGATCTGCGCCAGCCGCGTGAACGAGACGCCGCGGCAGCACGCATCGCAACTGGCCCCCTACCTGAAAGAAGTCCTGGACGAAGCCGGCATCACCGCCGCCGGTCTGGACGCCGTCGCCGTCAGCGAAGGGCCGGGATCCTATACCGGACTCCGCGTCGGGGTTTCGACGGCCAAGGGAATCTGCTTCGGGGCCGGAAAGCCCCTGATCGGCATCGACACCCTCCAGATCCTCGCCCTGCAGGCCGATGCGGACTGCGACCGGATCGTCGCGATGATCGACGCGCGCCGGATGGAAGTCTACGCCGCCCCGTTCGACCTTTCGGGCCGCAAGCTCGGGGAGACGAAGGCCGTCATTCTCGACACCGACAGCTTCCGGCAGGAACTGGACGCCGGGCGCGTCCTGTTCATCGGCACGGGTGTCGAAAAGTTCCGGCAGATCTGCACCCATCCCAACGCCCTCTTCCGCCCCTGCTTCCCGCTGGCCACCGCGATGCTCCAGCCTGCCAGGGAAGCCCTGCAAAAAAAAGGATTCAAAGACGTTGCGTACTTTGAACCCTTTTACCTGAAGGAATTCGTTGCCGGTATCAGCAAACGTTCCGTCCTGTAACCTACAGCAGCTTGCGGACCAGCTGCTCCAGCGCATCCTTGTCGAAGATGTCGCGTCCCGCGATGTCGCCGTCGCGTCCGATCACAAAGAGTGAAGGGACCTGTCCGACATTGTAGGCGGCCACCGACGGGGACTGGGCGCCATAGCCGTCATTGACGCTGATCCAGGGAAGCTGCTGGCTCCGCACGATCGACGCCCAGCTCGGCTTGTCGATATCCAGGCTCACCTGGTAGATTTCCAGCCCCTGGGCGTGATACTTCCGATAGAGTTCCACCAGGTCAACATTGAACAGCTTCTGCGCATCCTGGCTCACGCTCCAGAAGGAAAGCAGGATCACCTTGCCTTCCAGGTCGGACAGGGAACGGACATTGCCTTCGACGTCGGGCAGCGCGATGTCGGGGAAACTGATGACCGATGCATCGCCGATACGCGTGTACAGTTCCAGGTCCTTGCTGCGGACATCGAGTTCATCGCGGATCGCCGTCAGGTATTCCGACTTCGGGTAGATGCCCGAAAGGGAATCCTGCACGGCCCGGAAAAGGACGGCGTCCGTCTCCTGCGCGAAGACCGGAAGGTTCTCCCCGAAACGCTGGAACAGGGCCACGGCCGACGTGATCGAATGCGGATGGCTGACGATATGACGGATGACCTGGCGCTTGTAGTCCACGTACAGCCGGCTCATCTCCCGGTTCAGGGCCTGGACCTCGGCATCGCTTCCGGCATCGTCCAGCGAAGCGGCCAGCGCCTGCATCCGGCCGGCGGCCTCCGCGTAAGCATCGTTCAACTCCTTCAAGAGCGCGGATTCTTCCGATCCTTCAATTTCGAAGCCGCCTTCGGCCGGAACCGTGACGGTCACCTGGTCGGAAGGCAGGAGGACCATCGATGCCACCGGCTTTCCGCCCAGGGCAAGATAGTAGAAATACGGTTCGTTTCCGGTCAGCTTCACCTTGTAGTTGAAATGGCCGGACTTGTCGAGCCGGATGGAGTCAACCGTAACGAGCCGGTTGTAATTCAGTTTCTGAAGGACGACGACGGAATCGGCGGCACCTTCAAGCGTCGCGCTGATCCGGGCGACGGGCCGCGGATTGCAGGCGGACAGGAAGCAGAGCACGAGGGCCCAGGTCATCAGTCTCTTCATGGCCGTTCAGGGGTTGATGGTGCATCGAAAGCCGCGGCGATGGCGGCGGCGATTTCCGCAAACCGCGCCGGCGGGAGCTGTTTCTTCTCCTTGCGGAAATCCATGTCTCCTTCCGTCTGGAGCGGGACCAGATGGATGTGCGCGTGCGGGACTTCCATACCCAGGACCGCCACGCCGACCCGTTTGCAGGGGATCGCGGCCCGGACGGCGGCGGCGACCCGTGCGGCGAACGCCCAGAGACCGGCATACGTTTCTTCGTCGAGATCGAAAATGTAGTCGACCTCCTGTTTGGGAATCACGAGGGTATGGCCTTCCGCAAGCGGATTGATGTCGAGAAAGGCGTAGAAGCGGTCGTCTTCGGCCACTTTCCAGGAGGGGATCTCGCCCGCCACGATTCTGCTGAAAACGGATGCCATGGCTAGATCGAGATTTCCAGGATTTCAAACCGGATGATGCCCGAAGGCACGGTGACTTCGACGACGTCGCCCTTGCGATGGCCCATCATCGCCTTTCCGATCGGCGTGGTCATTGCCAGCTTGCCTTCCAGGATGTTCGCCTCGCTTTCCCCCACGAAAGTGTAGGAGACGACGGCGCCGCTGCCTAGGTTCTTCAACTTGACCTTCGTCAGCATCTGGACCGTTTCCGTATTGATTTTCGACTCGTCGATCACCTTGGCGTTCGCGATCAGGTCCTGCATCTTGTTGATCTTGAGTTCGAGCATTCCCTGCGCTTCGCGGGCGGCGTCGTATTCGGCGTTCTCGGAAAGGTCGCCTTTGTCGCGCGCTTCCGCGATGGCCCGGGAAATGACAGGACGCTCGGCGATCATCGCCGCGAGTTCTTCCCGCAGCTTGTCGAGCCCTTCCTGCGTTACATAGTGTGCTTCTCCCATGTTTCAAAAGTTAAAAAGAAAAGAATCCCATCCGATGTGGGACCCTTTCAATGTTCAATATATCTGCAAATATACGAAATAATATTTACAAAGCAAGTATCTCAGCTGCCTTTTGCCGATCCAGCACGAGCTGCTCCTTCAGCAGGTCGAGCGAGTCAAAGCGGCGCTCGTCGCGCAGCCGGGCGCAGAATTCGATGCGGAGGTCCAGGCCGTAGATGTCTTCGTCGAAATCCAGGATGTGCGTTTCGATGGTACGAGCATTCCCCATTCCGACGGTCGGACGCGTACCGATGTTGCAGACCCCCTTGTACCGGCTGCCCAGCACATCGACGCGCACGGCATAGACGCCGTTCCCGGGCACGAGCTTCAGCGGCTCGTAGAGTTGCATGTTGGCCGTCGGGAAACCCAGTTTCCGGCCGATCCGGTTGCCTGCCACCACCACGCCGCAGAGTTCGTAACGGTAACCGAGCATCCGCTCCGCCGCGGTCACGTCCCCGGCGAACAGCGCATTGCGGATCCGGGTGGAACTGATCGCGCCCCGCTCGGCCGTCAGTTCCGGCACGCGGACCGGCTCCACGCCGCAGCGCGCCACCACGTCCATCATCTGCTGCACGTTTTCGAAACGGTCGTGCCCGAGCCGGTGGTCATAGCCCAGGATCAGGGTCGTGACCCCGAACCGTTCCACCAGATACGTCCGGATGAACTGTTCGGCCGACAACGCGCTGAACGCACGGCTGAACGGCAGGACCTCAAAACGGTCCACGCCGCACGAAAGGCAGCGCGTCCGCTTTTCCTGCAACGACGTAAGCAGTCGCAGCCGGTCGGCGTCCTGCTGCAGGACGCTGCGCGGATGGGGCCAGAACGTGACGACCAGCGATTCCTCCCCCTTTTCGCGGGCGATGGCGCACATCTGCCCGATCACGCGCTGGTGACCCAGATGCACGCCATCGAAGAAACCGGTCGCAGCTACAGCCATTTCACCAGTTCGAAATCCTGACGGTGCGGCATGTTCGGATTCCGGGCATACAGGCGTCCCGCCGATTCAAAGGTGCCGGAGAATTCCGGGATGATGGTCGCCCGCCAGGTGGCGACGCCGTCCTGGAACGAGGCCAGCTTGAAATCGTAGAGCGCCACGATGTGGTGCTCGCCCTTGGCGTTCTGCTCGGTCAGGATGATTTCTGCGCCGAGGTCTTCCGGATCGAGGTCGCCGATCGACGCGACCAGCTCCGACGTGTATTCCTTGCCCAGGATCAGGGACGACTTCACGTTGTCGGGCTTGCTGAACGAATGGATTTCGATGTGCTCCCACTCGCGGCGCACACGCTTCTTCCAGAAGGCGATGTCGCGGGCCAGGCTGTAGTCGTCCTCCACCAGGCGGGCGGTGCGTTCCTTCAGCGGCTCGTAATACTTGTTGCAGTAGTCCGAAAGCATCCGGTTCGTCGTAAAGTTGCAGGCCACCTGCGCCACCGTGTTCTTGATGGTCTCGACCCAGCTCTTGGAAATGCCGTATGCATCCTTGTCGTAGAAGCTCGGCACGATCTCGGTTTCCAGGATGTTGTAGATCGTAGACGAGTCGAGGTCGTCCTGGAACGACTGGTTGTCGTAGGTCCGCTCCATCTTGAGCGCCCAGCCGGCACCCGGCTTGTAGCCTTCCACCCACCAGCCGTCGAGCACCGAGAAATGCATCACGCCGTTCATTACGGCCTTTTCGCCGCTGGTGCCGGAAGCCTCCTGCGGCCGCGTCGGGTTGTTCATCCACACATCCACGCCCTGCACGAGCAGCTTGGCGATCGTGATGTCGTAGTTCGGGACGAACACGATCTTGCCCAGGAACTGCGGCATCTTGGAGATGTCGATGATCCGCTTGATCAGGTCCTGGCCAGCCCGGTCGGCCGGATGGGCCTTGCCCGCGAACAGGAACTGGACCGGATGCTGCGGATGGTTGACGATATCGTTGAGGCGGTCGAGGTTGCTGAAAAGCAGTGTGGCGCGCTTGTAGGTGGCGAAGCGGCGCGCAAAACCGATGGTCAGCACGTCGTCGCGCAGGGTCTTGCGGATCTTGACGATCTCGTGCGGCGAATAGTGGCTTGTAAGCCGCGTATCCGCCATCACTTCCTTCACCGTGTCGATCAGGCGCTTGCGCAGCGTCTGTCGCGTACGCCAGATCTTCTCGTCAGACACTTCGTAGATACCTTCGAAGCAGCGCTTGTCGTAGTGGTGCGTCTGGAATTCCTCACCGAACACCTTGGCGTGGATCTCCTTCCATTCGGGCGCGGTCCAGGTGGGATAGTGCACGCCGTTGGTGACGGAGCTCACATTGAGTTCCTCCGGCAGATAGCCGGGCCACATCGGCGCGAAGATCTTCTGGCTTACGCGGCCGTGGAGCCAGCTCACACCGTTGATTTCCTGCGACAGGTTGGCGGCCAGGAAGCTCATCGAGAACTTCTCGTTCGGATTCTCAGGATGGATCTTGCCCAGGCTCATGAAGGTCTGCCAGTCGATCTTCATCCGTTCGGGATAATGCGAGATGTAAATGCGGAGCAAATCTTCCGTGAAGGCGTCGTGGCCGGCAGGAACCGGCGTATGGGTCGTGAACAGCGACGAGGCGCGGACCACTTCCAGCGCTTCCGGATACGACAGGTTGTCGTTCTGGATGTATTCGCGGAGCCGTTCGAAGCCGCAGAAGGCGGCGTGCCCCTCGTTGCAGTGATAGACGTCCGCCTCGACGCCCAGCGCGCGGAGGGCGCGGATGCCGCCCACGCCGAGCAGCATCTCCTGCTTCAGGCGGTTCTCCCAGTCGCCGCCGTACAGCTGGTGCGTCACCTGACGGTCTTCGGGCAGGTTGTCTTCGTAGTCGGTGTCGAGCAGGTAGAGGTCGGTGCGGCCGACTTCCACCCGCCAGATGCGGGCATTGAGGTTACGGCCCGGGAACGCCACGCTGACCTTCAGCCAGTTGCCCTCCTTGTCGCGGACGGGCGACGCGGGAATCTTCGTAAAATCCTGCGGCTCGTAGTCAGCGATCTGGTCGCCGTAGGCGGAAAGGCGCTGGGTGAAATAGCCGTGCCGGTAGAGCAGGCCCACCGCGGTCATATTGACCTTCATATCGGACGCTTCCTTCAGGTAGTCGCCGGCCAGGATGCCCAGGCCGCCCGAATAGATCTTCAACGACGTGTCGATGCCATATTCCATGCAGAAATAGGCGACACGGGCGCCGGGACGGTTTTCTTTTTCGGCCATATAGGCCTTGAACTCGCCATAAACGGCATCGAGGTGGGCCAGGAAGGCCGGATCGCGCTCCAGCTTGCGATACTGCTTGAGCGGAATCTTGTCGAGGAACAGCAGCGGGTTTCCGCCGGTCTTCTTCCACAGGTCCGGATCGATGCTCCGGAACAGGTCGATGGCCGGCTGGTTCCAGCACCACCACAGGTTCTTCGCGAGCGCGTCGAGCGCCCAGAGGCGTTCGGGCAGTTCCCGCCCGATGAAGACACTCGACCAGGAAGGCTGTCCGGCGGCATACTTGACATACGGCTGCATCCGGTCGTCCGGAATCTCGATGAAGTCCTTGCGGGTCGCTTTCACCTTGCCGATGGCTGCGGTATAGGCTTCCTTGTAATAGACGATGTTGTTGCGCCAGAGCGCGACCTCCGAGACAGTCTTGGCGTTCTCCCGCCAGGCAGCGGCCTGCGCCCTGTCCAGCCCGGCCGCCTCGCGGATGCGGCCGGCCACCTGATCCACCACTTCGGCATAGTTGGCATCGTTGCGTTCGATCACCTGGATGCCGGGATGCGGCTCCGCGCAGTGTTCGCGGACCCAGAGGCCGAAGCCGGCCAGCGAGGTCGTGGTGGTAGGCACGCTGAAGGCCAGCGACTCGAGCGGCGTATAGCCCCACGGTTCGTAGTAGGACGGGAATACGGTGAGATCCATGCCGACGAGCAGGTCGTAGTAGCGCATATTGAAGATGCCGTCGTCCCCGTTGAGGTAGGTCGGCAGGAAGAACACGTTCACCCGGGCCCCGGTCCTGTTGTTGAGACGCAGTTCGCGGAGGCGGCGCATCACGATGTCGTAGTCGTCCATCAGGTAATGGCTGGTCTGGGTCGTATAGACGCTCCCGTTGCCGCCCAGCTTCGCGAGCAGTTCCTTGTCCGGGCCGTTGTTGCCGGAAGGGACCATGATGAACGCGAGGATCCGCCGGCCGTCGTAGCCGCCGGCATCGAGCTTGCCGAGCGCATCGAGAAAGACGTCGAGGCCCTTGTTGCTGTATTCGTACCGGCCGCCGATGGACACCAGGACGCTGTCGGCCGCGAAGGACTCGCCCGCCATCGCGGAGGCCACTTCCAGCAACCGTCCGCGCGCGGCCTTCCGGCACGCGTCATAGTGCTCCGCGTCGGGCGTGAAGCTGTTTTCAAAGCCGTTGGGCGTGATCACGTCGCAGGGACGTCCCAGGAACTGCCGGCACTCGAGTGCGGTGATCTCGCTCACCGTCGTGAAGACGTCGGACGCGAGGGCCGCCGCCTTCTCGAGCGAATGGCGGGCCACCACGCCGTATTCGTGGGCGAGCTGGTCCGCATCCAGGCCGGAAAGGCCGTCATAGAGCGGGATGTTCTTGCCCGCCACGCAACGGCCGATGACCGTGGCGTGCGTGGTGAAGATGGTACCGATGGGCAGGTTCGACTTCTTGAGGTAGAGCAGGCCGGCGCCCGTCATCCACTCGTGGAACTGGGCGACCACCTTGTCGTGCGGCTTCACGTTGTAGCGCACGAAGCTCTCGATGACCTTGCCGGCCGCATAACCGAACAGGGCCGACTCGACGTAATCCCAGTTTCCGCTGATGGAATCGACGCCGAAACGCGTCCACAGCTCGGTGAGGATTTCGTCCTTATGGCTGATGAAGGTCGTGAAATCGACCAGGATGGCCACCGGCTCGCCGGCGACGTTCCAGTGACCGATCCGCAGACGGAGCCCCTCTTCCGCCGCGGCGGCGCGCCAGGATCGGAACAGGGTCGGATCTTCCGTAAACTCGGGATTCTGGGCTACGTCGCGCCAGACATCGGGACCGATATGTATATGATGGTTTTTCTTGAACGAAGTGCCCAGGTACAGGGCTTTGGTGGCAATGACGGTATGGATGCCGCCTACCTTGTTGCATACTTCCCAACTGGTCTCGAACAGGTAGTCGGGCATCGTGAATTTGTCTTCCATGCTTGCTTATTTGGTTTTCTTGTCCTTAAGTTTCTCCTTGATGCGGAGCTCGAAGTCCGCGAGCACGTTCATATAGTTGATGAACGCCTCGTAGGGGGTGTCGTACGGGTTGAAATAACTGTGGACGCTGCCGTCGGAGAAGAATTTGGTGCACATATAATAGAAGTGGTCGCTCTCCTGCAGCTTGCGATAGACGCCGATCAGGTTCTCGTCCTTCGTCCGGTACACGTCGGCCTCCAGGGCATAGAGCTTGTTGAACGCCTCCTCCTGCAGCTCGTTGCCGAGCCAGGCGCTGGTGTCGCGCTCCTCGTCCGCCCAGGAAATCGGGAACGGCACGTGCAGCGGCGCCAACGGCTGGTAGCGCTGCGCCGCCTCGGACGGCGTGCAGAAGTCGAGGTTGCGGGAAAGGATGGCGGCGGGCAGGGCGTTCATGAAGTCGAAGATGCCGCTTGCACTGCGCTGGTGCTCGCCGAAGGTCTCATAATCCATGAACAGGTTGAGCACGTCGCCCTTCTCCAGCGTGGAAACCGCCCAGTCGGCGAACTTGTCGGCCGTCAGCGGCCAGCCGCTCCACCCCTTGTCCGAGAAGCGGAAGGCGATGTCGTCGCTCAGGTTGAAATTGCGCAGCAGCAGCTTCAGCCGCGGGTTGATGGCGTTCACGTACACGAAATCGGGGCTCTTCCAGCCGAGGATGTGCTTGGCGCCCTCGGTCAGCATCACCTCGTAGCCCATATCGGCCACGGCGGCGCCGATGGCGTCGGAATACACGAGCTCCGTGTTGCGGAATACCACGGGCTTGACGCCGAACAGCCGGCGCACCAGGTCGGCGTGCTGCTTCACCTGCTTCTTGAACTCGGTCATCGACGCGAGCGAGGCGAGCGAATGGGAATAGGTCTCCGCCAGGAACTCCACGCAGCCGGTGGCCGCAAGCGCCTTGAAGCTGTCGATCACCTCCGGCGCATAGCGCTCGAACTGCTCGATGGCCACGCCCGAGATGGAGAACGCCGCCTTGAAGGCGCCGTTGTGGCGCAGGATCAGGTCGTGCAGCATCCGGTTGGCCGGCAGATAGCACCGCTCCGCCACGCGGCGGACGATGGTACGGTTCGCGAAATCATCGAGATAGTGGTAGTCGTTGCCGATGTCGAAGAAGCGGAACTGCCGCAGACGGTCGGGCTGGTGGACCTGGAAGTAGAAACAAACTGACTTATTCATGGTGTTACATTTTTATATTTTCCTGACACGGCCGATTCATAGACGCGACGGACCTTCACGGCGGCGCTGTCCCATTTCAGGTTGTCGACCTCTTCCCGACCCTTCTCCGCGGCCAGACGGGGAAGCGCAGGATAGTTGAGGAGTCCGTACATCGCGTCGGCGAGCGCGTTGACATCCCAGAAATCGACCTTGATGGCATATTTGAGCACCTCGGCGACGCCCGACTGCTTCGAGATGATGGTCGGGACGTCGGTCTTCATCGCCTCGAGCGGCGAAATGCCGAACGGCTCCGAGACGGAGGGCATCACATAGACGTCGGAAAGCGCGAACATCTTCTGCACGTCGTCGCCGCGCAGGAAGCCCGTGAAATAGAAGCGGTCGGCAATGCCGAGCTTCGCCACGTACCGGATGCAGCGGTTCATCATGTCACCGCTGCCCGCCATCACGAAGCGGGTGTCGGGACAGACCTTGAGCACCTTGGCGGCCGCCTCGATGAAATACTCCGGCCCCTTCTGGAAGGTGATGCGACCCAGGAACGTGATGACCTTGTCCCTCACGCCGCGGTCCACGGAGAGCTTCTCCCGGCCCGAAAAGTCGACGGCGTTGTGGACCGTCACGACCTTCGCCGGGTCGATGCCGTATTTGTTGATGACGATGTTGCGCGTCAGGTCGCTGACGGTGATGACCTTGTCGGCCTCGCGCATGCCGCGCTGCTCGATCTCGAACACGCGCGTGTCGATGTTGTCGGCGCTGCCGCGGTCGAAGGAGGTCGCATGGACGTGGATCACCAGCGGCTTGCCCGACACGCGCTTGGCGGCGATGCCGGCCAGATAGGTGAGCCAGTCGTGGGCGTGGATCACGTCGAACGACTGTTCCGCCGCGATCGCACCGGCCACCATCGCGTAGCGCGCCACTTCCTCCATCAGGTTCTTGCCGTATTTCCCGGAGAACTTGTACTTCTGCCGGAAATAGAACTTGAATTCCTCGCTCTGGTTGCGCTGCTCTTCCTCGACCAGTTCCGTAAAATCGGTCGGGTCGATGTAGGGATGCAGGTTGGAACCCACGCGGAGGAACTGCACCTTGCCCAGATACTCGTCGATGTCGTGGAACGTGTCGTAAACCGCCACGTCGCTGGCATTGATGATGCGGACGGAGGACTGGTCCTCGTCGCCGCTCGCGGAAGGCATCACGAACAGCACTTCCACGCCCGCGTGGGCCAGGCCCTTGGTCATTCCGTAGCAGGCCGTTCCCAGACCGCCCGCGATATGGGGCGGAAACTCCCAGCCGAACATCAGGACTCTCATAGCGATTCCTCCTTATATTGCTTGATCAGATATTTCACACGCAGGATTTCCGCGACGCTCATCGCCGAATTGATGGCGCCGTGCGGGATGTATGGCGGATCCCCGTCGTAGATTTCGGCCACGGCGGCGATGCCGTGGACGTTCAGGTCTTCCTGGAAACCGTCGACCAGCTCCCGCGCCTTCCGGGCGAACGAGGGGCCGAACAGCTTGAAGCTGGCCGCGACGTAGGCGCCGAGCAGCCAGGGACGGGTACAGCCGTTGTGCGTAGCGGTGTCTCGCTCGATCTGGTTGCCGTCGTACCGCGAACGGTAGAGCGGATTCTTCGGCGAAAGGGTGCGGATGCCCCGCGTGGTCACGAGCTCGCGCTCCACGGCGTGCAGGATATCCGCCTGGACTTCCTCCGAAACGGGGCTGTATTCCAGCGAGCACGCATACAGCTGGTTGGGCCGCGTAAAGACGTTCTGGCCCTGGTCGTCCACGTAATCCGCCAGATGGTGGCGCGCCTCCACCCAGAACAGGTCGAGGAAGCAGGCCTCGACCGCGGCCTTGACCTCCGCACAGCGCGCCGAGAGCCGTCCGGGCTTGCCGAAACGCCGCTCCCGGTCGAGGACATAGCAGACCGCATTGTACCAGAAGCAGTTGGTCTCCACCTGATAGCCGCGACGCTCCGTCACCGGGCGTCCGTCGACATAGGCGTTCATCCAGCTCAGGGCGACACCGGGTTTTTCCGCCCAAAGGAGACCGTTCGCATGGAGTTTCACCTCGGGCCGGCCGTCGAGATAGCTGGCGACGACCCGCTTGAGGAACGGCCCGTATTTCTTCCAGGCGCCCGCCGCATCGCCGGTGAACCGTTCCAGCTGCTGGACGGCCTCGACCAGGCGGAGGGGCGACTCGACCTGGTCGCTTCCCCGGAGGAACGCGTCTTTGTTCTCGGTGATCAGGTCGGAAAGGATCTTCTCGAAGAGCGCCACGTTGCCCGTATTGCAGAGCGTCAGACCGGGCAGGGAGAGACAGGTCTCGCGCATGCCGCCGATCTCGTGCCAGGAGAAGCCCGTGCAGATCCGCGCGAACTTGCCCTTATAGGCAAACAGCTGCTCGGCGGCCGCCTTGAGGCAGTCGTCGTAATTGTCGCGCGGCATCCGGCGCTTCATCTCCCGCGTAAACTGCGCTTTCAGGTTGCGGGGCGAAACCGCGGCGGTGGAGGCGGAGAACACGATGCTCTCCCCTTTCTCCATCGGCATCTCGAAGAAGCCCGGCACCAGCAGGTCTTCCCGGCAGTCGAACCCGCGCCGGTATTCTTCCTTGTACACGACATTGCGGTACCAGTCGGGCGCGTGGACATATTCGCAAGGCTTGGAGCACTGCAGGTGCAGCGTGGGGAAATCGCGGTAGAGGCAGAACGACACGCCGCCGTCGACGGGACGGTAGTGGGTGTCTGCATCGGCGTTGGCCACGGTCAGCGCGTGGATGCTGCGGAACGCCAGGTACGGCTTCAGCCGCAGCACCGTATGGGAATGGGCATCCAGCAGGGTGTAACGGATGAGCAGCTGGTCGCTGCCGACGACGAAGAGGATCTCCTTCCGGAAGAGCATGCCGCCCACCCGGTACGTGATCACCGGATACGGATCCATCTCGAAGTCCACGATATACTTGTGTCCCCGCGGCTCGTAGATGTCCCCATAACAGTGGATGCCAAGGTTGAAGGGCATTCCGTGCTGCAGGAGGGTTTCGTCAAGCGCCGAGAGAAGCATGTAACGGTGACCGCCGAACTGTTCGATCGGAACCGCGAAGAGACCGTGATACTTGCGGGTGTTGCACCCCACGATGGTGGTGTTGCAGTAACCGCCCGTCCGGTTGGTCGCGAGCAACTCCCGCTTGAGGGCGTATTCGAGGTTCACGAGCTCCGCCTTGTTGAATTGCAGATAAGCCATTTTCTTCGATAAGTATTAACTTGCAAAGATACTGAAAAATATCATTGATATATTTATTTCTTGCACAATACCTGTACGGTACGGCTGGGGAGATAGAGATACAGCGTTTCCGCGCCGTCTTCGGTCACGGTGAAGTGGTCGACGGCTGCGTCGTTCCGGCCGAAACCGCCGAATTCCGCCGCGTCGCTGTCGAGCAGTACGGCGTACCGGCCGCCTTCCACGGCGAAGCCGTAGTGGTCGAACGACTGTTCGGGATTGAAATTGAACACGAACACCAGGCCGGCCCGCTCGAGGATCAGGATCTTCTTTTCCTCGTCGCAGCGCAGGCAGGCAGGCGGGACGGCCAGCAGCCCGTATTCCCGCGCCAGGGCGAGCATCGCCTGCTCAAAGCGCCACAGCCCGCGGTAGCGCAAGTCCGGGTTGTCCACCAGCGACCACTGCCGCCGGGCATAGAAGAACGACCAGTCGTTGCCTTCTCGCGGGAAGTCAATCCATTCCGGATGCCCGAACTCGTTGCCCATGAAGGTCAGGTAACCGTCGCCCGCCGTGGCGAGCGTCACCAGCCGGATCAGCTTGTGGAGCGCGATGCCCCTGTCCACCACCAGGTTCTGCGAACTGCGGTTCATCGCCGTATACATCTCCTTGTCGATGAGCCGGAAAATGATGGTCTTGTCGCCCACCAGCGCCTGGTCGTGACATTCGGCATAGCTGATGGTCCGTTCATCGGCCCGTTTCCCGGAGAGTTCCCACCAGATCTCGCCCATGCTCCAGTGCCAGTCGTCCCGTTCCTTGATCCACTTGATCCAATGGTCGGCCACGCCCATGCTCATCCGGTAGTCGAAGCCGACGCCGCCGTCGCGCAGCGGCGCGGCGAGGCCGGGCATTCCCGACATGTCCTCGGCGATCGTGAAGGCGTTGCGGTTCATCTCCTTGACCAGGATGTTGGCCAGGCCGAGATACGTGATGGCGTCTTCGTCCTGTCCCCCGTCGAAGTAGCAGGGATAGCCGCTGAAATCGCGCTCCAGCCCGTGGTCGTAGTAGAGCATGCTGGTCACGCCGTCGAAACGGAAGCCGTCCAGGCAGTATTCTTCCATCCAGTACTTCAGGTTCGAGAGCAGGAAATGCAGGGTCTGGCCCTTCCCGTAGTCGAAGCAGCGCGAGCCCCAGGCCGGATGCTGTCCGCGCGGTCCGGCGTGGAAATAGGTGGTCTCGGTGCCATCGAGCCGGCTGAGGCCTTCCACCTCGTTGCTCACGGCATGGCTGTGGACCACATCCATGATAACGGCGATGCCGGCCCTGTGCGCGGCATCGACCAGCGCCTTGAATTCTTCCGGAGTACCGAAGCGGCTGCTCAGCGCGAAGAAATTCGACACCTGGTAGCCGAAGCTCCCATAGTAGGGATGCTCCTGCAGCGCCATGATCTGCAGTGTGTTGTAGCCGGTCTCGATGACCCGGGGCAGCACCTGCTCGCGGAACTCGTCGAACGAGGCGACCTTCGGTTCTTCGGAGCTCATCCCGATATGGACCTCGTAGATGAGCGGGTTGTCGATCTTCGGACCGCGCTTCTTTCGCCAGCGGTAGGGCTTCTCCGGCTGCCACACCTGGGCGCAGAACACCTTTGTCTCGGGGTCCTGCACGCAGCGGGTGGCATAGGCGGGGATGCGCTCTCCGCCGCCGCCCGGCCATTCTACATACCATTTGTAGAGGTCGCCGTGCGCGATTTTCGCAGCCGGAACGCGCAGTTCCCAATTGCCTTCGCCCATCGGCTGCAACGCCCATTCCTCGCTGCGGCGCCAGCCGTTGAAGTCGCCGGTCAGGAAAACTTTCGTGGCACCCGGCGCCCACTCGCGGAACACCCAGTCGCCTTCTTCCTGATGAAGGCAATAATACAAGGCGCCGTTGACGGCGTCCTTCAGCGGCTTCCCATAGCCGGCGATCTGCTGCTTCCGCAGCAGGATCTGCTGGTTGCGACGCTCGACGACCTTTCCGTACGGCTCGAGCCACGGGTCTTTCTTCCAGATTTTCATTCCGTGTCCTCCTTCATCAGCTTTTCGATTTCCTCCTGGCTGCCGCGGATGTAGTCGCGGCACCAGGCAATCAGGTCCATCGCCTTCCTGACATCAGCCCCGATGGCCGAAAGGTCCCGCTCGGGATCCTCTATCCCGGCGACCAGCGCCTCCAGCTCAGCGAAGACTTCTTCGTATTTTCTGTTTTCTTCCATATTATTCTTCTTTGACGATCTTCTCGACTTCCGCCTCGACGCGGCCGTCACGGAACAGGAGTGACAGGCGGTCGCCGGGACGGAAAGCGGCGGCGCAGTCAGCGCGGCGGCCGTCCTTGAGGGCGATCAGGAAGCCGCGTTCGAGCGCACGACGCGGATCGGCTGCGTCGAGGCGCCGCTCCAGCAGGTCGAGCGCGTGCAGCGCGGCGGAATGCCGGTCGGCGACCGCATAGGAAAGCCGCTGCACGAGGGCGTCGAGCGTTCCCGCCTGCCGCAGTGCCTTGGAACGGACGGCGAGATGCAGCCGCTGCAGCAGCAGCTCCACCTGCCAGTCTTCGCCCGTGAACCGGTCGATCAGCCAGTCGGCCAGGGCCGTCGGCGTCTTGACGTGCGTGTGCGCCACCCGGTCGATGATGTGGTAGTCGTGGTCGTGCCCGATGGCCGTCAGCACCGGCAGCGGGAACTGCGCCACGTTGACGGCCAGGTCGTAGTCGTCGAAACACACCAGGTCCATCGCACCGCCCCCGCCCCGCAGGATCAGCACGGCGTCGAAGCCGTCGGCTTCCGCCGCGATGGCATCGAGCGCGGAAATGATGCTTTCCGGCGCCGCATCGCCCTGCATCACGGCCGGAAAGAGCCGCATCCGGAAACGGAATCCATATTCATTTTCTTCTATATGACGCCGGAAATCGCGCCAGCCCGCCGCCGTTTCGCTTGACACCACGGCCAGCCGCCGCGGCAGCGCCGGAAGGGGCAGCGATGCATTCATTTCGAACATCCCCTCAGCTTCGAGCCGGGCGATCGTCCGCTGGCGGGCCAGTTCCAGCTCGCCCACCGTGAACGAAGGATCGATGTCATAGACCACCAGCGACAGGCCGTACAGCGCCGAATAGGACACCTGCACCCGGACCAGCACCGCCATCCCGGGCGCCAGGGCCCGGCCGGTCTGCGCCTCGAACCAGGGACGTACCATCCGCCAGGTGGAAGCCCAGACGACGGCCTGCGCCCGGGCCAGCAGCTGGCTCGACTGCGGATCCTTTTCCACGAGCGTCAGGTAGCAGTGACCGGAAGGATTCTGCTTGAGTTCGCTGATTTCCGCCTGCAGCCAAAGCGTCTCCGAAAACGCGTTTTCCAGCGCGCCTTTCACCCGTTCCTGCAATTCCACGAGACCGATCCGGGGCTTCTCTTCCATATTCACAAATATACGAAAAGTTATCGATATTTTTCTTACTTTTGTTCTGCCAATCATCCGCCACCATGATCATCAAGCAGGCCCTCTTTGCCGGAAGCAGCCAGCGCACCGACCAGAAGCCGAAACCCGCCCGCCCGGAATTCGCCTTCATCGGCCGGAGCAACGTCGGAAAGTCGTCGCTCATCAACCGGCTCTGCGAGAAAAAAGGCCTGGCCCACACTTCCTCGACGCCCGGAAAGACCCAGCTCGTGAACCATTTCCTGATCAACGACGCCTGGTATCTGGTGGACCTGCCGGGATACGGTTACGCCCGGATGGGCAAGAAGGGCCGCGAGAAACTGCAGGACATCATTGGCGACTACATCCTGCACAGCGAAGAGCTGGTGCTGCTCTTCGTGCTGATCGACGCGCGGCACGACCTGCAGCGGATCGACCGCGACTTCATCACGGAACTCGCCGAAGAGGGCATCCCCTTCGCCCTGATCTACACCAAATGCGACAAGCTGGGCGTCAACGCGCTCAAGGCCCAGGTCGCGCGCAACGAGGAAGTCCTGCGCGAAACCTGGGAAGTACTGCCGCCCGCCTTCTGCAGCTCGGCCGAGACCGGCCAGGGCCGCGAAGAAATCCTGGACTATGTGGAATCCATCCTCAACAACCTATAAAAACCTATAAAAACTTCTCGATAGACTTATGGAAGAATACGATCACAAACTGAAGATCTTCGCCTGCAGCGAATCACGCTCCTTCGCGGAGAAGATTGCAGAAAAACTGAACACCCGTCTCGGCGATTCCGAGCTGACCGTCTTCAGCGACGGAGAGTTCCAGCCGCAGTTCACGGAAAGCGTCCGCGGCGCCACGGTATTCATCGTCCAAAGCACCAATCCGCCGGCAGACACGCTGTTCGAACTTCTGCTGATGATCGACGCCGCCCGGCGCGCTTCGGCCTACAAGGTGATTGCCGTGATCCCTTACTTCGGATGGGCCCGCCAGGACCGCAAAGACCGTCCCCGCGTCTCCATTGCCTCGAAACTTGTGGCCAACATGCTCACTGCGGCAGGTTGCGACCGCGTGATGACCTGCGAACTCCACGCCGCCCAGATCCAGGGCTTCTTCGACATCCCCGTCGACCACCTCTGGGCCAGCTCGATCTTCATTCCGTACATCCAGGCCATGAATCTGGACAACCTGTCGATCGCTTCCCCCGACATGGGCGGCGCCAAAAAGGCCAACGTCTACGCCAAACACCTGAACGCCCCGCTGATCATCTGCCACAAAGACCGTTCGAAAGCCAACGTCATCGGCAGCATGACCGCCATCGGAGAGATCGAAGGCCGCAACGTCGTGATCGTCGACGACATGGTCGACACCGCCGGCACCATCACCAAGTGCGCCGAAGTGCTGATGGAGCGCGGAGCGCTCAGCGTCCGTGCTGTCTGCACCCACCCGATCCTCTCCGGACCGGCCTACGACCGCATCAACGCCTCCCCCATCCAGGAGTTCCTCGTGGCCGACACGATTCCCCTGAAACCGGACAAGGACAATTCGAAGTTCACCGTGCTCTCGATGACCGGCATGTTCGCCGACGTCATCGACCGCATCTACCATAACGAACCGGTCAGCGACCTGTTCATTCGCTGCTAGCCATGATCCTGGAACCCGGCCTCGCGATCGCCGACGTACACGGCCTGCTCGTCGGCAAGATCAAGGACTACTTCGCCTCCGCGGGCAAGCAGCGGGCCGTGCTGGGCCTGTCCGGCGGCATCGATTCCGCCCTCGTGGCCGCCCTGGCCGCCGATGCCCTCGGGCCGGAAAACGTCCACGGCATCCTGATGCCCTCGGAGTTTTCTTCCCTGGGTTCGGTGACCGACTCGATCGAACTGGCCAACAACCTGGGCGTGGGCTACGACATCGTCCCCATCGAGAAGATCTACAAGCGGTCGATGATCGAGATGATCCGGTGGTTCGAACTGGGCAAGTGGTCCGTGGCGCAGGAGAACATCCAGGCCCGCATCCGCGGCATGATCCTGATGACCTGGTCGAACCGCTTCGACGCCCTGCTGCTCAACACGTCGAACAAGAGCGAGCTGTTCACCGGCTACGGGACCCTCTACGGCGACCTCTGCGGCGCCATCATGGTGATCGCCGACCTCTACAAGCTGCAGGTCTATGAGCTCGCGCGCTACGAGAACACCCTGCACGGAAAGGAAGTGATTCCGGAATCGATCCTGGTCAAGGCGCCGTCCGCCGAACTGCGGCCGAACCAGAAGGACAGCGATTCCCTGCCCGAGTACGAGCAGCTCGACCCGGTGCTCCACGCCCTGTGCGAGGAGGAGCTGCCGCCCGAGGAAGTGGTGGCCCGCGGCACCGACGCGGAACTGGTCGAACGGATCGTCCGGCTCAAGAAGGGCGCCGCCTTCAAAGTGATGCAGATTCCGCCCGTCCTGACCGTCGGCAGCCATCCGATCGTACCCGCATTCAAACAGCTCTGATCCCTATGCGCGTCTTCCTCCTCACCGTGCTCCTGCTCCTTGTCGGCGTCGCCGGGCTGGCCGTCACCATCCTCCTGAAGAAGGACGGCAAGTTTCCGGACGGGGAAATCTCCCACAACCGGGAGCTGCGCCGCCGGGGCATCGTCTGCGCCAAGGAAGAGGAACTGCGGCTATGGAAGAAGCGCCATCCGAAAGCTGCCGCCGAAGGCCGCCGGCCGGACACCTGTCCCACCGGCGGCTGCGACGGCTGCGCCTTTTACGAAACAGAATCATAACGATCCTCCAATATGCTGGTAAAGACAACCATCAAAGACCGCATCTGCTTTATCGAGATGCAGAACGCCGCGCATTTCAACTGCCTGAGCCAGGAGATGTGCCAGGAACTGACCGACGCCGTCCAGGAAGCCTATAAACAGGAATGCGTAGGCATCGTCCTGAAGGCCCAGTGCAGCAAGGGCGTGTGGAGCGCCGGGCACGACATCCGGGAACTTCCCCAGGGCGGAGAGGACCCGCTGGCCTACGACGTCCCGATGGAGAAACTGCTCCGCAGTGTCCAGGAGGTCGCCATTCCCGTCATCGCCTGTGTGGACGGAACGGTCTGGGGCGGCGCCTGCGACCTGTGCCTCTCGTGCGACATGATCGTGAGCGCCGATACGGCCACCTTCGCCATCACGCCCGCCAAGATCGGCATCCCGTACAATGCCTCGGGCATCATGCACTTCATCAATCAGCTGGGCATCAACAAGGCCCGCGAGATGTTCTTCCTGGCCACGCCCATCACCGCCCAGGATGCGCTCAACGTCGGGCTCATCAACCGGATTGCGACGGCCGAAGAGCTGGAAAACGTGCTCGAGGAGCAGTTCCTCGCACCGCTCCGGCGCAACAGCATCGTCTCGATCAGCGCCATCAAGCGGCAGTTCCGCAGCCTCAGCAAGGCGGCCGCCTCGATTCCCTCGGAGAACTTCGAGCGGATCAATGCCTACCGCACCCGCGTCTATCAGGGGGCGGACTACCTGGAAGGCATCCGCGCCTTCCTGGAAAAGCGTCCTCCACAGTTTACGGGGAAGGCTTCCGACCTCGACACCGACAATTAAAACAGAAGCCCGGCCGCACACAGCGCCGGGCTTCTGTACGTATGTTCCGTACCGATTACTTCTTCAGCGCGTCGCGGATTTCGCGGAGGAGCTGGATGTCTTCGGGAACGACCGGTTCGGCCGGTTCCGGAGCGGGTTCTTCCTTCTTCTTCGTCATCTTGTTGATGCCCTTCAGCACAAAGAAGATGCAGAGTGCGATGATGCAGAAGTCTACGGCGGCCTGGATGAAGTTGCCGTATGTGAGGTTGACAGCGGGCTTGATGACTTCTCCGGCCGCATTCACGACCTCGTGACGGAGCGTGCAGGCCAGCTTCGTGAAGTCCACGTTGCCGAGCAGGGCGCCGATGAGCGGCATGATGATGTCGGCGACCAGCGAAGAGACGATCTTGCCGAACGCGCCGCCGATGACCACACCGACAGCCATGTCCATCACGTTGCCCTTGAGCGCGAATTCCTTGAATTCCTTGATGAGTCCCATAGTGATATAGATTTTAGTGAACGATTATCATCCTTACAAAGATAGTCATTTTTTCCGGATGATGTTCAATCCGTCCCGCAAAGGAAGGATGAAACTGTCCACGCGGCTGTCGCCCGCCACCAGGTCGTTGAAAGCGTGCAGGCCGACGGTCTGGCGGTCGCGGGGCATCGGGTCGGCGTAGACTTTCCCGCCCCAGAGGACGTTGTCGGCCAGGATCAGGCCGCCCGGGCGGACATCGTCGACGACGGCCTGATAGTAGGCCACATAGTCACGCTTGTCCGCGTCGATGAACACCAGGTCGAAGGGCTTTTCCAGTGTGGGAATCACCGCAAGTGCGTCACCGATGTGGAGCCGGACGCGGTCGGCCACGCCCGCCCGGGCGAAGCCTTCGCGGATGAGGGGTTCCATCTCGTCGTTGATCTCGACGGTGTCGATGCGGCCGTTCCCGGGAAGGGCGCCGGCCATCCACACGGTGGCGTAGCCCGAAAAGGTGCCGATTTCCAGCACACGCCGGGGCTGCAGCAGCAGGACGAACTGCCGCAGCAGCGCACCGACCGTCGGCCCCGAGACCTGGCGGCCGTGGCTGGTGCGCAGCCACGATTCGCGCTCCAGCCAGGCGAGCGCCTCGCCCTGCGGCGTCGAACAATCCAGCACGTAGCGTTCCTGCGCGTCCATGGTATTATTTGAAGATCAAGGTGGAGAGACGGTCTTCGGCCAGCACGTCGGCCGCCGCACGCTGCAGGCTCTGCGGCGTGATGGCTTCGATCCGGCGGCGGACCTCCTCGTCGGAGAGGATCTCGCCGAAGACCAGCATGCTCTTGGCCATTGAAAGGGCCTGCGCCTCGCCGTTGTCGGCCGCGACGGCCAGCTGGCCGAGCAGCTGTTTCTTGGCCGTACGCAGCGCCTTGTCCGTCAAAGGCTTGTTCCGGAGCTGCGCCAGTTCCTCACGCACAAGGGCGATGCAGCGTTCGAGGTTCGGTTTCTCGCAGCCGAAGTAGATCAGGAACGAACCGTTGTCGGCGAACTGGGTGAACGAGGCTTCGACGGAATAGACCAGCGCATTCTTCTCGCGCAGCTTCTGGTTGAGCCGGGAGTTGGCGCCCGGGCCGCCGAGCAGGTTGGCCAGCAGGATCAGGTCCATCCGCCGCCCGTCGTAGTACGAGTAGGCCGTCGTGCCGATGATGCAGTTGATCTGATGGTTCTTGCGGGCCATCTCCTTCTCGAACCGGGGCGGAACCGGCAGCACGTCCGGGACGGCGGGACGTACGGGTCCTGCAGACGGCGCGTATCCTGCCGGGATATATTTCTCCGCCGCCTGACGGGCGATCCGCTCGGCCCGCTGGGGCGTCAGGTTGCCCACGATGGCGATGCACATGTTCTCCGGCCGGAAGTTCTCCCGGACATAGGCCTGCAGGGCGGCGGCGTCAATCTTCCGAAGGCTTTTCGTCGTGCCGAGGATGGACCGGGAAAGCGGACTGGGGTCGAAGAGCAGCCGTTCGAATTCCTCGAAGATGCTTTCCGACGGCGAGTCCTTGTACATATTGATCTCGTCGATGACGACGCAGCGCTCCTTGTCGAGTTCCTTCTGCGGGAACGTGGAAGTGAAGGCCAGCTCGAACAGCAGGTCCACGGCCTTGGCCGTATCTTCCTTCAGCACGGTGGAATAGAGCACGGTCTCCTCCTTGGCCGTATAGGCGTTCAGCTCGCCGCCCAGCATTTCGAGGCGGTTGCTGATCTGCTGCGGCGTGCGCTTCGCCGTACCCTTGAACAGCATGTGTTCCGTCATATGGGCGATGCCGCTGTAGGCTTCGGGTTCGTTGCGCGTGCCCGACCGGATGGCCAGCGCCGAATAGGCCACTTGCGACCGGGTGCGCCGGAAAGCGAACTGCAGGCCGCATTCGAAAGTCTTTGTATAAAACATGGGGCAAAAATAGACATTTTATTCTTACCTTTGTGAGTTATGGAACAATTCATCGTATCCGCCCGGAAGTACCGGCCCAACAGTTTCGGAACGCTGCTGGGACAGGAAAATATCGCCCGCACGCTCAAGAACTCGATCCAGCGGGGCCAGCTGGCGCACGCCTACCTGTTCTGCGGTCCGCGCGGCGTCGGCAAGACCAGCGCCGCCCGCATCTTCGCCAAGACCATCAACTGCAGCGATCCCGGACCGGACCTGGAGCCCTGCGGCGTGTGCGAGTCGTGCCGGTCCTTCGCGGAAGGCCGTTCCTACAGCATCCACGAGCTCGACGCCGCCTCCAACAACTCCGTGGACGACATCCGCGCCCTGACCGACAAGGTACGGATCCCGCCGCAGATCGGACGCTACAGCGTCTATATCATCGACGAGGTGCACATGCTCTCGCAGCAGGCTTTCAACGCGTTCCTCAAGACGCTCGAGGAGCCCCCGGCACACGCGATCTTCATCCTGGCCACCACCGAGAAGCACAAGATCCTGCCGACCATCCTCTCCCGCTGCCAGACCTACGACTTCAACCGCATCAGCGTGGAAGACATGGTGCGCAACATGAAAGCCATCGCGGAAAAAGAGGGCGTTTCGATGAGCGAGGATGCGATGCACGTCATCGCCCAGAAAGCCGACGGCGCGATGCGCGACGCGCTCACCCTGTTCGACCAGACCGTGGCCTTCTGCGGCAAGGACGTGTCCTACGAGCAGGTGATCCGCAACCTGGGCGTCCTTGACTATGAATACTATTTCCGGCTCAACGACTGCTTCCTCGGCGGCGATTACGCCGGTGCGATGCTGGCCTTCGACGAGATTCTGTCCAAGGGCTTCAACGCGCAGAGCTTCATCGGCGCGCTGAGCAGCCACTTCCGCGACTTGATCGTCTGCAAGAACGAAGCGGCGCGCACGCTGCTTGAGCTGGCGCCTTCCGTGGCGCAGCGCTACAAGGACTATGCGCCGCGCTGTTCCCTCGGCTTCCTGTTCGAGGCCCTCGGCATCACTTCCGCCTGTGAATCGGCCTACAAGCAGAGCGGCAATCCGCGCCTGCTCATCGAGTTCGCGCTGATGAAACTCTGCAACCTCTCGGTCAAGTTCGCCGAAGCGCAGCCGGCCGCTGAAGCGGCGGGCGGTTTTCGGGCCCGCGAGCATTTTTCTGCGAGCGAAACGAAAACCGGAGCCGCGGAACCAAAGCCGGCGGAACCAAAGCCGGAGCCAAAACCCGCCCGGAAGCCGACAGGGCTCTCGCTCAAGGCAATGCTTGAAGAGGCCCGCAACGAGCCGGTCCCCGAAAGCAGCCCGAAAGCCGGAACGGCCGAAAAGCCCGCTCCCGATGCAGACAGCCTGAAGGCCGCCTGGACGGCGCTGGCCGCCAGCGAGACGCAGATGCCGCGCCTGGCCTCTGCCATCGCCCAGTCCGTCCCGACGCTCGACGGCAAGGACATCCACTTCGAAGTCGGAAACGTGGCCCAGAAGGAATGGATCGACCGCGGCTGCCGGCCCCGGCTGGAGGCTTTCCTCCAGAAACGGCTGGACGACGCGGCCATCCGGCTCGTCATCGACGTCAAGAAGGCGGAAGAAACGGAGCGCGGCATGTACATGCCCTCCGACAAGGCAAAGTATTTGCAGGAAAACTCGCCCGAATTCAACGCACTCCAGAAGGACTTTGATTTGGAGATCGAATAGCCATGAAACTGTTCTGTACGAACCTGGTCAAGAAATACGGCAAGCGCACCGTGGTCAAAGGCGTTTCCATTGAAGTGGAGCAGGGAGAGATCGTCGGCCTGCTCGGCCCGAACGGCGCCGGCAAGACCACCAGCTTCTATATGATCACCGGCCTGATCAAGCCCAACGACGGCCGCATCTTCCTCGGGGAAGAGGAGATCACCGACCTGCCGATGTACCGCCGGGCCCAGAAGGGAATCGGCTACCTCGCCCAGGAAGCCTCCGTGTTCCGGAACATGAGCGTGGAAAACAACATCCTCTCCGTGATGGAAATGGCCGGATTTGAAAAGGCGTACCGGCTCCAGCGTCTCGAAACGCTGATCGACGAATTCGGCCTGCAGAAAGTCCGCAAGAGCCTGGGCATCCAGCTCTCCGGCGGCGAGCGTCGGCGCTGCGAAATCGCCCGGGCGCTGGCCATCAACCCCAAGTTCATCCTCCTCGACGAACCCTTCGCCGGCGTCGACCCGATCGCCGTGGAAGACATCCAGCACATCATCGCCAAGCTCAAGACGATGAACATCGGCGTCATCATCACCGACCACAACGTCCACGAGACGCTGGCCATCACCGACCGCGCCTACCTGCTCTACGAAGGTTCCATCCTCGAAAGCGGCACCGCCGAACAACTGGCGAACAACCCCGAGGTCCGCAAGAAATACCTGGGCCAGAACTTCGAACTCCGCAAGGCGGTCCTCCACGAACGCGCCGGAGAATAGCTAATTGTCAAGCACGGGACGGACGGGCAATGCGTAGGCCCGGCTATTGCTGCTCAGCTTGTCCAATGTCGATTGGGAGTAGAACAAATGATAGCCGTAACTATCACTCAGCGGGACCGCATACCACGCATAGCCTCTTTGATTTACATCACCCAATTTGCCCGTATCACATCTGCGCAGGCCGGCGCCAGGGAAGAACAGCGAATCGCTGGCCGACCTGTAGAATCGCCCATAGTTGCCATCCTTCAATTCATACGTGCAATTGCCCTCATTCAAAACATTGACGACCGACTGCGGAGGCACCTTGAACCCAACCGGCGAAGGGTCATAGATGGTCTTGGCGACAGGCGTGGCAAGCTGGCCGATCCCATATCCCGCAAGTGCGGTATTCCAATTATTGAAATAGGTATTGATGCACCAGTCCTCATAGTTTTCTACACCTTCCCTTCCTGCAAAATGCTTCCAGGGGTTCCGGATCGCTTCACCCAGGGTGACGCCGGTCGTCGCACCGAATTGCGGCGCATAATCGCTGACGGTGCAGTAGTAACGCTTGTTCGTGTTGGCCGTTCCCGTAGCAGGCAGGAGCGGATCCTTGCGCCCCCACTGGTAGTAGGTGCAGTTGCCGGGGACGTCGATTCTTCCCTCGGTCTGTTTCACGGTCACGGGAGCGGACGTCTCTCCGCCCGTCTGCACGGCACGGACCTGGAATTCGCGGGCATCGTAGATATGGGGGATTCCGTCGCACCAGCCCAGGTTCACCTGCGGCATCCTGTAGCCGTCTCCGACCTCGGTCAGGACGGATAAGTCCTCATCCGTAACCCAGATGTGCCAGCTCCAGGCGACCACGCCGTCGACCAGCACCGCCAGGATGGCGTTGCCCTGGCAGATTGTCTCGGCCGGCACAGTGAAGGTCATGCAGGCATCGGCAAGGTTCAAGGGAGTGGACAGGGCTACGTCGGTCACCAGGCCCGGCGCATCCTGCCAGACCAGCGCGGCCGTGAGTTCCCGGGCGGCGAAGCGCTCGGCGATGTAAATGCTGTTGACATACTGAACGGAACCGGCCGTGACGAGGCTTCCGCTGTTGTCAATCGGTTCATCATTGTGGTCGAGGAGATACGCCAGGTATTGGCTGCCGGTCGCCGTCGTCTGCTGCCGATGGTAGGCGGCGTCGTTGGCCGCCCCGTTCAACAGGGCGTTGCCATAGACCAGCGGGAACCGGTAGGTTCCGGGAGCCTGCACCACATAGCAGTTGGCCGTGGTGCGGGCCACGGTCGCACCGGTAGCCACGTTGATCGTGGAAAGGTCTGCGTCTTCAGCCGGCGTACGTCCGCTCAGTTTCGCCGTATGCGCGTTGTAGCCGGATTCCGTCCTGGCATCCAGGGTCAGCGTAAGCGCTTCGCCTTCGATGCTGCCGGCAAAGCCCGTCTCCGAGGTGGCGGCCGTCAGCCACGACGGCGCCGTCGTGCTCCAGTTGACACCGTCTTCGGAATACTCCAGATGGTAGGCGACAGGTTCCTCGACAGAGGGACTGCCGGCGTCTCCCTTGTAGCGGTAACTCCTGAATGCGGTACCCAGCGATCCCTCGCCGCCCGTGTACGCGACCTCCACCGCATCCGGCGTGCTGATCACGTACGTCCAGGGCGCATAGAACTTCTTGCCGTGGGCGCGTTCAAGGTCCCAGGAGAATTCGGACGACGGGAACGTGAAGGTCTCCGGACTGGGATCATCATCGCCCGCGAACTTCCGGACGGTTATCTCCGTGTAGGCGCCCGTCGGAACGGGAAGGTTCAGCACCGTACGGCCGGCGGTGACGGTGAACCCCGTGAACGTCACATACGTCTGGCCGGCACTCGAAACGTCATCCGTGGTGATGACGCAGGTCGCCGCACCCGGATTCCCCGCATCCGCCACCTGGAACGAACCCGTGATCCGGTGCCCAAGGTCGACCTCGATCTTCGTCGTTGCGGCCGTCATGTCTCCCACCGTCAACCGCAGCAGGCCACCCACGTGCTTGAAGTGCAGGTCTTCGCCTTCGTTGTTGAGCGCGATCATCGGCAGCGGCGACCAGTCGGCGTCCGCCACCTCCGACAGGTCGTAGGAGGCAGGAAGCGTCACGCACAGGTCGGTCTCCGAAGCGTGGCCGCCGTCCGCGGCCAATGCCGGATATACGGCATAGCCGCTCCGCGTCCCTGCCAACGACACCGAAAACTGGTTGCCCGAAACGTAAGGCGCGGAATTATAGAAGGCTCCGCCCGTTTCGCCGACGGCCCAGACGGCGATCGAGTCGCCGGCCGACCAGCTGAATGAAAGATCGTCAGCGATGGCCGCTTTCGTGGCGGATGCCTCGCACGAAGCGGACAAGGTTATCGTTCGCAGTCCTGTATTCGACTCATTGTCAGGCGAATAAACTATCTCCTCCGGCGTGCAGGCTGTCAGGAGAAGCGCCGCAAGCGCCGAAACGGCCAGGACCGGAAGGCCCGGAAAACGATGATGACGGAAGAGACGTGTGTCCATATGATCAGTGTGTGTCAATCGATTGTAACCTGCAAATATACAATTATTTTAGAAAAATAAAAAGTTGCCGCGCAAGGCGGGGCATGACGCGAAAGAGCGACAGATACAACGTTTTCCCGCCTGTTGATAACTTTTGTGGAAAAAATTGGAAAAATTTGTAAGAAAGTGGAAAAATTATCTTACCTTTGCTCCACACATCACTAAACGCATATAGGATTCGATGGCGAAGTTTATCGGTTGCTACAAGGCAAAGGTCGACGACAAGGGAAGGCTCATCTTCCCTTCCGCCTTCAAGTCCAGTATGGGCGAGGGTGCGAGCCTTCGCTTCGTAGTCAAAAAGTCTCTCTTCGCAGAGTGCCTCGAAATGTATGCCTACGACCAGTGGGAGCAGGATTCGGAAGCCGTGCGCGGCCGTCTGAACTTCTTCAACAAGGAGCACGCAGCCTTCTGGCGGGAATATATGAGAGGCACTGCGGATGTAGAGCCTGACAGCAAGCTTGGACGGATGACGATTCCCAAGGCTCTCCTCGAGGAGGCGGGCATCGGGAAGGACGTCGTCTTTGCCGGCAACAACCATCTGATCGAGATCTGGGACAAGGAGAAGTATGAAGCCCGGGCGATGAAGAGCGAAGACTTCGTCGCGCTGGCCGAAAAGATTCTCGGTTAGCGGAAGGAGGACCGTCCATGTCTGCTTACCACACGCCTGTCCTGCTCCAAGAGAGCATCACGGCGCTTTCCATCCGCGAAGACGGGGTCTACGTGGATGCAACCTTCGGGGGCGGCGGCCACAGTCGTGAGATCCTGCGCCGCCTCGGGCCGGACGGACGGCTGATCGTCTTCGACAAGGACGAAGAAGCGCTGGCCAATGCGCCCGACGACAGAAGGTTGACCATTGTGCACAACGACTTCCGCTTCGTGCACAATTTCATCCGTTACCACGGATATGAGACCGTGGACGGAATTCTGGCGGACCTGGGAGTGTCCTCCCATCAGTTCGACACCGGGCAGCGGGGATTTTCCTTCCGGTTCGAGAACGCGCCGCTGGATATGAGAATGAACGTACGCGCCGTACAAAGCGCTGCGGATATAGTAAATAGTTATAGCGGGGATGAGCTGGAACGGATCTTCCGCCTTTACGGGGAGTTGGACAACAGCAGGCGGCTTGCGGAACTGATCGTTTCAGAAAGGGAACGTGGAGCGTTGAGGACCACGGACGATTTAGGCAGAGCGATTGCACCTGTTCTGCCTAAATTATTAGAACACAAGTATTTAGCTAAAGTATACCAAGCGTTGAGGATTGAAGTCAATGGCGAGATGACTTCTTTGGAGGGGTTTATGAAAGGGGCCGTCCGGTCACTCGGGCAAGGAGGTATCCTGGCGGTCATTACGTACCATTCTTTAGAAGACCGTATCGTCAAGAACGCAATCCGGGAGGGTTGCCTGCAGGGACGGCTGAGACGCGTGACCAAGAAACCCGTTCTTCCTTCCGAGGAAGAGATTTCTTTGAATACGCGCGCGCGAAGCGCAAAACTGCGGGTTGCCGGAAAGCTGCAAGACGAGCATGAGCGGTAAAATCAAAGGCATCGTTAACAAACTGATCAGCTACCTTAGCGGGGACAAGCTGATCCAGTGGGGCGTCGACCGCCAGCTCGGTTTCATCTTCTACATTTTCGTCCTCATCTGCGTCAGCATCGCCTGGAGCCTGCTCGTCGAGCAGAGCCTGGTCAAGGTCCAGAAGAACGAACGCGAACTGCAGGAACTGCGCATCAGCTACCAGCAGCGCACCCTCGACCTGGTGGGAATGAACAACCGGACCCGGATCGACGGGATGCTCAAGTCGCAGGGCTCGAAACTGCACGCACCCGAGAACCCGCCGCAGCGGATCATCCTAGAAAAGTGAACGGCATGCAGGTGAACATCCGGAAAGTCGGCTTCTTCTATTTTGGCTTCGTGCTGCTCGCCCTCCTTGCGGTCGGACAGATCATAAACCTGCAGTTCATCCACAGGCCGGGGCGGGACTACACCCAGAAGACGACCCGCAACGACAACCTCCCCTGCACCCGCGGCAGCATTCTGGCCGACGACGGCCGCTACCTGGCCTTCTCCATCCCCGAATACAGGATGGGCATGGACTGCGTCCAGCCCGATTCCGCCGTGTTCGCCCGGGGCATCGACTCGCTGGCCATCTGCCTGGCCAACTTCTACAAGGACAAGAAGGCCGCCCAGTACAAGAAAGAAATCGTGGAACGGCGCAAGGAAGGCCTCAAGGGCGGGCGCCGGTACATGTTCCTCAACCGCCGGCTGCTCACCTACCAGGAAATGAAGGAAGTCTCCTCCTTCCCCATCCTGCGGGAAGGACGGGGCCGCGGCGGGCGCGACGAGGTGAAGGTGGACCACCGCACCTACCCCTACGGCCGGCTCGGCTTCCGGACGCTCGGCTACATCAAGGACCAGAGCGAGATTCCGACCATCGGCATCGAAGGCAGCTGCGATTCGATCCTGCGCGGCACCGACGGCCTGCAGCCGATGCGGCTGACCGAAGGACGCAACTGGATCGTGGACACCGACAAGGAGACCGTCCAGCCGGTGGACGGGCTCGACGTGCAGCTCACCCTCGACATCGACATGCAGGACATCGCCCAGAACGCCCTGGTCAGCGTCCTGAGCAAGACCAGCGAGGTCCACGCCGGCACCGTGGTGGTGATGGAAGTCGCCACCGGAGAGATCAAGGCGATGGTCAACCTCGAAAAGGACGGCAAGGGCGGCTTCGACGAAACCTACAACTATGCCATCGGCCGGAAAGGCGAGCCCGGCTCCGTGTTCAAGTGCGCCACCCTGACCACGCTGCTCGAAGACAAGAAGGTGACGCTCGACACCGAGATCCCGGCCGTCGTCACCTGGAACTACGGCGGCGGCAAACCCTTCGTGGACCATTACCTCGACCGTTACAGCAAGATTTCCGTGAAACGCGGCTTCGAAATCTCCTCCAACAACGTGTTCCGCATCCTGGCCGCCCGCAATTACGACAAGAATCCGAAGGAATTCCTCGACAAGCTCACCAACGAACGCCGCATCACGCACGACTTCCCCTTCGAACTCAAGGGCATGGCCGGTGCCAACCTCAAGGATCCGTCCGTGACGACCGGCCGCAGCGCCTGGAACCCGAAGGACCTGCCGCAAATCGCGATGGGCTACACCGTCGAGATCACCCCGCTCCATACGCTCAACTTCTACAACGCCATCGCCAACGAAGGCGTGATGATGCGTCCCCACCTCGTCCGGAACTACCAGAAGGAAGGACACGTCGTCCGTTCGTTCGAACCGGAGACGCTCGGTACGGTGTGCAGCCGCGAAACGGCGCACGAAGTGTGGAAAGCGATGCGCGGCGTGGTCGAATCGGAAGGCGGAACGGGCTACCGCGTGTTCAAGGACTGCCCCGTGGCCGTGGCCGGCAAGACGGGCACGGCCCGCATCGTGTTCCCGAACACCGGCAAGTATGAAGACCGCGCCGGGCACAAGATGCACCAGGCCACCTTCGTCGGGTTCTTCCCCTACGAAGCGCCGAAGTACTCGATGATCGTGGTGGTCTATTCCGAACCGACCTTCGGCAACTTCTACGGCGCCACCTGGTCCGGCCCGGTATTCCGCCAGGTGGCGGAACAGATCTACGCCTCGGCCATCGACTGGCAGGCGCCGCTCGCCCGCAAGGGCTCGCTGCCCGAAACGGAGAATTACAAGCAGCTCCAGGCCGGCGAGGACCTGCAGCGCGGGCTGGTGCCCGACGTGACCGGAATGGGCCTGCGCGAAGCGCTGAACCTGCTCGAGGCTGCCGGCTACACGGTCTCGTTCGAAGGACACGGCAACGTGGCCGCACAGACGCCCGCCGCCGGCGACTCGGCGCACAGCAAGACGGTCACCCTCAAACTCAAGGAACATTATGGCAATGAAACTGACTGACATACTCCAAGGCATCGACATCGTGGCCCTTTCCGGCACGCCCGACCGGGACATCTGCGGCCTGACCTTCGACTCGCGCACCTGTACCCCGGGTTCGCTCTTTATCGCCGTCCCCGGGACCGCGGTGGACGGACACGCCTTCATCGGGAAGGCCGTCGCCGCCGGCGCCGTCGCGGTCATCTGCCAGAACGACGTGCCCGATCCGGCCGGCCTCGGCGACGTGACGCTCGTGAAGGTGGCCGACAGCCGCCGCGCCCTGGCGCTGGCCGCCGACAACTGGTACGGACATCCGTCGGGCAAGCTCAACCTGGTGGGCATCACCGGTACCAACGGCAAGACCACCACCGTCACCCTGCTCTACAACCTGTTCACGAGCCTGGGATGGAGCTGCGGCCTGGTCTCCACCATCGCCAACTACATCGACGGAGAGCGGATGGAGACTTCGCACACGACACCCGATCCCATCGAGCTCAACCGTCTGATGGCGGAAATGGTCCGGAGGGGATGCAGCTACTGCTTCATGGAAGTCAGTTCGCACGCCGTGGACCAGGAACGCATCGCGGGCCTGGAATTCAAGGTGGCCATCTTCTCCAACCTGACCCACGACCACCTCGACTACCACAAGACCTTCGCCGCCTACCGCGACTGCAAGAAACGGTTTTTCGACACGCTGCCGGAGACCGCCTACGCCCTGGTCAACGTGGACGACCGCAACGGCGAAGTGATGGTGCAGAACACCCGGGCGCAGGTCCGCACCTTCGCCTGCAGGCGGATGGCCGACTTCCGCTGCAAGATCGTCGAGGAGAGCCTCGAAGGGATGCTGGTCAGCATCGACGGCACGCAGGTCTGGACCCGTTTCATCGGCGCGCACAACGCCAGCAACCTGCTGGCGGTCTACGGAACCGCCGTGCTGCTCGGCGCGAAACCCGAGGAGGTACTGGTCAAGATGAGCACGCTCGGCCCGGTGGCCGGCCGGCTCGACTTCCTGCGCGGCGGCGACGACCTGACCGCCGTGGTGGACTACTCCCATACGCCCGACGCCCTGGAGAATGCGCTCCGTACCCTTCGGGAAACCGCCCGTGACCGGACCCTCGTCTGCGTGTTCGGCTGCGGCGGCAACCGTGACCGCACCAAGCGGCCCGAGATGGGCGCGATCGCGGCCCGCTACGCCGACCGGGTGGTCGTCACTTCCGACAACCCCCGCCACGAGGATCCCGAAGAAATCATCCGCGAGATCCGCGCCGGAATGGACGTCGCGGCCCGGGCCCGCAGCCTGTTCATCACCGACCGGCGCGAGGCCATCCGCACCGCCCTGACGACCGCGCCGAAAGGCGCCGTGATCCTGGTGGCCGGCAAGGGGCACGAAGACTACCAGATCATCGGCGACACCAAGATCCACTTCGACGACAAGGAAGTGATCGCGGAAACCTTTGAAGAAATGAAACTAAGCTAGCAGGCCATGCTCTATCACCTCTTTGAATACCTGAACACCGCCGGCATCGACTTCCCGGGCGCCGGCCTGATGCACTACATCTCGTTCCGTGCCATCTGCTGCGCGGTGGCGGCCATCCTCACCTCGATGCTCGTCGGCAAGCGGATCATCGCGCTGCTGCAGAAGAAACAGATCGGCGAGACCATCCGCGACCTCGGCCTGGAAGGCCAGCTGCAGAAGAAGGGAACGCCCACGATGGGCGGCGTCATCATCCTGATCTCGATCCTGCTGCCGATCCTGCTCTTCGGCAACCTGACCAACACCAACGTCCTGCTGCTGATCCTTACGACGGTCTGGCTGGGCGCACTGGGATTCATCGACGACTATATCAAGGTATTCAAGCACAACAAAGACGGACTCAACGGGAAATACAAGATCGTCGGGCAGGTGATGCTCGGCCTGATCGTGGGCCTCACGCTCTACTTTACGTCCGAGCAGGGCGTCAGCTACAGCCGCACCACCATTCCCTTCTTCAAGGGGAACGAATTCGACTACAAATGGCTGATCCCTTTCTCCGGCCAGTTCGTACGCGCCCTGCAGGGCGGCCTCTACGTGGTGGTCATCACGTTCATCATCACCGCCTGCTCGAACGGAACCAACCTGACCGACGGCATGGACGGCCTGGCGGCAGGCGTCTCGGCCATCGTCGGCGCGACGCTCGGCGTCCTCGCCTACCTCTCCGGCCACGCGGGCTTCGCACAGTACCTCAACATCATGTACCTGCCGAACATCGGCGAGGTGACCGTCTACGTCTGCTGCTTCGTGGGCGCACTGCTTGGCTTCCTCTGGTACAACGCTTTCCCGGCCCAGGTGTTCATGGGCGACACGGGAAGCCTGGCGCTGGGCGGCATCATCGGCGTGATCGCCATCATCATCCGGAAGGAGCTCCTGCTCCCCATCCTGTGCGGCGTCTTCCTGACGGAGAGCCTCTCGGTCATCATCCAGCGGGCCTATTTCAAATACACCAAGAAAAAGACGGGAACGGGCGTCCGGGTATTCCGGATGTCGCCGCTCCATCACCATTACCAGAAGGAGAATCCCGATGCGCTCATCCAGAAACCGAGCCGGATCCATCCTGAGAACAAGATCGTCGTACGGTTCTGGATCGTATCCATCATCCTGGCGGTCGTAACCATCGTAACCTTGAAAATCAGATAGAAAATGAAGAAAGCAGTCATCCTCGGCGGCGGCGAAAGCGGCGTAGGCGCGGCAGTCCTGGCGAAAGTCAAGCAATTCGACACCTTCCTGTCGGACAGCGGCTCCCTCAAACCGCATTTCCGCGAAGAACTGCAGAAATGGGACATCCCTTTCGAAGAAGGCGGACACACCGCCGAACGGATCCTCTCGGCCGACCTCGTAATCAAGAGCCCCGGCATTCCGGAAAACGCGCCGCTCGTGGCCAAACTGCACGCGCAGGGCACGCCGGTCATTTCCGAGATTGAATTCGCCGGCCGCTACGACACGGCGAAGAAGATCTGCATCACGGGCAGCAACGGCAAGACCACGACGACCTCGCTGATCTACTACCTGCTGCAGAACGCCGGCCTCGACGTCGGCCTGGGCGGCAACATCGGCAAGAGCTACGCCATGCAGGTGGCCACCGAGCGCCACGACATCTACGTGCTCGAGCTCAGCAGCTTCCAGCTCGACGGAATGTACGACTTCAAGGCCGACATCGCCGTGCTGATGAACATCACGCCCGACCACCTCGACCGCTACGACCACTGCTTCCAGAACTACATCAACGCCAAGTTCCGCATCACCCGCAACATGCGGCCGGAAGACTGCTTCATCTTCTGCTCCGACGACGAGGTGACCATCGGCGAACTCAACAAGATCGTGGTCCAGGCCAAGAAGCTCCCGTTCACGCAGAACGGTGTCGTGGAAGAGGGCGCCTGGCTCGACGACGACACGGTGCGCGTGCGCTACGAAGGCGACGAGTTCGACATTCTGGTGCGCGACCTCTCGCTGGAAGGCCGGCACAACGTCTACAATTCGATGGCGGCGGCCATCACCGGCAAGATCATGAACGTCACCAACGAAACGATCCGCCGTTCGCTGACCACCTTCGAAGGCGTGGAGCACCGGATGGAGAAAGTGATGACCGTCGGCGGCGTGCTCTACGTCAACGATTCGAAGGCAACCAACGTCAACTCCACCTGGTATGCGCTCGAGAGCATGACCACGCCGGTCGTGCTGATCCTCGGCGGCACCGACAAGGGCAACGACTACGCCCCCATCGCCGACCTGGTCCGCGACAAGGTGAAGGCCATCGTCTGCCTGGGCGTCGACAACCGGAAGATCCACGACTTCTTCGGCGGCATCGTGCCGGAGATCTACGACACCCTTTCGGCCGAAGCCTGCGTAAACAAATGCGCGGAGCTGGCCGTCCCGGGCGACACCGTGCTGCTGAGCCCCTGCTGCGCCAGCTTCGACCTGTTCAAGAACTATGAGGACCGCGGACGCCAGTTCAAGGAAGCGGTCAGGAGGCTGTAAGCGATGAAGGCCTTCTGGAAGCTCAAGGGAGACAAGGTGATCTGGATCATCGTCGTCATCTTCGCGATGATCTCGATTGCCGCCGTCTTCTCGTCCAGCAGCTTCCTTGCTTCGTCGCGCGGCATCAGCAAGGTCGCCATCTTCATGGAGCAGACCAAGTCGGTGCTGCTCGGCTTCGTGGCGCTCCTGGTCTGCTACCTCATCCCGCTGCGGTTCTACCGCACTTTCTCGTTCATCATCTTCGGTCTGTCCGTCCTGATGCTGATCCTGCTCTATGTGCCGGGATTCCAGGTCAAGGTCAACGGCGCCATCCGGGGCATCCGCCTTTTTGGAAAAGGACCCACCATCCAGGTCTTTGAAATCGCAAAAATCGGCATCATCCTCTATCTGGCCAAGGCACTGGAACTATGGGGCGATAAACTTGACAGCTTCAAGGAGTTCGCACTCCGGATCCTCCTGCCGGTCGGCGTGGTCTGCCTGCTGATCCTGGCCAACAGCTTCTCTTCCGCCGTGCTGATCGCGTTGATCAGCTTCCTGATCCTCTTCTTCTTGGATGTGAGCTGGAAGAACCTGGGCATCACCGTGGGGGGTGTCGTCGTGCTCATCCTGCTGCTGTTCGGCATCTACCACGCGTTTTTCGCGGGCCGGCCCGAGCGGCTGGCGACGCCTGTCGGAAAGATCTTCAACCGCTTCGGCACGGTGGAAGGCCGCCTTACCGCCCATTTCGACAAGGAGGAGGAAGAGAGCCTGGAAGGCCTCACCCGAGACGAGATCCAGCAGCTCAAGGACAAGGACCGCCAGAGCGAAAACGCCAAGGTGGCCATCTCGGAAGGCGGCATCTTCGGCAAGGGACCGGGCAAGAGCACCCAGCGCTATTCCCTGTCGATGGCCTTCTCCGACTTCATCTACGCCTTCATCGTGGAAGAATACGGCATGCTGGGCGGCGTTCTGGTCATCTTCCTCTACCTGATCTTCCTGTTCCGGTGCATCCGGCTGTGCCAGCGCTGCAAGGCCACCTATTCGAGCGTTCTGATCGTCGGACTCTCCTTCCTGATCGTCACGCAGGCGTTCCTCCACATCCTGGTCAACGTACGCCTGTTCCCGATCACCGGACATACCCTGCCCCTGATCAGCCACGGCGGCACCGCCTACCTCGTGCTGTGCGGCGCCTTCGGCATGATCCTGTCGGTGAACCGGCAGCTCGACAAGCAGGACGAGCAGGAACGCCTGCAGCGCGAAGCGGAGGCGGCACGGCTCGCCGAATCCTACAACCCCGATACAACCACTTTCTCCCATGAATAATCCTCGCATCATCATCAGCGGCGGCGGCACGGGCGGACACATCTTCCCGGCGCTTTCCATCGCAAACTCGATCCGCGAACTTTGTCCCGAAGCGGAAATCCTCTTTGTCGGCGCCATCGGGAAGATGGAAATGGAACGGGTGCCCGCGGCCGGCTACAAGATCATCGGACTGCCCGTGGCCGGGCTCCAGCGCTCGCTTTCGCCCAAGAACCTCGCCCTCCCCTTCAAGGTCATCAGGAGCGTCCGCAAGGCCGGCGACATCCTGAAGGAATTCAAGCCCGACGTGGCCGTCGGCGTCGGCGGTTTCGCCAGCGCTCCGCTGCTCTGGAGCGCGTCGCACAGCGGCATCCCCTGCCTCATCCAGGAGCAGAACTCATATGCGGGCCTGACCAACAAGATCCTGGCGAAGCGGGCCGCCCGCATCTGCACGGCCTACGAAGGGATGGAACGCTTCTTCCCGGCCGACCGCATCCTGCTGACGGGAAACCCGATCCGGAAGGAGATCGCGCCGGCCACGGCGGCCCAGCGCGAAGAAGGCTACCGGTTCTATGGGCTCGATCCCGACCGGAAGACCCTGTTCGTCGTGGGCGGCAGCCTGGGCTGCGGCACGCTGAACCGCGTGATGCAGGACTGGGTGGAACACCGCGCCGCCGGCGCGGACTACCAGGTAATCTGGCAATGCGGGAAGTATTATAAGGAAGGTGTAGACGCCTTCATGGCCGGACGCAACGTCCCGAACCTCTTCTACACCGATTTCATCAAACGGATGGACCTGGCCTACGCCGTGGCGGACCTGCTGGTCTCGCGGGCGGGCGCCGGTACGATTTCCGAGCTGTGCGTAGCGGGAAAAGCCACGATTTTCGTACCTTCGCCGAATGTGGCGGAGGATCACCAGACGCACAACGCGATGGCGCTCGTCGAAAAGAACGCTGCACTGATGGTCCGCGACGCGGAAGCCGATACCAGGCTCCTCGACACCGTCGAGGGCCTGCTCACCGACGAGCCGCGGCTGGCCGACCTCGAGACGAACATCCTGAAGCTCGGCCGCAAGGACGCATCGGAAGTGATCGCCAAAGAAGTACTGAAACTTGTGAAATAAAAATGAACTACACGCATTACTATTTCATCGGAATCGGGGGGATCGGCATGAGCGCCATCGCCCGGTACTTCCACCACCGGGGATTCGCCGTCTCCGGCTACGACCGGACGCCGTCGGCCCTGACGCACGCCCTGGAAGCGGAAGGCATCGCCGTCCATTACGACGACGACGTGACCGCCATCCCGCAGGACATCGCACATACGTTCGTCATCTACACGCCCGCCATCCCGGAGGAACTCGGCGAACTGCAATACGTGCGCGCACACGGCTATGCCCTGTGCAAGCGTTCGAAGGCCCTCGGCGAGATCGCCCGCGGGCAGGAGTGCCTCGCCGTGTCGGGCACCCACGGCAAGACGACCACCAGCACGCTGCTCGCCCACATCCTGACACAGTCCGGCGAAGGCTGCAACGCCTTCCTGGGCGGCATTTCCAAGAACTACGACACCAATCTGCTGCTGAGCAGGAATCCCGTCCTCGTGGCCGAGGCCGACGAATTCGACCGTTCGTTCCTGCAGCTGCATCCCCATATCGCCGTGGTGACGGCCACCGACGCCGATCACCTCGACATCTACAACGACCACGCGCACGTGGTCGAGGCCTTCGGCTGCTTCACCGCCCAGGTCGATGCCGACGGGGCCGTCATCGTCAAGTACGGCGTCGACGTGCCGCTGGCGCAGACCGCCGCCCGCGTCTGGCGCTACGCCTACGACACGCCCTGCGACTTCTACGCCTCCGACATCGTCGCGCTGCCGGGCGGACGCTTCGACTTCACGCTCAACCATCCGGGCGGACGCATCGAGCACTGCCGGGTCGGCATTCCGGGCTGGGTCAACGTGGAAAACGCCGTCGCCGCAGCGGCGGCCGCGCTGCTGCACGGCACCGACCCGGCGGCCATCCGCGAAGCGCTGGCCACCTTCCAGGGCGTCAAACGCCGCTTCGACATCCACATCGACACGCCCCGCATCGCCTACGTCGACGACTACGCCCACCATCCCAATGAGATCCGCGCGGCCATCAGCTCGATCCGCAACATCTTCCCCGGCCGGAAACTGCTCGGCATCTTCCAGCCGCACCTCTATACCCGCACCCGTGACTTCGCAGCCGATTTCGCCGACGCCCTCAGCGGTCTCGACGCCCTCATCCTGCTGCCGATCTATCCGGCGCGCGAGGAACCGATTCCGGGCGTCACCTCAGCGCTGATCCTCGACAGGGTGACGATTGCCGACAAGATACTGATCCCGAAAGAACAACTGATGGAGCACCTGCAGGGCCGGGACATCGACTGCCTGGTCTCATTCGGGGCCGGCGACATCGACCGTTTCATCGAGCCCATCGAATCCTTCCTGAAATCGCGCTGCTGATATGGTCAAACGCATCCTCCTCACTTCCACGATTCTCATCCTGTCGGCCGGGCTGCTCGGCTGCTGGTTCCATTTCGTCGGCGGCCTGTCCGCCCAGGGACGGCAGCAGGCCCTGTGCCGCAAGGTCGACGTCATCCTCCTCGATTCACTCGAAAGCGCCATCGTGGACCGGACGGAAGTGGAGGACTACGTTTCCCGCCAGGCCGTCGGCCGGCAGACACACCTGATCAACCTCGATTCGATCGAAAGGCACCTGCTCGCCCGCGGCGAGATCATGAGCGCCCAGGTCTATGCCGCCGACGACCGGACCGTCGCCGTCCGGCTCACGCAGCGCAAGCCCGTCATCCGTTTTGAAAACGGGAAAGACCGCTGGTACGCCGACCCGGAGGGCTATCTCTTCCCCGTCACCCGCTCCGTGGACGTTCCGGTCGTAACCGGGAAGATTCCCCTGCAGCTGGGCGGTTCCTACCGCGGACCGGCGCCGGAAGAGAAACAGGCCTGGATCGACGGCATGGTGGAACTCGCCCGCTACATCGACAGCAAGCCCGTACTCCGGCGCGAGATCGGCCAGATCGACCTGGCGCAGAACGGTGACCTGGTCCTCTACACCCGGTCGGCCGGACCCGCCATCATCTTCGGTGACAGCGGCGACTATGTGACCAAGTTCCGCAAGCTGGAAGCCTACTGGCGGAACATCGTTCCGGGGAATGAAGACCGGAAACCCTACAAGACAATCAATTTAAAATATACTAATCAGATAATTTGCAAGCAGCTATGAGCAGTTACGCAGCAGCATTGGATTTTGGCAGTTCCAAAGTGGCGCTGGCCGTCGGCGAAAAGACGCCCGACGGGATCCGGATCATCAGCTACCACGATGCCCCTTCGGCCGGAATCGAGTGCGGAGAGATCGTCAACGACTTCAAGGTCAAGGAGATCGTCCGCACCCTGGTGAAACAGGCCGAAAACGAACTCCACGAGAAGATCGACGAACTCACCGTCGGCCTTTCCGGAAGAATTCTCCACGGCAAGGAAATATCCTGCCAGATCAACCGCACAGACCCCAAAGCCTACATCACGGAGGAGGAAGTACGCCTGATCACGCGGGCACGCTACAACGCAACCCTCGAAGGCGGCAACACCGTCTTTGAAGCCATTCCGCAGAAGTACAGCACGGAAGAGCGGTTCGGCATCAACCACGACGAGCTGATCGGCATGGTGGGCGGCACGATCGAAGCCACCTTCAAGCTCTTTTTCGGAAAACGGGCGATCATCGACCGCCGCATCACGATTCTCGAAGATTGCGGCATCAAACTGAACAAGGCCATCCTGGCGCCGATCGCCTCGGCCCGCGCCGTGCTCACCCGGCAGGAGATGGAAAACGGCGTCGCCCTGGTCGACATCGGGAAAGGCTCGACGGAAGTGGCCATCGTCAAGGACAACATCGTCCGCGAAGTGGCCATCATCCCGTTCGGCGGCGAATCGGTGACCGGTGACATCAAGACGGTGGCCAACATCACCCGCGAATGGGCGGAGACCATCAAACTGCGTCACGGGCGCTGCTGCGAGGAATATGCCGTAGAAAACAAGAAACTGGTCCTCAAGAACGAGAACGAGGCTTCGGACGGCGAGGTGGAGGTCAGCCTCCTGATCCGCACCGTGGAAGCACGGCTGAGCGAGATCCTCGACGCCGTGCGCTACATCATCGACCAGTCGGGCTATGCCGGCAAGATCTCCTCGGGCGTCGTCATCACCGGCGGCGCCAGCCACCACGAAGACCTCATCCAGCTGGCTACGGCCCTGCTCGGACAGAAAGTCCGGCTCGCCGCGCCGGGATCCATCGACCGGGACAGCGTGGAAGACGCCTTCGACGTGTATGCCGCCACCGTGGTCGGCCTCGTACAGGAAACCCTCGACCCGATGCTCTCGTATGCCATCGAATACAAGAAGGACCTGGCGACGGCGGCCGCCGCGAAGATCGAGGAAAACACGCTCTTCGAAGACGAGCCGGAAGAACCGGACCCGAAGGTTTCCGCCCGCGAGGAACGGGAGCGCCGCAAGGAGGAGGAGCGCAAGGCCAAGGAACTGCGCAAGCAGCAGGAAGCGCTCCGGAAACAGCAGGAAGCGCAGCGCAAACAGGAGGAAAAGGCGCGCAAGGCCAGGGAAAAGGCCGAACAGCCGACTTTCTTCGACATTTTTTTCAACAAAAACGATAACGCGTAAGCCATGGATGCAGATTTAATACCTACCAGCTGGGAGAAAAGAGGAAACATCATCACGGTCGTCGGTGTCGGCGGCGGCGGCAACAACGCCGTTTCCTATATGTACAACCTCGGACTCAAGGATGTCGACTTCGTCGTCTGCAACACGGACCTGCAGGCGCTGCAGAAGAGTCCGGTTCCCACGAAGCTCCAGATCGGACCGGTCCTGACCAAGGGCCTGGGCGCCGGAACCGACTACATCACCGGCCGCAAGGCGGCGGAGGAATCGATCGAAGAGATCGGCAAGTTCTTCGAAGGCGACACGCAGATGGTCTTCGTAACCTGCGGCATGGGCGGCGGTACCGGCACCGGCGCGGCGCCGCTCGTGGCCAAGATGGCCAAGGAGAAGGGCAAGCTGACGGTCGGCGTCGTCACCGTCCCCTTCCGTGACGAGGGCAAGGAGGCGCTCTATCGCGCCGTGGAAGGCATCAAGGAACTCAGCAAGCACGTGGACAGCCTCCTGGTGATCGACAACCAGAAGCTGTATCTGCTCTACGGCAAGATGGGCCTGGTGAAAGCGTTCTCGAAAGCCGACGAGGTGCTGGCCACCGCCGTCAAGAGCATCGCGGAAATCATCACCAGCAGCGGCTACATCAACGTGGACTTCGCCGACGTGAAGAAGGTGATGCAGAACAGCGGCGTGGCCATCATGGGCATCGGCGAGGGCGAAGGCGAAGACCGCGCCACCAAGGCCGTGGAGCAGGCCCTCAACTCCCCGCTGCTGAACGACCTCAACCTGCGCAGCGTGAAGAACGCGCTGATCAACATCACCGCCAGCTCCGACGACGAGCACGGCATCTCGATGGAGGAACTGTCGCAGATCATGGACTACACGTCGCAGTACACCGGCGCGACCATCAACTTCAAGCGCGGTATCGTCATCGACGACAGCATGGGCGACAAGATCAGCGTCACGATCATCGCCACGGGCTTCGAGATGTGGCAGCTGCCGGTCATCGACGAAAGCGAGATCAACCGCGGCAACCGCATCGACGTCAAATACGAGAAGAACCTATTCCGCAGCCGCAAGAAGGGCCGCCCCATCGCTCCAGACAACGGCAAGCTGCTCAACAAGCGGCGGGTCACCGGCATTCCGGCGCTGATCATCGACAACGTGAAACTGATCAAGGACCTGGAGGACGAGCCCGCGTACATCCGCCGCGAACGGATGCTCAACGTCAAGGAAAACAAGGATTCCCAGGAACCGCAAGAAACCGAATAAACCGATGGAAAGAAGACGAAGAGTCCGCTTTGCCCCGAGTCCGACCGGCCCGCTCCATATGGGCGGCGTCCGTACGGCGCTCTATAACTATCTGTACGCCAAGCAGGCGGGCGGCGATTTCATCCTCCGTATCGAGGATACCGATTCCCAGCGCTTCGTACCGGGCGCCGAAGCCTACATCATCGAGGCGCTCCGCTGGTGCGGCATCTATCCAGACGAAGGCGTGGATGCGGCAGGCAACGTCGTGGAAACGGCCTCTGCGCAGCATCCCCACGCGCCCTACCGGCAGTCGCAGCGACGCGGCATCTACCGCAGGTATGCGGAAGAACTCGTGGAGAAGGGCTTCGCCTACTACGCCTTCGACACGGCCGAGGAGCTCGCCGCGCTCCGGACCGAGGCCGAGGCGCAGAAGAAGACCTTCACCTATAACTGGGAGACGCGGGGTACCCTGAAGAACTCGCTCACGCTGCCGGCCGATGAAGTCGCCCGGCGCGTAGCGGAGGAGACGGGCTGGACCATCCGGTTCAAGATTCCGGAAAACCGCACCGTGGCGATGGACGACCTCATCCGCGGCCACATCGAGGTAAACAGCAACACGCTGGACGACAAGGTGCTCTGGAAACGCGTCGATGAACTTCCGACCTACCACCTGGCCAACATCGTGGACGACCACCTGATGGAAATCACCGAGGTCATCCGCGGCGAGGAGTGGCTGCCTTCGCTCCCCCTGCACTACCTGCTGTACGAGGCGTTCGGCTGGCAGGATACGCAGCCGCGTTTCGCACACCTGTCGCTGCTGCTCAAGCCTGACGGAAAGGGCAAGCTGAGCAAGCGCGACGGCGACCGGCTGGGCTTCCCGGTGTTCCCGCTGCGGTGGGTCAACGCCGAGGGCGAGGTGTCGCGCGGTTACCGCGAAGACGGCTATTATCCCGAGGCGTTCGTCAATATGCTGGCCTTCCTGGGATGGAATCCCGGCACGGAGCAGGAGATCTTCTCGCTCGACGAACTCGTGAAGGTGTTCTCGCTGGAGCGCGTGGTCAAGTCGGGCGCCCGCTTCAATCCCGACAAGGCGAAGTGGTTCAACCAGGAATACCTGCGGATGCGGCCTACGGCACAGCTGGTGGCCGATTTCCGGGCGACCGAAGGCGCCAGGCTGGACGGTTTCAGCGACGGATACGTGGGCGGGGTGCTCGACCTGATGCGCGAGCGCGTCCACTTCCCCACCGAGTTCCGCGAAGCCACCGCATTCTTCTTCGAGGCACCGGCCTCCTACGACGAGGCCGCCGTGGCGAAGTTCTGGAAAGACGACATCCCGACGATCATTCCGCAAGTGCGCGATTTCATCGCTTCGCTCGAGCCCTTCACGAAGGAGCACGTCGGAGAGTCGCTCGAAGGCCTGATCAAAGAAAACGGCTGGCCGATGGGAAAGGTGATGAATACGCTCCGGCTCTTCCTCGTGGGCAAATCGGTCGGCCCCGGCGTCGCCGACATGCTCGTCCTGATGGGCAAGGAAGAAGTCCTCAAACGCATCGACAAGGGAATCAATACACTTCGACAATGAAAATAGGATTCGCATCGGATCATGCTGGCTACGAATACAAGCAGCAGTTGATCGCTTATCTGAGACGGAAAGGAATCTCCGTCGTGGACTACGGGACGCATGGCACAGCCAGCGTCGACTATCCCGATTTCGCGCACGCACTTGCAGAAGGCATCGAGAAAGGCGAGGTCGACAAAGGCATCGCCCTCTGCGGCACCGGGAACGGGATGGCCATGACGCTGAACCATCACAAGGGAATCCGCGCGGGCCTGGCCTGGAACCGCGCCATCGGCGCCCTCGTCAAGCAGCACAACAACGCAAATGTCCTCGTGATGCCCGCCCGGTTCATCACCCTGACCATGGCGCGCCTCATCGTCAAGACCTGGCTCGAAACCGAATTTGAAGGTGGAAGACACCAGCGCCGCATCGAAAAGATACCTTGTGCTTGACGGCTGTCCCGTCGAAGAAGGCATGCCCGCTTTCTTCGAGGCGAACCTGTCGCACGACCTGGCGGATTACCCCGACGGGATTGTCCTCCCCTTGGACAAGCCCTACCGATGGACATCCGCCGACCTGGTGCGAAAATGCAAATTCACCCTGCAGAAACATTTCGGCCTCCGCAAGCTGAAAGTCGGCCATGCCGGCACCCTGGACCCGCTCGCCACGGGCTTGCTACTGGTGTGCGTCGGACAGGCCACCAAGCTTGCGGAGGCGCTGCAGGCGTCGGAGAAAGAATACCTGGCGACCGTCGAATTCGGCGCCACGACGGCATCGTTCGACCTGGAGCAGCCCATCGACCGGTATTTCCCCTACGCGCACATCACCGAAGCGGCCGTCCGGGCCGCCCTGCCGTCTTTCCTGGGCGAACAGGAACAGGTGCCGCCCGTGTTCTCGGCCAAGATTGTCGGCGGACTGCGTGCCTATGAGTACGCCCGCAGCGGAGAACCGGTGGAACTCCGCACCAACCACATCGAGATCTACGACATCACGCTCGAACATTTCACCCTTCACAATACGATGGAGAGCGACGGTTACGCGGTCGACGAGGTCGTCCGCCACGTCCGCAACTACCATACGGCGCAGGCCACCGACGGCACCCGTCCGGCCGCGACGCTGCGCATCCGCTGCTCGAAGGGCACGTACATCCGTTCCCTCGCCCGCGACCTGGGCCTCGCACTGGATACCGGCGCCTACCTCACCGCCTTGCGGCGCACCGCCTCCGGTGCGTTCCGGCTTCGCTGACAACGAAATGGCCCGGTTTTTGTAACTCTTTAAGTTTTAATCCCTTCCGTTATGAAAACACTGCTGTTCTCCCTTGTACTCTTGTGCGCCTTTTCCTTCAACGCAAACGCAACGGTCCAGGCTGACACGCTCACCCGCGCCGAAGACATCATCCAGGCCTGCGCCATCCTGTCGGAAAGCACTGGAATGGACAATCCCGTATTCATCGTCGACGGGAAAACCGTCTCCAGGCGGAAGTTCAAAAGGGTGGACCCGCTCTCCATCACCAGCCTGATTGCCGCCCCCGACACCGTCAAGGTTGAAACCGATGCGGGAGAGCCGCTCGCCGACACGAGAGACACGCGTGTCAACATCGGCTACGGCGTGGCGGACAGCCGGGACCTGTCGTACTCGGTGGGTTCGCTCAAGTCGCGGGAGAATGAAGTGTACAACGATATGTACGAATATCTCCGCGGCAGGGTGGCCGGCGTCCAGGTCGGCACCGACAAATCCATCACCATCCGCGGCCTCAACTCGATCAATTCATCCACCCAGCCGCTCATCCTCCTGGACGGCGTGGAAATCAACGACCTCAGCCTCGTCAACCCCTACGACGTCTACTCGGTGGACGTTCTCAAGGATTCTTCCGCCGCCATCTATGGAATGAAGGGCGCCAACGGCGTCATCCTGATCACGACCAAGCAAGGCCAGCAGATAAAGGAAGAGGAGAACGCCCAGCGTCGTCAGGCCAGGGAAGCCGCCAAGGCCGCCCGCAAGGCGAAGAAAACCCAGAAGAACAGGGACTGACCCGGCGTTTTTCAGATATTTGTTGCACAATTGCCGGAAAACCCGTATTTTCGCAGTCGAAAAGAACGGGGTATTAGCTCAGTTGGTAGAGCGATAGGTTCGCAATCTATAGGTCAGGGGTTCGAATCCCCTATGCTCCACAAGCATGAAGGCAGGTTCATCTGAACCTGCCTTCATACTTGTGGCTTAAATTTGTAAAAACTTCCGGAAGACAGGCGTCCGCGAGAAAAGGAAGCTATCCGGGCATAATACCGATGCAACATCTCGGAGAGATACTATCGCTGGCCGTAGCCGTCTCGTGGACGGTGACGGCCTTGTATGCCGACAAGGCCAGCCGTCGCATCGGTTCCCTTACCACCAATGTGATCCGGCTAGTCTTGGCGTCTCTCTTTCTGGCCATCATCTTGTGGGTACTTATCGGCCGTCCTTACCCTGTTTATGCCGATGGCAAAGCCTGGGCCTGGCTGGCAGCATCAGCACTTGTGGGTTATGTTTTCGGAGACTGGTGCCTGTTCAACAGCTACCTCTGCATCGGTGCGCGATTCGGGCAATTGTTTATGACGCTGGCTCCTCCGATGGCCGCCATCGCCGGATGGGCCATCCTGGGCGAGATGCTATCTTGGAAGTCCATTGTCGCAATGGCTGTCACGCTCTGCGGCATCGCCATATCCATCCTGAGCCGGGAAGAAGGGCGACAAGTACACCTGACCCTACCGCTCAAGGGTATCCTGCTTGGACTGGGCGCCGGCCTGGGACAAGGCGTAGGCCTGGTGCTCAGCAAAGTGGGAATGGAGCATTATGCGGCAGCCATCCCTTCCGACGCGCCGGCCAGCATTGGAACGATGCTGCCTTTCGCCTCGACAATGATCCGCGCCGTCGTGGGAGGTGCAGGATTTCTTCTCCTGATGGCCCTTCAAAAGAAGACCGCCGAACTGAAAGCCGCCGCCCACGACCGGAAAGGCCTTCGCTATGCACTCATTTTAACGCTTTTCGGGCCGGTCATCGGCGTGTCCCTTTCATTGATGTCCGTCCAGTACACTTCGGCCGGCATCGCCTCGACGCTGATGGCGCTGACCCCCGTCTTCATCCTCTTCCCCTACGTCTTCATCTACCACCAGCGCATCAAACCCCGCGAAATCTTCGGCGTCATCGTCAGCATGACCGGCGTCGCCCTGTTCTACCTGCTGTAACCTCCGCATCTCCCACGGCTTGAACTCTCCTTAAGCCGGTCTACACCGCCTCCTTCCTTCATCTCATTTGTTAGCCGCGAGCGGAATGATTCATCCATCTCATCCCTTTCGCGTCCGGAGTTCCTGAGATTCCCGGCAAAACCGGCCGCGAAAGGCATCAAGTGGCGCAGCCATCCCTTTCGCGTCCTGGGGAGCAACGCAACAATCGGATGGTATCAACGGCGGCCCGGTCCTCTCACAAAACAATTCTATCGCAAAAGAAGGGTAGTGCCCATCTTTTACGTATCTTCGCATCCAGCATTTCGGCTGTGGCGGATGAACGCGGCGGACGAAACGTGCGAAAGATTTGTGCAACCCAAGAAAACGAAATGCTATGCGAAAGACCTTTCACATCTCTTTATCCTCTCCCGATGAAGTCCTTTTTCGATGCGAGGCCGACCTGATCCGGGGCTTCAATGGCCTGGCCCTCGCTTCGCTCGAGACAGATTCCCGGCTGTTGGCCGACGGCTTTCCAACCACCCACTTTCACAGTTTGCTTCAATCCGACAGTCCGACCGAAGTCATGGCCCGCTCCCGCTATGCATACAGCAGATACTTCAATGCAAAATACAAGCGTCGTGGTCGTCTGGCAGAAAAACGATGCTTTATCCTTGAAGTCGACGGCTTCTATCACACGCTGGCCGCATTGAACTATGTGAATCGGCAAGGACTGCATCACGGCATATCTCCTACCCCGTTCGGCTATCGGCATTGCTCTGCCAACGCCTATTTCTCCATGCAACTGGGCAAGCCGGCGCCAAATACACTGATGCCCGAATCCCAACGCTACAAGTACATCCCCAAAGGAATCCATCTCCCTGCTAAGTATCGGATGGACACATCCGGCTTACTACTACGAGAAGACATTCTTGACGTCGCACAGGTAGAATCCTTCTATGTCACGCCCCGGAATTTCCTGTACCAGATGAATAAGATCGGAGATGAAGTATCGTTGAAAAACCAAAAGGATGAACCGTCAACCTCTCCGCTCATCACTTTGGAACTGATTGAAAAAGGCGTCCAGAATCTGGATCTCGAACAACTCCTGCGCAATGAAAACGGGAAGCATGATCCCGTCTGGATTTCCGATTTAGAACTATGCCATCTCATTGACGACAAATGTCTTCCCAAGTATTTCAACATCGAAAGCATTTATGAAGCGTCCCAATCCCAACGAGCAGCCCTTTATGATCTTATCTGGAAGAACCTTTGGAAGACACATCGGAAAAGGACGACAGATGTACAACTCAAGCGATGTCTTTGCTTGAAGTGATGCCGCCTGCCGCCCTTTCTTCCTCCTATTCCCTGGCTGCGGGCGCACCCGTCACTCTTCATTCATCCCATTCCTTAGCCGCGAGCGGAATGATTCATCCATCTCATCCCTTTCGCGTCCAGCGTTCCGGAGATTCCCTGCAAAACCGGCCGCGAAAGGTATCAAGTAGCGCCGCCATCCCTTTCGCGTCCAGGGGAACGGCGCAGCGGCGCCAGGCAGTTCTAACAGTGGAAGCGGCGGCGCTCAGGATAGGCACAGCCGTTCAGACTCGTTGAAATGCGTTGTGAAATCCGGGTCTGAGGGAAAGAATACATTCAGGGCCGCAGATTTCGGAAAGCGGCCGAACCAGGGATCGACGGTCAGATAGCAATCGATGGCCAGGACCAGTCCGCTGTTCATCATTCCCCGACAGTAGGCTTTCACCCTCCTTGCATCGCCCGGCAGCACTTTAACACCCGTACGTCCATCCTTGAGCCGCACGAGGGCGACCGTTCGCCAGACAGGCGCCGCATCCGCCTCCTGCACGGGTTGCAGGGCGGCCGCACGGTGGGAAACGGTGACGTGACGGCCGAAAAGCGCATTGATCTCCTTCATCCGCGCCCGGAACAGACGGCCGTGGGCCGACGTGTCCTTCTGCTGGTTCACCAGGATTTCGTAGTGGATCATCTCGTGCAGGAGAATGTCTTCCAGCTCGTTTTCGGGCAGGTCGAAGCGCGAGCTGATGCGGATGGAGAAGCCGTAGAATTCCGTGCGGCCGAATAGATGCTTCCTTTTCTTATAGGTGCACGCCCCCAGGCTGCGCACCGCCCTGCCCAACCGGATGGGCACCGGCGGCAGCGCGCCGCCGAAGCAAAGCGCATTGAACGTTTCGAAACGTTCCTCCAGAAAAGGCATTGTCGCGATCATCGCTCCCCGGTCGTCTGATTTCTTCACGAAGATACGAAATTCCGGCTTAGCATATCTCCGTGAAAAGGCGTATCTTTACATTCGAGATGATCCAATCCATGAAACACATGACTTTCCTGTTGGCCGTCCTGACGGCCCTCCTTCTCCTGCCGGCCTCCGGGCGCGCCACCGCCCCGGATGAAACGGCTGCCGGCAATCTGTCTCCCGCATCGTTGCCCGTACGGGGCCTGGCGATCGAGGCGCCGAAGCCGGCCGGGCTGGACGCTTTCCTGCATTTCATTGAAGACGACCTGGCGCCTGCCGGTTTCAATCTGCTTATCCTGCGCGTGGACTGGAACTACGCCTATGAATGCCATCCCGAACTCCGCGATCCCGATCCGCTGAGCCGGAACGATGTAAAGCGCATCGTAGCCCTTTGCCGGCGGTCCGGCATCCGGCTGGTACCCCAGATCAACCTGTTGGGTCACCAGTCGTGGGCCACGCAGACCCACGCCCTGCTGCGGGCGTATCCCCAATTCGACGAGACACCGTCCGTCAAGACGGAAAACTATACGTCCTGGCCCAATGCAGACGGCCTGTACTGCAAGAGTTACTGCCCGCTCCACCCTGAAGTCCACGACGTGGTCTTCCCGCTGGTCGACGAACTCTGCGACGCCTTTGAAGCGGATGCGTTCCACGCCGGGATGGACGAGGTTTTCTACATCGGCATGGACGAATGTCCCCGGTGCCACGGACGCGACAAGGCGGAACTGTTCGCCGGCGAAGTAACCTGCATCCACGACCACCTGGCCGAAAAAGGCCGCCAGCTGATGATCTGGGGCGACCGCCTGCTTGACGGCCGTACCACCGGCCTGGGCGAATGGGAAGCCAGCTACAACGACACCTGGCGGGCTGTCGACCTGATTCCCAAGGATGTCTTCATCTGTGACTGGCACTACGAGCGGGCCGACCTGACCGGGATCTACTTTGCCACGAAGGGATTCCCTGTCGCGGAGTGCGGCTACCGGAACCCCGCGGTCTGCCGGCAGCAGATCCGTGACATGGTACGCTTCCGGCAGCAGACGACCCCTGAAACGGCCGCCCTGCTGCAAGGTTACATCCACACCATCTGGTCGGGCGCGGATTCCTTCCTGCGCCGCTACAACGCAATGAAAGCCGGCCAGGACCCCACAGATTCCGGCAGACGTCCGTATGATGCGGATCGAGACGACGTCCGGGCCCTGATGGAAGTGATGGCCGCTTTCACGGAAAGGGATACCGATTGATATCCCTTTCTCTTTACCAGATGGTTGCGCGTTCCTCGGGAGCGATATACATCCTGCTTCCTGCCGGGATGTCGAACGCTTCGTAGAAGTGCGGCATCGAGCCGAGGGCACGGTTCACGCGGGCTTCGGCAGGGGCGTGCACATCGGTCTTCAATCTCATTTCGAAGGCCTTGTCGCGGATGTTGGTGCGCCAGATGGTGCCGTAGCTGATGAAGAAACGCTGTGCGGGGGTAAAACCGTCTATGCGCTTGTCGGATTTCGCTTCGTCCGTCAGCTGGAAGGCATCCCAGGCCACATTGAGGCCGCCGAGGTCGGCGATGTTCTCACCCAGGGTCAGCTCGCCGTTGATGTGCTGTCCCCTCAATTCAAACGCATTGAACAGCTTCACGAGTTGCCGGGTCCGTTCTGTGAACTTGGCATCGTCTTCTTCGGTCCACCAGTTGCTGAGGTTGCCCTTCTCGTCAAACAAGCGGCCCGTATCGTCGAAGCCGTGCGTCATCTCGTGGCTGATCACGGTGCCGATGGCTCCGTAATTGACGGCGTCGTCAGCATCCATATTGAAGAAAGGCGGCTGAAGGATGGCGGCCGGGAACACGATCTCATTCAGTTCGGCGTTGTAGTACGCGTTGACATCCTGCGGGTTCATCCGCCATTCTCCCTTGTCGACGGGCTTGCCGATCTTGGCCATGTCCCGTTCCTTGCCGAAACGCTCGGCGCGGCGTACGTTCTGGAAATAGGATTCGGGCGTTACTTCATATTTACTGTAGTCCAACCACTTGTCGGGATAGCCGATCTTCACGTTGTAGCAGTCGAGCTTGTGGAGGGCCCTGGCCCGGGTCTCGTCGCTCATCCAGTCGACGTTCTTGATACGCTCCCGCAATGCCAGCCGCAGGTTGCCGACGAGTTCCAGCATGCGCGCTTTTGCCTCGGCGGGGAAATACTTCTCCACATAGAGCTGGCCGAGGGCTTCGCCTAAGTAATCCGAGGTCTTGTCCAGTATGCGGCGCCAGCGGGGGTTCTGTTCTTCTACATCATAGAGGTATTTTTTGTAGAAGTTGAAGTCTTCGGCAACGAGGTCATCGCTCAGCAGCGGGGCACTGTCGGTGATGACGGCCCACCGCAGGTAGTCCTTGATGGTACCGAAGTCGGTGTCCCGAATGATGCCGTCGAGGGCGATGAAGAAGTCGGGAGCGGCCACGTTCAGGCTGTCGAAGGCCGGTGCGCCCACCGCATTGAAGTAATTGTCCCAGCAGAAGACTGGCGTGGAGGCCTGTAACTCCTGACGGCTCTTCAAATGATAGAGGTTGTTGGGGTCGAGGCATTCCTGGATGGGCAGGGAGTTCTTGGCGAGTTCCGTCTCGAAGGCGAGGACACGCCGGGCCTTCTCCACCGCGAGATCGGCATCGGTGCCGGTAAGCCGGAACATGTTGGCGATGTGTTCGACATACTTGTCGCGCATTTCCCGGGTCTCTTCAATCAGGTACAAATCGCGGTCAGGCAGTCCGAGTTCGGGCTGGAACACCAGCATGATGACCCTGTCGGCATTTTTCCAATCGGTGTAGCTGCCCGCCTGGAAGAAAGGCCAGCCGAAGCCTTCATAGTGGAGCAGGCCGATCAGCCCGGGGAGCTGCGACTTGTCCTCCATCCGGTCGATCTTCTCGAAATAGGGCAACAACTCGCAGTAACCGCGTGCGTTGATGGCTACGGTGTCCATGCCCGCATTGTAGAAGTCGCGGATCTTCTGGGCGATGCTTCCCTGCGCTGCACGCTTGTCACGGGAGACCTCGTCGAGGATCTCCTTGACCTGATAATCTTTGCGTTCGTCAACCTCATAGAAGGCGCCGTAGGAAGAATACGCTTCGGGAATCGGAGTGTTTTTCAGCCAGTTGTTGTTGCAGTAACGGAAGAAGTCGTCCGCGGGATTGACGGAGGTGTCCATATTGCCCAGCTCGATGGCCGGATATACCACTTTGCCCGTCTGTCCGACGGCCTTCTGTCCGCAGCCCGCCGCCATAATGCACAGCATCAGCAAGGTAATTAAATGGGTGTTTTTCATTTTGATCGGTTTTTATGGATTGAACAATGATTGCGATTTTTTTACATCCGGTTCTTAGTGTCGCTGCCGGCACCCGTACCGCGATACTTGCTCTTGGCGGTGTTGAATTTGTAACGGAGCGTAAATTTCACCCGCTGGGTGTCCATAAGGTTGGTCTGCCGGACAATATAGTGGCCGAAGTCGGTGGAAATATCATTGTGGGCAAGACCGGCCAGGTCGGAACCTTCCAGGCGCAGCACCAGGGACCCGTCCTTGAGGAAGGTTTTCTGCACGGCGGCGGTAAGGTTGAAATAGACGTTGGTGAGGTAGATATTCTCCGTATAGCCCCGGCTGTATACTTCTCCGCCCAGTTCCAGCTGCCAGCCGCCCTTGAGGCTCAACGTATTGAACAGCTGGGCCACGTACAGGGGATTGTCGTTGAAAGAGGTCTTCCTGAAACCGGAAGGCTGGCTGGCGTCGGGCGCATCGATCGTGAGCCACTGCGGCTGGGCCACGAAGGTATAGTTCAGCGTGAGCGGGCCGAACGTGGGCGTAAGGTTCACGAAGGCGGTCAGCTGGCGGAACGGCTCATCCAGGTTCCGGGGCTGTACCAGCAGCACGCCCTCATCGTTATACGGGAAGGACCAGGTAACGATGGCGTCGTTCACGCGACTGTACTCGACTCCCAGGGTGATGAAATTCCACAGGGCCGTCAGGCTCATGTCGTGCATGGTCTGCGGCTGCAGCGCGGCGTTTCCGCTCTGCCACAGATAGCGGCTGTTGTAACGGATGGCGCTGGAAAGCAGGGAAAAGCCCGGGCGGAGTGTCTTGGCGCTGTAGTTCAGGAGTACCTGTACGGGGCCGAAAGCATTCGCATAGGACACGGTCGGAAACCAGTTGCCATAGGAACGGGTGATGTCGTTCTGCGGGGCCAGGGCATCCTTGTAGCTGTAGAGGACGTGTTCGTAACGCACGCCCGCACTGACCTGACCCACTTTCGGCAGATAGAGGCCGTAGGATGCAAATCCGGCGATATTGTCCTCCTGCACGCTGGCCGACGAGGCCGGCACCGGAATGCCGGTGAGGGTGTAATTGTCCGAGCGGCGGGAGAATGACTCCTCCGTGCCCACCTGCAGCTGGCCCGCCCAGATTGGATACGAGAGCACCAGCTTGGTAGCATACAGGCGGTTCCGGCTGTCGGCAGTCGTGCTCACCTTGGCATTTTGCGTATTCTCGGCGGTCTCGTCTGAAAGCGAGAGCGCGCTGCTGGCATTGGTATAATAATCGGCATTGAAGTCGATATTCAGCTTATCGGCCACCGTACCGTTGTAGTAGAGGTTGGTGCCCACGTTGTAGGGGGCAAAGTCGCCGAAGAAGTCCTCCGTACGCGTGACGATCTTGTCAACCGGCACACCGTCACGGGACACCTTGTCGGTGATGACGCTCAGGTCGGAGAGGCTGAGCTGGCGACCCCATTCCACTTTGCCGCCCACGGAGTGGTTATCGGCGATCTGCCAGTTGATACCGGCATTGCCGCCCAGGTTGCGGAGCATTCCGGAGGCATCGATGGAAGCCTGGTCGAGGATTACGGGCGAGCCGGTGGATTCCTTTTCGGCATCGCTGATCTGGGCGTAGTGGTTCTTGTTGTAGTTGATGCCGGCAAAGACATCCACGCCGCCGGTGCGGTAATTCAGGTTGAGGTTGGCGGCCGGGTCATTGAAATCGACCCGACGCAGCGACTGCGCATCCGACGCCGTGAGATTGAAGCCGAATCCGTCGCCCTGGCGCTTGATGGTGCGGATGCGCACGACGGCGCGCACGGTGGCGTCGTACTGCGCACCGGGGTTGGTGATTACCTCGACGCTTTGGATTTCATTGCTCTGCAGGCGTTCCAGCTCACCGGCGTCCGTCACTTTCCGTCCATTGATATATACAAGGGGTGTACCTCTGCCGATGACCTCCAGCCCGTCCTTGCCTTTGATCAGCCCGGGTGTCTTGGCCAGCACGTCATTGGCCGTACCCACATCTTCCAGCACCGAGCCGCGCACATTGGTCTGCAGGCCTTCGCCGGTGAGTTTGGTCTTGGGCATCACGGCCGATACGACAGCCCCTTCCAGCATCGCGGCATCTTCTTCCAGCGTGATGACAAGGCCGTCGACCGGTGCGAGATACCGTGTCTGATAGCCCAGCATCACAACCATCATGATGCCGTCGTTCTCTTTGGAGACAATATTGAAAGTGCCGTCCTCTTGGGTAACGGCACCGCACACGACGGTGGAGTCAGCCTTCGAAAGCAACGCCACATTGGCGTAGGCTACCGGTTCTCCCCTGCCGTCAACGACCTTGCCGCGCCAATCTCCCTTGGCGACGGCAGGAAACGCGGTCAATACAATAATAAAAAAGGTAAGGAATCGTTTCATGGTTGTAATAATTATTTGTTTTCTGTCATTATTTTCGTGTACTAGTACAATAGTACACTGCAAAGGTATAAACAAAAAACAATTCTGCAAATTTTTTATTAAAATTTTTAAAAATTTTTCTTTGGGCTTGTACCGTAATTATAAATATAGGTATCGAGACAGCCCGACATTCATTTCAACTTTTTCTGCATTTTTTAAAAAAAATATTTGCAGAATAAAAAAGAATTCATACCTTTGCAGTGTACTATTGTACTAATACACACAAAAGATATGGTCACGATCAACAATCTCGCTTTCAGCTACGGCCCCAAGACGGTGCTGAAAAACATCTCGATGAAGCTGTCCGGAGGTAACATCTACGGACTGCTCGGAGAAAACGGCGTGGGAAAGACTACGCTCCTGACGCTGCTCTGCGGCTTGAAGAAGCCGCAGGCGGGTTCCATCGACGTGGATGGTCGCAATCCCTTCGACCGTCTGCCTTCCACCCTTTCGGAACAGTTCTATCTGCCCGAAGAGGTCTCCCCCTTCCACGCGCGTGCCATCGACTTCGCCAGGGAGAACGGTGTCTTCTGGCCCGGCTTCGACCTGCAGAAATTCGAAACGATTCTCAAGGAGTTCCAGGTGGAGCAGGACCAGCGGATGGATGCCATGTCCGCCGGCCAGCTCAAGAAGGCCTGGATTTCCTTCGCGCTCGCGTGCAACGCGAAATACTATTATCTGGACGAGCCCACGAACGGCCTGGACATTCCTTCCAAGGCGCAGTTCCGCAAGGCTATGACCAAGTACACTTCCGAAGAGTCCGCCATCGTCATCTCCACCCACCAGGTCCGCGACCTGGAGAACATCATCGACCCGATCATCATCCTGGACAACCAGGCCGTGCTCGTGAACGCCTCGATGGAGGAAATCTCGAAGCAGCTCTTCTTCGACTATGGCAATGAACTCCGGCCCGACGCCCTGTATCTGGAGCAGACCCCCGGCGGCTGCATCCAGGTGTATCGCAACACCACGGGCGAAGAAAGCAAAGTCAACGTGGAAGCCTTCTTCAACACGGTCCACGCCCACAAAAACCTGATCAATTCGATGTTCAACCAGTAAAAACATCCGGCTATGAGCGATACTTTCAACTTCAAGCGCTTCTGGACCTATTTCAAATACGACCTCAAGCAGATGTGGCGGAACCACTCCAAGGCGGCCATCATGATCGGCGGTTCCATCGCCATCGTCTATTTCATCTGGGTGCTGCTCAGTCTGGTATTCAACCAGCAATGGACCGCGCCGTCCCTCGGAGCCCGCATTGCGACGTTCTTCGCCGCCTACACCATCCTTACTTTGTATCAGACCCGCACATACGGCTACCTGACCGACAAGCGGGCCGGATCGTCCTGGCTGATGCTTCCTGCCTCCCGCACCGAAAAATACGTGTCGATGCTGCTGATGACCCTGGTCGTCATCCCCATCCTTTTCATCGCCGTCTTTTTCCTGCTGGACGGTATCCTGAGCCTGCTGGATCCCGGTTACGGCCAAACGCTGATCGGCGCCTTCACCAGCAACTGGAGCGACATCGTCAACAGTTACGCCAACGATTCCCTGCTGAAAAACCCGATAGCCCCCATCGTCGTCCTGATTCTCACCAGTATTTTCACCAATTTCCTCTATTTCCTTCTCTGCGGCATCTGCTTCAAGAAGAACAAGATCGTCGCCGGCATCGCCATCAGCTTCGGCCTTTCCATCGTCATTTCCACCATCCTCGGGCTCGTTATCAGGATGCTTGGAGGTTCTTCGTTCAATATCGATATCGACATCAACAACGATCTGGAGGGGGCGCGCATCATCGCCGGGATCCTGAACGGAATCGAAGCGCTGGGTATCCTGATTGTCATCGGACTCGCCTGGGGCATCTGGCGGCGACTCAAAACCATTCAACACTAACGCCATGAATTTCAATACGGAAAAACCCATCTATCTCCAGATCGTGGATGTGATCTCCGACCGCATCCTCTCGAGAGACCTCAAAGGAGGGGACCGCATCCCGTCCGTGAGGGAGTATGGTGCCGACATCGGCGTCAATCCGAATACGATGGTGCGCTCTTATGAGAAGCTCACCGCCGACGGCATCATCTACAACAAGCGCGGCATCGGGTATTTCGTCTCGGACGACGCCCTTGAAACCGTGCTGGAAGCCCAGCGCAAGGACTTCATCGAGAAGGAAGTCCCCGCCATCCGGCAGCGCCTGCAACTGCTCGGCCTCGATTCTTCTGTCTTCAACAATTAACTATCCTATGAAAAAGATTATCTATCTGGCATTTACGGCCCTGCTTTGCGTTTCCTGCTTCCAGGTCAACCCGGTTTTCAAGGGTGACAAGCATGCGAACGTTGTTGTCAAGGACGAGAGCGCCGCTATAACCAAATCATTCGATTTTAAGGACTTCGACGCCATCTGCATCAACGGGTATGCAGACATAACGTTTACCCAGTCCGACAACTGGGAAGTCACCCTCCGCACCCGGGAGAGCGTACTCGATCATCTTGACTACAAGGTTGAAGACGGCGTGCTCTTCATCCAGACGAAAAAACACCGGACCATCCGGGTCGGGAAGGTGGAATATGACCTGACCATCCAGGCCCCGAACCTGAGACGCATCGAAATGAACGGTGCCGGTGACTTCGAGCTGCCAGCCGGCCTCCACACCGAAGGCGACCTGGAAATCGAGGTGAACGGTGCAGGAGACATCGAGTGCAAGGACATCACCTGCAACAAGCTTTCTGTCGAGATCAACGGACTTGGCGATGTTTACGTGAGCGGGAAGGCCGAAGAAGCCATCTTCGACGTATCAGGCGCCGGAGATATCGATGCGAGCGACCTTACCGTGACCGGGGAAGTGCACAGGCAAAGCACTTCCGGCCTCGTGATGTTCAAGGGACCCCACCGGAATAGCGATTAGTTGTTTTACAGTGCCGTTATGAGGGTGACTAAAAAGTGGTCACCCTCTTTTTTGTGTCCTAATGCGGCCTGGGTTCCAGTTCCGAAGGCAATATGCTTTTCAGACCGTCGCGCCAAGGCGCTCCCTCTCCCACCGCCAAGGCGGCGGGCCCCTCCCTCTAATAGCCGAGGGTGGCTAAGGTCTTCAAAGCATATTCCTTCTCCACTTCCGCCCAGGCCAGTGTCTCACTAAGCAGGAAAGAAAATAGCTATTTCTTTGATATACAGAGAAATAGCTATCGCTTTCGTGGATTGTTTTTCTTATGTTTGTATTGCAATCTAAAATATAAAGACCTACAAGAGCACAAGAGCAATGGCAAAGGTAGTCTATAAATCCTACAATCAGAACGACTATCTTCTTTTTCCTCCATGCCTGGGCGACTTCATTGCAGAGAATGATCCTGTACGGGTACTGGACGCTATCGTCGAGAACCTGGACATCTCCGCGATCGAGGCCACATATGTTGGAGGAGGTACAAGTAGCTATCATCCGCGAATGCTGCTGAAAGTAGTATTGTACGCATATCTGCAGAACGTGTACTCGGGAAGGAAGATGGAGACGCTCGTCCGCCGTGATGTGAACTTCGTGTGGCTGAGCGGGATGCAGCGCCCGGACTTCAACACGATCAACCTATTCCGGAAGAACCGCCTTGCGGGCGTGATTGACGACCTGTTCGCGCAAGTGGTGCAGATGCTGGTGGACGAGAAGTTCCTCACGCTGGAGGTGCAGTACATTGACGGGACGAAGATCGAGTCGCGGGCGAATAAGTACACGTTCGTGTGGAAGAGGGCAACGAAGACGAACCTGGGCAAGCTGAACAAGAAGGTGAAGGCCGTGCTGGCGGAAGCGGAAAGGGTGCTGGACAGGGAGATGAACGAAGAGAAGGAAGAGGTGATGAACAACGGGCAGACGAAGCCGGGATACAACGAGCAGATATCCACGGAGAACCTGTTCATCACGCACTACTCGATGTCATGGCGTTTGAATGACTGGGGTACATTCATTAATCATCTCGACACGGTCAAGCTACGTTACGGTGTCCAGGCAAGGAGGTGGTGGCGGACTCCGGCTATGGCAGCGAGGAGAACTACGAGTATATGGATATGAACTTCATCGACGGATATGTCAAATACAACATGTTCCACACCGAACTGAAACGAAAGCACATCGCCAACCCGTTCCTTCCCGAGCATCTGTACTACAATGCGGAGAAGGACTTCTTTGTCTGTCCGATGGGACAACACATGGGCTTTGTCGGAAAAAAGAAGTCGGTGTCAGACCTTGGATATGAGACGACGCTCCGGGTGTATCGGGCAACTAACTGCACTGGATGTCCATTGCGGGGTCGATGCTTTCATGGTACAGGGAACAGAGAAATAAAAGACAATGTGCGAAGCCGCCTTTACCGAGACAAGGCGAAAGAACTCCTGACAAGCGAAAGAGGACTCTATCACAGAAGTCGCAGGCCGATAGAGCCGGAGGCTGTCTTCGGCCAGATCAAGTATGACGGCGGCTTCCGGCGCTTCCACTACTGTGGCAGGCAATACGTCGGAGCAGAGTTCGCCGCCATAGCCATTGCACACAACATAAGAAAAATGGCTGCATTACGCTCCTCATAGTGGAAAAAGAGCTTTTTCCCTCCTCAATAACAGCCTGTTTTGAGGACAGGGGTCCTAAATAATGGCCGCCATCCTCAAGGAAGGGCTTCTTTGAGGATGGCTGACTTGTTCAACGACGAATCGTCAATAAAAAAGAAGGTGACCAATAATCTCCTTATTAGTCACCTTCATTTTTCGGCCTGATACAATTATCGCCCGATCTGCCAGCGGAGGCCGGCGCGCAGGAAGGCACCGCTGCCGAGCTTTCCGTTGCCGGCTACCCAGCCGGCGCTCTTCCAGCCGAGTTCGACATACGGGTCGAGGAATCGGGAGTGATAAGCCATCCGCGCCTTGACCAGGCCGCCGAAGGTACCGGACGCCGTCTTGAACAGCTGGTCCTTTGGCTGCACCCAGCCCATCAGGACGCCGCCGGCCTGCATGCGGTTGTCCAGCAGCGGAAGGTCCACCAGTCCCAGTTCCAGACCGCCGAAATGGTGGTCGGCATTGTGATAGGTATGGATGGTACCGTACAGGTTGTACTGCGCCTTCTGGTAATAGAGGTCGAGCGCGACGTCGCTGCCGAAAGAGGTCAGATAGTGCCGGAAGGCGAAGTTGCCGTAGCTGTCCGAATTACCGAGGCGGAAGCGGTCGTAGCCGATGAGCATGGGAGATATGAAGTTGAATGCTTCCAGCCAGGCCTGTCTGGTCAGGTACGCCTTTCCTTCGTCCGGAATCATGTCGTACATAATGTAGCGGTGGATGCCCACGCCGCTCGGATGCGTTCCGCGATCGGCGTAAGGGGTGTCCGGATAACACAGGGCGTGAATCCAGCCGCACATGTCCATGCCGGTAAAGTCGCGGGATTCAATCGTCGTTTCCTGCTCCATTTGCCGGATCGCTGCTTTATCGCTTCTGCCGGTGGCGCAGGAAAAGACATAGTAAAAATTCTGCACGGCATTCGACCAGTACAGGTATTGGTTGTAGAGTTTTTGGTGGTAGAAGAATTGGTTGGCCTGCATTCTGCGCGTAAGATCGACGACACCCTCATGGCCGGCACTGTTCAGGCGGACGAAATCGGGGTGATGGGTATCGCAGAGCATCGCCATTTCCTCGTCGGTTTCGTGGCTTACGGGGGTTACCTCATCAAATATCCGGCACAGCAGCATTTCGTTGAAACTGTTTACGCCATATTGAGTCATTACATCACGGTGATACTCCTCATGCAGCCAACCCATGCCCAAAGGCATCATCATCCATATCCCATCGAAAGCCCCGATTGCCACGCGTTGCAGAAGGGATTCCCAGAGGCTGCTCTTCTCATTTTTAATCAGTTTCCGGATTCCGTAATGGACGGCCGTATAGACATCTGCGGAGTAGGCCAGGCTGTTCTCCATTCCCGGGTTCATATACGAGGGGAAGAATCCGCCCGTGGTACGGATGGCGTCCGCCTGTGTCGGAAGCGACAGCAGGGGCATGTCAAGATAGATCTGTCCGAACGACTCGGTTGAATCCGGCTGTGCGTATGCCGGCAGTGCGATCAACAAGATTGTCAGTAAGGTAAATAATTTATTCATATCGATGTGTCATTGTTTGTTTCAATAGATGTCCTGTACCGTAAAGACGCCCTGGCCTTTCAGATAACAGTCATAGAATTCCAGCACGAGCGAATTGACGATGGCCATCGCCTCGGCCGTGTCGCGGTCACCGCTGCCGAGCATATTGCCGAGGAAAGGGGAAAGCAGCGGAAGATCGGTGAAATCCATGTGCTTCGTGTCACGAATGGTCGTCGTAAAACCGGCTGAAGCACCGCGGATCAGCACATCGTTCGGATAGCTGCCGCCCTGCGCCAGATATTCCTTGAGATCATTATACATTTCCCAGTTGTTGAATTCAAGCACCGGAACGGGATAGGGTTCCTCGCGGATCGCAAGCGCCCCGTTCTCGATGCCGTTATACTCGGAGAGCATCGTGCCGTCCAGGTCGATGACGGCGGAAATGTCGTTCCGTTCCCTTCCCAGTTCCACGGCGGCAGCCCCGCCCATCGAATGGCCCATCAGGCCGATCTTGCTGAAATCGACCCTTTCCAGTACGGAAAGGGTATCGGCATTCGCAGTCGCCTTCAGCTCGTCGATCACAAAATTCATATCGGCGGTGCGCAATGTCATCCATTCGGTATAAAGTCCATACCGCTCCGGCGCATCCATCCCATCGTTCAGGCGCATGGCCGTACGCAGGAATTGTCTGTCCACGATGACCGTTTTGCCGTCCGAGTCTTTCGTATAGAAAGCGTGATGCGGGTGGTCGAGGGCAACGACGACATAGCCGTTTCCCGCAAGCTCCCGATAGGTAGAGGTATTGCTCTGGTAATAGCCGAAGGCACCGTGGGAGAAGGCCACGAGCGGGAAGCGTTCCGTACTTCCAGCTACCGTTTCGGGATAGTAGAAATGCACGGGCACTTCGCGGAAGCTTCCGTCCTGCTCAAAGGGATCGGTCCGCGTACTGTCGATGAGGATTGCGGAGGACTGCAGGACGGCGTACTTGCCGCTCGTCCCGGGGTCCTTGTATCCGGGGAAGAGAATTGCACGAACGAGAACGATCCCTATGAGCAGTGCGCCCAGAATGCAGCAGACGATGACCCAGGCTTTTCGCATGGCATGCACTTTTTAGAATTCTTAGAATCGGATTTGCAGGGACATTCCGGCCGCAGGCTGCAGGGACCCGTCCGGAGACGGTGAGAAGGAGAACGTGGGTACGAAACCCAGTTCGAGCGGCGCCTTCCGTCCGATCAGGTCCTGGTAATACATATTCTTCACCTTGGCAATCCTTCTCGCATCGATGCTCGACCAGATGGCCAGGCCCAGGTCTGCGCCGAGGGCGCCGAGAAAGATGGCCATATTCCGTTTGCCCACCTTCTCATCCGTATAGCCGATAACAAAACCGCTGGAATTCGTAATGGCGACTTTTTCGATTTCCCGGTAGGCGCTGATCACCGTCCCCATCAGGACCGCTTCGCCGGCCATGAACGCCCAGCCGCGTCCCGTTTCGCCGGAAAGGAGCTGTCCGACGCCCGGGAAGAAGAACGAAGCAAACTCGGACCAGGCGACAGAATAAGGATCGCCCGCCTGTGGGGCATACTCCTTATGATTGTAATAATTCTTGAGTTCCGCGTACCGGACTTTCTCGTTAAGCTGCGCATAAGCAGGCCCGAACGTAAAAAAGGCAACCAGAAGGGTGAAAAATATTCGTTTCATAGCATTGAATTTTTAAGGGTTTGACATGTTTCACACCGCAAAGGTGAACACGAAAAACCATCCCGCCAAATAGTCGGGACAGACAGCTAGAAAGGCGGATGAATAACTAGGCCGCGTGCCGGATCGCCAGGATGCGGGACGGGACGCTAGGAGATGAATGACTTGAGCTTGGGTACGAACGGGCGTGAAACGGGGACGGTCGCAAGGTTGTTTCCCAGGATGAGGGTATAGCCGTTGGAGTTCCCGCTGGCGGAAGTGATGCTGTTCAGGTTGACGGCAAACGAACGATGGCACTGGAAGATGTTGCCATAGTCCCCGAGGTCCTTGAGCACGGCGGCCAGCGTAGTATGGATCTCGTTCCGCTTCAGCTTTCCGTCCTTCACGTAGCAGACGGCCACGTTGTTCTTCTGCGCTTCAAGGTAGAGCAGGTCGTTGATCGGAAGGGAGAGGTCATTTCCCCTGACGCGGGTGTCGTGAAGGGTGATGGAAACGCCCTGCTGCGCCTCCGGTTTCTTGTCAAGCAGGGCCTCCAGCTGCCTGCGCATCACCCGATAATACGACAGGGCCGTGGAAATGAGCGCAATGATCAGGCCGACGGCGAGCGTCCAGTATACGATGACCAGCATCGTTTTCAGCGTTATCGGGAAATGGAACAGGATGCAGTAGAGGATGGCATTGCCGATGCCGATGAACAAGACCATTCCGATAAGGGACAGCACCTGATGCCAGACCCGCCAGGTCTTTCCGCTTTTCCTGAAAAGGTGACCGACAACCAGCTTGAATGCCGCGCTGCAACCAAAGGTCACCAGGCCGAACAGCAGGGCGACCAGAAGCTTGTTCCCGTAGTAGATACTCAGGCCAAAAGGCCGCAGTAGGAAAAGGATGGACGCGACCGCGATACCGTACAGTGCACAGCGGCCCAGGACGCGGCCATCGGGCTGGATCGGATACTTCTTCTGAAGGATCGACATGGGCGGTTCGATGCTTGCCCGGAACGGGATGGATTACAGCGTCTTCTTCGAACGGTTGAAAATCGTGGCGACGGTAAGGCCGGAGATGATGTGCCATACCCCCCACCAGGCCGTGATGACCAGCATGCCTCCGTGCGGCGGAAGACCGGCGAAGATGGACGTTCCCAGCAGCAGGACCAGGCCGAGGCCGGAATTCTGGATGCCCGTCTCGATGGTCAGCGTGCGGCGGTCGGCGCGCGGCACCTTGAAGGCCGAACCCACGCCGAAGCCCGTGCAGAGCGCCAGCAGGTTGTGAACCAGCACGATCAAGAAGATGTACTTGATGCACTTGAGGAAGGCGTCCATATTGCCCACGAAGGAAAGCACGACCATCACCAGGAAGAAGACGATGCTCACCCACTGGAAAGGCTTCTTCATCCTGTCGGCCAGTTTCGGCAGGAAATGGGAGGTCAGGATGCCCAGCGTCAACGGGATGCCCAGCAGGATGAAAATCGTTTTGAACACGTCCCAGAGCGGAATGACCAGATACGGCACCTCCCCGTGCACCGAAGCGAACTTCAGGAACAGGTTTCCATAAAGCCAGAAATTGAACGGGGTCATCAGGACGGCCAGCGCCGTGCTGATGGCCGTCAGGCA
>CAMZGD010000009.1 GCA_947306365.1 uncultured Bacteroidales bacterium
GAATCTCCCAGATGCGGAAGAAGCCCAGCACGTGGTCGATGCGGTAGGCGTCGAAATACTCGGCCATCTTGCGGAAGCGGCGCTTCCACCACGCATAGCCGTCTTCGGCCATCCGGTCCCAGTTGTACGTGGGGAATCCCCAGTTCTGCCCGTCGGCCGCAAAGGCATCCGGCGGTGCGCCGGCCTGCTCGCCCATATTGAAGTATTCCGGCTGCGCCCAGGCCTCCACGCTGTGCGGCGTGATGCCGATGGGGATGTCTCCCTTGAGGGCGACGCCCTTCGCGCGGGCGTATTCGTGTGCGTCGCGCAACTGGCGGTCGAGGTGGTACTGCACGAAGATGTAGTAGTCCATTTCGTCTTTCGCTTCCCCGTAGAGACGCGCCACACCCGCCGCGCTGTATTTCCGCAGCCGTTTCCACTTCGTGAAGTCGGCCGTGCCGAAGCGGTCGCGGAGCACGCAGAAGGCGGCGTAGGGCAGCAGCCAGTCGCGGTTCTCATCGAAGAAGGCCTTGAACGCCTTGCTGCCCAGGGTGCGGGTGCCTTTCTGGGCAAAGACGGCACGCATGTACCGTTCCTTCAGGTCGAACACCCTTTCATAGTCGAGCTGCGGCAGGGCGTTGAGTGCGGCGGCTTCGGCGAGGAAGGCGTTTTCCGCTTCGCGGCTGCGGAGCGGTCCCACTGCCTGCAGGTTCAGGTAGATGGGATGCAGCGCCATGATGGTGATGCCGCCGTAGGGATACGAATCGGTCCACGTCTTGGTGGAGGTGGTGTCGTTGACCGGCAGGAGCTGCAGCACGGCCTGTCCGGTCGCGGCCGCCCAGTCGACCATCCGCTTGATGTCGGCGAAATCGCCGATGCCGGCGGACGTCCGGCTCCGGAGCGAGAAGACGGGAATGGCCGTTCCGGCATAGCGGGGATGCTGGTCGGGGAAGGTGGTCTCCGTGACGGCGCGGGGATCGGTGCGGTTGAAGCAGGTTTCCCAGGTGAAGGAGCCGTCGAGCTCCTTGCGGAGGAATTTGTATTCGAAATAGTCGGGCAGGCGTTTCCGGTCGAGGTCGATGTGCCAGACGATGCCTTGCGTGGCCGTCATCGGCAGGGCCTTCTCCGGGTTCCAGGCACCCAGGGCGGGGCAGCTGCCCACGATATAGAGTTGCTGGCCGTGGGGCATCCACGGTCCGATGGTCTTGATGGTCAATGTTTCCATAGCAGGATATCTATTTATCTGTCAAAGATAGCGAAAATTTCTTATTTTTGTCGTATGGCAACAAAGATCAAGAGCGTGTGGTACTGCACGTCGTGCGGTAATGAGAGCCCGAAGTGGATGGGGCGCTGCCCCGCCTGCGGCGAGTGGAATACGATGGTGGAGGAACCCAGGGCGCCGAAGGCAACATCGGCCGCTCCGGCGGTGCGGTCGCGCGCCTATATCGATGCGGCCGACACCCGCCCGCAGCGGCTTCGCGAGATCGACCTGTCGAACGAAGGCCGGTTCTCCATCGGCATCGAGGAGCTGGACCGTGTGCTCGGCGGCGGGATGGTCGCCGGCTCGATGATCCTCATCGGCGGGGAACCCGGCATCGGAAAATCCACGCTGTCGCTGCAGATCCCGCTCTGCTGCAAGGACTTGCGGACCCTTTACGTATCGGGCGAGGAAAGTCCCAAGCAGATCAAGCTCCGGGCGGAACGGCTCGGCGGCCGCGATGACGACTGCTTCATCCTCAGCGAGACGCTGCTCGAGAACATCCTCTCGCAGGCCCGCGAGATCAAGCCCGCCCTGCTGATCGTCGATTCCATCCAGACCATCTACAGCGAAGCGCTCGACTCGTCGGCGGGCAGCGTTTCCCAGGTGCGGGAATGCGCCTCGGCGCTGCTGCGCTACGCCAAGGAAACGGGTACGCCCGTGATCCTCATCGGCCATATCACGAAAGACGGCACGCTGGCCGGACCGAAGATCCTCGAACATATCGTCGACGTGGTGCTGCAGTTCGAAGGCGACACCAAGGGCGCCTACCGCATCCTGCGCAGCATCAAGAACCGTTTCGGCTCCACCGACGAGCTGGCGGTCTTCGAGATGACCGGTACGGGTCTCCGCGAGGTGCGCAACCCTTCGGAAATCCTCATCCCGATGCACCAGGACGACCTCTCCGGCATTGCCGTCGCCGCGATGATGGACGGCACGCGGCCGTTCCTCATCGAAATCCAGGCGCTCGTCAGCACGGCGGCCTACGGCACGCCGCAGCGTTCGGCCACGGGCTTCGACAGCCGCCGGCTCAACATGCTCCTGGCGGTGCTCGAGAAGCGCGCCGGCTTCAAACTGGCATCCAAGGATGTGTTTCTCAACATTGCCGGCGGACTGCGGGTCTCCGACCCGGCCTGCGATCTGGCCATCGTGGCCTCCATCCTTTCATCGAACTTCGACCTCTATATTTCGCCCAAGGTCTGTTTCGCCGCCGAGGTCGGCCTCAGCGGGGAAATCCGTCCGGTCAGCCAGGTGGAACGCCGCATCGCCGAAGCCGGAAAGCTGGGCTTCGAGGAGATTTACATCTCGTCGTTCAACAAGGACACTTCTTTTTCCAAACAGCGGAAAACGGCCGATGGCGGCATCACCGTGACGCCCGTGGCCGACATCGCGGCTCTCTGCCGCCGCCTGTTCCAATAGGATTCCCCGTCTGTATGTTCAAAGTTGGCGATCCCCTGACCACGCCGCCCCCGGCCTTTTCAACGTCGTTGCAACAGCTTGTGTATGAGACGTTCTCCCGGCTGGAAATTCCATTTGAGCGCGTAGATACCGATCCGGGGCTGACGATGGAGGACTGTCAGCATATCGATGCAAAGATCGGGGTACGCATCGTAAAGACGATTTTTCTCTGCAACCGGCAACAGACGGAGTTCTATCTGTATGTCACGACCGACGACAAGCCCTTTGTCACGCGGGAGTTCTGCGCCGCGCTGGGCATCCCGCGCGTATCGTTCGCTTCTGCCGAAAAGCTGTGGGAGCTGACGGGGGTCGAAGTCGGGGCGACGACAATCCTGAGCGCCGTGCTGCCGCAGGCCTCCGCCGTCCATCTGGTGATGGATCACGCCGTGGCCGAAGCGCCCTGGTACGCCTGCACCGACGGCACCGCCACCAGCTTCGTCAAACTCCATACCCACGACCTCCTGGAAAAATACCTCGCCGGCCGCTCCGTGCGGATGATTGATGAATGATCGGGAGGAATCCGGAATTGCCGGCGTCGGTGATTACTTCCGGATTATAGCAGGATGTTGACACCGAGGCAGGCGCTCTCGGTGAAATTGGCGACCGGAATGTGCTTCCGGTTGGTTTTCAGCGATGATTTCTGGATGCCGAAGAAGATGCTGGCCCGTTTGCCGGGGATGAATTCGGCGTAGATGCCATAGGTGTTGGCGGCGCCGAAAAAGGTCCCGTTGAGGCCCACGTTAAGCCAGCTTTCGGGCATGAGGTTGCATGAGACCATCAGGTGGTTGAAGCCCAGGGTCCGGTAGTAGAGAAGGCCCACGCTCATGATCTCGTCGATGAACGGCAACTCAAGGCCCGCATACACGGACGGGGCGATGGAGGGAATGTAGCTGTCTGTCGCTGTGCTGCCGATATCGGCGAGCCGGCTGATATCTTCGGTCACGCGTTCGAAACCGGTCTTGAAGTCGTCGTCGGCGCTGATGCCCTGAAAGCCCGTAAATGACGTCGTGGCGCCTGTCGTAAGCCGGGTGACGTTCCGGTTGAAGCGGAGCGAGCCCAGGTTGTTTACGGCAGCCGACAGGTTGATGCCGTTGAAAAAACCGTCGAACGTGAGCCGGTATTCGACGCCCAGGTCGACGGCGGCGCCGAAGCCATTGATGGAAAGCCTGTCGCGCCGGATCTTTCCGTCCGCCCAGGTGAGGCCCGACAGGAAGCCGCCGCCGTCGGTACTGACGCTGATACCTTCGTCCGACGTCTGTACGTTGACCTGGCGAAGATCCAGCGAACCGGCATAGAGACCGGTGAGCAGTTTAACGCGGCCTCCGATGTGCAGGCCTTCGACCAGGGCCCCCAAGTCATAGCTGTAGCCGGCCGAAAGGACGCCGTAGGCGCAGACCTGGGCGGAAGGTCCCGGGAAAACGGCGATCTGGCCAAGCTTGGCGAAGCGCAGGAATTCATTGGGTACGAGCGCAGCGGCCTCTGTCACGACAGACAGGCCCACGGTCAGGAAACCGCTCTCCCCGAGCCGGAAACCGGCGCCGAGCAGGTCATCCTCGCAACGAGCCTTCAGGTAGGGATTGTCCGCGGGCAGTTTGTCGAAGAAGGTGTCGGCCGGAACATTCTCGTCCATGAACGTATAGGTTTCGGTGGGTCCCAGCCAGGCGGTGGTGAGTTTGACGGTGAACAGGAAATTGCGCAGACCGACGTTGCTGTATGTGTCGAAGCCGGCCGCGCCGAGCATCGGAACGGAAATATAGTTGTTTTGGGGTGCGAAGGCCGCGTTGAGCCTGCTGCGCTGCAGGGACGATTCGAAGAAGTAACTGCCGCGGAACGATTGTGCGGAAACCAGGGTCGTCAGGCTGAGCAGCCCGGTCAGTGTGATCAAACAGAATCGCTTCATGGGCTATTTGCCGGCTTCCTCGACCAGTTGCTGGAAGATTGGGAGGAATTCGGGATTGCCGGCGTTGGTGATCACTTCCGGATGGAACTGGACGCCGAGGATCCAGCCGCCGCCGTCCTTGAATTCGGGCGCCAGCTTGCCGGAAGCGGCGTTCGTGCGTTCGACGGCCTCGATGATGCCGTCGGCCGCCCGGGCCGTGACGCGGAAGCCCTTCGGGACGTCCTTGATGGCCTGGTGGTGGAACGAATTGACCACGGCATGTTCGCGGTTGCCCAGGATGCGGTAGAGGAACGAATTGGATTCGATTTCGATCGAGTGGGTGCCGACCGTTCCGGTTGTGGGTCCCTGGCGGTGCTTTACGTAGGATGTCGGCACCTGCGAAGGGATGTCCTGCCAGAGGGAGCCGCCGAAGGCGACCGCCAGCAGCTGTTCGCCGCGGCAGATGCCCAGCACCGGGATGCCCTTCGCAACGGCCGCCCGCACCAGCTTGACGTCGAACTCGTCCCGCGCCGGGACGACTTCGCCCAGGCCGCGGACAGGCTCTTCGCCATACCATTTCAGCGGGTCGAAATCCTCGCCGCCGGTCATCACCAGGCCGTCGATGGCTTCGACGATGGCCGCTATCTGCGCATCGTCGCCCGTGACGGGAATTACCAGCGGGACGCCGCCGGCCAGGCGGACGGAGTTGACATAGGTCATGTTGACCTGGCAGGTGCCGCCTTCGCTGTAGGCGGAAATGCCGATGACCGGGGTTTTGGCCCAGAGGCCGGACGCTGCGGCCAGCAGCGCCGCAATGAGAAGAAGTCGTTTCATAAATCGTCATGCCCGGCCTGACCGGGCCTCTCTGTTAAAGTTTTCTTTTCCAGTTGGCGAATTCTTCGCCCGATCCGACCGTGATCGACAGGCCGCGGGCGAGGGAGCCCCATTCGTCGGGCTTCTCGAAATCGAAGGTCACATCGAAGCCCCAGCCGTCCGCACGGAAGTTGAACACGTTGCCGTTCACGTGCTTGAGTTCGCGTTTCCACGCTTTCCGGTTGTGCATCTGAATCATCAGTTTGCCGCCTTCGATGAAGACGTCGATGTCGCCCAGGACGTCGTGCTCGCCGGTGTAGTGTCCCTGGATGCGCGACCACGCGGGGGCGGGGACGGCCACGCGCTCCGCGGCGGCCTTCTCGTCGGCCGTCGCACGCTCGTCGGCGCGCTTGTACCAGGCCGTCAGGTATTCGGCCTCGTAGTCGTAGTCTTCATAGCCCAGGAACAGGTCGATGGCCCGCCGCAGGATGGCGTGGCGTGCTTCGGAAGGCGATTCGTTGTTGACCTGGATGGTCATGGCAAAGTCCATTTCCGGGATGAAGGCACATAGCGTGGTCATTCCCCAGGTCGTTCCGGTATGGAAGTAAAGACGCCCTTTCCGGGTCTGCTCGATGAACCAGCAGTGGCCGTAGAGATTCGTCTTTTCAGGCGTCTGCGAGGTGATGGTAACGCCCCGGTGCAGGAAGTCCATCTGCTTTTCGGAGATGAGCTGCGTGTCGCCCGCCTTTCCGCCGTGCAGGTGGAAGACGGCCCATTTGATGAGGTCTTCCGGCGGGCAGCTGATCGAGCCCGCCGGCCCGATGACGGTCAGCCACCAGAGGGCCTGCTCGTCGCCGAGCATCGGCCAGACGTCCATCTCGCGGCCCTTGCGCTCGAAGGCGTAGGGGAGGGCGGCCGACCCGTCGGCCAGCGCGGCGCCGAACCCCTCGCCGTTCAGCGTCGAGTGCGTCATCCCGAGGGGCGTGAAGATGCGCTCGCGGACGTTCTCCTCCCAGGATTTGCCCGTCACCTTCTCGATGATCATCGCGGCGGGGATGAACGTGATGTTGTTGTACTGGTAGTCGCCCCGGAAGGTGTAGGCGGGCGGCATCAGTTTCAGCATCCGGTAGATGTCGTCGCGGTTGTAGCCCAGGTTGCCCAGGTAGGTGCCGATGTCGTCGCGCAGGCCGGTCCGGTGCGAGGTCAGGTCCTTGATCTGGATGTTTTCCGTGACCCAGGGGTCGAACAGTTCGAAGTCGGGAAGGTGGTCCTTTACGCGGTCGTCCCAGCCCAGGAGCCCCTCATCGGACAGTTGCGCCAGGATGGCTGCGGTGAACGACTTGGATACGGACCCGATCTGGAAGAGGGTGTGCGCATCGACCGGCGCGCCGGTGGAAAGGTCCTTGACGCCGTAGCCCTTGCAGAGAAGGATTTCCCCGTCCTTGTAGAGGGCCACGCCCATGCCGGGAATCTTCCAGTCCTGCATGACCTGGCCGATGGTGGCTTCGATGTTGGCGATAATGGCGTCTTGGGAGAGCGAGGGATGGCGCTCCGGGATGTTTTTCATCGTCTGCGCGCCGGCCGTCACGGCCAGCAGCGCTATGACTAAAAAGAGAATCGTCTTTTTCATTCGATAAAGATAATGATTATTATCGATAATATGGCATAATCCTGCTTCCTTTTCAAAACCGTCTGCGCCCACGCAGTCGGAACTATGCAGTTATTTTTGTCGGATATCTAAAAAATGCGTACTTTTGATGGATATTTTGGCATAAAAGCCTTAAATGTGACTATGCAAAAGAGAAATCTTTCCTTCTGGCAGATGTTCAACCTGAGCTTCGGGTTCTTCGGCGTGCAGATCGCCTATGCGCTGCAGAGCGCGAACATCAGCCGGATCTTTGCGACGCTGGGTGCAGACCCGCATCAGCTCAGCTTTTTCTGGATCCTGCCGCCGCTGATGGGCATGATCGTCCAGCCGCTCATCGGCCACTGGTCCGACCGTACCTGGTGCCGGATGGGCCGCCGCAAGCCCTATCTGCTCATCGGCGCCATCGTCGCCGTGCTGGTGATGGTGTTCCTGCCCAATGCGGGCAGCCTCAACTTCAGCCAGCGACTCTTCCTGGGCCTCAACGGGGCGATGTGGTTCGGCCTGTTCTCGCTCATCTTTCTCGACACCTCCATCAACGTGGCGATGCAGCCCTTCAAGATGATGGTGGGCGACATGGTGAACGAAAAGCAGAAGACGCAGGCCTATTCCATCCAGAGCTTCCTGTGCAACGCCGGCTCGCTGGTGGGCTACATCTTCCCGATCTTCTTCACGTGGATCGGCATCGCCAATACGGCACCCAAGGGCGTGATTCCCGATTCGGTGATCTGGAGCTTCTACTGCGGCGCCGCCATCCTCATCCTGTGCGTCCTCTACACCTTCATGAAGGTGAAGGAGATGCCCCCGAAGGAATACGCCGAGTTCCACGGCTTCGACCTGCAGAAGCAGCAGGAGGGCAAGAAGGAAGGCTTCATCAAGCTGCTGGCACAGGCGCCGAAGGCGTTCTGGACCGTGGGTCTGGTGCAGTTCTTCTGCTGGGCGGCGTTCCTGTTCATGTGGACCTATACCAACGGCGCCATCGCCAAGAACGTGTGGAACACCACCGACGTCGTGTCGGAAGGCTATCAGGCCGCCGGAAACTGGGTGGGCGTGCTTTTCGCCGTCCAGGCCGTAGGGTCGCTCTGCTGGGCGCTCTTCATTCCGAAATTCAAGTCGAACCGGGCCGCCTACATCGCCTCCCTCGTGATCGGAGCGGCCGGTTTCATTTCCGTGTATTTCCTCCACGACAAGTACCTGCTTTTCATCTCGTACTTCCTGATCGGCTTCGCGTGGGCCGCGATGCTCGCCCTGCCGTTCTCGATCCTGACCAACGCGCTCAAAGGCAGTTCCCATATGGGTGAGTACCTGGGCCTGTTCAACTGCACCATCTGCCTGCCCCAGATCGTGGCGGCCGCCCTGGGAGGCCTCGTGCTCAAGGCCGTGGGCGGCACTCAGGCGGGGATGCTCGTCATCGCGGGCGTCCTGCTCCTGTGCGGCGCCGTAAGCGTGCTGGCCATCCGTGAGGCAAAACAGCAAAATCAATAACCAATATCATTTTTATCAACAAAAGCAGTTTCTATGAAGAAGATTCTTACTCTGCTCTCGATCCTGGCCCTGACCTCGGCCACCGCCTTTGCGCAGTATACCGCCAAGGGCGTCGTGGAAGACAAATACGGTCCGGTGATCGGGGCTGCTGTGATCCAGGTGGGTACCAGCAACGGCGTGCAGACGGATCTCGACGGTGCGTGGACACTTACCGTCCCCTCCGCCAGCACGCTTCTCGAGATCAGCTTCCTGGGCCTGAAGACCGTACAGGTGGAAGCCGGCAAGGCCGGCCACATTGTGCTCGAAGACGACCAGGAGTTCCTTGACGAAGTGGTCGTCATCGGCTACGGTACCGTCAAGAAGAGCGATCTCACCGGTTCCGTCTCGACGGTCCGGGCGGACGAAATCAACAAGGGTGTCATCACGACGCCCGCCGACCTGCTCCGCGGCAAGAGCGCCGGCGTGGTCGTCACTGCCGGTTCCGGTATGCCGGGTTCGGGTGCGACGATCCGTATCCGCGGCGGCTCTTCCATCAATGCCTCCAACGACCCGCTCATCGTCATCGACGGCCTGCCGGTCTCGAACGACGGCATCAGCGGCATGTCCGACCCGCTTTCTTCCATCAACCCGGAAGACATTGAAAGCTTCACCGTGCTGAAGGATGCCTCGGCGACCGCCATCTACGGTTCCCGTGCTTCCAACGGTGTCATCGTGATCACCACCAAGAAGGGCTCGAAGACCGCCAGCAAGATTCCGCACGTGGCCGTCGACCTGACCGGTTCGGTCAACACGATCGCCAAGTACAACAGCCTCCTCGACAAGGAGGGCATCATCAGCATGATCCGTTCCTTCTACGGCGAGAATTCCGCCGCCGAAGCCAACCTCGGTATCTACGAGGGCGGCAGGCAGGTGCTCTACGATACCGACTGGCAGCGCGAGATCTACCAGATCGCCCCGACCTACGACGGCAACGTGAGCGTCAACGGCAAGATCGGCGACTTCCTGCCGTACCGCGTATCCGGCGGCTACACCCGGCAGGTGGGTACCCTCAAGGGCTCGCAGATGGACCGCGCCACGGCTTCGGTCAACCTTTCGCCGAGCTTCCTCAAGAGCCACCTGACCGTGAACCTGAACGGCAAGGGCACGTATGCCATCAACCAGTACGCCAACCAGAGCGCCATCGGAGCGGCCAACCACTACGATCCGACCAAGCCGGTCCACAACAACGTGGGCGGCTACAACCTCAACGGCTACACCACCTGGTTCGATCAGTCGGGCAACATCAACACGATGGCCACGATGAACCCGGTGGCCCTGCTTGACGCGAAGGACGACACGGCGAACGCCACCCGCTTCATCGGCAATGCGCAGTTCGACTACAAGGTCCACGGTTTCGAGGCGCTCCGCTTCAACCTCAACCTCGGTCTCGACTGGGCCAAGAGTGCCGGCGTCACCGAACTGGCGAAGGGTTCCGAGGCTTCGTACCACAACACCAACCAGTCGGGCGGCGGTTCGCACACCGACTACAGCTATGGCCGCCGCAACACCACGCTGGAATTCTACGGCGACTGGAACCAGACCTTCGGCAAGCACAACGTCGACCTGATGGCCGGTTATTCCTGGCAGCACTTCTACAGCGAGAGCGACAGCAAGTCCTACCGCATCAGCGACAAGGCTTCGCTCGGCAGCTCCATCGGCAAGGGCGAACTGTTCCTGATCTCGTTCTTCGGCCGCGCCAACTATACGTTCGCCGACAAGTACCTGATCACCGCTACGATGCGTGCCGACGGTACCTCGCGCTTCCAGAACCACAAGTGGGGCTACTTCCCCTCCGTGGCTTTGGGCTGGAACGTGATGAAGGAAGACTTCATGCCCGGTGACGGCGCACTCAGCACCCTGAAGCTGCGTCTCTCCTGGGGTGAGACCGGACAGCAGGAGGTGGGCGGCTACTACGACACCTTCGCACAGTTCCTCACCAACCAGCTGGGTTCGTACTATTTCTTCAACGACAGGCTCATCACCCCGATCTCCGCGCTGGGTTACAGCGCCGACCTCCGCTGGGAGACCACTACGACCTACAACGTGGGTCTCGACTTCGGCATGTGGAACGACCGCCTGACGGCCAACCTCGACCTGTACAAGCGTGATACGCGCGACATCCTCAACTATATTCCGGTTCCCGCCCTTTCGAACCTGACCAACTACCTCAACACGAACATCGGCGACATGACCAACCTTGGCGTCGAGCTCGGTTTGAACGGCATTCTGGTCGAGACGAAGGACATGAGCTGGACGGCCGGCTTCAACGCGGCGTACAACTACAACGTGATCACGCGCCTGACGGCTTCGGAAGACGACGCCACGGGCGTGGAGACGGGCGGTGTCTCGGGCGGTACCGGCAACAACGTGCAGATGCACCAGGTCGGCCATCCGATGCGCGCCTTCTACGTGTATCAGCAGGTCTATGACGTGCAGGGCCGTCCGATCAGCGGCGTGTATGTGGACCGCAACAACGACGGTGTGATCAATGCCGACGACAAGTACTTCTATCACAAGCCCGACGCCGACTTCACCTTCGGCTTCAACACCAACTTCAGCTGGAAGAACTGGACGGCGGCCCTCTCCGGCCACGCCTCCGTCGGCAACTGGGTGTACAACAACGTGGCTTCCGATACCGAAATGCTGGCCGACCTGTGGACGAACAGCTTCATCAGCAACCGCCTGACCTCGGCGTGGGATTCCTACTTCTCGCAGGCCCAGTACACGTCGGACTACTACATCACCGACGCGTCGTTCCTGAAGCTTGACAACTTCACCCTCGGCTACACCCTCCCGAAACTGTTCCGGGTGGGCGTCGACAACTACGCTTCCCTCAATATCTTCGGCACGGTCCAGAACATCTGCACCCTGACCCGGTACAAGGGAATGGATCCTGAGGTGTACGGCGGCATCGACGGTACGCTCTATCCGCGTCCGCGGACCTTCGTGCTCGGTCTCAAGTTCAACTTCTAAAAACAGCGTGCGATATGAAAACGATCAAATACATTTTCGGCATTCTCGCCATCTCTGCCGCGCTGACTTCCTGCATCGGCGACCTCGACGTCACCCCGATCGACCCGAACGCCAATACGGCGGACAAGGCCCTCGTGGATGAGGCCTCCTTCACCTCCTTCCTGGCAGGCGTTTATACGGGCTTTGCCACGTCCGGCTACTACGGCGCCAACGGAAGTGCTTCCATTTCCGGCCTTGACGGCGGTGCCTCGCAGTACATCCGCGGCCTGTATCACCACTCCGAACTGACGACCGATGAGTCTGTCTGCGGTTGGAATGACCAGACGATCAAGAATTTCCACTATATGAACTGGACGACGGACGACACCTTCATCTATGCGTTCTACTCCCGCATCTTCATGCAGGTGTCCGCCGCCAACGAGTTCATCCGCGAAGCGAAGGCTTCCGAGGTGACCTTCCCCAACAAGGAAGAGTACATCGCCGAGGCCCGCGTGCTCCGCGCCCTGGCTTACTACCACGCCATCGACAACTTCGGCAACGTTCCGTTCGCCGACGAGTCGTCCGTGGTGGGCGCTTTCCCCGACCAGATCAGCCGGGCCGACCTGTTCACCTGGCTTGAAAAGGAACTGAACGCCCTGATCAACGACAGCGCGCTGGCCGCTCCCCGCGGCAACGGCTATGCCCGCGCCGACAAGGGCGTGGCGAAGTTCCTGCTGGCCAAGCTGTATCTCAACGCCCAGGTCTATACGGGCACCCCGATGTACGACAAGTGCGCCACGGTCCTCCAGAGCCTGATGAACGACGGCTACAAACTGCATACTTCTTCCGCCGGCACCTTCTCGCCGTACCAGGAACTCTTCCTGGCCGACAACAACCGGTGCACCGACGAGATCATCTTCGCCGTCGAGCAGGATGGCATCAACACCACCAGCTACGGTGCGACCAACTACCTGATCTTCGCCTCTACGGGCGGTGAGATGGACCCGGCCGCCCTGGGCATCTCCTCCGGTTGGGGCGGTCTCCGCACCACGCCTGAGTTCTACGACAAGTTCAGCGGTTCGGATGCCCGCAACCTCTTCTACACCGCTACCCAGCAGAAGAGCATCGACGACATCGGCGAGTTCACCAATGGCTACGCCTTCATGAAGTTCCGCAACATCAAGAGCGACGGCAACCCGGGCCAGGAGCTCGGCTTCGTCGACACCGACTTCCCGATGATGCGCTACGCCGACGTGCTGCTGATGGCGGCCGAGTGCCAGGCGCGCAACGCGAACATCGACGGTCTTTCGGCCTTCAACCAGGTCCGTGAGCGCGCAGGCCTGTCGAAAGTCAACTCGCTCAGCCTCAACGAAATCATCGACGAACGCGGCCGCGAACTCTATCAGGAGTGCTGGCGGCGCAACGACCTGGTCCGCTTCGGCCTGTTCACCGGCTCGGAATATGTCTGGCAGTGGAAGGGCGGCGTCCAGGGCGGTGCCGGCGTCGAGAGCTATCGCAATCTGTTCCCGATTCCGGATTCCGACCGGCTTGCAAACAACAAACTGGTTCAGAACCAGGGCTATTAACAGGAGGACAATGTTATGAAGAAAGTATTATCCATCCTTTTTGCAGGTATGGTCGCCCTGATGGCGACGGCCTGCTTTCCCGAAGAGAATTTCGCCACGTTCGACGCCTCGAAAGCCACCGCGCCGGTGGTGAACGGGTATGAACTGGGCGATAAGGCACTGACTGTCAACTACACGCCGGGCAAGTTCAACATGGGCTTCAACGACAAGCTGGCCGTCAACCATATGCTGGTCATCGTCTCGGCCGACGGCAAGACCGTCAGCAAGCCCGTCGCCACGTCCAACAAGGACAATGTCCTTACGGCCAGCGTCACGGCGCTGAGCAACGCGCTCGTCGCCCTGGGCTATCAGGAAGACCAGACGGCCTCCTTCGACATGGTACTCCGCGCGACGATGCAGAATCCGGCGCAGGACAACGGCCGCAACGGTTATGTCGATGCGACGGGCAAGATTTCCATCAGCAACTTCGTGGTGACCTTCCCGAAGGGCAGCCCGTACCAGGATTACACGGCGACGAGCCCGTGGAGCGTCATCGGCTCGATTTCGGCCTACGACATGTCGTGGAACAAGGATCTCGAGATGTGGGCGACCGAAGACGGCCTGCTGCACGTGGCCAAGTGCGTCAGCCTCAAGGCCGGTGAAGAATTCAAGTTCCGCAAGAACCAGGATTGGGGCGTGAACGTGGGCGGTACCTACGGCAGCCTCGGCACCCCGTTCGAGGTGACGCAGGATGGTCCGAACATCGTCGCTCCGGCCGACGGTCTCTATGACCTGTGGCTCGACGAGGCGGCCGGTTCGGCCATGCTCACCGAAGCCTACCAGGCTTATCCCGACCACAAGGACGCCAGCAACTGGAGCGTCATCGGTTCGCTGTCCGAATACGGCATCAGCTGGAACGGCGACCTTCCGATGCTGACCGACGGAACGACGCACGTGGCCCAGGGCATCAAGCTGACGGGTTCCGACGAGTTCAAGTTCCGTCAGGACAAGGACTGGGCTGTCAACCTCGGCGGTGACTTCGGCAGCCTCGGCTCCGACTTCGCCGTGACGCAGGACGGTCCGAACATCAAGGGTGTCGCGGACGGCGTCTACGACCTTATCGTCAATCCGGGCGCCGGTACGGCCCAGATCGTCGAGACCCTCGGCGGCGGCGTTTCCGGCATCATCGGCGGCGACAACCCCGAACCGGAGAAGCCGGAGGTATGGTCCCTGATCGGCACCCTCGGCGGTACCGGCTGGGATACCGATTTCGACCTGTCCAACACCACGGGCGACATCTGGGTGATCCGCAGCGTGAAGCTCACGGCCAGCGACGAGTTCAAGATCCGTGCAGACCATTCCTGGGACACCAACGTTGGCGGCCCGGATGCCAATGATGTGAGCATCATCGATCCGGACAACCCGTACGATGTGTACAAGCCTGTCCTTGGCACGGCGTTCGCTGCCGGTGGCTACAACATCCACGTGGGTGTGGAAGGCTACTACGACGTGACCTTCGACTATGCCGCCCAGACCATCCTCATCGAGGAGCACGAGGCTGTCTTCAGCCTGATCGGGCAGCTCAACGGCACCAGCTGGAACGTCGATATCCCGATGACGGAAGAGAACGGTGTCTGGACGAGCCCCGTCGTATCGGTGGAAGGCGAGTTCAAGATCCGCTTCGACTATTCCTGGGATGCCGACAAGACGTACGGCGTCGCCGACAAGTCGTTCGTGGCTGTGCCGGGTGAGCCGTTCACGCTCGTTCAGCCGGGTGAGAACATCAAGCTCGCCGAGGCCGGCAATTACAAGGTCATCTTCACGCCGGCGACCATGGAGGTGGTCGTCAAGGCCGTGGCGTTCCCCGAACAGCTCTACATGATCGGCGCCGAGTTCGGCGGCTGGAACTGGGAATCCGACGGTGTCGTCGAAATGACGCCGGTGCTGCATAACCCCGACTGGGGTGCGGAGGCGGAAGGCCAGTTCTGGACGGTCCGTTACTTCACCGCCGGACAGGGCTTCAAGTTCAATTCCAAGCGCGCCTGGGGCGGTGACTTCTGGGGCCTGACCACCAACGAGGGCTTTACCGAGGAGGGCGGCAACTGTGTCGTCGCAGAGGATGGCTACTATATGGTGCACATCGATCTCAAGCGTGAGATCGTGCACGTGGAACCTGCCCGTATCTATGGCATCGGCAGCTGCTTCGGCGGCTGGAACGAAGGCATGGAGGATGCGCTCTTCAAGGCTGACGGCAAGACCCTGAAGGCGACGACGGTCGCCGAAGGCGAGGTCCGCCTGTATGCGGCATCGGCCATTTCCACATCCGACTGGTGGACGCGTGAATTCGTCTTCTTCGACGGCAAGATCGCCTACCGCGGCAACGGCGGCGACCAGGAGCGCGTGACCGTGCTCAAGGGCCAGCAGATCACCCTCGACTTCAACGCCGGTACGGCGACGGTCACCGGTGAGGGAGAGCAGTCCGAACTGCCGACCACCATGTACGTCATCGGCGATGCCGTCGGCGGCTGGAACTGGGAGGAGAATGGCCTTGCGATGATTCCAGTCAACAGCCACGACGGCTGCTTCTGGGTCATCCGCTATCTGGAACCCGACAAGGGCTTCAAGTTCTGCCCGGTCAAGGAGTGGAACGGTGATTTCTACAGCCTGGGCGAGAATGACAGCGGTTTCACCGTCGATGGCGGCAACTGCTACGTGGCGGAGAAAGGTCTCTATATCCTGGGCGTCGATTTCGGCGCCAAGGTCATCAAGGCTGAGCCCGCGAAGGTCTATGGCATCGGCGACTGCTTCGAGCAGGGCTGGGACGCTTCCGTGCCGTTCACGCAGCTGAACGAAGACGGCAGCATCACATCCCCTGTCCTGAAGGCAGGCGATATCCGCATGCATACGGCCTGCAGTGTTTTCCCCGATGCGGCATGGTGGCAGATGGAGTTCGTCTTCTTCGACGGCAAGATCGCCTACCGCGGCAACGGCGGTGACCAGGAACGTGTCAAAATGGAAGAGGGCCAGACCGTGACCCTCGACTTCAACGCAGGCACCGCTACGGTCAAGTAGCGGTATCTGATTGACTGCTGAATCGGCCTGTCCGTAAGGGCAGGCCGATTTTTATTCCTCGATGAACTCCCGGCAGAATTCGTCGGGACTGACGAGGGGCAGGCCGAAGGGGTCGTCGAAACGTTTGTCGTTTGTGACGATGACATCGCAGTCTGCGCTTAGGGCGACGGCGGCCTGGAAGGCGTCTTCGAAGTCGTCGGTGAAGTGCGATGCTGCCAGCAAGAGATCGTGGCGGGTGGTATCCTTGATTGTGAGAAGATTGTCCAGGTCCCTGATGAGACCCTGCAATTCAGACAAGCGCTCTTTCTTTCCTATTGTATAGATATAAGCAAAATCTACCAGACACTGTGTCGAAGTGATGCCTTTGATCGCACCATCTTTGGATAGTGTGAGGAGCATTTGACCCCAGAAGTGCTGCTCTCTTTGGGAGTCAAATCCGTCCAGCAGGACGTTCGTATCAAGAAAAGCTCGTTTCATAGTTCTTTCCTCAAGATTCTTTGGAGTTTGTAGTCAGCCTCAATTTCTTCTTTTGTGAAGTTCAGGGAAGGGACAATGAATGACTCCAAGACAGGGTTCAGCATAATGTCTTCCAGCCGGTACTTTTTTACCGGCTTGGGATTGACCACTTCTTCGAGGGTTTCGACCGCGTAGCGGTTGAAGGAGCGGCCGCTCCGCCGGGCCGCCCGGCGGATGGCTTCGTAGGTCTTGACGTCCATCCGCAGGATGGCCTGGACCTTGCCGTTCTTTTCGGTAGGGGTAGCTGTATTCATATCTTTGCTTTTTCTGCAAAGATAGGCAAATAATGATATCAAGCAAAAAGAATGATATCTTTTATTGCAGGAACACGGCCGAGGCATAGGGGCCGAGGGAGAGCAGACCGCTGGAGCCGTCGGCCATTCCGTTGGAAACGATCATCTTGTCTGTCTTGTAGCCCGTCACGGCGAAGGCGGCGGAGCCGTTTCCGAAATTGTGCGCCACGAGCACCGTCTGGCCTTCGTAATCCATCGCCCAGAGCGCCACGGCGGCGTTGGGACTGGAAACGGCGCGGATGGTTCCCCGGGCCAGTGCCTTCCAGGCGTTGCGGGCCTTCGCAAAATCGCGGTACACACGCAGAACGGAAGTCGGGTCCTGCTCCTGCGCCTCGACCGAGATGTCGGCCGAGAGCATGGTATTGTCCACCTTGCCGTTCAAGGCGCCCGAGGGAACGCCGCCGGACCGCGTCCACTTGACCGGCGCACGCACGTACTCGTCGCCCTTGCTCTTGTTGCCCCAGTAACCGAGCTCTTCACCCTGGTAGATGAAGGGCTTGCCCGGCGAGGTCAGCAGGACGGCCGCCGCCAGCTTCTCCTTGGCCAGGTCACGGCCCAGGTCGTTTGCGGCACGGTCTTCGTCGTGGTTGGTGAGCTTGATGGCGTCGATGAAGTCGGCGCGGTAACCGCGGAACAGGTTCTGGAAATAGATGACCGTAGCGGCGAAGTCGTCGCCCTTCCCCTTGCCGATGCGGTCCCTGAGCGTATACCAGTAGTAGAAATTGAAGTTCGACGGGAGGCCCTCATAATAGGGCGCCATCTTCTCGGCATTGTCGCACCAGGCTTCCCCCACCATATAGAAATCGCCCTTGCCGCCCGATGCTTTCCAGGAACTGTTGCAGCGGTCGTACCACTGCTTCAGGAAGGAAACGTTGGCGGAGGTCTGGTTCTGGTAGATCCAGATCACGGCATCGAGCCGCAGCCCCGCCACGCCCATCCTGATCCATTTGTCCGCCGCACCGGCCAAGTCCTTGAAGGCGGCCGATTCGGACGCTGTGGCATAGGGACCGTAGTTGAGGTCGGGCATCGAACTGTCGAAGCTGGCGAAATACTGGATGCTGGTGCCTCCGAAAGTGATGTCATTGGCGGCGTCGCCCTTGACGAGGGTCTTGGGCGTGCCGAACGTGACGACCTGGTCGCCCGCCCTGGCGCCCCACTTGTGGTCGCCCCACGCCGTAGCGTCGTCCTTCACCAGGACACCCCAGTTGTTGTTGATGTTGAGGGTGATTTCAAAGACGTTGTCGCCCGTCTTGTACATGCGGATGGGGTTGTTCTCGTAGATGAACCACTTGACCGACGTGTCGGTATTGCCGCCCTGGGCAGATCCCGTTGCCTGTGTGACAGTCAGTTTAGGCTGCGATGCGTTCGAGGCGTCGAGTTTGAAATGCAGCAGGCCGTTGTAGCCGAGCGCTCCGCTGGAGGCCGAATACCAGGTGCCCATGCCGGGCGAAGCGGCGCCGGCGTAATTGTCGATCCGGCCGGCCGCCACGTCGGCCTGCGGATTGTCGGAAAGCACATAATACGCGCGATAAGGGCTTGCCGGGTCGGAAATGGCGTTCCGGAACCACGCGTTGTCCTTTCCCGAATGGTTGAGCACGAAATCGAGATAGATGTCGATATTCTTCGAACGGGCCTTGGTTATCAGGTCTTGCAAGTCCGCTTCCGTGCCGAGCTTCGGACTTACGGAATAATAGTCGTTCACGTTGTAGCCGTGATAAGACATCGCCTCGTGGACGGGCGACAGCCAGAGCGCCGTGGCGCCCAGCGAGTCCAGGTAGTCCAGATGCTGCGTGATGCCGCGGATATCGCCCCATCCGTCGCCGTCGCTGTCGGCGAAGCTGTAGACGTTGAGCTGATAGGTGATGCCAGAAAGCTTCTCGGTGGAAGCCTGCATCCGCCAGGATTCATCGGTGCCGTCCACGTCCGGTCCGGGTTTGATCTCGGGACAGGCGGTTAGCAGCAGCAAGGCGCCCATCAGTACGAAAAACTGGTAAAAGCGTTTCATCATAACTCCCAAAGTTACAGAATTGTTGTGATAATACAAAAAAAGTGCCGTCCCTCCCTGGGTCTTCATTGTAAGTTGCTGACAGACAGCTGCGTCCGTTGCAGGCGTAAAAGGCGAGGATAATTGCGAAATAATGATTAACTTTGTTCGTTATGCGCAAACTATCATTTTTCTTGCTCTTGTTCGTGGCCGCCGGGTGCGGCCACGTGAAGGTGGCGCCCTCGCCGCTGTTCGACCGGGGGCCGCTGGCAAGTCCTTGCCTGATTCAGGAAACGCTGCAGCAGGTGATCCTGCGCGACTATTTCCCGACCCTTCCCGAATCGGACACCCTTTCGCTCGCGCTGATGCCGTGCGATCCGTTCCTCTCCTGGACGGAAATCACATCGAAGGCCGGGAAAGGCGCGCTCGTGATCAAGAACCTGCTGCCGGAGAAACTGGCTGCCTGCGATCCGGATAAGGCCCCCTTCATCACGACCGCACCGGTGGAAGGGAAACCGGACCGGTTCTACATCCTCATCGACAACGAGGCGGACGACGTGCTGGTGCTCTGGCAGAATACCGTGCTGGACAAGGACCATGGCATCCGTGTGATCGACCGCACGAAGCTGGAGATCACCGTGCCCCGCAACGCCCGGAAGATGGAGCGTTCCTATGTCCGCGCTTTCTGCGCGAACGCCGACGGCATCGGGAACGACATCCTCGTCCCCGTCCGCTACGGCCGGGTGATGCGCAGCACGGACGAACTCGACCGGACCGACAAGCACGCCCAGGTGCTCTATTCGCTGATGGTCGACCGCTTCGTGGACGGCAGGAAGGACAACGACATGCCGCTGAACATGAAGAATGTGAACCATAAGGTCGATTACTGGGGCGGCGACATCCTCGGCGTGACGCAGACCCTCGAAAACGGATATTTCGATTCGCTGGGCGTAACCACGATCTGGCTCTCGCCGATCACCCAGAACCCCTATGACGCCTGGGGACAGATCCACGATCCCGAGACGCAGTTCAGCGGCTACCACGGCTACTGGCCCTATTATGCCACGGCCGTGGACGTGCGCTACGGCACCGAGGCGGAACTCCGCGACCTCCTCGACAAGGCCCATAAGGACGGCAAGAACGTGATCCTGGACTACGTGTCCAACCACATGCACATCCAGAGTCCCACGCTGACGGCCCATCCCGACTGGACCACGCCGTCCGATACGCCCGACGGCCGTCCGAACCGCCAGCTCTACGACGAGTTCCGCCTGACCACCTGGTTCGACGACCATATCCCGACCCTCGACCTGGAGCGCGCCGACATCTGCGCCCAGCTCACCGACTCGGCGCTCTATTGGGTGCAGCACTTCGATTTCGACGGCTTCCGCCATGACGCCACCAAGCACGTGCCCGAGCAGTATTGGCGGATGCTCACGCGCAAGCTCTACGACAGCCTGCCGGGGCGTACGTTCTTCCAGATCGGCGAGACCTACGGCTCCACGTCGCTCATCAATTCCTACGTGAAGCCGGGAATGCAGGACGCCCAGTTCGACTTCAACGTCTATGACACCTTCATCTGGGCGACAACCCGGCCCGAAGGCTCCTTCGAAGGGCTGGCCGCCCGCCTTGCGGAAGACCTCTCCATCTATGGCTCGCACCACCTGATGGGCAACATCTCCGGCAACCACGACCGTCCCCGCTACGTCTGTCTGGCGAGCGGCGACGTCCGGCAGGACGAGGACCAGAAACTGGCGGGCTGGCACCGCGACATCCGGGTTACCGACCCGGTGGGCTACCGGTACCTGAAGATGCTCCACGCGCTCAATTTCACGATTCCGGGCGTGCCGTGCATCTATTACGGCGACGAATACGGACAGCCGGGAGCGAACGACCCGGACAACCGCCGCTGGATGCAGTTCGACGGCCTGACCGAAAGTGAACGGGACGTGCTGGCGGAGACCGAGGCGCTCGCACGGCTGCACAACGGCTCGATGCCGCTCATCTACGGCGACTTCCGGCTGCTGTCCTGCGACCGGGACGTGCTGGCCTACAGTCGTACCTATATGGGTGAGACCGTGGTCACGGTGCTCAACAAGGGTTCCGAGCCCCGCAGCGTGGAGATCGCGCTGCCGCTGGGCCTGACCTGCGGCGGAAAGGACCGCTTCACGGTCGAAGTGGCGCCCGTATCTTTTGAAATCATCAAATAATGCAACGAATATGAAAAAGACGCTGACTTTTCTTCTGCTTTCCGTCGTGTGCCTGGCCGCCTGCCACCGCACGCCGGCCCCGCAAGGGAACTTCACGAATGTCCGCCACGCGGAATGGATCCAGCACGCCGTGATCTATCAGGTCAACGTGCGCCAGTTTACGCCGGAAGGTACGTTCGCGGCTGCGGAGCAGCAGCTCGACCGCCTCGCCGGCCTGGGTGTCGACATCCTCTGGCTGATGCCCGTCCATCCGATCGGCGTCGAGGGACGCAAGGGAACGCTTGGCAGCTACTATGCCGTGCAGGACTACTGCGCCGTCAATCCCGAATTCGGGACGCTGGACGACTTCGACCACTTCCTGGCCGCCGCCCACGACAAGGGATTCAAGGTGATCCTCGACTGGGTGGCCAACCATACCGGCCGCGACCACGCCTGGACGACCGAGCACCGCGACTGGTATTTCCTCGATTCGCTGGGCGGCCTGGCCACGCAGTACGACTGGACTGACATCGCCCACCTGAACTACGAGAACAACCCCGACCTCTATGCGGCGATGGAGGCGCAGATGCGTTTCTGGCTGGACCGGGGCGTGGACGGCTTCCGCTGCGACGTGGCGTCCGAGGTGCCGACCGACTTTTGGGAGAAGGCGTTCGCCGACTTCCGTGCGGTCCGTCCCGACGGCCTCTTCTTCCTGGCCGAGGCGGAGTCGCCGGACCTGCAGAAGAACGCTTTTGACGCCTACTATGCCTGGCGCCAGATGCACCTGTGGTACGACCTGGCCGCCGGCAAGAAGACGGCGGAAGACCTGGCCGACTTCTATGTGAGCTATGCCGATTCGACGGGGATGCCCGTCGGAACCCTCGCGATGAACTTCATCTCCAATCACGACCAGAATTCCTGGACGGGAACCAATACCGAAATGTACGGCGACGCCGTCAAGCAGTTCGCCGTGTTGTCGTTTATGCTGCCCGGCATCCCGATGCTCTACAACGGCGATGAGGTCGGCCTGCCGAAACGCCTCGAATTCTTCGAGAAGGATCCGATCGACTGGAGCAGCGACCCGCTCGACCTGACGACGTTCTACACCGAGCTCATCAAGCTGCGTGACGAACACGCCTGCCTGTGGACCGCGCCCTGGGGCGGCTCGATGGCGGTGCTGCCGAGCGACCATCCGGAACAGATTTTCGCCTTCGAGCGCGAGGTCGAGGGCGATATGTGCCTGGCGATGTTCAATTTCTCCGACGCGGAGGTGACGTACAAGGTGGAGAACCACCTGGTGACGGTCGACAGCGAGTTCACGCTGCCGGCACACGGCTATCACATCATCTTCAGCGTGGGCGACTGTTTCGGTGACTGCGATGAAAGCGAGTTTGAAGATGCGGGCGAGTAGGTGGCTTTTCCTGTGTGTGGCGATGCTGTGCACGACTGCGCTGGAGGCGGGGACCCTCGACCGGATCGAACCGCCCTGCTGGTGGGTCGGGATGCATACCGACCTGCAGCTGATGCTCCACGGCCCGGACATCCGTGGCGCGAGGGTGACGACGGACGCTTCCGTGAAGGGCCTTTCGGTCACCGGGGTGACCTCGACCGACAATCCCGACTACCTGTTCGTGGACGTGCGCGTATCAGACCGCCTGGCGCCCGGCGTCTATGCGTTCAACCTGGTCACGCCCGACGGACGCCAGTTCGATTTCGACTATGAGTTCCTGCCGCGCCGGAAGGGTTCCGCCCGGCGGGAGTCCTTCGGCACGGCCGATGCGGTCTACCTGCTGATGCCCGACCGGTTCGCCAACGGCGACCGCCGGAACGATTCCGTGAAGGAAGCGGCCGAGAAGGCCGACCCGAAGAACCTGGGCGGCCGCCACGGCGGTGACATCCAGGGCATCATCGACCATCTCGACGACCTGGTGAAACTGGGCGTTACGACCATCTGGCCCACGCCGCTGACCTTCGACAACGAGAAGAGCTACTCGTACCACGGCTATGCGTGTGCGGACTATTACCGCATCGACCCGCGCTACGGCAGCAACGAGCTGTACCGCACCTTCGTCGGAAAGGCGCACGACAAGGGGCTGAAAGTGATCATGGACATGGTGCCGAACCACTGCGGCACCGCGCACTGGTGGATGAAGAGCCTGCCGTCCTCCACGTGGATCAATTATCCGGAGAATCTCAAGCGGGGCGGGGACCGGCTCATCCGCACCAATGCCGCGATGAGCACCCACAGCGACCCCCACGCGGCGGCGGTCGACAAGGAATCGTGCGTGAAAGGCTGGTTCGACACGACGATGCCCGACATGAACCTCGCCGATCCGCTGGTGCGGCACTATCTGCTCCAGATGGCGGTCTGGTGGGTGGAATGGGCCGATCTCGACGGATTGCGCGTCGATACGTTCCCGTATTCCGACAAACAGGGCATCGCCGCCTGGACGAAGGGCATCCTCGACGAATACAGGAACCTCAACATCGTGGGCGAGGTGTGGTTCGGTGACGTGGCTTCGTGCGCCTACTGGGAAGGTGTCCGGCAGAAGGACGGCTACAACTCCCATCTGCCTTCGGTGATGGACTTCCCGCTGATGTTCGCGACGATTTCCGCCCTCACGCAGGAAGGGACGTCGTGGGAACCGAGCATGCTGCGGATCTACAATTCGCTGTCGCTCGACCGGCTCTATGCCGACCCGTCCGACATCCTGGTCTTCATCGGCAATCACGACACCCCGCGTCTCGCGCACGAGCTGGGCGGCGATCCCGACAAGATCAGGATGGCCTACGCCCTGCTGGCCACCGTGCGGGGGGTGCCGCAACTGTATTACGGCGACGAATACGGCTTGCAGAGCGCCGACGGCACGACGGGCCATTCCCAGGAACGGGTGGATATGCCCTGGGGCAAATTCACGCGTCAGCAGGAAGACCTGCAGCAGTATGTGGCCGGCCTGTTCAACTGGCGGAAAGGCTCCAAGGCCGTCACGGAAGGCGACTTCGTGCATTTCCGTCCGGACGAGCGCAATGTTTATGTCTATTTCCGTACGGGAAAGAAGGAATCCGTGATGGTGATCCTCAACGGCGGAAAGGACGATTATAAGGTGGACTGGGCTCATTTCTCGGAAATTACCGCTAAATTTGCGCAGAAAGGCAAGAATGTATTGACCGGCGAGCGGGTGAAGGTGGATGCGCCGTATGTCGTCGCTCCGAATACCGCCGCCATTATTGAATTCAGATAGATGAAACCGACATTACTCGTGCTTGCGGCCGGGATGGGCTCCCGCTACGGCTCGCTCAAGCAGATGGACGGCCTCGGACCTTCCGGCGAGGCGATCATCGACTATTCCATTTATGATGCGATCCAGGCAGGTTTCGGCAAGGTCGTCTTCGTGATCCGGCATTCGTTTGCCGAAGAATTCCGGCAGATCTTTTCCCGGGAACGCTTCGGCGGGCAGGTCGAGGTGGAATTCGTCTACCAGGAACTGGATTGTCTTCCGGCGGGATACACCGTGCCGGAAGGCCGCCAGAAGCCCTGGGGGACGAACCACGCCGTGATGATGGCCCGCGATGTGATCCACGAGCCGTTCGCCGTGATCAATTCCGACGACTTCTACGGCCGTGAAGGTTTCCGGGCCATTGCCGACTTCCTGCGCGGCGTCGAAGGGCAGGCGGGCCGCTATGCCCTGGTAGGCTACTACCTGAAGAACACGCTGTCCGATTTCGGCAGCGTGTCGCGCGGCATCTGCGAGACCGACGGCGACGGCCTTCTGACTGAAGTCGTCGAGCGGACCTCCATCCAGCGGAAGGACGACGGCAAGGTGTATTTCGCCGAAAACGGCGAAGACCACGCAGTCCCGGAGGAAAGCCTGGTGTCGATGAATTTCTGGGGCTTTACGCCCGACTACTTCGCATGGTCGGACGAGATTTTCCGCCGTTTCCTCGATTCGGACGCCGCGAAGACCAACCCCAAGGCTGAATTCTTCATCCCCTATGTGGCCGACGTGCTCATCAAGCGGGGCGACGCTTCCTTCCGGGTGCTGAACTGCGATGCCAAGTGGTTCGGCGTCACGTATAAGGAAGACCGTCCTTTTGTGGTCGCGAAGATCGGCGAACTGATCGAACGGGGTGTCTATCCGCGCAGTCTCTGGGGCCGGTAGCCGATGGACGCCCGTCTTAAGAAAACACTCAAGTATGCACTGCTGCTCGCGCTGGTGGCAGTGCTTCTCTTTTTCGCTTTCCGCGGCGTGAAGTGGAGCGACTTCATGGACGGTCTCCGGAGTTGCCGCTGGGAGTGGATCATCGCTACGATCGCGGTCCAGTGGATCATCACCTGGCTGCGCGGAAACCGCTGGCGCATCCAGCTGGAACCGGTGCGGACGGGCGACCGGAAGATCACCCGTCGCGAAACCTATGATGCCTATGCCATCTGCTACCTGTCGAACATCGCGTTTCCGCGTTCCGGCGAGGTGGTGCGCTGCGGCCTGCTGGCCGAGACGAAGAAGACGACGTTCGAGGGCGCCCTGGGGACGGTGGTGATCGAGCGGACCTGGGACTTGCTCTGCATGGCCCTGGCCGTGGTGCCGCTGCTGTTCTTCGGCCGTTTCCGCGATTTCCTGGTCGAGAAGATGTTCCGACCGGCGGCCGGATCGATGGGCATTGGCTGGTTCTGGATCGTGATGATCGCCCTGGCCCTGCTGGCGGCCGTCATCTTCCTGATCCGGGCCTACCGCGAGCGGATTGCCCGCAGCAAGGCCGGTGCCGCGTTCCTCAAGTTCTTCAAGGGGCTGGGAAGCGGGATCGCCGCGGCTTTCAAGATGGACCGCAAGGTCGCCTTCTTCGGCTATACCCTGCTCATCTGGTCCGGTTACTGGCTCACCAGCCTGATGACCATCCGGGCGTTCCCGAGCGCCGATTCGCTCACCGGCCTCGATGCGCTCTTCCTGATGGTGGTCGGGGCCCTGGGCTGGGTCGTGCCGGTGCAGGGCGGCTTCGGCGCCTATCATTTCATCGTCTCGATGACGCTGGTTCCCATCTATGGGTTCGAGAAGTCCACGGGACTGATCTTCGCCACGCTGTCGCACGAATCACAGATCGTGCAGATGCTCCTGTGCGGTCTGATCTCGCTCGTGAGCTGGACCCTCTATCGCAGAAAACTGAAACGACAATCCGTGCAATGAAATCGATTCTCGGAATCGGGAATGCGCTGACCGACATCCTGGCCGTGCTTCCCGACGATTCGCTCCTCAAGAAATACAATCTTCCGCTCGGCAGCATGCAGCACGTGGATGCGCAGACGGGCAATACCATCTGGGCCGACCTCAAGGAAATCGGCATCCAGTATGTGGCCGGCGGGTCGGCCGCCAACACCGTCTCGGCGACATCCATCCTGGGAATGCCTTCGGGGTACATCGGCAAGGTCGGCGACGACGAACTGGGCTCGCTGTTCCGCCAGTCGCAAATCCAGAACGGCATCAAGTCGAACCTGCTGGTGGGTACCGTGGCTTCGGGCCGGGCGATGGTCTTCATCACGGCGCCGAACGCCGACCGCACCTTCGCCACCTATCTGGGCGCGGCGCTGCAGCTCGACCCCGACGACCTGAAACCCGAGTACTTCGAGGGGTACGACTACCTGCACATCGAAGGCTATCTGGTGCAGAACCAGAACCTGGTGCGCCGGGCGGCGGAGATGGGGCGGGAGCGGGGGATGACCATCTCGCTCGACATGGCCTCCTACAACGTGGTCGAGTCGAACAACGTGTTCCTGCAGGACATCGTGAAGAACTATGTGGACATCGTCTTTGCCAACGAGACGGAGGCGGCGGCCTTCACGCACCGACCGCCGCGCGAGGCGCTGCAGGCGATGTCGGAGATGACGGACATCGCCGTGGTGAAGATCGGCAAGGACGGATCGATGATCCAGCGCGGCGACGAATTTCATTTCATCGATCCCTGGCCGGGCGAAGCCGTGGACGCAACGGGCGCGGGTGACACCTATGCCGCCGGCTTCCTGTTCGCGCATGCGCAGGGAATGCCGCTCAAGACCTGCGGCGAGGTAGGCTCCGCGCTGGCGGCCAAGGTGGTGGAAGTCATCGGCACCAAGATCGACATACCGCGCTGGAAGGCGGCCAAGACCGAAATCCGGCGTCTGATGGGCGCCGAAGCGGGATAAACCCCTGCTGCGTGTCAGAACAGGCCGTTCAGCTGCGCCTCTATGCGGTCGCAGATGGTGCCGAAGTCTTCGGTACTTTCTTCAAAATTGAGCTTGTCCACGTCGAGGATGAGCAGTTTCCCGTCGGTGTAGTTTTCAATCCACTGCTCGTAGAGCGCATTGAGGCCCTTGAGGTAGTCGAGGCGGATGCTGCTCTCGTACTCGCGGCCGCGCTTCTGGATGTTGCCCACCAGGTGCGGGATGGAACTGCGCAGGTAGATCAGCAGATCGGGCGCCTTGACCAGCGACGACATCAGCGAAAACAGCGACTTGTAGTTGTCGAAGTCCCGGGTGGACATCAGGCCCATGTTGTGCAGGTTGGGGGCGAAGATGCAGGCGTCCTCGTAAATGCTGCGGTCCTGGACGATGATTTCATCGTGCTTGCTGATCTCCACCACGTCGAGAAAGCGCTTGTTGAGGAAGTAAATCTGGATGTTGAACGACCAGCGTTCCATATCGTTGTAGAAATCAGCCAGGTACGGATTATAATCCACGGATTCGTACTTCGGGGTCCAGTGGAAATGGTCGACCAGCATCCGGGTCAGGGTGGTCTTGCCGCTGCCGATGTTGCCTGCGATCGCGATGTGCATAATCTTTTCTGTTTTTGGTTCGCCTGTCAAATTTACAACATCTTTTCGTATTTTTGTATGTCTGAAGAGAAAAAGATGGAAATCAAGACTTTCTATTTCAACCCGCTGCGGGAGTGCTGCTATGTCGTCTGGGACGTGTCGGGCGCGTGTGTGATCGTGGATCCCGGATGCTACGGTCCGCGTGAATTCCAGCGCTTGAAAGACTTTGTGGAAGACAAGGGACTCAAACCCGAAAGGATCCTGCTGACACACGGCCATTTCGACCATACGCTCGGGCTGGAAGCCACGGCACGCTGCTGGGGGCTGGACGTCTGGCTCCATCCCGCCGACCGGGAACAGCTGACACAGTCCGGTGAATGGTGCCGGCAGCTGGGCCTGGCCTTTATGCCGTACACGGGGCGGCTTCGCGTCCTGGCCGACGGCGACGTGCTGTCCTTCGGCGAATCCTCCCTCACGGTCATCGCCACGCCCGGCCATACGCAGGGCGGCGTCTGCTTCTACAACGCGGACGAAGGCGTGCTGTTTTCGGGCGATACGCTCTTTGCCGGAAGCATCGGACGGACCGACCATCCGGGCGGCGACTACGACCAGCTGATCGAAAGCATCGGCCGGAAGATCCTTCCCCTCGACGGCGACGTCTCCGTGCTGCCGGGGCACGGTCCGGCGACTTCCGTCGGCTACGAACGCGTGACCAATCCCTTCCTGCAATCCGCGTGAGATGGTGGACGGCGAAAAGATCTCCATTGCCGGGGCACGGGTCCATAACCTGAAGGACATCAGCCTGGATATCCCACGGGGGCGCCTTGTGGTGGTGACCGGCCTTTCGGGCAGCGGCAAGTCGTCCCTGGCCTTCGACACGATCTGCGCCGAGGGGCAGCGCCGGTATATGGATACCCTTTCCGCTTATGCCCGCCAGTTCATCGGGATGCTGGAACGGCCCGACATCGAGGAGATCCAGGGCCTCAGCCCGGTCATTTCCATCGAGCAGAAGACGGTCGGACGCAATCCCCGGTCCACGGTCGGCACCATCACGGAGATCTACGACTTCTTCCGGCTGCTGTACGCCCGGGCCGCCCAGGCTTATTCGCCGGAAAGCGGCAAGGAGATGGTGCGCTACACCGACGAAGAGATCGTCGACCTGGTCCTGAGCCGGTTCGACGGGAAGAAGATCCTCCTGCTGGCGCCGCTGGTTCGGGGCCGGAAAGGCCACTACCGCGAACTGTTCGTCCAGCTGCAGCGGCGCGGCTACAGCCAGGTCCGCATCGACGGGCAGCTGTGCGACCTTGCAGAGGCAGGTCCGCTCGACCGCTACAAGGTCCATTTCGTGGAACTCGTGGTCGACAAGCTGGTTCCCCGCGCCGAAGACCGGAAACGGATCCGCGACTCGGTCGCCGCCGCACTCAACCAGGGAAAGGGTTCCCTCGCCGTCCTGTCGCTGGAGGATGACAGTCTCCAGCATTTCAGCCGCAACCTTGTCTGTCCCGATACCGGACTGTCCTTCGACATTCCGGCACCCCATACCTTTTCGTTCAATTCGCCCCAGGGCGCCTGTCCGCACTGCCGCGGACTGGGCACCGTGGCCCGGGCCGACCTCGACAAGATCATCCCCGACCGCAGCCGGTCGATCGCCGACGGCGGCATCGAAAGCGTCGGGCCCCTGCGGGGCAACACCCTTTTCCGCTACCTGGAAGCCATCGCCCGCCGCTACCGGTTCTCGCTTCACGACCCGATCCGCGACATTCCGGAAGAGGCGCTGCAGATGATCCTCTACGGCTCCGACGAGCTGCTGCGGATCGGCACGGATTCGGATATGGAGATGTCCACCTTCCCGGGCATCCTCTCGCAGCTGTCCGCCGAACCGGAAGACGAAGACAGCCCCTGGAAGCAGAAACGCAAGGAACTGTTCCTGGAAGAAATGACCTGCCCGGTCTGCGGCGGCACCCGGCTCAAGCCGGAGGCCCTGTATTTCAAGATCGACGGGAAGAACATCGCCGAGGTGTCCGACATGGACATAGCCCGTCTCTACGAATGGGTGCAGGCCCTGCCCGCCCGCCTGTCGAAGCGGCAGCTGGCCATCGCCACCGACATCCTCAAGGAGCTCTCCGCCCGCATCGGCTTTCTGAAGGACGTGGGTCTGGAGTATCTTTCCCTCAGCCGCGCCACCCGTACGCTCAGCGGGGGCGAGAGCCAGCGCATCCGCCTGGCCACGCAGATCGGCTCCAAGCTGGTGGGCGTGCTCTATGTGCTCGACGAGCCGAGCATCGGCCTCCACCAGCGCGACAACCGGAAACTCATCGAGTCGCTCAAGGCCCTGCGCGACGAAGGCAACTCCGTGATGGTGGTCGAGCACGACGAAGAGATGATGCGCAGCGCCGACTGGCTGGTCGACCTGGGGCCCGGCGCCGGCGAGAAGGGCGGCTACCTGCTCTACAACGGACGGCCGGACGCGATCGGCGACGTCCCGCCCGGACAGAGCCCGACCATCGACTACCTGCTCGGCCGCAAGCGGATCGAGATTCCGGCGCAGCGCCGCCCGGGCAACGGGAAATTCATCACGGTCAAGGGCGCGCGGGGCAACAACCTCAAGGACGTGACGCTCGACCTGCCGCTCGGCCTGCTGGTGGGTGTCAGCGGCGTGAGCGGCAGCGGCAAATCGTCGCTCATCAACGAAACGCTGATGCCGGCCATCAGCAACAGGCTCTACCGTTCCCGGTACCCGGTCCTCCCTTACGACCGCATCGACGGCATGGCGAACATCGACAAGATCATCGAGATCGACCAGTCGCCCATCGGCCGCTCCCCGCGCAGCAATCCGGCCACCTACACCGACGTGATGACCGACATCCGCCGCCTCTTCGAGCAGACGCCCGATGCCAAGATCCGCGGTTTCAAGGCCAACCGGTTCTCCTTCAACGTGAAGGGCGGACGCTGCGAAGCCTGCAAGGGCGCCGGGCTCCAGCTCATCGAGATGCATTTCCTGCCCTCGGCCCAGGTGACCTGCAAGGAATGCGGCGGCCGCCGCTACAAGCCCGACACCCTGGCCGTCCGCTACAAGGGAAAGAACATCAGCGAAGTGCTCGACATGAGCATCTCGCAGGCCGCCGCCTTCTTCGACGCCATCCCGTCCATCGCCCAGAAACTGCGGACGCTGGAAGAAGTGGGCCTCGGCTACCTGACGCTCGGGCAGCCCGCCACCACGCTCAGCGGCGGCGAGAGCCAGCGGCTCAAGATCTCCGCCGAACTCGCCCGGCGCGACACGGGCGAAACGCTCTACCTGCTCGACGAACCGACCACCGGACTGCATTTCGAAGACATCCAGGTGCTGATCGGCGTGCTGCAGCGGCTGGTGGACAAGGGCAACACCGTCGTCATCATCGAACACAACCTGGACATCCTCAAGTCGGTGGACTGGCTCATCGATCTCGGCCCCGAAGGCGGCCGGGACGGTGGAACGATCGTTGCGGCCGGAACGCCGGAACAGGTGGCCTGCGTCCCCGGCTCCTATACCGGACAATATTTAAAAAAGATACTATGGTAAAAGAAATGTCGATGTGGCGGACCGTCTTCCGCGAGAACAACGTGACTTCGCTCAACCACGCCGTTGCCAGCGGAAAGGCCCGTTACCTGGTCAACCTGAGTGAAACCCTGCACGACCACCGCTATGCGGAGATCGCCAACAAGATCGCCGAACGTCCGGGCGTCCGCCTCGTGCTGATTGCCGGTCCGTCCAGTAGCGGAAAGACCACGTCGTCGAAGCGGCTCGCCCTCCATATGCGGGTCAACGGTCTCAACCCCATCGTCATCTCGCTCGACGACTATTTCCGCAACCGCGTGGAAACGCCGCTCGACGAGAACGGGGAATACGATTTCGAATGCCTGGAAGCGCTCGACGTGCCGTTCCTGAACCAGCAGCTCGAGCAGCTGTTCTCCGGACAGCGGGTCGAGATTCCGAAATACGACTTTGCCTCTGGCTCCCGCAAGTTCGTGGGCCAGTTCCTGCAGCTGACGGAAAACGACGTGCTGATCATGGAGGGCATCCACGGCCTGAACCCCGCGCTGACGCCGCAGATTCCGCGTGACGAGAAGTTCCAGCTCTATGTATCTGTGCTGACGCCGATCTCCATCGACCGGGAGACGCGGATGCAGGCGCAGGACTACCGGCTGATGCGCCGGATGGTGCGGGACAACCAGTTCCGCGGGATGACGGCGGAAGATACGATCCTCCGCTGGCCGAGCGTGCGCGCCGGCGAGGAAAAGCACATCCTGCCCTTTAAGAAGCAGGCTGACGCCGCATTCAATTCAGCGCTGTTCTATGAGATTCCGATGCTCAAGTGCTATGCGGAGCCGCTGCTGCAGATGATTCCATCCGGTTCACCCGCCTATGGTGAGGCGAACCGGCTGCTCAACCTGATCCGCAGCGTCATCGCCATGACGCCGGTCGACGTGCGCCACATCCCGCCGACGTCCATCATCCGGGAGTTCATCGGGGGCAGCAGCTTCCATTATTAACGCCGGAGCCACTTCTCGGGATCCTGTTTGTCGGTACCCTTCCAGAGCTGGAAATGCAGGGAGGAGGCGTTCCCGTCGGCCTCCAGTGTACCCAGCTTTTCGCCGGTGGCGACCTTCTGTCCGGCCTTCACGCTGACTTTCGCCAGCCGGCAGTAGAGGGTGAAGTATTCGCCGTGCTGGATCAGCACGCACTGGTTGTAGCCGGGCATCACGAAGACCTTGCGCACCTCGCCGTCGAAGACGCAGAAGACTTCGGCGCCCCGGACGGTGGAGAAGGTGACGCCCGGGTTGTCGGGCAGCTTCAGGTTCTTGTAGACGGGATGATTGTGAACCCCGAAGCGTTCCGTGATGACGCCCTGCTTGAGCGGCCAGGGCAGCCGGCCCCTGTTCTGCGCGAACTGGCCGGAGAGCGCCGTGTCGATGCGGGTGTTGTCCTTCTTCTGTTCCGTGACGGTGCTCTTGAGCATCTTCTGGATTTCCCGGCTCAGGCGGTCCACTTCCTTCTTCTTGGCGGCGAGTTCGTCGCGGTACTGCTTTTCGCTCCGGGCCAGGCGCTTCATGTCCTCCTTCGACTGCCGCTCCTCGGCCTGCAGCTTGCGGTACTCGGCCTCGCGTTCGTTCCGGGTTGTCTGTGCGTCGGCCTTGATGGCGGCGAGTTTTTCCCGTTCGGCCTGCAGTTCCGCCTGCTTGTCGCGCATCTTTTCCGCCTGGACGCCCACTTCGCCGGCGAGGCTCTTCAGGAAGGAGAACCGCCGGTATCCCTGTCCCAGGTTCTCGCTGGAAAGGATGTACAGGAACCAGACCTTGGTGTCGCGGTTCTTGTAGGTGTTGTAGATGAGCTTCTCGTAGTAGGTCTCCAGCGTGTCGAGTTCCTTCTGGATCCGGTTGATCTCGCGCTGCTTGGCCGTCATCTGGTCGTTGACGACGGCGATGCGCCGGTCGAGGTCGCTGATCAGCGCCTGCCGGTTGGTGACGCGCTTGCGGATGAGCGAGAGCTGTTCCGTGGTGGCTTTCTGCTTGCTGGTGATGGACTTCAGCTGTTTGTCGATGAAACTGATCTCCTCCTCGATCTGGCGCTTGCGCTCCGTCTGCCGGGACACGTCCTGTCCGAAGGCAGCCGTTCCGAGCAGTAGCAGCACCAGGGTGAGAAGGAGGCTCCGGTTCATCGTCATTCTTCCTCCTTCAGGGCGGCGGCCTGGTTGAAATAGATGTTCGCCAGGTCCTTCTCGCCGAGTTTTTCCAGTACGGTGGCGTAGTGTTCGAGGATCGTGCGGCTTTCCTTTCCGCCGTAGAGCATCGCGTGCTTGAAGATCGCCTTGGCCTCGATGTCCTCCCCGAGCAGGTGCAGGATCCACGCATACGTGTCGAGGTACGTGGGATTGTCGGGCTCGGAGGTGATGGTCTTTCGGCTCATCTCCTTGGCTTTCTTGAGGCGTTTCCCCTCCAGGGAAAGGTAATAGGCGTAGTTGTTGAGCACGGGGTTGTAGTCCGGGTCGATGCGGAGGGCCTTCTCATAGTACTTGAAGGCCTTCTTGCTTTCACCGAACTTGTAGTAGATGTCGCCGATGGCGGAGCAGGTCACCTTGACGACGGTGGTGTCCTTCGCATGGATCCGCAGCAGGGTTTCGTAGTCGTCGAGGGCAGACCGGTATTTGTTCAGCTGGCTGTTCGCGATGGCCCGCAGCTGGAGGATGTCGGCATTGTCGGGGAAGCGCACGAGCGCCGCGGTGGCCTGTTCGGCCAGCGGCTGCCAGGTCTGCTGGTAGTAGAGGAGGATCAGGTGCTGGAGCGCCGCGTCGGAACTCCCGGGATGCTGCTCCGCGTTCTGGCGCATCACCTCGATGGCCAGGTGCGGGCGGCCTGTCCGGTAATAGTAGCCGCCGGTCAGGGCGTTGATCGTGCTGTCGGCGGGATGGGCGGCGCGCAGGTCGAGCATCATCTGGTCGAAATCGTCGATGAACGTCCGCACGAACTGCGGATTGGACGTCAGCTGTTCCACCTGTCCGGCCTTGGCTTCGGGCTGGACGTAGGGATCCTTCATCACGTGCGAGAGGCTGTTGAAGAAGTTGTCGTACTGGCGGAGCACCTGGTAGACGGCCGCCTTGCCATACCAGGCCGGCGTGTAGTCGGGTTCCATGGCAAGGGCTTCCTCGTAATAGCCCAGTCCCAGCGAGTCGCGGTAGGTGCTGGCGTAGAAGTCCCCCAGGACCGATGCCAGGCGCGGCGTGCGGCATTCCTCATAATAGCGGGCGAGCGCGGCATATACGCTGTCCGGATTCGCATCGGGCCGCTTGAGCAGGAGTTCGGTCCGGGTGAGTCCCACCACTTCGGTCTTTCCCTTGATGGCGTCGATCTTGTCGAGGGTGGCCAGCGCCTTGTCCAGGTCGTTGTCGGAGAGGTAGACGTTGATCAGGTCGAGATAGAGGTCGCTTTTCTTCGGATAGTCCGCCGCCAGGGTTTCGAGCATCGGGACGGCGAGTTCCTGCCGGTCGGTATGCAGGTAGTAGAGCGCCAGCGTATAGCTGTACCAGAAGTTGCCGGGTGCCAGCGAGACGGCTTTCCTGAGCCAGGATTCCGCCTCCGCCCTGCTGTCCGGTTCGGCGGCGCAGAGCATGCCCAGGTAGTAGCAGGCCGCATCGTTGGACGGGTTTTCGCGGACCTCTTCCAGGAAGAGGCTGCGCGCTTCGGCGCGGTCTCCCTGCTGATAATATTTCAGGGCGTCGATATACTTGACGGACTGGGCCGGGAGATTGAAACAGGCGCACAAAAGGACGATTCCCACCACAATCTTGCGCAAAAAACTTGAACTATCCATCTTTTTTTCTAAATTCGTTACAAAAATAGTGGTTAAACGCTGAACAAAAAACAAACCACATTTTTTTTTGCAGGGAACACGCAACATTCGCCCCTGCTCCTGCATCTATAAATAGCAGCGATGAGGGATTCTTCCAGATATACCGAAGCAGAACTGATTGCCGGCTGCACCCGTGGGGAACGGGGAGCGCAACAGCTGCTGTATGAGCGCTATGCATCGGTGATGTATCCGGTGTGTCTGCGTTATCTCGGGCGGGAAGATGCGAAGGATGTGCTGCAGGACGGTTTCCTGACGGTCTTTGACAAGATTGGCACCTACAAGGGAGAAGGCTCTTTCGAGGGATGGATGCGGAAGATTTTCGTCAATGCCTGCCTGATGCGCCTCCGCAAGTCGGATGCGCTCCGGTTTACAGAAGACATTGCCGAGGCGCCCGAACTGGGCGGGACGGTGGATTACGGCGTGCTGGAGCAGCTTGGGACAAAAGAGATCTTGGACCTGGTGGCACAGCTGCCGCCGGGCCTGCGCAGCGCCTTCAACCTGTTCGTGCTGGAAGGCTACACGCACGCCGAGGTGGCGAAGGCGCTCGGGATGACCGAGCAGTCCTCCCGTTCCCAGGTGAGCCGTGCGCGAAGCCTGTTGCAGAGAAAGATAAAAGAGTTATATAATGGAAAATAAAGATTTCGACAAGATGCTGCGCGATCGCCTTTCCGGCGTGACCGTGCCGGCGCCCGATGTCTGGGAAGGCATCAGCAAGGGGCTGGCGCGCAGGCATCGCCGGGTGCTGGTGCGCCGGTTTGCGACGGCTGCCGTCGCGGCGGCAGCCGGCCTCGCCGTCGCATTCCTCGCCTTCCGGGATCCGAAACCTGAAAAACAGGTTCCGGCTCCGGTACAGACAGCCCGGGTGGAGCCTTCACAACAGCCGCTGCAGGCCGCCCCGTCCGAAGAGATCGCCCCGATCGCCGAACAGATTGCCGCCTTCACGAAGAAGCAGGCCGTTGCACAGGCCGTCGTGACGAAGCCCGCCACGGTTCCCGCCGCCGAAACGGTGACGGAACCCGAAACGGAAATGGTGCAGCCGGAAACCGAACCGGAAACGGTGACAGAGCCCGAAACGGTAACCGAGCCTGTCGCACAGGAACCCGTACCCGCCGACTTCTGGGTGGAAGACGTCCCCGAACGCAAGACACACACATCCAAACTATCCATATTATCCAATCTTACCACCGTCGCCTCCGACGGGGACCTTATGTACAAGGCGAGTCCGATGCACAGCTCCTCCCAGACCGGCAACCGCGCCGAATCTTCGGTGGAGCCTGTCGCCGGGACGCCCCGGTTCTTCTCGCCGCTGAGCCTGGGCCTGCAGGTCGAAGTCCCGGTGTCCGGCCGCCTGTCGGTCGCCACCGGCCTGACGTACTCGTACCTGGTTTCCCAGTATGACATGCTGGTCGACAAGGTCCGATACGACGGGGCCTACAACCAGCTTCACTATGTCGGCATTCCGCTGTCGCTGTCGCTGCATTTGGTGGAGACGCCTTCCTTCGGGTTCTATGCGTCGGCCGGCGCCGCCGTGGAGAAATGCGTGGCCCAGCGCTATGTCTATGCGAGCAACACGCTCAGCGAGAAGGTCGGCGGCCTGCAGTGGTCGGCCCGGGCGGGTCTCGGCGCCGAGTACTGGTTCGTACCGCGCCTGGGACTCTATTTCGATCCGAGCCTGGTGTATTTCTTCGACAACAGTCAGCCGCTGAGCATCCGTACGCAGCAGCCGCTGCAGGCCCGCCTGGAAGTTGGCCTGCGTTTCAAGCTCTGATCCTTCCGGAAAAAATCTGCATATTCTTGCTGAAATTTGGAAAACGGTTAATCTATTAGCCGTTTTTTTTCTTGCGTCCGGGCCGTGTTATCTTTGCGGAAACACCCAAACAGGACGAATCATGCTGAACAAATGCTATTGCGCCACCTGCATCGGGGTCGAGGCGGTGGTGGTTACGGTGGAAGTGGACCTTTCCACAGGAATCGGCATCCATCTCGTGGGCCTTCCCGACAGCGCCGTGCGGGAAAGCCTGCTCCGCGTCGTCACGGCGCTCACCGCATACGGCTTCCGGATTCCGGGCCGCAGGATTGTCGTGAACCTCGCCCCGGCCGACATCCGCAAGGAGGGGTCTGCCTACGACCTGGCCATCGCGCTGGGACTCCTGGCGGTGTCGGAGCAGATCCGGACCGAGGACTGCGGTGCGTATGTCATCATGGGGGAGTTGGCGCTGGACGGCAGGATCCGTCCGGTCAACGGTGTGCTGCCGGTCGCGCTGCAGGCGCAGAAGGAAGGCTTTCGCGGCTGCATTTTTCCGGCCGGTTCGGCGCAGGAGGCGGCGGAAGTGGAAGGGCTGGCGGTTTATGGGGTTTCAACGCTCGGCGAAGCCATCGAAGTGCTCACGCAGCGCGAGTCGTGTGCGCATCTGCGCGTGCGACGGCAGCCGGAGACCGCATGCCGGCCGAGCGGAAACGACTTCCGGCAGGTACGTGGCCAGCACGTGGCCAAGCGGGGGCTGGAGATCGCCGCTGCGGGCGGGCACCATCTGATCCTTGTCGGCAGTCCGGGCTGCGGAAAGAGCCTGATGGCTTCGTGCCTGCCTTCCATCCTGCCTCCGATGACGCGCGAAGAGGCCATCGAGACCGGCAAGATCTATTCCGTGGCCGGCCGGGGCGTCCCCGCCGGGGGGCTGCCGCAGGAACGGCCCTTCCGGGCGCCGCACCATAGCGCCAGTCTGGTGTCGCTGATTGGCGGGGGCCCGCAGGCGGGTCCCGGCGAAATCTCCCTGGCACACAACGGTGTCTTGTACCTCGATGAGATCGCGCAGTTCAGCCGCGGCCTGCTCGATGCGCTCCGTCAGCCGTTGGAAGACGGCCGCGTCACCATTTCCCGGGCCCGGTACAAGGTCGAATATCCGGCCCACTTCATGCTCGTCGCTTCGATGAATCCCTGCCCCTGCGGGTATTATGGCGACGAAACCGGCCGCTGTACGTGCTCGCGCGGCGCCGTGGAAGGGTATCTGTCCCGGATTTCCGGACCGATGATGGACCGCATCGACCTGCAGGTCTGGGTGCGGAGCCTTTCGGCCGCGGAACTGCTCGGCCTGTCGGCGCCTGCGGCGCCGTTGCCCGAAACAAGCAGTGCAGCCATCGCCCGGCGGGTGGCGCAGGCACGACATGTCCAGGCATTCCGGTTTGCCGGAGAAGGGATCCATACCAATGCGGCGATGAACGCACGGCAGGTAGAACGGTTCTGCCGGCTGTCCGATGCGTGCCTTGAGACGTTGGAAAAGATTCTCGACCGGATGGGCCTTTCCGCCCGCGCTTATACCCGCATCCTGAAGGTCGCCCGTACCATTGCCGACCTGGCGGGCGCATCCGATATCCAGCCCGCCCATCTGCTGGAAGCCGCCGGCTTCCGCTTTCTCGACCGCCGGAAGCCCCCATTATAACAAAGCCCGCAAAGATGTCCCCCTTTTTTAAAAATCGGTTCCCTAATTGATAACGGACGGGGACGGAATAGGCTACCTTTGCTAAAAAAATGGAAGACAATGATCGTTTGAGGCAGCAGCCAGTATGCGGAGATGCCATTCAGGACATCATTGACAAACGGGTGGAAGAGTTGATTCAAAAGGAAACGTCCGAAGCGGAAGAGCGGCCGGACTCCAAAGAAGGAAAGAAGTGCCCCCGCAGGTTGAGACTCAAGAAACTCCTGAAACGTTCATCCCGCAGATGATTCATCTGTTATCCTGTGTCTGTGTGCCAAGGTGCTGAGGAAAGGTCCGGACAGCAAATACTCCTCTTTAGTTTTCGAATCGACCGTCCTTTCCCAGCACCTTTTTCTTTTTCATGTTGTCGCAACCGCGGCAGGACCCGCAACCGCTGCCGCAATCGGTCAGCTTTCGGCCGCTGCGCCGGTTGAGCCACAGCGCCAGGAACAGGGCCGCTGCAATCAGCAACAAGACGATGAGGGTCGGAAGGTTCATGGCCATGCAGACTATCCGATGAACAGGCCTGCCGCCTGATAGGCCAGCCAGGCCGCCAGCCAGGCGACAAGACATTGGAAAATGACCATCCAGACAGCCAGCTTACCGCCCAGTTCCCGCTTCACGGCGGCGATTGCCGCTACGCAAGGCGTATAGAGCAGGCAGAAGGCCAGCATCGGGATGGCCGTCAGCGTTGTCAGGGCCGCCGTCACACCAAGCACTTCCAGCGTCGAGACCACCGCTTCCTTGGCCAGGAAACCCGTGATGAGCGCCGTGACGATGCGCCAGTCTCCCAGGCCGAGCGGGCCGAACACCGGTGCAATCAAGCCGGCAATCTGCGCCAGCATGCTGCCCTCCCCGTTTTCGACCATCGTAAGCCGGAAGTCAAATGACTGCAGGAACCAGATGACGATCGAGGCCACGAAGATGACCGTGAAGGCACGCTGCAGGAAATCGCGGGTCTTGTACCAGAGCAGGTGCGCCACGTTCTTCACGCCCGGAAGGCGGTAGTTCGGCAGTTCCATCACAAAGGGCGCCGGATGGTTGTCCGGATGGATCCACTTGGACAGCAGCGCCACCAGGATGCCGATCAGGATTGCCGACAGATACAGGATCACCAGCACGATGCCGCCGTGGCCGGGGAAAAAGGCGGCGGAAAAGAAAGCGTAGATCGGAATCTTCGCCGAACAGCTCATAAACGGCGTCAGCAGGACGGTCAGCCGCCGGTCGTGGGCCGAAGGCAGCGTACGGGTGGCCATCACGGCCGGGACACTGCAGCCGAAACCGATGAGCAGCGGCACGATGCTGCGGCCGGTCAGGCCGAGTTGCCGCAACAGCTTGTCGCTCACGAAGGCCACGCGGGCCATATAGCCGCTGTCTTCGAGCAGGGACAGGAAGAAGAACAGGATGATGATGATCGGCACGAAACTGATGACCGTGCCCACGCCGCCGAAGATGCCGTCGACCACCAGCGAACGGACGGCCGGGGCGACGCCCCAGCGTTCCATACCGGCATCGGTCCGTCCCCCCAGCCACTGGATACCCCTATCCAGCAGATCCTGGAGCGGAGCCCCGAGCACGTCGATGGACAGCCAGATAACCAGCGAGATGACCGCCAGGAAGATCGGAAGCGCCGTCCAGCGGCCTGTGAGCACGCGGTCGATACGGCGGCTGCGCTGGTATTCCCTGCTTTCCTGCGGCTTGATCACCGTCTTGTTGCAAAGCTTCCGGATGAACGAGAACCGCATGTCGGCCATCGCGGCCTGGCGGTCGAGTCCCCGTTCCTCCTCCATCTGGACGATGATGTGTTCGATCATCTCCTTTTCGTTCCGCTGCAGGTCCAGGGCCTGTTCGACAGCCGCGTCGCCGTCGATGAGCCGGCTGGCCGCAAAGCGGACCGGCAGGCCGGCGTTGCGCGCGTGATCCTCCACCAGATGCATGATGCCGTGCAGGCAACGGTGCACCGCACCTTCGTGATCCCGTTCGTCGCAGAAATCCTGGCGGGCAGGCTTCTCCTGGTAACGGGCGACGTGGACGGCGTGCTCCACCAGTTCCTCGACACCTTCGTTCCGGGCGGCGGAAATGGCCACGACCGGCAGGCCGAGCGCCTCCTCCATCTCGTTGACGCGGATGGAACCGCCGTTGCCGCGCACCTCGTCCATCATATTGAGGGCCAACACCATCGGTACATCGAGTTCCATCAGCTGCATCGTGAGGTACAGATTCCGTTCGATGTTGGTGGCATCGACGATGTTGATGATGGCGTGGGGTTTCTCCTTCAGGATGAAATCGCGCGAGACAATCTCCTCGGACGTATAGGGCGCGAGGGAATAGATGCCGGGCAGGTCGGTGATGCGGGTACCGGGGTGCCGGCGGATCGAGCCGTCCTTCCGGTCGACCGTTACGCCGGGGAAATTGCCCACGTGCTGGTTGGAACCGGTAAGCTGGTTGAACAGGGTTGTCTTGCCGCAGTTCTGGTTGCCCGCCAGCGCAAAGGTGAGCGTCGTCCCCTTGGGCAGGGCGTGCGCATGCTCCTTGTCGTGGTATTTTCCGCCTTCACCCAATCCCGGGTGATCCTCTTCGTGGGGCTCGTCGGGCGCCTTGACCGGCTCGGCCGGCTCGGCCGGCTCTACCTCGATCCGCGCCGCATCGGCCTTGCGGAGCGACAGCACGTAACCGTTGACCAGCAGTTCCATGGGATCGCCCAACGGCGCCAGCTTGGTCAGTTGCAGTACGGTGCCGGGAATCATGCCCATATCGAGAAAATGCTGGCGGAGCGCGCCGCTGCCGCCCACTTTCAGGATCCGCGCCCACTGGCCGACCTGCAGTTCATTCAATGTCAAACTCCGGTGAAACATATGGCAAAGGTCGTCATTATCCACTTGCGCGGCAATACCAAGAAATAATGACGGGCATCCCGATAATTTGCTATCTTTGCAAGGTATGTCGGAAATCATCGTGCACGGGACAGCCGGCCTCCCCCAGGCGGCAAACGCCTTTCTCGAACAGGCGGGGGCGCACCGCATCATCGCCTTCTACGGCTCGATGGGCGCCGGGAAGACCACGTTCATCACCGCCCTTTGCGAGGCGCTTGGCGTGCAGGACGTCGTCAACAGTCCCACGTTCACCATCGTCAACGAATACCGCGACGGATGCGGGGAGCCTGTCTTCCATTTCGACTTCTACCGGATCAACCGGCTTTCCGAAGCCCTGGACATCGGGCTGTTCGAGTATTTCGACTCCGGTGCGCGCTGCCTGATCGAGTGGCCCGAACAGATCGAGGAACTGCTCCCCGAAGACACGCTGCGCGTGCGGATCCGCATCGATGACGCCGAGACCAGAACGTTGTTATTCTGAACGATATGAAACGAATCCTCCTGCTGGCCTCCCTGCTGGCCTCCCTGGCCGCCTGCGGCAGGCAGCCGCTCGCCCGGTCCTATGCCGCCACGCCCGACATCCTCCCGGGCGCCACGGACATCGAGGCCTACCTTCCGCTGCTCGAAGGCCGGCGCGTGTCGATCCTGTCGAACCAGACCGGTATGGTCACGCCGGAGCGGCACGTGCTCGACACGCTGCTCGCCCTGGGCGTGAACGTGGTTTCGATTTTCTCGCCGGAACACGGTTTCCGCGGTACGGCGGATGCAGGCGAACGCGTGGCCAGTTCCGTGGACGGCCTCACCGGCGTACCCATCCGTTCACTCTATGACGGGAAGGGCGGCGTGCCGTCCGACGAGGCGGTGTCCGAATTCGACGTGCTGGTCTTCGATCTCCAGGACGTGGGCTGCCGGTTCTATACGTACAATGTGACGATGGGCAAGATGATGGCTGTCTGCGCCGCACACGGCAAGCAGATGGTCATCCTCGACCGTCCCAACCCGATCGGCTTCTACGTGGACGGCCCGATTCTCGACCTGAAATACAAGTCCGGCGTAGGCGGGTACCCGATTCCCGTCTGCCACGGCATGACGCTGGGCGAACTGGCGCAGATGATCAACGGCGAAGGATGGCTGCCCGGCGGCGTCCGTTGCGACCTGACCGTCGTCAAGTGCCGCAACTACACGCATCGTTCCCGCTACGTGCTGCCCGTCAAACCGTCACCCAACCTGCCCGACATGCGGTCCGTATATCTGTACCCGTCACTCTGCTACTTTGAAGCGACACCGGTCAGCCTGGGCCGCGGCACGGACACGCCCTTCCAGCTGTACGGCCATCCGAACATGAAGGGTTGCCGCTTTTCCTTCACCCCGCGCAGCATCGAAGGCGCAAAGAACCCCCCGCAGCTTGACCAGGAATGCTTCGGCGTGGACCTGCGCACCCAACCGTCCGACGAGGCCGTCAATGCGGCCGGCATCAACCTCGAATACGTGATCGACGCCTACCGCAACCTGCATATGGGCGACCACTTCTTCCGTTCGTTCTTCGAACTGCTGATCGGCCGCGACTACGTGCGCAAGATGATTGAGGAAGGCGCTTCAGCCGCCGAAATCAAGGCGATGTGGTCGGAGGACGTGGCCTCTTTCAAGGAACAGCGAAAGCCCTATCTGCTTTATGAAGAGTAAATGCCTGTGCGTGCTCCTGCTCGCAGCCCTGGCGGCCGTATCGTGCGAAGAAGAGCCTATCTTGACGCATCCCGTCCCCGAAGAGGAGATCGACCCGGAAATCATAGAGCCGTACGCCGTACCCAACGAGCGCATCGACGACGGCCGCCACGTCACGGCCTACGTGACGTACTACGGAGACCGGATACCCGAGGTCGAAGTGCTGACGCATATCAACTATGCCTTCGCCGAACTGTATATGGCGGACGGCATATACCAGGGGTTCAAGGTGCAGGGCAGCCAGGCCCGGTTCGAGCGCATCGTCGCGCTCAAGCAGCGTAATCCGGACGTGAAGATTTCCCTGAGCTTCACCCATAGCGTCTCCAATTCCGACAACAGGCAGGGCGGCAGTTTCTCGGCCCTCTGCAAGCAGGAAGAGAGCCGGAAACGCTTTGCCGAAGACTGTCTGGCCTTCCTGGAACTGTACGGGCTCGACGGCATCGACCTCGACTGGGAGTTCCCCGGCCTGTCGTGGAGCGGCGCGGCCTGCGACCCAAGCGTCGATACGGACAACTACGTCCTGCTGGTCAAGCAGCTGCGGGAAACCCTGGGTACGGACTACCTGCTATCGTATGCGGGCTACTGCAAGGACAGGACGGCCGTCACGAACGGCTGGCGCTACATCGACATCAAGGCGATGGATCCGTATGTCGACTTTGTGCACGTGATGACGTACGACCTGGACGAGGCGCCGCACCATCACTCGGCCCTGTCCGACAGCCGGGCCTATATGGACTGCGCCCGTTCGGTGCAGGCATATCTCGATGCGGGGGTCCGCCCGGAAAAACTGGTGATCGGCATTCCCTTCTACGGACGGTGTTCGTTCAGCCAGTCGCCGACCGCCATCTCCTACAAGGCCATCCTGCAGCTCGACCGCCGCAAATACCGTCGCAACCAGTGGGACGAAACGGCGCAGTGCCCTTATGTGGAAACGATGAGCGGCGCTTTCGTCTGCGGCTACGACAATCCCCGCAGCATTGCCGCCAAGGGAAGCTGGGCACGCGCAAAGGGGCTTGGCGGCCTGATGTACTGGGAGTACGACCAGGACGATGAAAACGGGACGCTCCGGCGTGCCGTCTGGAACGCCGTCATGACCCGATAGGCCCTAGTCTTTTTCGGGACGGACAGGAAAGCCGTTGGCGGCCGGCATATAGGTTGTTATCAGATGCCGTATTCCGGTAAAATACAAGCCCATGCAAGTAAAAGTGCTGGATGAGGTCTGATAGGGAGCGGCCGTCCAGGAGTAACCATATTCGTACGTCGTACCCTTCAGATTCAGCAGTTCACTGGAAACGTTCCCCCGTAAGCCCGAAGCCGGGAAATAGCAGTTCTTGTCGTTGTTTGAATGGGTTGTCGTCAGATTCATCCCTGCGGGGTATTCATTCGCCGCATTTACCCACTCACCCAGCACGTTTGAAGATCCACTTCCTGTGAAACCGGAAAAAGCAGAACGTCGTGGTACTTTGAATCCACGGGGGCAGGGGTCATAGACGCTCTTGACTACGGGCGCATCCCCGAATCCGCCGTTATGTGCGTTCCATTGGTTCCCATAATGCGGGAGCCGTTGTGCGGTAAAAACGTAGCGCCAGGGGTTCCGGTGCATCCACAACAACTTGCGCGTGCCATCGGACGTGTATGTCGGATATTCAGACGGCATGCCGGCAAGCGTGGCGTCGGAAGCGTGTATACAATAGTAACGGGATGTGTATGCCCTGTTTCCCTTGTGTCCCAGCGACGGAAGGAACGGGTCTTTCCGTCCCCATTGATAATAGGTATGTGAATAATGGTCTGCGTTGACCAGGGGTAGTGCGTAATCCGACTGGCTCACACGGAAGGACCCCATCTTCACGCCATCTGAGGCTCGCGTAATAACGATGTACTGACTTCGTGCATCAGCAGATCCCTGCGAATAGGAAATGGGCGGAGTCCAGCCAAGCGGGCAGTTCAAAAGGTTGGTCGTAATGGAAGGATCAGCGGTTGCGACGGACTGGGTGTAGAAGGCTTCGTCCGTTACCCAGATGTGCCAGCTCCAGAGGATTTTCCCCTTTCCATCGTCATACAGGGCTACGAGGGCATTCCCGGGTTTGATATTGTCTGCTTCAATATTGAAAAGGAGATATTTGCATGAAAGCGTTGATCCTGAAGGGGCGTTGATGATATGAACATCTTCATCTTTGATGATTTCAAAGGTTTGATCGGTGTCCTGCCAGACAATGCGGGCAGAAATCGATTCGCTTGTGTCGAGATTCGGATCGTCCAGGATAAAGGGGCTTGCAATCGGCGCCCCGTCGGCATTGACGAACCCTGCGAGCGGATTGTTGTTGCCTGTGGCAATGCCCGTATAGGGATCGGCGGTTGCCATACCTCCTTGTACGGCATTTCCATAGACCAAGGGGAAGGCGAACCATCCGTAACCGTTGATCACATAGCAGTTGGCTGTTTCAGCGGGGAGGTTGCGGGAATGAGAAAGAAAGTCGTAGGCCGAAAGGTCGAGCGGCGTGGTTTCCGAAGCACCGCCGAGGCGTCTGGTTTTCAGGGTGTTGATCATTTCCGTCGCGTTCGTTCCGGGATACATTGCCAGTCCGTCAAGAACCGTGGCTTTGGCGACAACGTTGACGGACGTGTATCCGTCTCCTTCGTACTGGGATAGCCGAACCCAGTTGCTGCCCCAGTCTTCGCGCCAGTCGGAAGGATCGTCTGAATCTGTCGGACAGTACCAGGCTTTCCAGGCTACAGGTTCTGTTGTGGCCCCGTTCGTGCGTTTCAGGCGCACGTCTACAGTCTTTGCCGTGTCTCTCAGTACACTGCTTCCGGTAACCGGGAATTCGGCAATCGGATCGAGCGAATACGTCCATACATTGTTGGGAACGCCCAGGCTGTTGACATAGATTTTTTTCATGGCATCGACGGATATCCACACGCCGTTTTCTTTCAGTTCCAGCGAGCGGCTCGTTCCGTCGGAGAGACCCAGTTCGAGCGTGAGGCGTTCCTGCCGGACAGGCAGAGTGAACACGGTCAGCGTGCAAGGTTCTGTAGAACTTAGCGAAATGCCGGATCCCAGGTCAATCCGGATGCTTTTTCCGATGTCGCTTGTGGAAACGGTCGGGGTGCCACTCGCGTCAACCAGCGCTTCAAAATCACCGCACAACGGGGTCTCCTCCGACTTGAGCGTGACGGTCGTCAGGCGTTTGCTTGCCGGCAGCCCGTTGGACGAAAGGGTCTGGATCGAAAACTGAAGCGTCGTGACCAGTGGCTTGAAGTCCAGGTCTACGTTGCCGCTCTCATCAGGATAGGCCGTTTTCGCCGCATACATATATGCATAGTTCATATTCGGCCTGAATGTGCTGCCTTCACGCGTGACGGTCTGCACTTCGGGGATGGCACCGGATATCCGTACACGGTTGCCACCGGCTGCTTCAAGGGTGGCAGGGGGGACATCCTCTCCGTTGTCGATGGTTTCCGCCGGATAAAGAGCGTAAAAATAATGCGTGGCTGCGGCGCCCCACTGCAGTCCGTTTCCGGCGACCGGTCGGACTTCCGCCCGGCTGTACTGCCCCGTGTTGCTTTTCGGAATGATTTGATAATCTGCATAATGCTGTGACCCTTCCAGCAGCGTCGCTTGTTCGCACCAGATTCGGATCCGGTCGGATGAAAGCCAATTGATCCTTTCCTGTCGTGAAGCGGCGCTGATTGTCCGGTCGTTCTCGTCCCGGCCGCTGTATTCGGTTTTTGTAGCAATCCCGCCGGCATTGCTGCTTATAGCGCCAAACAGGATTTGCGCACCTTGTTGACGGGTGGGGTTAAGCGGATGCTGGCATCCGGTGAGCACAAGAAGCGAGGCGGCAAGCCCTCGGGCCACCTTAATAAGATAAGACATGTTCTGCATTGTCGTTTACATCCATTCGTGATTGAACGAACTCCCGTCCCCGTCAAAATAGCCATCGATTTCCTGACCTGTAGTCCGAATGGCCGTATCGTCGACGATGGATCACGCCAGCAGGTCTGTTACGGGCCTTGACAGGAGATGGATTTTGATTACGGAGGGGGCGGTATATTCTTTCTTCTTCATTGAAAACATAGCCGTTGTCCAGTTTGGATGCAAAAATAGACAGGACACGCGCAAACGTGTTTTCAATCGGGGGACGACATTTTTAATAGAAGGAACAGTAAAGAGGAAAAAGACCGTTTCCGGTTCAGCGGTTCCGCTTTTTGTATTGACTGGGCGTCATTCCCGTCGTCTTTTTGAACAGGGAACTGAAATAGGTGAAATGGTCCATGCCGCAGCGGAAAGCCACGTCTCCGATGGGAATGTCCGTGTTGTCCAAAAGCTTCTTGGCAACGGACATCCGGATATGCAGGATGCATTCGCTGGTCGTCTGTCCCGTGATAGCTTTCAACTTCCGGTTGAGATGGGGCCTGGACATGCATAGGCTGCGTGCGATTTCATCATAGTCGATTCGGGATCCCTTTTCCATGCTCTGTTCGACGAGCGTCGAGAACTTATGGATAAAAGAACGCTCGGAATGGGACAGCGTTTTCTCCCGTTCCCGGGGGAGGTGGATGGAAAACCGTTTCTGGACCGGGATGTTGACGATGAAGGTCGATCCGATATTGGGAAAACTATAGATGTCGAGGTGGCCGTCCATGGCGTCTACCGCCATCTTCGTCAGGGGAAGACCGATGCCGATACCTTGTTCGTCGGCTTCGTCAACCTGATAGAAGGGCTTGAAAATATGCTCTTTCTGCTCGGCGGTTATGCCGATTCCCTTGTCGCTGACGAAGATTTGCAAGAGTCCGTCTTTCAATCGGGTGGAGATGAGCACTTCGCTGCCGGAAGGAGAAAACTTGATGGCGTTGCGGATCAGCTCTTCCACTATCTTGTAAGTATAAAAGGGGATGTGTTCGATCTCTACGGGTTCCTTCTGCTGGCCGTAAATGAGCCGGATTCCGTTTTCCTGCGCGAACGGCTCGCAACCGCGGCAGGCGTTTGAGACCAGACTGACGATATCGCTGCATTTCCAATTTGCGGAATACTCGACGGGAATGGAAACGTCCGCCACATCCAGATAATTACGGGAGATTGCGGAAAACAAGAGATTATGCTTGTCCGATATCTCTTCCCTGGCCGCCCTTTCCCGCTTCCGGAGACAGCGTATATAGCAGACCAGGCCGACAGAAACACTGACGGCCAGAATGGTCAGGAGGGCGTATAAGGTAGTCAGGGACATATCGCACCATTGTCTGGCGCAAGATACATCAAAAAGTTTGAAAAACCAAAAGGACGGGGATCGGACGGGTTCAGTCCTGTCCCATCCGCAGCCGGAGGCCGACGTGCAGGTCGAAGGAGAACGGGTGCTCCCGATAATAGTTCGGCAGTTTGTCCGAAGGCGTGATATGCCAGGCGAAACCGGGCTCGAGGTAAAGACCGAGCCGGGGTGAGAAAGCGTATTCCGCTCCGGCGGCGCCGGTAAGCGAGAAGAAAACGGGATGCGTTTCCACGTGGCCGGAAGCGACGGTCTGTCCGTCGGCACGGGTCAGGAGCCGGCCGGCTATGAGCCATTCGGCTTCTCCGCCGGCAGCGGCATAGAGTGAGCCCCGTTTCCAGTCAGCCAGGGTAAGGATGCCCTTGAGCGGAATGCCGGCATAATGGAGCCGGTACTCCTGGCTTTGCGCGGGGAAAGTCTGGTTCTGGCCGGACACCCGGATGCGGTGGAAACTGTAGTCGAGTCCGCTTTCCCAGGATAGGCGTGAGCCGTTTTCGAACTGTATGGCGATGCCCGTCTTGACAGGGAGGTCGCATAGCAGGTTGACCGGGAGGCTGCTGACGGGATTACGCTTGTTGTCCATCAGGTTTCCCAGCAGGGCGTAGTCTGTCGTTTGTCCGGTCGGGGAACCTTTTCGAGTGGAAACGGCATCGAGGGTGGGTGCCGCGTCGGTGGTGGTGCCGTTGCGAAGGGAAAGCGGCGAGAAGTGGATGCGTGCGGACAGCCGGGGCTGTCGCCCGGATTCCGGTTCATCCACCCACACCGGGCTGGCAGCGGCAGGCGCAGCGGGGCCTTCCGGCTGCATTTCCGGTTGTACTTCCGGTTGGATTTCCGGTTCGGCCGCGTCCGGGACGGACGGCGTAGCGGGTACGGCGGGTTTGGCAAGACTGGATACGGGACCCGGATGGGAGACGTTAGCGGCAGGCAGGCGGCGGGCCGGCCGGTCAGGCAGCGGCCGGGCAGCAGCCAGGTACGAGGGCGTTTCCGTGGCGAGGGTGGCCGGCAGGGCGGCAATCAGCGGCTCCCGGAGCGTCCGCTCCGTTTCCGGTTTCCGGACCAGAAGCATCAGCAGGAGGGCGGCGGCAGCGCCGGTGAGCAGCGGCAGGATCCATCCGGTCCACCGCCGGGCCGGTGCCGCCGCGGGCAGATCGAGCTCATAGTCGCCGAGCTTGTCCTGGAAGGGTTCGATCCATTTATCTTTCATGGTCCTTTCTGTTTCTGTATTCTCTGATCCATTGCGAAAGCAGGGCCTTGGCCCGGTGCAGGTTGGAGGCGGAGGTGCTTTCGCCGATCTGCAGTTGTTCCGCAATTTCCTTGTGGCTCATTTCTTCAAAGATGTAGAGGTTGAACACGGTCCTGTACCGGTCGGGCAGCCTGCGTATCATGGCCAGCAGTTCCTGCTGCGGGATGTCGGCGATGTCCGGCGCCTCGTCGGGTTCGGGCAGTTCGCCCAGGAAGTCTATATCGGTCTGCGGCATCTTCTTTTTCGCCCGCAGGTATTGCAGCGCTTCGTTGGCGGCAATCCGCCGGCACCAGGCCTGAAGGGATCCGGTACCCCGGTAGGCGAAGCTGTCGAACCGGGTGTATATCTTGATGAACGTATCCTGCAGAAGGTCTTTCACCGCCTCGTCGTCCCGGACATAACGTGCACATACGGCAGCCAGATAGCGGTGAAACTGCTCGTAGAAAGAACGCTTCGCAGCGGGACTGCCCCTGCGAAGCGATTCGATCAAGTCTCTTTCCTTTTCTGCAGAGGCGGGAATCATCCGCTAAAGTTACTCATTTTCCGGCATACTTCCCGGCGAAGAGGACGGCTCCGGTGCTTGATTCGGTTATCAGGTAAAGGAAGGGGCGGTTGGCGTGGAACACGACCTTTCCCGACGGTCCGATGGCTGTGGTCATCATGCCGATGACGGTGACGGCTGCCGCTTCGGTCCCTTCTTCGTCCACCTTGATGACGGCGTCCTGCTGGACAAAGTCCACGTAGCTCGCCTTCTCGCTCATCGCCAGGAAATCGGCGGTCTGCGGGTTGAAGCTGCGCTTCATGCCCAAATCCTGGAGGATACCGTTGAGGAGGATGTGGTACTTCATCTCAAAGCGGGGGAGCCAGAGGTCGGTTTCCACTGGACTGCCTGTGCGGATGCCTTCCTTGGCGAGCCGTCCGGAAATCTCCTGCACCGTATGGCCCTTCTTCGGCAGCAGCACGGCCATCGAATAGGCGCCGTTTCCGTAAGGCAGCCAGATGGCCTGGTACGCATCGCTCTCCCGGTAATTGAATTGCTTGCCGTCCAGTTTCATCATCTTGACCTTGTCGGTCTTGCCGTCTTCCTGCGTGAAGGTTTCCGCTTCTGTACGGTTCTTGTCAAACTTTTCCCGCCATTCGCTCTTGAAATACAGCGCATTGATCAGGTAGGCCAGCGCCTGGGCCTCCACATTGTCGATAACCGAGGGGATCAGGCCGTTCGTCTGCCGGCTGCACCAGTCGTTGATGGTGCCGGCCGCGGCCTTTCCCTTCGTGAAGTCGAGCGCCTTGAGTTCGGCGGAATAGTAATCGGTCACCGTGTTCTTGAACGGTGTCTTCAACGTGAGCTTCTGGTTGTAGAAGATGGCATTGGCCAGTGTCAGCTTCGTTTTCTTGTCGAGGGCGGGCAACTGCTTGAGCAGCAGCTTGCAGAACTCATTGATGTCGGCTGTCTCTCCCTTACCGTAGCCCAGCAGGCCGCAGATCTCGTCGGCCGTCTCTCCCTGCGCTCCGTTGAGGAGCATGCCCAGGGCGAGCTGAAGGCTCAGCGGCGAGACGAACCACGCGTCTTCCTTGTTCTTTGCCGCCTGGTCGGCGACCTGTCCGATGAAGCGGAAGGCAAAGTCGTTGCCCGCCGCAACATAGCCAGCCTGTTTCGTGGAAAGGGAGAGGGGCTTGTACGGATTGTCTCCGTTGTCGTCATTCGGAATCACTTCCCCGCAAGAAACCGTCAGGAAGGGGAGCAGTGCAAACATCAGTATCCAGGCGATTCTTTTCATCTTGTCGATTTTTGTCTGTTCTACTTCATCAAATGCCGGATTCCGGAAACCTTGCGTGCCGGCCGCCGTTATTTTCCGGTATACTTTCCGGCAAAGAGGATAGCGCCCGACTTCGCTTCCGTGATGACATACAGGAACGGACGGTCGGCGTGGAATTCCACTATGCGCGGCGGCTGGCCGACAGCCGTGGTCATCATCATGCCGGCGCTGGAGATGGCGGCCGCTTCGGACCCCGTTTCATCGACCTTGATGACGGCGTCCTGCTGGACGAAGTCGAGGTAGTCGGCGCGGTCGGACATCGCCTTGAAGTCGGCCTTTCCTTTCTTGAAGGCGCGCGGCATGCCCATTTCCGACAGGATATCGTTGAGCTTGACGTGGTACTTGGTCTCAAAGCGGGGCAGCCAGAGATCGACTTTCACGCTGTACTGGCCCGCGCAGATCTCGTTCCAGCTGTCCGCGTCAAGCGCGGCGGCCAGTTCGCCGACGGTGCGTCCTCCGGCAGGCAGCAGCACGATCATCGAAAACGCGCCGTTTCCGTAGGGCAGCCGGACGCAGCGGCACAGCGCGTGCTCACCGTAACGGAACCGTTCGGTCTGCTGCATCATCTTGACCGGCGTGTCGCCGCCTTGCTCGCGGTGGAAGGGTTTCTCCTCCGTACGTTTCGCCGGGAAGGCATCCTGCCAGCTTCCCTTGAAATAGAGCGCATTGAGCAGGTAGGCGAGCATTTCGGGCTCCACCTTGTCGAGGACGCCGGGAATCAGGCCGTTGGTCTTTTCGCTGCACCAGCCGTTGATGCGCTTCAGGGAAGCCGTTCCGTTCCGGAAGTCTAGATTCTCGACGGTCGCGTCATAGTATGCGTCCATCTGCTGCACATAGGAGGGCTTGAGCTTCGCCTGCTCATTGAGGAAGATGGCATTGGCCAGCGTGAGCTTTGTCTTTGGATCGCGCAAGGGAAGCGAATCCAGCATCGCCCGGGCATAGGCGTTGGCCGCGTCGATCTCGTCGGCGCCATAACCCAGCACGCGTGCAATTTCGTCGGCCGTCCCGTCCTGTGCGCCGCTGAGGAGCATGCCGAGCAGGAACTGCATGCTGACCGGCGAGACGAACCAGTCGCCCGGCTCGTTGCGTTCAATCTGCCGCAGGAAGCGGAAGGCGAAGTCGTTTCCGGCTTCGACGAAGGATGGCTGTTCGGTTTCCCGTTCGATGTGTACGTTTGTTGTCGTGCCACAGGCGCTAAGCGCAGCCGTCAACAGCAAGAGGGGCAATCCGCCAAATAAATGCATAATATGTGTCATTTTGAAAGGGTATCGTCGCAAAAAAGAGGCCATACTTCCTGAATGACCGGGTAAAAGGTTCCCAGATAGAAAAAACAGGTTCTCCTGATGCTAACGCCAGCGGTGGGGGTGTTTTAATTTTGTACCAATTATCTTAAAGATTAATGCTTATGAAAAAACTACGAATTGCACCGCCTTTGCGTGGCGCGGTAATGAAAGCAGGCTTGCTGCTGTTGCTGGCTGTCTGTTTTGTCTTGCACGCGCAAGCGCAGCCCAAGGCAGGTTGGAGCCTCCATGCTGACGGCGGCGTATCTGTCGCGGCCGGTGTGGCTTATGAGAACATCAATGCCCGACGCGGTTTCAACATCTCACCTGCCGTCGGCGGGGGCGTGGATTATCGGCTCAATCCTTTGATCCGTTTCGGGGGCGCCTATCAGTATGCGTCCTACCGTCGCGAACAACTTTTTACAACGCTTGGTGCTGAGGCGCCGGTCAAGGCCTATGGCAGTTATCAAGTGATGCACCATGACATCAAGCTGGGTGCGGAGGCGGATCTTCTGCAACTCCTGCCCGGCTTCTCCGTGCCATGGCTGGGTGTCTACCTTGGTACGGGAGTGGGCTGCACGATCGGCTACGGCGTCGATTACGGCGTCTTCTTCAGTACGCTGCTCACGCAGAACGGTACCACTACGCCTGTTTCCGGTCCTGTCGAGATCGATGCAGGCGGAACGGTTACCTTCAGCAGCCAGGTGCAGACGACCAACGACCGCATCAACTTCGTCAAGCCTTTCATTCCGCTGTCGCTCCAGGTCGAGGCTGATCTGGGCCGTGATTTCTCGGTGGGCGTAAAAGGCGAGGCCGACTTCATTCTGAATCCCGCCGACGTCGCGCCGAAGCAGTTCTTTTCCGCAGGGGTTCTGCTTCGATACCATTTTTGAAAATAAACAATAATCAATACCCAAAAGACTATGAAAAGAATTATTACCCTGTTGTTTTCCTTCCTGCTGCTGGCGGGAGGTGCTTCCCTGATCTCTTCCTGCGTCGAAGAGGCTCCTTCGATCAACTATTCGGTCAGCGTGACGGTTGTCAACGACTTTACCAAAGTCGTCGAAGCCATCAACGCAGGTGCCCTCCAGCAGGCCGAGGCGACCGACCGGCTGACGGCAGCCATCGACGGAATGGCCGCTGACCAGCTCGCCAAGCTCGAGGCCCTGACGGAGGTCATCACTTCACAGGCCAACACACTGGATACGAAACTGGCGGCGATCGAGGCTGCGCTCCAGGCGCAGACCCTGTCGTTGGAAGGTAAATTCGAGTTGCTGAAAACGGCCGTTGAGAACGGCACGCTCAAGAGCGAGGAACTCGCGGAAAAGCTGGCTGTCGCCATCGACAACCTGGGCGGAACAGTGGCTGAGAAGCTCGAGGCCGTGAAGGCGGTCATCGAAAGTACATCCGCCGCCAGCGCCGAGAAAATAGCGGCGATCGAAGCGGCGCTGCTGGCGCAGACCCTGTCGCTCGAAGGCAAATTCGACCTGCTCCAGGCGGCCGTTGAGGACGGTACGCTCAAGAGCGAGGAACTTGTGGAAAAGCTGGCTGTCGCCATCGACAACCTGGCCGAAAAGTTCGAAGCCGTGAAGGCAATCATCGAAAGCACATCAGCTGCGACTGGCGAAAAACTGGCCGCGCTGGAAGCCGCTCTAAAGGCACAGACCCTGTCGTTTGAGGCCAAGCAGGCCCTGCTGATTGCTGCCGTAGAGAAGGCTGCAACTTCAAGCAATGCCACGGCCACCCAGCTTGCTGCGTTGGAAGCAGTGCTGAAAGCGCAGACCTTGTCACTGGAAAACAAGCTTGAGTTGATCAAAAATGCCGTCAACAACATTGACCTCGGCTATGAACTCAATGACCTCATCGATGCGGTCAACAGCCTTGCGCAGGACGTTGCGAATGGTTCTGTCGATGTGGAGAGTGCTATCAGTGCCATCGCGGATACCCTGCAGGCGCTCCAAGATTTCATCAATGAAATCGTTTATGACAATACCGTTGTTTTCGATGGTGTAAGCATGCCGGTATTTGGCGCTACGATAGATGCTGTTGATTTAACGGAGAATAATTATGATATTAAGTTGAATCTGTCCGGAGATGGTTCAAAAGTGCTTAATATCCAGGCGTCCGCCGAATTCCATGAAGGCCGGCTTCTTGACCTTACGCAGTATGAATCGGAGCATGATGGTTGGTATTGGGTGGTCGATATGCATGATTATAATACTTTTACCACTTACTTTGAAACCTTTGCTGCGCCTTCATCTTATTATGTGGTCTTCCTTGAGGGAACACTCTATGTCGAGCGCATCGGATCGGGTAATGAGTTCAAGATCGTGCTGCAAAACGGCAGAGTAAAGGATACGTGGAATGGGGATGGCATCGAGCACACCATTTCGCTGGCTTTCAAAGGCGAACTTGAAGTAGTCGACTAATCGTTGCGAAGTTGGTATACTGAAAAAGGGTGACGGCACATGTCCGTCACCCTTTTCTTGTGCTGCTTCAGGCTGCGCCTGCGTCAGTCGTTGTTCATCTCCCGGATGTCGACCTGGTCGCGGTGCGAGGTGCCGAGCAGCCATTCGCTGTACCAGTCGGCCATCCGCCAGAAGAAGTATTCGTTCATGTCGCCAAAACCGTGCCGCTGGCCCGGAAGGACGAGCATGTCGAAGCGCTTGTTGGCGCGGATCAGCGCGTTGACCACGCGGATCGTGTTGCTCGGGCTCACGTTGTCGTCGATGTCGCCCGTCACCAGCAGCAGGTGTCCCTTGAGGTTGCCGGCGATGTCCTGGTTCTTGTCGATGCTGTACTTGAAGGTGGTATCGCCCGAAGCCGTGATCTCTTCGAGGATGCCGTGGTGCTGCTCGCTCCACCAGCGGTTGTAGATGCTGTTGTCGTGGTTGCCGGCGCAGGAGACGGCGGCCTTGAAGAAGTCGGGATACTTGAGGATGGCCGCGGTGGACATGAAACCGCCGCCGCTGTGGCCGTGGATGCCCACGCGGTTGATATCGATGAATTTATGGCGCGAAGCCAGCTGCTGGATGGCGTATTTCTGGTCTTCCAGGCCGTAGTCGCGGAGGTTGCCGTAGCCGAAGTTGTGGTACCACTTCGAACGGTTCGGGTGACCGCCGCGGTTGCCCACGGTGATTACGATGAAGCCGATCTGGGCGAGCCGGTCGGTGCGGGTGAAGTTCTTCGACCAGTACTCGAAGTTGCCTTCGACCTGCGGGCCGGGGTACACGTAGTCGATGATCGGATATGTCTTCGTGGAGTCGAAGTCGAACGGCTTGTACATATAGCCGTAGAGGTCGGTCACGCCGTCGGCGGCCTTCACCTTGAACGGGGTGGGGAACTGGTAGCCAGCCGCCAGCAACAGGGAGAAGTCGGCTTCCTGGAGGGGCATCACCCGGCGTCCCGTGGCGTCGAAGAGCGTGACCTGCGGGATGGCGTCGACACGGGAGCCGTTGCTCACGAAGAATTTCGCGTCGTCGCTGAAGCTGTTGGAATAGGCGTTGTAGTCGGCCGTGTCGAGCTGCTTCAGGCCGGTGCCGTCGAAATTGATCCGGTAAACGTGGCCGTTGTAGGGATTCTCGTCCTTGTTCACGCCCATCGCCAGGAAGTAGATGACCCGGGCGGCCTCATCCACGGCCAGCACGTTTTCCACGTGGTAGGCGCCGTCGGTGATCTGGCGCTTGAGCGTACCGTCCGCGCCATAAAGATAGAGCTGGGCCCATCCGTTGCGTTCGGACCACCAGATAATGTCCTTGCCGGCGTTCAGGAGCCGCGGGTCGCGGACTTCCACGTAGGTGTTGAGGCGCTCCTCGATGACGGTGCGGGCGCTGTCCTGCGCCAGATCGATGCGGAGCAGGTCGGTGCGCTTGAGGTCGCGGCTGCGGCGGATCATGTAGAAGCCGTCGTTGTCGCCCATCCAGACGCTCTTGCGCCAGTCGTCATAGCGGTCGGCGTTCCGCGCCGTCCTGCGGAACAGCTCGGTGTCCTGGTCCTTGAAGGCGGCGACATTGATCTCCCGGCCGGTTTCCGTGGCCATGTCGAACACGTAAAGGTGGTTGACCGGCCCGGGCTCGCCCGGCATCTGGTATTTGTAGGTCTGCAGCGTCGGGCGCGGCTGTGCCACGGAGTTGATGACCCAGAGGTCCTTGACCTTCGTCATATCGAACTTCTCCACGGCGAAGTGCTTCGAGTCGGGCGACCACAGCACGTAGTTGGGTGTGCGCCGGGTGGTGTCCTTCATTTCGGAGGCGCGGTAGTTGCTGCCGCCCCAGTAGAAGTCCTTCGTGCCGTCGCTGGTAAGGCGGTGGTCCACCACGGTGGAGTCCTTTTCGTCCTCCATCAGCTTACGCACGTCTTCGATGTCCATCCAGTAAAGGTCATATCCCTTGGAATACACGGCTTTCGTGCCGTCGGGCGAGATGCAGGCCCACATCGGATAATCTTTCTTCTCTTCGTTCTCGGTCACGTCCACCAGCTTTCCGGTGGCAAGGATGTACTCGAAGCGATAGACTTTCGGCTCTTTCCTGGGCTTTCCCTTGGGCTTGGGCTTTCCTTCCTTTCCGTCCTCTCCTTCCTTCATCTGGCCTTCGTCCCTCTTTTTCTTGTCTTTCTTCTCCACCATTTCGGTGCTCTGGACTTCGAAGGTGAACTTTGCGTCGTCTTTCAGTTCGAGTTTGCGGAGCGGCAGGTGCTGGGCGTCGAACGGGTCCTTGACGATGGCCGAGATCTCCATGGCGAGGCGCTCCATGTCGAAGGCCTTGGTCTGGGTTTTGGCCACCGGATCCACGATGTAGTATTCGGTCCCGGCGGAGGTCTTCCACTCATACCAGAACTTGTCGGAGTTCTTGAACCAGTTGGGGCGGATGGAGGTACTGAAGACCATATTGCCCACCTTCTTGGCGGAGAACTGGTCGGCCAGGGCGTAGTTCGGCTCCTGGGCCGTGGCTGCGGCGCAGAGCGTCAGGGCAGCGATGCAGCAGAAAAGCAGTCGTTTCATATCGTGTCTGTTTAATTGTTTCGTTCCCATTCTCCCACTTCCATGTCTTTCAGGGCGCCGTCTTCGATGCGGAAGCGCAGGGCGGTCCTGACCAGGTGGAAGCCCTGGATGCCGGCGGCGCCGGGGTTGAGCACCATCATGTCGTAGTGCTTGTCGTAGACGACTTTCAGGATGTGCGAGTGCCCGCAGACGAACAGTTTCGGGCGGTAGGCTTCGATGAGCCGGAGTGCCCGGTAGTCGTAGTGACCGGGGTAGCCGCCGATGTGCGTCATCAGCACGCTCATCCCGTCCTGTTCGAAGAAGGCGCTTGCGCGGGCGAACGACCGTACGTCGTAACCGTCGCAGTTGCCGTGGACGCAGACCAGGGGCTTGAAGGTGGCGATCTCCGAGAGGGTGGCTTCGCCTCCGAAGTCGCCGGCGTGCCACACCACGTCCACCGGTTCGAGGAACCGGCGTACCTTTTCGTCAAAATATCCGTGCGTGTCGGAGATCAGTCCGATGTAGGCCATTCTCTATAGTTTGATGATGATCTTCTTCCGATAGAGCCACATCGCCATGAGGATGAAGAGGGCGACGTAGCAGAGGGCGTACATCAGCGATGCGTATTCGTTGTCGCCGAAGATGCTCGCGCAGCAGTTCCGGTAGAACCAGTTGAGGCAGTTGGTGGTCTTGCCGTCGGGCGTGGTCCAGTGGATCATCCGGCCGAGGATCTTTACGGTAAGGCCGGCCATGACAAAGCAGAAGAGGGGGTTCATTCCCAGCGCCTTGAAGGGGACGAACGGCTTCTCCTTGCCCTTCACGTCGATGAACCAGATGAAGAAGGCCAGGCAGAGGATGGCCCAGCCGCCTGCGTAGAGCACGTAGGAGCCGGTCCAAAGCGCCTTGCTGACAGGCAGCCAGATGCTCCACACGCAGCCGAGCGCAAGGCAGACGGCTGCGATGGTATAGAGTTTCGCCACGGCTTCGGTCTTGTCATCCGTATGCCGGATGGTCTGTCCGATGAAATAGCCCAGCAGCACCGTGCCCGCGCCGGAAATGGCGCCGAGCAGGCCTTCGGGATCGAACGGTATGCCGTAGCCGTGATAGACGTGGTTCTCGCCGAGCAGCGCGATGTCGATCTTGCCCGAAATGTTCCCTTCCAGCGTCGCCCAACCGGGATCCGTACCGAACACGTAGAGGATCAGCCAGTGGAGGCAGGTCACGCCGGCGATGCCCCAGAGAATCTGCCTGGGTGTTTTCAGGAGCAGGGCCAGGAAGCCGCCGAGCAGGTAGCACATGGCGATGCGCTGCAGCACGCCGAAGATGCGCACATGCTGGATCCAGTACACCCAGTTCTGGCCGAAGGTCCAGGATGCGTCGTGGGGCGAAGTGGGGTAGAAGGGGAACAGGTTCAGTCCCAGGCCCACCAGGAAGATGAGGATGGCGCGTCTGACCAGCTTCCAGGCACTCTTGCGGTTGAGCGCATCGCCGTACTTCGCGTAGGAGAAGGCCATGGCGACGCCTACGCAGAAAAGGAAGAACGGAAACACGAGGTCGGTCGGCGTGCACCCGGTCCAGGGCGCGTGTTCCAGGGGCGGGAAGATATGGGCCCAGCTCCCTGGATTGTTGACCAGGATCATTCCGGCCACCGTCATCCCCCGCAGGACGTCGAGGGCGACATAGCGTTGGGTTTTTGCTTGTGTCATATTCTACAAAGATACGTTTTTTTGCCGTATCTTTGTAATCCGATGGAACTCTTCTATTCAAAAGACATTTCGCTGGGCGGACGGGTGCTCGACCCGGGCGAGTCGGGGCATTGCGTCAAGGTGCTGCGGCATCGTGCCGGCGACACCATCCACGTGGTGGACGGACACGGGATGCTTTATTGCTGCACGATTGTCGACGCCGACCCGCGTGCGGTGGCGTTCACGGTGGACCGGCAGGTGGAGAACTACGGCAGCCACGGATACCGGCTCCGGATGGCGGTCTGTCCGCCCAAGAACACAGACCGGTTCGAATGGTTCGCCGAGAAGGCGACGGAGATCGGCGTAGATGTGATCACGCCGCTCTTCGGCGATTATTCCGAGCGGAAGGTCTTCAAGGGGGATCGGATCGAACGGTTGCTGGTAAGTGCGGCCAAGCAGTCGCACAAGGGGGCCATCCCCCGGCTCGACGAGGCGATGACCGTCACCGAATTCCTCCGGCAAGACCACGCCGGCTTGAAGCTTATCTGCTACTGCGACGAAGCCGCCGGAAAGATCGACATCAAGGAAGCGCTGAGGGCGGGCTTGCCTCACGCGCGGCAGAACCTTTTCGAGCCGGGCGAAGGCGCCTCGGCTCGAAAGAACCTGCCGCTCCACCAGGCTTGCGCACAGTCCGCTTCCGATCAGTCCGTCATACCCGGCTCCGACCGGGTATCTCTGCCGATGATTACGATTATGATCGGTCCGGAAGGCGATTTCTCCCGGGCGGAGGTGGCGCTGGCGCTCGAGCGCGGCTGGCAGCCGGTATCGCTGGGCGACAGCCGCCTGCGCATAGAAACGGCGGCCCTGGTCGCCACGGCCGCCGTCTATCTGCATTTCACCCGGTAGGATTACCGTACGATCACCGGTGGGGTCGTGTGCCCGTAGCGGCTGTTTGCGGCGGCCTTCATCGGTGGACGGGCGGCAGAAACCGCTGCGGTGCCGCGGTTCACGGCGTCGTATTCGAGGAACTTGTCGAAGTCCGGGGTCTCACCGCTGCGCTTCATGATTTGCTGGTAGATCGCCCAGCGGGAAGGTGCGTTGAAGTATTCGACGTTCTGGTTCATCATGCTGTTCAGTGAAGGGCGCCAGGCCCCCTTGATGCAATTGGCTGCACCTTCAAAGATTCCGACGTCGTCTTTGTAACGGTCATCCGACAGGAATACGTTCCATCGCACATTCTTCGGATCGTTGGTGAAGTCAATGTTGGCTTGCCATCCGTATTGTTTGAACAGCCGGTTGGATTCGGCAATGTATTCCTGGCCCACTGCTGCGTTCTGGGTGAAATACTCGTCGGCCAGGAAGGCGAAGCCGTGGCCGCCGGCTTCGTGCCGCAGCGTCGGGCCGAAGGAGTCTTGTTCATTGCCGTATGACGAATAGAATGCAACCCCGGACTGGAGCGATTCGATCATCACGGCGACGCCTCCGTGATGGATGGAGTTGACCAGTACGCCGACCAGCAGGTTCTTCGTATCCTTGATGCCCGGAATCTTCAGGGCATATTCAAAGCACTTGTCCGTGGATCCGGAAATGGTCGTGCCGTTGGAAATCACCGCGCCCAATGCCGTAGAATACTTGTCGCCGGTCTTCCCGTTCTTCGAGACCACAGTGACCGCATAGACATTGAAGCGGTTTCGGAAAGTTTTGTACGGTTCGATGGAGAACAGTGCTTCCATGGACTCCCGCATCAGTCTTTCATAGAGACCGCTGTTGATATCCCTGTCGGTATAGGCATCGCCCATGAACACGACGTTGATTCCTTTGCCGACAGTGGCGGTTTGCAGCGTTGTAACCACGCCGTCCTGGGAATAGTCGGTGGATGCGTAATCATCTTCGTCCTCAAGCGGTCCGAACATATCCTCGAGGAACGGGATCATGTCGTTGAAGGCTAAATGGCCGAATCTGCCCCGGGAAGGGTCGCTGACATTCTTGGAACAACTGAAGATGATGTTTCCCTGATTGTCAAGGATATTGACAAACGGCATGCTGCCGGAGCCGATGGCGGCTTCCTCGGCAAAGCTGATATCCTCAGAAGAGAAATTGTACCATCTGTCATATCCGTTCTTCTTCAGGTAATCTTTCTGTGTCCTCAGCCCTTCCGCATCACCCCATGCCGGATAGGCAATTACTTCAAGTCCGGCATCATGATACTTCTCGTGCATCCGTCTCAGTTGTGGCAGTAGCGTGGCGGAAAAAGTACACCAGGATGCCCACCGGTAGATGACCGTTGCTTTGTTTTTGGAGACAATCTCGTTGTACGGGATCGTCTTTTCGGTAAGGATATCCTTCAGTCCTCTTTCCGGCCAGTAAGCCGGAATGTCAAGATCCTTGACGGAAAATGGATGCAATGTCCTGTATCCGGCATCATCGAGCGGTTCGCCGTGGTTGATGTACGAATTGATCCAATAACCGGGATCGTGGGCCGAATAGAAGTAGTCAGGAATCTGTCCGTCCAGTTTGTGCGCGTACATGGTCAGCCTGGGACCAAGCCGGAGCCAGGATTCTGGAATCGTTCCTGTGAAGCCGTTGCCGGAAACAACCAGTTCCGCGTCGTAGATGCCTTCTATCTTTGTGTCAGCCATCAGACCGTCACTGCTCCCCAACGTCTCCGGCAGCTGGCCAGTCATGGATTCGTTGCTGGAAATACTCACAAAGCCAAGCGGCAGGCCTGCGAAAAGATCCGGGAGCCGGGCCATCGATGTTGATTCAATGACTAGTGACGTCAATCGGGTAAGTTTATTGAAACTCGAGGGGAGCGTTCCCGTGAGGCCGGGTTGGTTCTGGACCCAGAAGTGAACGCAGGGTGTCAACGCAGCAAAGCAGTCGGGGAACTCGCCCTTGAGTTTGAACTGATCGTTGAAATCCAACTTAAGTTCGTGCGTCTCGTCATTCCATCGCACGCCTTGCCAGGAATTGAGGTCCTTTGCAGGATCCCATTTGTTCTGGATCCCCCACTGCGGGCCATTCATCGCATCGTAAATCCTCATCAGCGCTGCCTTGATCCGGTTTTCTTCATCCGGTGTCACGGTGATGATGCAAGCAGCAGATTTATTTCCGGCCTTTGCCGTGATGGTGGCCGTTCCTTCTGCCACGCCGGTCACCCGGCCGTTTTCGTCGGCGGTGGCAACTTCGGGCTTGTCGGACGACCAGGTCACGGTCTTGTCGGAAGCATTCTCCGGCTCAACGGTGACTTCCAGCGCCATAGTCTCGCCGATCTCGATCTCCGCGCTCGTCCGGTCCAGTTTGACAGAGGTCACGTCCACCCATTCCTTCGCCTCTTGCTTGAAGGTCAGCGTTACATCGGCCACCTTGCCCGCCTTGTCCTTGACCGTCGCGTTTCCCGTACGCTCTTCGTATTCGTCATTTGCCTTGAACGAAAACACGAGCTGGCCGCTTTTGAGTGCCTTGGTCTGAACGAAGGAGATCCAGGACTGTGCGGCGGATTCTATCGCAACGGAGAAATCGGTATTGTACCGGATATCTACCGTAACCGTACCCCCTTCAGCAGGGATCTTCGAGATGCTGCCCACCTCGATGACAGACTTGGCTTCCTGCTTGATGGCGACACTGGCCGTCAGGCCTTCGCTCCGGAAGCTGATGCTGCCCGTGATATCGTCCGGAGATGACGAAGCGGAAGCCGTAACGGTCACCGACCCTGCACCTTCTCCCGAGGACGGGGAGATCTTGAATCCGGAGCCGGTGATGCTTGCGGTCCATGCATAGTTTGCCGAAACCTGGACGGTCTGCGAGCCGCCTTCCTGCGTGAAGGACAGGCTTTCGGGCGAGACTGTCAGATAGGGATCTTCGTGGCAGGCCTGCAGCAGCAGGAGCGACACGCAGCTGAGAAGGGCAAGGAGACGTTGCATAATTGGCCGAAATATGGAATTTCAGCCAAGTTACGAAATAAACGGTAAAAATGAAAGCTATTCCCGGATAATCTTGATCTCGCCGTGGAGGCCGACGGCGATGATCTGGGAGGGTTCGCCGGTGGCGCCTTCCTCAAGATATGGGTCGGCCACCCAGTCCACGGCCTCGATAATTCCAAGCGGGATGTCTTCGTAGCAGGCCGGTGCCGGCTCTCCGGAAAGGTTGGCCGAAGTCGAGACGATCGGCTTGCGGAACCGCCGGATGACTTCGACGCAGAAATCGTTCATCGGAATCCGGATGCCGGCGCTGCCGTCCTCAGCCACGACGCCGGGCGCCAGGCCCATGGCGCCGGGATAGATGATGGTCATCGGCTTGTCGTTGACTTCGAGCAGGTTGATGGCCACTTCCGGAATCACCTTCACGTACTTGCCCAGCATATCGGCATCGGCCACCAGCGTAATGAGGCTCTTGCTGTCGCGTCGCTGCTTGAGTTCGAACACCCTGGCCACGGCCGCTTCGTTGGTGGCGTCGCATCCGATGCCCCAGACGGTGTCGGTCGGATAGAGAATGAGGCCGCCGGCCTTGAGCGTGTCCACTGCCGCCTTGACTTCTTCGAGATCGATTTCTTGTTCCATTGTCTATCGTTTTTTTGCGGGGGATTGTCTTTCTTTCTGAAAACCACCCTCCCACTTCGTGGGCCCCTACCCCTGAGGCGTGGGCGCCAATGTTTTCAGAAAGAAAGACAATCCCCTGAATATTATTGATTATCAAAGAATAGCGTCGTCATCACGGGATAATGGTCGGACCAGGGGATGCGGACGGTTTCGTGGCGTGCCGCCGAACCGGTCTGCGGCAGCAGGATGTAGTCGACCCGAAGCATCGGCCAGAGCACCGAATAGGTGCTGCCGAATCCGGTCCCCGCTTCCACGAAACTGTCTTTTTTCGTGCGGGTGAGCCGATGGTAGGTATAGGAGATCGGCGTGTCGTTGAAATCGCCGCAAACCAGGCTGGGATAGGGGCTGGCCGCCTCGTTCCGCAGCAGCGTGTCCACCTGCGCGGAGCGTCGCCGCGTCGCCTCCCACATCTTTTCGTGCACCTGCACCACCTCGTCGGTGAAGTTGTTCTTGTGGAACAGCCGTTTGACGAGGGCGGTGAACGAGATGCTGTAGCTCTCGAGATGGCAGTTGTACACCCGGACCGTCCGGCCTCCCACATCGATGTCCGTCACGAGGCTCAGGTTGCGGCTGTCGGGAAATGTGAGCGATGTGACGCTGCGGATCGGATAGCGGCTCAGGGTCAGGTTGCCGAAGTAGCGGTTGCCTTTGAAGAGATGCCTCGCCCGGTAGGGGTAGTCCGGCAGATAGACGCTGAGTCTTGCCGTGTCGGCGACGGCGAATTCCTGCAGGCAGACGATGTCGGCATCCTGTTCAGCCAGGAAGCGCCGGATGCCGGCGACCGATTCGTTCACGGTTACTTTCCTGCCGCCCGCCGAATAGCGTCCCAGGTTGTAAGTCAGTACTTTGATGCCTTTCCCTGCGGGTTCGGCATCTTCCCTTCCAAACTTGACGAAACGGTCGGCCAGGAACAGGGTCGGAATCAGGGCGACGACCGGGATGAGCAGCGCGCGACGCCTCCGCAGCAGCCCGATGAGGAGCAGGAGGACGTTGAGCAGCAGGATGGGGATGTAATACAGTCCGAAGAACATCAGGACCGGGTAGTCTGTCGGATTGAAGAAAAGGGCCAGGTACGATGCCAGCAGTGCCACCGCAGCCACGATGGCCAGCAGCGTGAACAGCGTCGCGCCGAAAAGCCGTTTCCGCCTTACTCCCATTCCGTGTACATTTTCCCTTTCTTCTTCCAGATCAGGATCAGGATAAGCCCGAACAGCATCCCGCCCAGGTGGGCGAAGTGCGCCACGCCGTCACGGGTTCCGAGGACGCCGGTCACCAGCTCGATGGCAGCGAAGATGATCACGAACCATTTGGCCTTGAGCGAGACGGGCGGGAAGACGAGCGTGAGCACGTAGTTCGGGTAGAGCATCCCGAATCCCAGCAGCAGGCCGTAGATGGCGCCGGAAGCGCCGACGGTGGGGATGTTCGACAGCGGCTGCGTCATCAGGACGAGTTCGTGGCAGAGGGCCGCCCCGAGGCCGCATACGAAGTAGAAAATGAGGAACTTCTTGCTGCCCCACAGCCGTTCGAGCAGCGGTCCGAAAACGAAGAGCGACCACATGTTGAAGAAGATATGGGCGAAGTTCCCGTGCATGAACATATGGGTGATGAACTGCCACCAGCGGAAGAGCGGCGACCCGATGGGGAACAGGGCGAACCACTGGTACATGGGGTCTCCGATCAGCTCGGTTCCCAGAAAGACGATGATATTGATGATGAGCAGGTTCTTGACTGCAGGCGGTAGCATTCTCATAATTTCTTCTCCAGTTCTTCGAATGTGACAATGGCCAGGCACCGGCGGCCGTCCGGCGTCAGCTTGGGCTCCCGGCAGGCAAAGAGCCGGTCCACCAGCGACTGTGCCTCGGCGGCGTTCAGGCTGCCGGCGCCGCAGGCGGCGGCCGATTCCGCCATGCTGGCGGCCAGCAGGTGATGCTGGTCTTCAAGGGAACTGTCGTCTTTCAGTGCGGCGACCAGTTCGTCGATGCACCGGCGGACCTGTTCTTCGTCGGCCGGATATCCTTCGGGCAGGGCATTGACCACGACGGTGTTTCCGCCGAAATCCTGGATATCGAAGCCGAGGCGGGCCGTCAGGTCGGGCTGCTCCAGCAGGGTTAGATAGTCTTCGGGGGACAGGCGCACCGTCACGGGGAACAGCGACTGCTGCCGGACGGGCTGCTGCTCGGCAATCTTTTCCAGGTAGCGTTCATAGAAAATCCGCTGGCGCGCCCGGCGGATGTCGATCACCATCATCCCCGACTTGACGGGCGTGACGATGTACTTGCGCTGCAGGACGATCAGGTTGTTCGCGGCGGCGGGTTCATCTTCGAAAAGCCGGCCGTAACCGGGTGCCTGCGGGACGGCGGGCGTCGCGTCCGTCATCTGCGGCGTGTCCGGGAAAACCGGAACGTCCGGGGCGGACGGCGGGTTGAACGGATTGAAGAGCGGGCTGTAGTCGGCGTGGCGCGGGAAAACCGGGATGTCGGGGGCGCCCTTCATGTCGAAATCGATACTGGGCGTGAAGTCGTTCTTGCCCAGTGCCTCGCGGACGGCCGCCATCAGGATTTCGAAGACCATGCCCTCGTCTTCGAACTTCACCTCGGTCTTGGCGGGATGGATGTTGACGTCCACCCGTTCCGGCTCCGTCTCCAGGAACAGGAAATAGGCCGGGGCATAGTCGTCGGGGACCAGTTTCTCATAAGGCTTGCAGACCGCCCTGTGGAAGAACGGGGAGCGGAAGTAGCGCCCGTTGACGAAGAAGAACTGGTTGCCGGCGCTCTTGCGGGCGTCTTCGGGATTGCCGATGTATCCGCTGATGCGCACGAGCGACGTGTCGACGTTCACTTCGGCCAGCTCCTTTGCCAGGTTCATCCCGAAGATGTCCTGGATGCGTTTCTTCCGGGTGGCTGCCGGCCGCAGGTTGTGGATTTCCTTTCCGTTGGATGTGAGCTTGAAAGCGGTTTCCGGACGGATGAGGGCGACGCGCAGGAATTCCTGGATGATGGCGCGCAGCTCCGCGTTGTCCGACTTGAGGAATTTCCGGCGGGCGGGAACGTTGTAGAAGAGATTGCGGACAGCGATGTGGGTGCCTGACGGGGCGGCGACGGGCTGCGTCCTGGCCGGACTTGTCCCGGAGATCTCCACCATCGTGCCGATCTCGTCTTCGGGCCGCCGTGTCCGGAGCGTCACTTCGGCCACGGCCGCGATCGAGGCCAGGGCCTCGCCGCGGAAGCCGTAGGTTTGGATGCGTGCCAGGTCTTCGGCCGTGGCAATCTTGCTGGTAGCGTGCCGCTCGAAGCAGAGCACGGCATCCCCGGCCGTCATGCCGCAGCCGTCGTCGATCACCTGGATCAGGGTCTTTCCGGCGTCGAGCACGGAAACGACGACGCTCGTGGCGCCGGCGTCCACGGCGTTCTCCACCAGTTCCTTCACCACGGAAGCCGGCCGCGACACCACCTCGCCGGCGGCGATCAGGTTCGAAATGTTCTGTGGAAGGACCTGAAGCATCAGCTGACGAGCAACAAGACAAATCCTTTGGAGAGGTAGTAGGCGGCGAATGCGACGGCGGCCAGCGTGAGGATCAGCACGATCCGCTTGACGATGGTCATCGGGGCGTTGTCTTTTTCCTGCGACAGCCGTTTCTCCTCGTAGGTCTTGCGGAACGAGCCGCGGATGTGCATCCCGGGGATGTAGCGCTTGCCGGTATCCTCGGTAAGGCCTTCCTTCCTGGCCATCGCGTCGATCTCCTCGCCGGGCATCGTCTTGCCATATTTCTTGTAGAGTTCCTCGAGCCGTTCCTTGCGCTCGTCGTAGTAGCGCGGCTCGTAATGGAAGACCCGGTGTTCGGGGATATGCCAGAATTTAAAACCAAAAGCCATGGCACAAAGATAATGATTTTTTATCTTTGCGGAAACAACAGCTTTGACGAGATGGACTTCAGGACAGGCAACGGCTACGACGTGCATCAGCTGGCGGAAGGGCTTCCGCTGGTGCTGGGCGGCATACGGATTCCCCATACGAAAGGATGCGTGGCCCATTCCGACGGTGACGTGCTGGTCCACGCGCTGTGCGACGCCCTGCTGGGCGCCCTGGCGCTGGGCGACATCGGCCAGCATTTTCCGGATACGGACGACGCGTTCGCCGGCATCGACAGCCGCATCCTGCTTGCCCGCGTGACGGAGATGGTCCGCGAGGCGGGCTGGGAGATCGTCAACGTGGACAACACGCTGCTTGTCCAGAAACCCCGTATCGCCCCCTTTGTGCCGCAGATGCGGCAGGCGCTGGCCGATGTGATGGACATTCCCGTCACGGCGGTCTCCGTGAAGGCTACCACCACCGAACGCCTTGGCTTCGTCGGGCGGGAGGAGGGTGTCGCCGCCTATGCTACCTGCCTTTTGCGCCGGGAATGAATCGTCCGGTCCGTTTCCTGTAGGCCAGATAGGCTTCGCCGAAGTCCTTCTCCAGGCGCTTCTCCTCACTCCGCACCTGGATGGTCAGCAGGACCGCTTCGATCAGGAATACGGCCAGGGGCCACCACGACAGGAGATAGATGAGCCATCCGATGTCGTAGATGTAGACGCCCAGCAGCATCGGGTTGCGGCAGATCCGATAGGGCCCTTCGGTCATCAGTTCTTTCGTCCGGGGCGCCACTTCGTGCCCGTAGGCATCAAAGGGATTACCTTTGCCCACTTTCCGCATATAGCAGATGCTCCAGATGCTCAGCGCCAGCCCGATGACGGCGGCCGGTACTGCGAGGATGCAGCGGAGCGCCGACGCCGGCACATAGGGGAACGGCCTGCCGGAGACCAGCCACATCAAGGCGGGGATGCCGAGGACGAAGATGCAGAGTCCCAGCAGGTATCCGATACTGTCTTTGAAGGAATGCATATTATCCGTTGCTTTTCCGGGGTTACAGGTATGCGGCGGTGACGGAGCCGGGACAGGCGGCCATGCCGGCGGGAGTGCCGGCATACAGCACCGTACCGCCCGCTTCGCCGGCGCCGGGACCGAGTTCCAGCACGAAGTCGGCACTCCGGACCACGTCGAGATTGTGCTCGATCATATAGACCGTGTTGCCGCGGTCCACCAGCGAATCAAACAAGCGGATGATGTGCCGGATGTCCTGTATGTGCAGGCCATCGGTAGGTTCGTCCACAATGAAGATCCGGCCTTCCTCGCCCAGGTATGAGGCCAGTTTCAGCCGCTGCAGTTCGCCGCCTGAAAGCGTCGAAAGCGCCTGGTTCAGATGCAGGTACTGCAGACCCACGTCGACCAGCGGCCGGAGTTTCTGCTCGATGACCGTCCCGGAGAAGAACCGCGAGGCCAGCCGTACCGACAGGTCCATGGCCTGCGCGATGTTGAGCGTCTCGCCGGTCGTCGGGCTGGTCAGCGTGTAGCGAAGCGCCTCGTCGCGGTAGCGCAGTCCGCCGCAGGCTTCGCAGGTCGTCTCGATGGCGTCCATGAAAGCCATCTCCGATACGATGACGCCTTTGCCGCCGCAGACGGGACAGGCGCCTTCGCCGTTGAACGTGAAATAGGCCTCCTTCATCCTGTGCGCACGTGCGAAGGCCTTTCGGATGTCGCCCGCCACGTCCATATAGGTTCCCGGCGTGGAACGCAGGCTCACGCCGATGTTCTTCTGGCTGATGTAGATGACCTCCTCCGGCCTGGGGAACTGCCGCCGGAAGCATTCCATCAGCGAGCTCTTGCCCGAACCGGCCACGCCGGCCACCACGCCGAAGACGCCCAGCGGGAAAACGGCCGTCACGTCGCGCAGGTTGTTGAGCGAGGCGTGTTCCACCCGGAACGATCCGCTGCCGGTCCGTGGCTGTGCCTTGAACGGAAGCCGTTCCTCGACCAGGTGTCCCGTTGCCGTGTCGCTCTGCAGCAGCTGCTGCCAGGATCCCTGGAACATGATCCGTCCGCCGTCGATGCCGGGCCCCGGCCCGAGGTCCACGATATGGTCGGCGATGCGGATCATTTTGGGATGGTGTTCCACGAGCAGGACGGTGTTGCCGGCGTCACGCAGCCGGAGTACCGAACGCTTGAGCCGCTCGATGTCGCGCGGATGGAGTCCCACGCTGGGTTCGTCGAGGATATACAGCACGTCGGCCAGCGACGAGTTGATGTATTTGGCGATCTTGCACCGCTGCGCCTCACCGCCCGAAAGCGTGCCTACGGGCCGGCTCATCGAGAGGTAGCCGAGGCCGATTTCCTCCAGGGCGGAAAGCCGTGCCCCGATGGCTTCCTTGAGGTCGGTGGCCAGCGGGTCGGCGAGCCCCCTGATCCAGGCGTTCAGCCGGGTTACGGGCAACGCGCAGACTTCGGCGATGTTCAGGCCTTCGATCCGGCAAGTCAGCACCCTGGGGTTGAGACGCGTGCCGCCGCAGTCGGGACAGGTTCCCATCGTCAGCATCGGATTCAGCACGGCGGCGTGCAGAAGCCCTTCCTCGGAATTGATGATGCTGCGGTACATGCGGGGGATGAGGCCCTCGTACTTGGCCGTCTTGGGCCAGTTCTTCGGCGGGTTCTTCAGCCGGATCTGCGGACTGTTGAGAAACAGGTCGAGTTCTTCGGGCGAATAGTCCTTGATTTTCTTGTCGAGGTCGAACAGGCCGCTGTGCGCGTAGCGGATCCAGCGCCAGCCGCCCTTGCCGAAGGCGATGTAGTGGATGGTGTCCTCGTCGTTGAGGCTCTTGTCGAAGTCCACGAGCTTGTGGATGTCGAGTTCGCGGATTTCGCCCAGGCCGGCGCAGCGCGGGCAGCTGCCCTGCGGGTGATTGAAGCTGAAGCTGTCGGAGTATCCGACAAAAGGCCGTCCCACACGCGAGAACAGCAGGCGGAGCAGGGCGTAGATGTCCGTATACGTACCTACGGTGGAACGGGAGTTCTGTGCGGGTTTTTTCTGGTCGATGACGATGGCGATGGGCAGCCCCTCGATGCTGTCGACTATCGGCCGTCCGTATTTCGGGAGATACTGTTGCACGAATGCGGGGAAGGTGTCGTTGAGCTCCCGGCGGCTCTTCGCGGCGATGGTGTCGAGCACCAGCGAGCTCTTGCCGGAGCCCGACACACCCGTGAAGACGGTCACCTTGTATTTGGGGATGTCGAGCGACAGGTCGCGGAGGTTGTTTTCCCGCGCCCCGCGGATGCGGATGGTTTCGAAGGTCTTCATCGGGACAAAGATAGGCATAATTCGATTAACCTTTTGCCCGTTCGTGCTACCTTATGATAAAACGACGATAATGGACAGGCGTAATACGCTTCTTCTGGCAGCCCTGGCGCTTTACTTCCTTACTGTGTGCGCCTGCGGAAGCCTGGACACGGAAACCGGAAAGCAGGAGGTCGACGAAAGCAGCCCGGCTCCCGTTGACGCGGTCGACCTGGGCATCGTGTATACGCGTCCGGACGGCACCACGTACAAGCTGCTTTGGGCGACCCGCAATCTCTGCAAGAATGGTTTTGTGTCTTCTCATGTAGCATTCGGAGATTATTACGGATGGGGAGAACTTGCACCGCATAATACGTATGACTGGCGGTACTACAGGTGGAGTGACGGCGACGACCACAAACTGACCCGCTATTGCCCGGAGGACAAGGACGGTTTCTGGTGCGGACCGGGCGTCCCCGACGGGAAGACGGCGTTCAGCGACTACAATTTTGCGGATGATGCCGCCAGGATGGCGCTCGGCGGCGACTGGCGGATCCCGACGTATGCGGAATGGGAGGCGTTGCAGACGCAGTGCACCTGGAAATGGGTAACGGAGAACGAGGTGAACGGCCGGAGGATTACCGGTCCCAACGGAAAAAGCATCTTCCTGCCCGCAGCCGGCAACCGATATTATACTACCCTCAACTATCCCGGTTTCGTCGGCCACTATTGGACCGCTTCCCTTTTTACGAGCCATCCGTATTTCGCGTGGTCCATCGCGTTTACTGAAAACTATGTAACCTGGGGCAGCGTCTCCCGTTACGAAGGCTATCAGATCCGTCCCGTCAGGGAAGCGTCCGCTTCCTCCGACTAGCCGAAGCGCCGTTGCAGCGGCGGATAGAAGCAGCGGCTGATGGGATGCGGGGTCATCGTCGGGTACAAAGGGAAATAACATCAAGGCAGACGTCCCGGCGAAAGAGAAAAATGATTATCTTTGCAAGATATGATGAAACGGTTGGTATGACACTATTTGAAGCCATCCGGGCGAGGCATTCCGTTCGCAGGTATAGAGATTGTCCCATCGAGGCTGGGACAACGGCGGCGTTGCGCTCCGAAATGGAGCGGGGCAACGCCGAAGGCGGGCTGAACATCCAGTTGGTTCTGGAAGAGCCGAAGGCTTTCTCGACAGGCTTCTGGAAATACGGTCAGTTCGCCGGCGTGCGGAACTATTTCGTGATGGCCGGTCCCAGGGGCAAGGAAGCTGAACAGAAGATTGGCTATTACGGCGAGCGGCTGGTGCTCCTCGCCCAGACGCTGGGATTGAACACCTGCTGGGTGGGCCTTACCTACAAGAAGATTCCCGGGACCTTCACGTTGCGGGAGGGCGATGTCGTCCACTGTGTGATCGCCCTGGGCTATGGCTCCACCCAAGGCGTCCAGCATCCGATGAAACCGGTGGAGAACTTCTATGAATCGGAGACCGAGCCCCCGCAGTGGTTCCTCTCCGGCATGGAAGCCGTCCTGCTGGCACCTACGGCTGTCAACCAGCAAAAGTTCAAGTTCTTCCTGCACGAAGGCGGCAAGGTTGAGACCAAGACGCTTTTTTCCCTGGTCGGCTATACAGATATCGACCTGGGCATTGTGAAGTGCCACTTCGAGATCGGTGCGGGAAGAAATAACTTCCAGTGGGTATGAGCCATAGATTCTTCGAAAAATAACGAAACCTGTCAATATGAAACATTTCAAACTTCTCTTGCTGACCCTGCTGCTGACGGTACCGGCGTTTGCCCAGATGAACCAGCCGGTTTCCTGGAAGGCTGAGGCCGTCCAGGTGGAAGGCAATACCTACGAGATTCGGGCTACCGGCACGATCATCGGCAACTGGCATATTTATGACCTGACCGATTATGGATCGAACGGCCCCAACGGCACGGTCTTCACGATTGATGCCGGCGACAAGGTGAAACTTGTCGACGAGCCGTGCATCGTGTCCAATGTGCACAAGGGCTACGACGATGTGTTCGGCATCGAGATCGGGACCTGCGACAGCCCGGTGGTCATCGCGCAGAAGGTCGAACTGCTTTATGGCAGCGAAGTGTCCGTGCCGGTGACGGTGGAATGGCAGGCGTGCAGCGACGGGAACTGCATTCCGCCGGACGACTGCACGATGGATGTGACACTGCCGGGCGGCGAAGGTCTGCCCGTCGTCGCAGAAGCGGCAGATGCCGCCGACGACCCGAATGCGATGGCGCCTGGCGAAGGGAAGTCGATATGGGGCCTTATCCTCGAGGCCATCGCCTGGGGTTTCGTGGCCCTGCTCACGCCGTGCGTGTTCCCGATGATCCCGATGACGGTGAGCTTTTTCCTGAAGCAGAACCAGGCCGCGGAAGGGGAAGAGAAGAAGAAAGGCCGGGGCAAGTGGCTGGCCTCCGTCTTCGGCCTGTCGATCGTAGGCCTCTATACCATCCCCATTGCCGTCATCATCCTGATTACGTACTTCGCCGGCGGCGAAGCCGTCACGGCCGACATCTTCAACTGGCTGGCGACGCACTGGCTGCCGAACATTATCTTCTTCCTGATCTTCATGGTCTTCGCGGCTTCGTTCTTCGGCGCGTTCGAGATCACGCTGCCGAGTTCCTGGCTCAACAAGTCGGATGCGAAGTCCAACAAGGGCGGCCTGGCCGGCGTGTTCTTCGTGGCGCTGACCCTGGTGCTGGTGTCATTCTCCTGCACGGGCCCGATCGTGGGATCGGTGCTCATCAAGAGTACGCAGGGCCAGTTCTGGGAGCCGATCCTCACGATGCTCGCCTTTTCCATCGCATTCGCCCTGCCGTTCACGCTCCTGGCCTTCGCGCCGAGCCTGCTCGACAAGCTCCCGAAGAGCGGCGGCTGGCTCAACAGCGTCAAGGTGGTGCTGGGTTTCGTGGAGGTGGCGCTCGGCTTCAAGTTCCTGAGCGTGGCCGACCAGACCTATCACTGGGGCCTGCTCGACCGTGAGGTCTATCTGGCCATCTGGATCGTGGTCTTCACGCTGCTGGGCCTTTACCTGCTGGGCAAGATCCGGTTCGCTTACGACTCGCCGGTGGAACACTTGAGCGTGTTCCGCCTGATTCTGGTGATCGTGGTCTTCACGTTCGTGGTCTATATGATTCCGGGTATGTGGGGTGCGCCGCTGAAGGCGCTCTCAGGCTATCTGCCGCCCATCACCACGCAGGACTTCGTGCTGGATCCGGCCCAGCATGCCGGCAGCGGCGGGGCCACTTATGTCGTTGGGCAGCCGCTAGAGGACGAGTATGGTTTTCCCGCGACCCGAAAGTATGCCGATTTCCTGCATATGCCCTATGAAATCCCTGCCTTCTTCGATTATGAAGAGGCCCGCGCCTACGCCGCGAAGGTCGGCAAACCTGTGCTGCTCGACTTCACCGGCCACGGCTGCGTGAACTGCCGGGAGATGGAGTCGCGCGTCTGGAGCGATCCCCGCGTCCTGAAGATGATGAAGAACGACTATGTGGTCTGCTCGCTCTACGGCGACGACAAGAAAGTGCTCGACCAGAAGGACTGGGTCACGACCGAAGACGGCAAGGTCCTCAAGAGCCTGGGCAAGATCAACTCCTACTTCATGATGAAGCGCTACCACGTGAATGCCCAGCCCTACTACGTGATTCTCGATCCGGTGACGGAAAAGAACAAGGTGCCGGCCCGCAGCTACAACCTCGACGTGGACCAGTACGTGGCCTTCCTGGAGAAGGGGCTGGAATAATTTTAGTCATATCCGCAACCGTTTATAAACGATTCTCCAATGAAAAAACTACTCCTTTGCTGCCTGATGGTCGCTGCACTGGCGACGGCAGCCTCCGCCCAGCGCATCGTCGCCGGGGCCAAGGCGCCCGATTTTTCCGCAAAGAAAGTCGACGGCACGACCTTTACGCTCTCTTCCCTGCAGGGAAAATACGTGGTCCTCGATTTCTGGGGAAGCTGGTGCCCCTGGTGCATCAAGGGATTCCCCGCGATGAAGGAAGCCTACGCCAAGTACAAGGGCAAGGTCGAGTTCGTCGGCATCGCCTGCCGCGATTCGGAAGCCAAATGGAAGGCCGCTACGGCGAAATATGAACTTCCGTGGATCAGCGTGCTGAATCCCGCCGGCAACGACCTGGTTGCGGCCTATGAGGTGCAGGGCTTTCCGACGAAGATCATCCTCGATCCCAAGGGAAACATCGTCAAGGTGGTGCTGGGAGAAGATCCTGCGTTTTATCAGCTGCTGGATGCGGCGCTGAAATAGGAGGGAATCATGCTGAAAATCGGAGACAGGATGCCTTCGTTCGAGGTCGTGGACCAGGACGGGAACGTCGTGAAGTCGGAAGACTTCATCGGCAAGGGCCGCAAGACTATTATCTATTTCTATCCCAAGGACAACACGTCGGGCTGTACCGCCGAGGCGTGTTCATTCCGGGACAGCTACGCCGCACTGACGGCCGCCGGATACAATGTGGTGGGCGTCAGCAAGGACAGCGCGAAATCTCACAGCGGATTCCGGGCGAAGCATGGACTGCCGTTCCGGTTGCTGGCCGATACGTCGCTGCAGATGCTGCAGGACTTCGGCGCCTGGGGCGAGAAGAAGCTGTATGGAAAGACGACGATGGGCACGCTGCGCCGTACGTTCATCTTCGATGCGGACGGCATCCTGGTCCGCATCATCGAGAAAGTGGATACCAAGAACGCCGCCGGGCAGATTCTCGGATTATAGCTGCCGGTCTGCCGCCAGGTGCCTGCGGCTTTCCTTCACCAGGGCGTAGATGGCCCAGACGACGGTCAGGACCACGGACATGGGAACGCCTACGGTCAGGATCTCATGGAGCATGGCATCCGCACCGCCGGTCTGGCCAAGGGCGGTGAAGAAGGGGAAACGCCAGGTGAGTTCTCCGCCAATGACGTGGTCTGTGATCAGCAGGACGGAGCCGCCCCACAGCATCTTCTCCAGCGTGGGGAGGTGGCGTTTGAGCGGAGATGCTTCGGGTGCGGAAATCGAGTCCGCGTGTTTTTTGCGATAGACGGTAGTGGCAATCGCCTGCGCCAGGGGAACCAGAAAACAGGACATATTCAGCTATTTTCGACAAATCTAAGCAAAAATTCCGGCTCTGTCAAATATCCCGTACCAAAACAGTTCCCGTCCACGTCAAAGGCTTGAACGTGGACGGGAATCAGGCAAAAGGTCGGTGACCCCGATCAGAACTTGTGGATTGCCAGGCCGCTGCGGAGCTTCGGCTCGAACCAGGTGGTCTTCGGCGGCATGATGTTGCCGGTGTCGGCAATGTCGATCAGCTGCTTCATCGAGACCGGGTAGAGCGCGAAAGCCACTTTCATCTCGCCGCTGTCGACGCGACGCTTCAGTTCACCCAGGCCGCGGATGCCGCCCACGAAGTCGATGCGGTTGGAGGTGCGCAGGTCGCCGAGCTGCTCGATTAGGCATAGTTCTTGCGGCATTATTTACATTGTCTATGAAAAATGATTAGCATTATGAAAAGATTTTTCAGTTTTCTCTTGATCGGCATTTGTGCCGCATTGTTTTTCTGTTCCTGCGTGCCGTTGGAGCGCGAAGACGATGAGCCTGGGACTCCCTACGGTTTCTGGGTGGTCGACAAACTGGTTGTCGAGGCATCCGTGACCATCAACGGGAACACGACTTCCACCACGAATACGACGGACTTCTCTTCCGAATACTGCCGCCTGAATATCTCCAAGACGAACTTCGCGACGCTTTGGTTTAATCTGGAATTCCCCGATACAGAGGCTTTTACCTATAATGCTTCGACAGGAATCATGGAATTCAAGAAGGGGCTCGACAAAGGTGACAACGGTAAGGCCATCATCCTGCTCGGCATCTATGAAGTCGAAGTGAAAGGTGACAACATGATCCTCCGCCAGCCTGAGGCCTCCGTCGGTATCTTCGGCTACGGCGCCAGCGAGCGCGCGACCTATTATTTCCATCGCGCACCCAGGAATGAAAAACCTAGGGATACCGAGCAGTAATCAGTAAGTGTGGATGGAGAGACCCTGCGCCGAGGGCAGATAGTTGATGCCCCACCAGCAGATCTGCAGGCACACGAAGCTTATCAGCAAAACCACGCAAGCAGCCCGCCACTCGGCGGGCTTTGCTTTTCTCAGGTGCAGGTACACCAGGTAGCAGAGCCAGGTGGCGGCTGCCCAGGTCTCCTTCGGATCCCACGACCAGTAGGTACCCCAGGCCTCCTTGGCCCAGAGGGCGCCGAACAGCATTCCGAAGGTCAGGAAAGCGAGGCCGACATAGACCAGATTGTCCGTCAGGTTAATCTCTTTTTCCGTGGTCTTTTCTTTCCGGACCAGCATATAGACCGCCATGATCGTGGCGCCCCCCAAAAGCGCATAGGCGAACATATACACGACGATATGCGGAGCGAACCACGGACTTTGCAGCGCCGGTACCAGGGTTTTCAGACGAAGCCCGGACCTGAACCACGTGAGAGACAGAAATGCCGCAGCCAGCAGGAAGACAAAGCCAATGACACGGACATAACGTTTGCGCCCCGCAGGTCTGGGTGCCATAAACAGCATCAGGCAAAGTGCACCGGCCAGCATCAGGGCTATGCCCGCATACACGCCGGCAATCCAGGGATCGCGCACCAGTTGGAAAACGCTGTAAGGGCTGTCAGCGCCCCGCGCCATGTCGTAGCCGTACTGGTATATCTTCCACCCGTTTACTTTCAAGGGCTTGTTCACCTCCACCGTGGCACGGACATTCTTCCCGTCGTTGGAAGAAACGGAAATGTCCGAGGCAAACCGCTTGGGCATGCCGTTGTCATATTCTTCGAGTGTGAACTGGTGCAATTCGAGGGTCAGGCCTGGTTCGTGGACCATCCCTACGCCGTCAACGGCCCGCCATTCGGGCTTTCCGGTGAAAGCCGTCAGTTCCAGGGTTTTGATATCGGCATGGCCGAGCGTCGCTGATACGATGGCCACGACTACGCCCAGATGGTTCAGAAGGAAGGGAATCTCCTTTATTTTCCAGCGAAGCAGATGGTTCAGCGCGGCCAGGGCAGAGATCAGCATCATCCAGGTCCAGATGAGCACGAAGGGCCAGAAACGCAGCATCTGGCTCAGCCAGGGGATTCCGCCCACGCGCACCTGCGGCAGCAGGCCCATAAGCATTGTCAGGGCGGCGGCGTACACGAGGCAGGGGACTGCTGCGCCCGCGTGCATCATCCATTCGAAGGCATAGACTTTTCGGCGAAGTGTGAACAGAACGCCGACGACCGCGAGCAGCAGGATGAGCAGGATCAGATTCACCGGCCAGGCCAGCACCCTCCAGTCTCTGACGCAAGCCATCGACCGCTCTTCCGGCATCCGCATCCGCGAGGAAGGCGGCGTGGGCAGCGAGTTCGACCTGTCGATCAACGGGATGAGCGGCAACTCGATCCGCTACTTCCTCGACGGCATGCCGCTCGACGCCAAGGGCACCGGCATGACGCTGGCCAACCTCCCCGTGAACATCATCGAGCGGGTGGAAATCTACAAAGGCGTGATTCCCGTCAGCTTCGGCAGCGACGCGCTGGGCGGCGCCGTCAACATCGTCACGAACCGCAGCCGCCGCAACTACCTCGATTTCTCCTACGGCATCGGGTCGTTCCATACCCACAAGGCTGATTTCAGCGCCCAATATACCGGGAAGAAGACCGGACTGATCTTCAAACCCGTGATTAGCGCCAATTATTCGAAGAACGACTACCTGATGCGCGATGTGAAGGTGCGCAACGAAGAGCATACGGCCTTCGTCATCAAGGACCTGCCGCGCTTCCACGATGACTACCTGTCGCTGTTCGGTCAGATGGAGGTCGGCGTGGCCGACCGCAGCTGGGCGGACGCCTTTTTCGTGTCCGCTTCCGTCTCGAAGGTCGACAAGGACATCCAGACCGGCGCCACGCAGGACCGCGTGATCGGTATGGCGGAGCGCCACACGCAATCGCTCAACGTGTCGGCCCGTTACGAGAAAGTGGACTTCCTGACCGACGGCATGCAGTTCCAGGTCTCGGCCTCCCATACGATGGACCATTCGCAGACCATCGACACCACGTATCGCCGTTATTACTGGGACGGTTCTTACATCGACGGATCCTACAGCGAGATCCGCAGTCGCGGGAAGACGCTGCGGCATTACCACCGGCCGTTGACCGTGGTGCGTTCCAACCTGTCGTACCGGCTGGCTGAAGGCCACGAGCTGGCCTTGAACTATGTGTTCAACCGGGCCGGCAACCGGCAGACGGACGACTGGGATACCGATTTCGTCCCGACCGACGACGTCCTGGCCAAACACATCGCCGGCCTTGTCCTACGACCAGTCGCTGCTCTCCGGCCGCCTGAACAACGCGTTCTTCGTGAAGGACTACGTCAACCATCTGATGATCGGTCAGAACGAGCTTCCTTCGACTACGGGCGCGAATGTCGTCCAGGGCTCCGACACGAAGAACTATGTGGGATATGGCCTCGGAACGCGTTATCTCTTCTTCGACCCGCTGGCCGTCAAGGGCTCTTACGAGCACAGCGTCCGGCTGCCGATTTCGCGCGAACTGCTGGGCAACGGTTCCACGGTCTATCCCAACGTGGCGCTCAAACCGGAGATCAGTGAAAATTTCAATGTCGGCCTGTTCGGCACCGTCGACCTGGGCGGCGGCCATTCGATCTCTTATGAGATGAATGGTTTCGTCCGGCTGGTGGACAATTGAACCTTTCCGCCCTCTACGCCGGCGGCCTCGACGTCACCATTTCCGTGCCTGGCGGCCGGGAACTGGCCCGCCGGACGTTCAACCCGAAGCTGGGCATCGTCGACGGCATCTCCATCATCGGGACCTCCGGCATTGTCCGCCCTTTCTCGAACGAAGCCTTCGTCGACGCCATCCGCCGTGAAATCGAAGTGGCCGTGGCCGTCGGTGCGCCGATGCTGGTCATCAACTCCGGCGCCATCTGCGCCTATCCCATCCTCGACTCCGCCATCCGGATGATCAACCAATTGGACACCTTTTCCGGCGCAGATATCACGAAGTACTTCTAGGGCGCCCCATTTCGCCCTGCAATGTACGCATCAGTAAATCAGTTGTTTATATAAAGTGATCCCCCTCTTTTCTAGGGGGATCACTTCTTGTAAGTCGTTGACAGCCAGCCGTGTCCGTTGCAGCACTCTCGTCGGCTTGAGCCCGCTTGCCCTTTGTCTGCCCGGTGGCAATGACTTCTCCGCCTGCGCCTAGCCTTTTGGTGTGTAAATCGCTCCGATTCGCTCACGGAGGCTGCCAGCCAATTAAAAAAGTAGCGGGAATTGCATAATATTTAGTATATTAGAGGGGCGAACGGATTCCTGAATTTTTATTGAATAATATACTTATGAAAAAACTCATTTTAGCCATCATACCGGCGTTGCTGCTGTTGCTGCTGCCGGCTTCCCTTCAGGCGCAGGATGCGCGTGAGGGGACGTTGGGTATTCGCCTCGACGGTGGCCTTTCCTGGTCGCTGGGCGGCGATTTCGCCAACTCGGGCAAAAATGCCCTGACCCTGATCCAGCCCCAGGGCGTCGTCGGGCTGTTCTATAACTTCAGCCCCCGTTTCCGGATGGGGCTGGACTACGGTTACACGCGGATGATCCGCGAACAGACCAATGGTACGATGAATGCGCTCCCGGGCGGTGGCGTAGCGGGTGAGGTTTATCGCAACCTGAAGAACCACTTTCACGCTGCGGAACTCACGGGTGAATTCAATCTGCTGGGTGAAGGACCCTTGTCCTTGTACCTGGGTGCAGGTGCCGGCTGCCAGTTCGTGGTCGGTAATACCTATACCATCGCCGTGAAGAATGAAGTCAAACCCGGCGGCATGGGCAACACGATCCATGTGACGGGACACAATGTGGGACACAAGTTTGCAGCGCCCTATATTCCGGTGACGCTTTCGCTGGAATATGCGTTCTTGCCTCAAGTGGCTGTGAGCGTTGGCGGCGGTTACCGCCTCATCCTGGCCGGGAAGAAAGAGTTTTCGGCCAAGAGCCAGCCGTTCGCGACCCTCGGTCTTCGTTTCAATCTTTCGAAATAAAAAAGGAGTATCATCATGAAAACTTTCAAGAATAAAACGTTTTGGTGCGGCCTTCTTTGCGCCGTCGCCCTCTTCGGCTTCACGCCGCTCCTCCTGACTTCCTGTGAGCAGGATCCCGCTGAGATCAATGTCACGCTTGAAACCGACATGAGTTCCATCATTGCGGCCATCAACAATGCCAATACCGCGCTCTCCGACAAACTGGCGACCATCGAAAAGGCCATGTCCGACGGTCTGGCCGACAGCCAGGCCGCCATCAAGCTGATCCAGCAGGCCGTAGAGTCGATGAACGGTACGATGGCCGAGAAACTGGCGGCCATCGAAACGGCCATCAAGTCGCAGACCACGAGTCTGGAAACGAAGATCGCCCTGGTCGAGGCGGCCGTAAAGAACGGCTTCGCCGACGCGAAGACGCAGCAGGAACTGCTGAAGCAGGCCATCGAAGCGCTGGGCGGCACGATGGCCGAGAAGCTTGCTGCCGTCGAGACGGCCGTCAAAGAACAGACAACGAGTCTGGTGACGAAACTCGGCCTGATCGAGGCCGCCGTGACGACCGGCCTGGCCGACGTCAAGGATGCGCAGGATTTGATGAAAGAGGCGATCGAGACCCTGGGCGGCACGATGGAAGAGAAACTCGCCGCCATTGAAAAGGCGGTCGGCGACCAGACGACCGACCTGGGTGCCAAACTCGCCCTGGTCGAGACGGCGGTGAAGGAAGGCTTCGCCGATGCCAATGCGCAACAGGAGCTGCTGCAGGAGGCCATCGAGTCGCTGGGCGGCACGATGGAAGAAAAACTCGCCGCCCTCGAAGAGGCGATGAAGAGCCAGACCTCCAGCCTCGAAACGAAACTCGATGCCATCGAGACGGCGGTGGAGAACGGCGTTGCCGACGCCAAGGAGCAGCGTGAACTGATCCAGAAGGCGATCGAATCGCTGGGAGGCGCGGAAGCCGAGAAATTTGCGAAGATTGAGCAGGCCATCGCGAGTCAGACCTCGACGATGTCGTCGAAGCTGGCTGCCATCGAGACGGCCGTTACCGGTGGCGTCGCCGACGTCACCGACGCGCTGGCCCTGATCAAGACGGCGGTAGAAGCCATCCCCGCAGGCCTGACTTCGCTCGACACGAACCTGAGCGCCAAGATCGCCGAAGTGGTCACGGCCATCGGCAACGTCAATACGACGCTCACCACCGGCGATGTCGCTACGGCCCTGTCGAACATCCTCGACGCCATCACGAATCAGACCGACTATACCGACATCCTCGAATCCATTCTGGAAAACGTCGAGGCGCTGGGCGGCACGACGATCCACGGCCACAGATTCGTGGAGATGGGCGATGGCCTGAAATGGGCTACGATGAACGTGGGCGCTACGACTCCGGAAGAATTCGGCGACTACTTCGCCTGGGGTGAAACGGAACCGAAAAACAGCTTCAGCTGGGACAATTACAAGTATGGGACGGAGGATAACCTGACCAAATACAACGCATCCGACGGCAAGGTGACCTTGGATCTTTCCGATGACGCCGCAAGGGCCAATTGGGAAGGTACCTGGCGAATGCCGAAAAAGGATGAATGGGACGCCCTGTGTAATACGACCAACTATACGTGGACGTATGATTCAGAAAAGGGAGGATATACGGTAACAAGCAAAGTCTCCGGATATGAGGGTAACAGTATCTTCATTCCGGCAGGTTCCTGGTTCGGCGGTCCCGGAGTCGGAGAATATGGTTACTATTGGTCTGCAGATGTGTTTATCGACACCTCCTATACCTATACCCACTCATTTATCTTGTTTGTTAGCCCCACCGAACGGCAAGCACGGGCGGCTTATCGCTATACAGGGTATACTGTCCGGGCCGTTTCCGACTAATTCAGAAAACCAGTCGTCATGAAACGATTTACTGACAGAATCATACGTTGCGGCTGGCTGGTCGCTTTCCTGCTGGCGTTTACGGCGTGCGAGAAAGAGCAGGAGCCGGTCGACATCACGTTGCGGTCGGATTATAGTGCCGTCATTGCGGCCATCAACGATGCAAACGCTTCGTTGACGAGCAAGCTGACACTGATCGAGTCGTCACTTACCGAGGGTTTCTCCGGCAACGAGTCGGCCCTGAAACTGGTCCGGCAAGCCGTGGCATCGATGAGTGGCACGGCTGCCGAGAAGCTTGCGGCCATCGAAACGGCCATCAAGTCACAGACCACAAGTCTGGAGACGAAGCTCGCGCTGGTCGAAGCGGCCGTGAAGGAAGGCTTCGCCGACGCCAATGCGCAACAGGCGCTGCTGCAGGAGGCCATCGAATCGCTGGGCGGCACGATGGCCGAGAAACTTGCTGCCGTCGAGACGGCCGTTCAATCCGAGACGACGGGTCTGGAGACGAAGCTCGGCCTGGTTGAAGCCGCCGTGACGACCGGCCTGGCCGATGTCAAGACGGCCCAAGATCTGGTCAAGGAAGCGATCGAGGCCACTGGCAGCACGCTTGAAGAGAAACTCACTGCCATCGAAACCGCCCTTCAGAGCCAGACGACCGACCTGGGCGCCAAGCTCGCCCTGGTCGAGACGGCGGTGAAGGAAGGCTTCGCCGATGCCAATGCGCAACAGGAGCTGCTGCAGGAGGCCATCGAGTCGCTGGGCGGCACGATGGAAGAAAAACTCGCCGCCCTCGAAGAGGCGATGAAGAGCCAGACCTCCAGCCTCGAAACGAAACTCGATGCCATCGAAACGGCGGTGGAGAACGGCTTTGCCGACGCCAAGGAGCAGCGTGCGCTGATCCAGAAGGCGGTCGAATCGCTGGAAGGCACGGAAGCCGAGAAACTCGCGAAGATCGAGCAAGCCATCACAAGCCAGACTCCGACGCTGTCGTCGAAGCTGGCCGCCATCGAGACGGCCGTGACCGACGGCGTCGCCGACGTCACCGACGCGCTGGCCCTGATTAAGACGGCGGTGGAAGCCATTCCCGCATCCCTGACATCGCTCGACACGGACCTGAGCGCCAAGATCGCCGAAGTGGTCACGGCCATCGGCGCCGTCAATACGACGCTCACCACCGGCGATGTCGCTACGGCCCTGTCGAACATCCTCGACGCCATCACCGACCAGACCGACTACAGCGAAATCCTTACCCTCATCCAGGAAAATGTTGCGGCGATCGGGCCTTCTCACGGCTCTCCCAAAGATCTTGATATCTGGTGTTATCCCAATGCGACCTTCGACCTCGATCTGTCAAGGGCCGTGGAGGTCAGCGATATCTTTTGTGCGCTCCATGCGTCGAAGGACGGTTCCTATACGGCCGATAACATCGAGACCGTTGAGTTCCTGCCTTTGAATGACTCTATTGCACCGGTTCAGGTTACTTTTGACAGGGAGAGGCATTTCCTTCGTTTCCATCCCGATACGACCGGAAGCCGGGTCTGGCGTAATTTTCAGGATTCCTCCGGGTTTAAGAATGAAGGTGTGACAGGCAGGCTGATCCTGACTGACCGTTGGAAGACGAAGGACACGATTTTCAATATGGTGACTCCGCGTGGTGAAAAACTGTTCAAGATCAGTTGGTTCAATACCTCGGGTTTCTCCTGGCGAAAGAAAGTGTCCTTGAGCATGATCAACGACAACAAAGTGACCCTCGTGTTGAATGAATTTTCCAGGGTCCTCGGGTTCGACTATGATAAGTTGAAGAGTACCTGGTATTCGATCAATTCAGCGTACGAAAAGTACGGGAATTATAAGCCTATAACTGGCAAGTTCAAGCCGGAGGAAACTGCGCTGGAAGTGGAGTTTGCTGACGATTATTATGTAGGCGACAGATTCGGTTTGATCGGGACAATTAGCGTCTGTGTCGAACCCGACGAGTGGTCTTTCGCTTTCAGCCCTGTTCAAATGAAGTTCCGCTTCGACTTGACGGTGGAGATCACCGATAATTAAATAGGAATAACCGTCTTTATGAAACGTTTTACGAATAGAATCATACATTGCGGCTGGCTGGTTTCTTTCCTGTTGCTGGTGCCGCTTGCGTCGGTAACGTTTACCGCGTGCGGCAACCCTGCTCCGGAACTCAACATTTCGATGGAGACCGATTTCAGCGGTGTGCTTGCGGCGCTAAACAACGCGAATACGTCGTTGAGCGACAAGCTTTCTTCGATTGAAAAGGCGATGTCCGACGGCCTGGCAGACAGTCAGGAAGCGCTCGAAATGGTCCGCAAGGCCGTGGAGTCGATGAACGGCACGATGGCCGAGAAACTGGCGGCCATCGAAACGGCCATCCAGTCGCAGACCACGAGTCTGGAAACGAAGATCGCCCTGGTTGAGGCCGCCGTGAAGAACGGCTTCGCCGATGCGAAGACGCAGCAGGAACTGCTGAAGCAGGCCATTGAATCGCTGGGCGGCACGATGGCCGAGAAACTGGCGGCCATCGAGACGGCCGTCAAGGAACAGGCGACGAGCCTGGAGACGAAGCTCAGCCTGGTCGAAGCCGCCGTGACCAACGGCCTGGCCGACGTCAAGACGGCCCAGGAGCTGGTTAAGGAAGCGATCGAAGCCCTGGGCGGCACAATGGAGGAGAAACTTGCCGCCATCGAAACGGCTCTCCAAAGCCAGACGACCGACCTGGGCGCCAAACTCGCCCTGGTCGAGACGGCGGTGAAGGAAGGCTTTGCCGACCAGAAAGCCCAGGAAGACTTGCTGAAAGAAGCCATCGAGTCGCTGCAGGGTACTGTTGAAGAGAAACTCGCTGCCCTCGAAGAAGCGATGAAGAGCCAGACCTCCAGCCTGGAAACGAAACTGGATGCCATCGAGACGGCGGTGGAGAACGGCGTTGCCGACGCCAAGGAGCAGCGTGCGCTGATTCAAAAGGCGGTCGAATCGCTGGCAGGCACGGAAACCGAGAAACTCGCGAAGATCGAGCAAGCCATCACAAGCCAGACGACCTCGCTGTCGTCGAAACTGGCCGCCATCGAGACGGCCGTGACCGGCGGCGTCGCCGACGTCACCGACGCGCTGGCCCTGGTCAAGACGGCGGTGGAAGCCATCCCTGGCTCCCTGACATCGCTCGACACGGACCTGAGCGCCAAGATCGCCGAAGTGTTGACGGCCATCGGCGCCGTCAACACCACGCTCACCACCGGCGCTGTCGCCACGGCACTGTCGAACATCCTCGATGCCATCACGGGCCAAACTGACTATAGTGACATCCTCACAACCATCCTGGAAGTCCTCGAAGTCTTGGTCCCCAAGGAAATCAACGGCCACGCCTATGTGGAGATGGGCGATGGCCTCAAATGGGCCACCTGCAACATCGGCGCGGAGAATCCGTGGGACTACGGCGACTACTACGCCTGGGGCGAGACGGCCACGAAGGAAAGTTATGCTTGGACCAACTACATCTTTGCCAAAGACCCTTCTGATTATAGTAATGGGGTGAAGAAGTATTCCGAAGAAGACTCGTATAAGACGTTGTTTCCTGAAGACGATGCTGCGACGAGCCTTTGGAAGGATCCCTGGCGTATGCCGACGGTCGAAGAATGGGCGGTGCTACGCGACACGACGCTCTACACCTGGAAGTGGGAAACCAATTACAACGGTTCCGGCAAGAATGGCATGCTTGTGACCCGCAAGGAAGGAACCGGCCCTTGCGCCGGAAACAGCATATTCCTTCCCGCCGCTGGGCGCTGGTTCGAGTCCCAATGGCTCTATGGGGGGTCCCATGGGTTTTATTGGTCCTCTTCTCTTGATGTTTCAGCTTTGTTCGCCAGGGGCGTGGAGGTATTAGATTCAGGTTTCAGGTTGTTAACCGCCGACCGTTATGCCGGGCTCAATGTCCGTCCCGTCACAGAATAATTAAAAACCGGGAGTCCTTTTGACTCCCGGTTTTCATATCCTTTTCTTTCGGGGCAGCGCCCCGTTAAAACTTGTGGATGGCCAGGCCGCTGCGGAGCTTCGGCTCGAACCAGGTGGTCTTCGGCGGCATGATGTTGCCGGTGTCGGCAATGTCGATCAGCTGCTTCATCGAGACCGGGTAGAGTGCGAAGGCCGCGACCATCTCGCCGCTGTCCACGCGGCGTTTCAGCTCGCCCAGGCCGCGGATGCCGCCCACGAAGTCGATGCGGTTCGAGGTCCGGAGGTCGCCCAGGTTGAGGATCTTGTCGAACACGAGGTTCGACAGGATCGTCACGTCGAGCACGCCGATCGGGTCGTTGTCGTCGTAGGTGCCGGGTTTCGCGGTGAGCGAATACCAAACGCCTTCGAAATACATCGAGAAGTTGTGGAGGCAGGCCGGCTTGTACGGCTCGGAGCATTCGCAGTGGCAGGGGAGCTCGCATTCGCACTTGCCGCCGTCCTTCGTGCAGTCGCATTTGCACTCGACGATGAAATCTTTCTGGAGCGCTTCGAAGAACTGCTTGCCCGTCAGGCCGTTGA
>CAMZGD010000010.1 GCA_947306365.1 uncultured Bacteroidales bacterium
GCGCGCTGGCCGGGAAGTTCTCGGCGACGGTGACGGTGCCGGACAGCGGCAGCGGGAGCATCGCGTACAGCTACGCGGCGGACGACGTGACGGACGCGGTGGAGCTCACGTTCCTGGAAGAGGCGGGCGGCACGGACGGCATCAAGGTCGTGAAGGAATCGCCCGTCACGTTCACGGTGTTTGCGCTCCCGATCAACTACGAGGCGGGGATGAGCATCACGGTGGAGTCGGACGGGATGGACGGATCGAACCAGCGGAAGACGCTTGCGCTGAAGAACACGTCGGGCGAGTGGGTGACATTCGAGAAATGCAGGAAATACAACATCACGCTGGGCGTGCCGGGCGAATGGGAATACGTGATCGACAACCCGGCGGACATCACGCTGACGTACGAGGGCGGCACGGAGAACCTGAACGGCGCGTTCAACAGCTACCGCCGGCGCCTGGACAAGTCGCAGAAGGAGAAGGTGGCGTACAAGCTGCAGTACTCGACGGACAACGGCACGACGTGGACCGACGGCCTGCCGGATTGGCTGACGTCGTCTTCCACATCGGGCTACACGGGCAGCTACGAGAGCGACGACGTCCTCTCGCTGACGATGGCGGCGCAGACGAACTCCGCGGGGACCAATGAACATACGACGGCGCTTCAGGGCGCTACTGCCAAGAGCGGCTTCGACCTTTCGACGGTCAACGTGGCCACCGGGGCGACCGTCAGCCGTACGACGGCCAACTGCTATGTGGTGCAGGCCTCGGGCACGTACAAGTTCCCGCTGGTCTACGGCAACGGCGTGGTGGGCGGCATGGTGAATGCGTCAGCTTATACGACTGGGGCTTCCGGTAACGACGATTCCTTCCCGGACCGTCTCGTCAATGCACACGATACGAAAATACAGAGTCCCTACATCCTCAACGACCTCGGACTGGCTGCGAGCGATGTCGAGGCGGCAATCGTCTGGACGGACGTGCCCGGCCTGATCGAGAAGAGCAGCGTCACGGTGACGGGTTCCGGCGACGACATCTACATCAACTTCACAGTTCCCCAGGCCTCCATCCGTCAGGGCAACGCGGTGATCGCGCTCAAGGAAAAGTTAGACGGCACTATCCTCTGGAGCTGGCATATCTGGGTGACCGACCGTAATCTTGCACAGACTGTGCCGGCAGGCGACTACCAGTTCGCACCGTACAACGTCGGCTGGGTCGACGGGGAATACTTCGAGAAATACGATGCCCGTAACTGCCGCGTGCGTGCCGTGCAGACGCCGGCCGGCGGTGCGACGGGCGCCACTTCCGCGGAAGCCACCATCACCCAGACGGAAAAGCTCGACTATGTGATGGACAACAACCCGTATTTCCAGTGGGGGCGCAAAGACCCCCTCCAGGCCACTACTGGCATCATAATCGGAGAAAAAGTTGTTGAGGGGCAAACCGTTCATGTAAAAAGCAGAAAAACCTGGTATGACGCGGACGGGAATGTGTGGGTTGACGACGATACCGACTGGTCTGTCACCTGGGCGTTAGAGGCGATACGAATCGGCAATGCCATCCGAACTCCGTACAAAGCATATACGAATTCGACCAATCCCAACTCAGCTCCTTCTTGGTTCCTACCCTTCTGGTTAACCATGTGGAATACGGGATATACCAGCTCGTCCGACGACGATACACCGGTCGTCAAGACCGTTTACGACCCTTCGCCTGTGGGATATAAAGTGCCGAACATGGGGGTATGGAACTACTTGATCAGTCTCGTCGGAACCACCGACATTCCCAAGTCTGCCTTCACCCTTGATCCCGATCCGCTGCATTATCGAGGTTTTACTTACCAGGGAAACTATTTCTCAGCCATCTACAACTTCTGGGGATACAATACAGTCTATGGTACAGGCCACTGCTACATGTCGGCAACGCCTTTTAATCAAGCGACGCCGAAAGGGTTGTATCTGTATTTGGCCGATGCCTATTTTGCTGAAGGATATTTTCCGGAGCGGCTGCTTAATTTTGGGTTTAAATCAGACGATTCTCCTGCTGCAGGCTGTCTTTCTGTCCGTCCGATCAAGGAAGACGCGTCGCTGCTGTTCGGCGCAACGACGGGCGGCCAGCAGAGCGGCGGCGAGTACAACGGCAGCCAACTGAACAACGGCTGGGGGGACGGCAACTAGAATAAGGGCAGAGCGATGAACATAAAAGAAAGGAAGATCATGAAACATACATTCATTTCCCGGAGTTTGGCAATCGGCTGCCTGTCAGCCGTCCTGGTTCTGTGTGCGTGCGGCCGCGAGGACATCGTCCCGACGCCGTCGGACGGCACGATCACCTTCGGCGCGTCGTCGTCGTGGCGCAATTTCCCGGACACGAAGACGGCGTACAGCGGCGAGCTGCTGACGGTGTCTGGGAGCAAGTACGAGCGGATCGACTGGGTGCCGGGGTACGACCGCGTGCGGATCGTGTCGAACGCGGCATCGACGTCGGGCGGCGCGGACTACGCGGACTACGCGGTGCAGGCGGTGTCGGGGACGAACGCCTCGGGCGAGGTGGAGAGCCCCGCTGCGCTGTCGCCGGTCTCGGGCGGGCTGAAGTGGAGCGGCGAGGAGCAGGCGCACTATTTCTATGCGCTGTATCCGTCGCCGACAATGACGTCGGAGTACGAGCGTCTGGTGCCGGAGGGATACGCCTCGGTGACGATGACCACGTCGGGAGGGACGCCCGCTGCGGCGTACAGCCTGGTGGTGCCGTCGTCGCAGCCGTATGCGGCGCTGGTGCGCGACGAGGACAACAGACTGTACGAATACAAGCCGGACATGAACCTGGCGTATATGTCCGCCGCAGCGAAGGCCAATGCAGGCGTATATGACGGCGTGTCGCTGCAGTTCCGTCCGCTGGTGTCGACGTACGAGTTCACGGTGATGGCGGCGGACGCCTCGGCGGAGAACCTGACGCTGACGGCGGTGACGCTGACCTCGTCGGCGGGCTACCTGTCGGGAAGCTTCACGACGACGGTGGGCCCGGACGGCAGCTTCAGTGCGCCGGAGCTGGGCTCGGACAAGAGCAATACGGTGACGGTGCCGGTACCTGCGGGCGCCGACCGCAAGGCGCTGTCGCAGAGCGACGGGATCCGGGTGACGCTATTCGCGCTGCCGGTCGAGCCGGACGCGTCGGAGACGCTGACGCTGGACCTGACGTTCGTGGACGCCTCGAATGCGGAGGTCCACCGTACGCTGCCGCTGGTGACGACGGACAACACGCCGATCACCCTGCCGGCGGGCATGAAGCTGTATGTCCGGAGCCTGGGCGTTCCGGGCCAGTGGACCTATTACCTCGACGACCCGAGTCCGGTGACGCTGCCGTACACGGGTACGATGTACGAGACGGCCTCGCTGGGCACGGCATTCAAGAGCTACAAGCAGCTGGGCACGGGCGAGGATGCGGTCAAGCGTGCGGTGCCGTACAAGCTGCAATACTCGACGGACAACGGCACGACGTGGAGCGACACGCCGCCGACGTGGCTGCCGGATGCCCCGACGGCGTCTGAAGGCAGCGTCACGGGCGAAACCCTTCCGCTGGAGATGGAGGCGCAGTACAACACGGGGACGGACGGTCACCGGGATATTTTGATGCGCCGTGACACCGTCGGGGAAGAAGATAATCCGTTCGACCTGTCGACGGTCAACGTGGCGACGGGAGCGACGGTGGCCCGCACGACGGCCAACTGCTACGTGGTGAGCGCCCCCGGCTACTACAAGTTCCCGCTGGTCTATGGCAACGGGGTGAAGAACGGAGCGGTGAACGAGAGCGCCTATTATCAGGCGAATCCGCCTGCAGATGTTTCTATGTACAATCAGTATTTAACCCGTTATAAAGACCATTTGGACCAAGACATCACCGATCCGTACATTACAAATACTTATACTGGAACTCTGTCGGCCGAGCTTCTCTGGACCGATGCGATCGGGCTGGTGACGAATGTCGACGTTACGGGTTCCGGAGAGGATGCCTGCATTACCTTCACAGTTCCGAAAGACCGCATCTGCCAGGGAAACGCCCTGATATCGCTGCAGGTCGGCGGCACGACGGTATGGAGCTGGCACATCTGGGTGACCGACGAGAATTTGACGAACGTGAAGACCGGAGGAGGCTCCTATTATTTCAGCCCGGTCGATGTCGGCTGGTGCGAAGGCCGAATGGAAGTTTATGCCGAGCGTACCTGCCTGGTGCGGGCGGTGCAGACGGAGACGGGGGGGCTTACGACGTCCGATGACCACGTACAGGCCATTAATCAGACAGAAACGAACATTCAGACGCTGGGAAACAGTCCTTTCTATGAACATGGCCGTAAAGATCCGGTTCAGGCCGCTGCGGGTTTGGCGGACAATTCAAGTAAAGTTTATTATGGTCCCAACGCCTTCTTTAATCAAAAGTACGATACATCGGGTCCTGTTTCTATTGGAACAGCCGTCCAGCATCCTGATACATGGTATTATGGCACCTCTGTCTTTGGATGGTGTTCGGAACACTATGCCAACCTTTGGGATTCCGGTGCGATTACAATTACGGTAGATACCGAGGGACATGATCCTGTGGCATCTATGATTACCAAGTCTATTTATGATCCCTCTCCAGTTGGATATAAGATCCCTTCGGTCTGGCCTTTCTGGACAATGCCTAACGGAAGCTGGGAGTCCGCTGACGTTGCGTCTTTTACCCAAGCAGGTAGATGGTCCTCAGATGGATTGTTCTTTCCGGCTTCTGGCGCGTATTCTTATGCTAATGACGGAGGCGTGCCGCAGCATAGTTCAATTGGTATAACAATCGAATATTGGTATGGGCATTTCATGAATGCGGCTGGAACTGGCTATTCATCTACCAGAACTCATGTCCATGAGTCATTAAATGGTAGAACTGCGTCCACGTGGGTAGCTTTTCCTGTACGTTCCACCCTCGACACCTTCTCCGTCACGGGTGAAGACCTGGGCGGCTGGGACACGGAGTAATTATGGTTATTATCAAGATAAATAATAGTGCTTATGAAATATAGCGTATTATTCGGACTGTTTGCGGCAGCGGCGCTTGCCGTTGCGACCCTGCCGGGTTGCACACCCGAAGGGATGGGCGGTGACGAACCGCAGGAAGCGGAACTCCGTGTCGTGACGATCGGCACCCTGTTTGAGGGTGCGGCCACCAAGGCTGAGATTGGCAACGACCTGAAATTCAGCTGGACGCCCGGCGACGAGATTGCGGTCTATGCGGGCGACCAGTACTATACGTCCTTGCCGTATCATTCGGCCAATCAGTTCAGCGTGGCGCTTTCGGGCACCCGCACGAACTACGCGGTGTATCCCGCCGTCTGCGCCGACAACGACGGCGCCACGGCGGCGAACCTGAAGGTCACGCTTCCTGATTCGTACGACCTGGCGGGGAAGGATGACTTCTATTCCCCGCTGCCGATGATCGCCGTCAACAGGGAAGGCGCTGACCTGGCCTTCAAGCACCTGGGCGGTCTGCTCCGCCTGACGGTGGAGAATGTTCCCGACGACGCGACCACCATCAAGGTGGACCTCGGCCACCGCATCACCGGCTCGTTCGATGTGCTGTATCCCGATGTGGAAGGCGGATCCCTCATCCAAACGGACAATGCAACCACCGGTACGTATGTCTCATTCACCAACTTTACGCGGGATGCAGATTCCAAGGTGGTGCTCAACATACCGATTCCTGTCGGAACCTATTCGGGCGTAACTGTCACGGCGCTCGATGCTAACGGGGAGATTTCCTCCGTCAGTGAATTGTTCGCGCACGAATGGTCCTGCGCCCGCAAGCGCGGCAAGCAGTTCGACGCGGAAATCGCCACCTTCTCCCTGGCCGTCACCCTTCAGGTGGCCGACTGGGCCGACGGCGGCACGACGACGATCGATTATCAGGATGCCGCCCATGCAAGGAGCTTCTCTTTCCACGACGAAACGCATCCGACCTATCCGAGTTCGGGCGTGACCATCAATATGTCGGCTTGGAATGTCACTTTCAATTCCCTGACAGGCGTGTTCTATCTTTCCTTCTCGATTGATTCGCCGAACGGCGCTTCGTGGAGCGTTCAGATGGAAGATCCCAGCGGGTATTTCCTGCTCTATGCCATGGACGGCGACACGCCGGTGGCGCCGAGGGGTACGGTCGTTGCCAACCAGACGATCACCCTGCAGCTCCGCCCCAACCCCAGCAATATTCCGAGCTCCCGTTCGGAAGCCTACTCGATGGTCCTTCATACCTTCGTGGAGGTCGGCGACAACGCGTATAACGTCGATTCCGAAACCCAGCTGTTCAATGTGTATGACAAGCTGGCCGAATTCATCATCCCCGCTAATCAGTAATGCGTATGAAAAGATTTGTCAAGATAGCCTGTGTGCTTTTGTTCGCGATGGCCACTGTGGCGGCCTGCGACCTTACGCTCGAGCCCGTCTCCGGCACCGATACGCTGGAGCTCCGGCTCGTGTGCACCGATCCCGTCGTCAAATCGACGCCCGGCGAGGATGCCTATCATGAGAATACGCTCGACCACATCGATTACTTCGTGTATGCCGAAGCAACTGGGACGACCTGTCTCAAGCACGCACGGGTGCTCAGTTCCGCAATGGTCGACAACAGTTTCAAGGTTGCGCTCAAGGATCTCATCGATGCGGGCAGCCTGACCGACGGCGGCAAATGCTATGTCTATGTGGTGGCCAACTGGCCCGCCACGTTCTCCGGCACGGAGAGCATCGCTGCGTTGCAGGCATTGACCGTCACCAGCACCGATTTCGACGTGAACGCTTCCAGTACCCACCGGTTCGTGATGGACAGCGAATCGGCCGTGGAAGCCAATGTAACGAGCTCTGGCTCGACAGCCACCGTTAATCTCTACCGCCTGGCCGCCAAGCTGACGATGCAGGTCAAGATTCCGGAGAGCATCCTTTCCGGAGAAAAGACGTACACGCCAGACCGGAACTCCCTGCAGGTGTATTACCTGTATGCCACGAAGCAGGGCACGCTCGACGGCGCGCGGATGACGTACAGCGATGCTACGAAAGCCTACTTTTTCAACTATCCGCCGCGCCATGTCGATGTTCCCGAAACGGTTGTCGATGGCAAGTACACGGCCACGGCATCCCCGTTCTACACCTATCCTGAAGCGTGGGTGAGCAAGGACATCAGCGCGCCGTACTTCAAGGTGGTGCTCAGCTGGTCGGACGGTGAGAATAGCAAGCCCTACTACTATAAGGTGATCCTGCCCGAATCGATGAACGGCCAGGTCGACCGCAACACGCTTTACCAATTCGTGATGAACATGGGCGTGCTCGGCAGCGAGACCGACGAAGGCGCTGTGGAACTCGAAGGCTCCTTCTACGTGGTGAACTGGAAAACCGGCGTGGAGATCGGTACCAGCTCCAACAAGATCACCCGCGGCGATTATCTCGAAATCCCCAACGATACCTACTATATCTACGCCGGCAATTCCATCGAGATTCCCATCACATCGAGCCACAATCTTGCCATCAGCAGTTCCGCCACGCGCGTGACGGGTGCCGACTGGTATGATTATTCCAATACGACGCCGACGCACTACACGGGTCAAAATGGTGTAAACAATTTGCGGAATAGCGCGACGATCACGTCTTCCGGCCGCAACTCGCTCACCTTCACGCATCCGCTGGTTTCCATCGCGGAAGCTTCGACCACCAACAAGCCGGATGTTTCCGTGTTCCAGTTCACTGTCCGTGTGCAGAATGAAGCGGGTCTGTCCAAGACGATTACGATCATCCAGTATCCGGCGCTGATGATTGAGAGTTACCCGAATTCGGTTGTGAATAATAAGGGGGGCGTGTATGTCAATTACTATAAAAATGGCAGTAACGAGCGTAACGGATACGAGTACTCAAACGGTAATAATCCGAGATGGATCGGTGGTGTGAATGGACTGGGGTCATCAGTAAACAACCGCAATACCAATATGTATGTGGTCTCTACTTCCGTAGCGCCCGATGCTAATTCACTGATCGCCGATCCGCGTTCTGCCACCATCAGCTACTGCGGCGAGAACAATTACATTTGGTCTTCCCCGCAAGGTTATGATATTTCCTCGGGTACGCAGCGCCGTTTGCGGTATTATTATCCCTCCGACCCCAGTGATGGCGGCAAAAACAGAATCGCACCCAAGTTCCGCATCGCCTCTTCATATGGGCGGATTACGATGAATGGTAGTGTGTATCTGACATATAACGAATCCTTGAAGCGTTGTGCTACTTATCAGGAAGACGGCTATCCTGCCGGTCGCTGGCGGGTGCCCACCAAGGCTGAGATTGAGTTTATGATTACGCTTTCGAATTTAGGGGTTATACCTTCTTTGTTTACTCCGACGGATCCGACTACTGGTAATTATTGGTGGAACACTCGACCTAATTATGATGAAGGAGGCTATTGGTGCGCGGATGGTGGTGTGATCTATCCATGGAATGCGCAGAGTTCAATTACAGGTAATTGGGTAGATTATTTGTCTGCGACTGAGTTGGCGAATAATGATGATGCAATGAAAACCAACGGTGTCCGTTGCGTTTACGACGATTGGTACTGGGGAAGCGAAAGTATCTCCACTAAGACCCGTTTCACCTGGGGTGATGCACAGATTCAATAAGGAGGACAACGTATGAAAAAGATATCTCTCATTTTCACGATGCTTCTGCTGCTGGGTGCAGCGGCCTGCAACGAACCGAACCTCGTCGATCAACCGATAGGGGAAGACGGTCCGCTGGTGACAGTCTTGTTAAATGTGCAACTGCCCGAGGCCGTGGCGACCAAGGCGATGAGCAATGCGCCCCAGATTGAATCGGTGTGGGTGGCGGAATTCGGTGCTGCCGGCTATTTCAAGCGCTGGGTCAAGGCCGAGCCGGTGGATGGACATATCACGACAAACGGCAATGAACTGCGGGCGAAGGCTTATACGGTTCAACTGCCGATTTCCGGCGCGGAACAGCGGTTCCACATCATCGCCGGCCTGTATGGTGCGAGTGAAGTGCCGCCGACCTTTACCGGCCAGACGGAAGTCGAAGCCATCAACAGCATTGAGACGACCAATGGGCAATGTGCTTACTGGCAGCGGATCGTGGTGCCGAACGGCATCCGCGGCACGAAGGACGGGGAACAATACATCGTAACGCCGGAATCCCAGGCGTATTTCGAGAACGTTCCGCTGGTGCGGAACTTTGCGAAAGTCGTTTTCGAGAATGCCGCCAAGGCATTTACGGTGGTGCAATACGCCCTGGTCAACGCCCCCGCTTCCGGTAAGGTGGCGCCCTATGATGCCACGACGCACAGTTTCGTGGAAGCTTATGACAAAGCCCACGTCGAGTCGCTTAGTTTTGGGACCCTTTACAACGAGGGCGCCGGCTATAAGCCCCAGAACGTGAACGTTCCCAAGTCGACCAATGTCAATAGCCTGACCTTCAAGCGACCGGGTGATTCGGATCCGTATCTCTATATGTACGAGCGTCCGCTTCCCAAGTCCAATCCGACCTGCGTGCTGGTGGAAGTGCGCCGGGACAATTCAAGATACGAATGGTTCAAGATCGAGCTGCTCGACCAGAGCCGCTACGTGCCCATCTACCGCGACTTCGAGTATCGCGTCAATGTTTACTACATCGACGGTACCGGGGAGACCAGCACTACGCAGGGTAATATGACGGCGGCCCAGAAAGCCCTCGACGGTCCTGCGTTCGGCGATGTGTCGGCCTCGCTGGAAACGGCCAGCCTGACCACCATCACCGATGGTGTGAGCACGCTGACGGTCGGCTTTACCGACTATACTTCCGATAAGACGGAAGGTGAGACCAAGCCTTTGACCTACTCGTTCACGACCACCCAGACCAGTCCTTCCCCGACGATCACGGTCGAACTGCTCGATGCGGGCAGCGGTGCGGTGCTCTCATCGTTTACCCCGTATTCGGGTTCGGCTACGAGCGGTACGGTCAATGTCCCGCTGGCGGCCGCGACCTCCACGCTGAAGAAGAGCGTGGTGCGGGTGTCGGGCAAGGCGTCGGACAATGCGCGGCTGTTGTACCGCAACATCAATTTCCGGGTGCTCGGCCCGCAGGATTTCGGCACGGGTTCTTCGCTTTCCGGCGGCACGGCGATCAACAGCGACGTGACCCTCACCCTCGAGATTCCCGAGGACCTGGGCCAGTCGATTTTCCCGCTGACCTTCCTCATCGAGGCGGCCGACAATTCGTTGAGCGCTACCGACAGCGACCTGCCGGTCCAGACCGGGACCTCGCCGTTCGGCACCGGCAAGAAGACGTTCTGGTTCGTCAAGACGCTGAATTATTCCGACTATTACAAGGACGGTAATTATATTACCTCCATCGTGTGCAACTTCAAGCGCAACAAGACTGTCTCGTCCGGTTCCACGACGGTCCACGTCAAGAACCAGGAAGGACGTTTCAATCCTAAAGACTTTACGCTTTAGCAGCCGATGACGGAAACCCGTCAAGAACGGAAGTACAATGACAAGTGGAGGGTGCTGTTCCAGGACAGCATCCTTTCCGTCTTGTCATCCCTGCTGGCGTTCCTGCTGGTGCGCTGGCTCACGGAGCCGGTGCCCCGTTTCTCGCTGCTGCTGGCCAAGTGGCTGGGCTTCGCCCTGGTCGCATCCCTGGTGGGTTTCCTGATCGCCGACAGCTATCGGGCCGTGCGCCGCTACGCCACCCTCCGTTCGATGGGCAAGGTGGTGCTGGCCGTCTTCATCAAGGAGGCGCTGCTCGCGCTGGTGCTGATCTTCGGGCTCGTGCCCTCCGGCTCCGTCATCATGGTGGTGTTCCTGCTGCTGGCCGACCTGCTGCTCTCGTGCCTGTTCCTGCTCTACATCCGTGCGTCCGCACGGCTCTTTTCCAGCGACGGCGACGAGGAGGTGAATGCGGTGGTGGGAATGCGCAATGTGCTGATTTCGGGTACGGGCGACGCTTCGCTGGCCCTGGCCGAAGAGACGACGCGCCGGAAGGAATACAATGTAGTGGGCTTCCTGACCCGCAACAAGAATATGGAGGGCCGCGTCATCAGCGAATGGGTGGTGTACTACTGCGAGGATTTCCGCCAGATTGACGCGCTGCAGTGGCGGCTCGGCGGGATCGACGGCATCCTCTTCCCCAATGAGCCCGGATCGGACGATGACGACGGGGATGGGGCCGCTTCCGACAGGCGCGACACCGTGGCCGACCACACGGAGCACGACGGGATGAGCCTGGCCGGCCGTCTGGTCAAGCGCAGTTTCGACCTCGTCGCCTCGGGCGTGCTGCTGCTGGTCTTCTCGCCGCTGATCGCTGCCTGTGCGCTGGCGGTGAAGCTGGAAGACGGCGGTCCGGTGATCTATGCGCAGGAGCGGGTGGGGAAGCGCGGCAACACCTTCCGCATCTTCAAGTTCCGTTCGATGCGCGTGGACGCCGAAGCCGTCGATTCACCGCAACTCTATTCCGGGGAAGAAGACCCGCGCCTGACGCGGGTGGGGCGCTTTCTCCGGTCGCATCATCTCGATGAGTTGCCGCAGCTCTGGAATGTGCTGCGCGGCGACATGTCGTTCATCGGCTACCGTCCCGAACGCCAGTTCTACATCAACCAGATCATGGAGCGGAATCCCCGCTACCGGTATCTCTACCAGATCCGTCCCGGCGTGACCAGCTATGCGACGCTCTACAACGGCTATACCGACACGCTCGAGAAGATGCTCACGCGCCTCGACCTGGATCTCTACTATCTGCGCAACCGTTCCGTGTGGTTCGACGCCAAGGTGCTGGGACTGACGTTCCTGAGCATCGTCATCGGCAAGAAATTCTAATACGATGGAAGCTGCGGCCGAACAACTGGCCTGGTTCGTCGCCAGGGCACGCCACGGCACCGAAATCGGTGTCCGTAACCGGCTGTCGGAACTCGGCGTAGAGCATTTCATCCCTACGCGCAAGACACGCGGCTGGCGGGGACGAATGGTGGAGAAGCCGCTGATCAACAGCCTGGTGTTCATCCGTGCCACCCGTTCCGCGGCGCTCGACCTGATCCATTTTCAGGGCGTCCGGGCCGACTATGTGTTCGACTGCGCTACGCGCAAGCTGATGATCGTGCCCGACAAGGCGATGGACGACTTCCGTCGCGTGCTCGACCTCTCGACCGATGAGGGTGGCCTTTTGGACCGGCCGCTTACGGAGGGCGAACTGGTCCGGGTGGTCAAAGGCCCGTTGCAGGGGGTGGAAGGTCGCGTCGCCGAACTCCAGGGCCGCCACTACGTCGTCGTCTCCCTCCTGGGCTCCCTCTTCGCCCGCGCCGCCGTCCCCCGCGCCTGGCTCGAAATCAAATAGTCCGGCGGCAGTTGAGCCGGCAGTTGAGCCGGCGTTTGAACCGGTAGCGTTCCATCCTCAAATCAAATCTCCTATGAGGACGGAAGGCCAAAATAATTGTTGCGCTCCTCATAATTGGGCCTCAGTGAGGATGGGCCGGCTTGGTAGCAGGAAATCAGCGGGAAGGATTGGCCGCTGGAAAGTCAGCGGAAGAGGTTGCCGCGGGCGAGCGAGAGCATTGTGGCGAGGGTCTCGCGGGGGGCGTAGCGGAGCGAGAAGGGCAATCGATGGAGGAAGCGGCCGAGCGTGTTGCGCTTGCGGCGCCGCGTGGCGACGGGATCGCCGCCCGCGCCTGCCTTGATTGCCGAATGCCGCGCCTCCGCATAGTGGCCGAAATTGCCGCCTTCCAGCACGATGCGCAGCAGCGGCTCCGACGAAACCCGTTCGCCGGCGAGGGGATAACTATCGTCTGCAGCACTGTCGTGTGGCGCTTTTGGATTGCCATTGTCTGCAGCTCTGTCGTATGGCGCTTCCGGATTGCCATCGTCGGCAGCCAGGCCGTGCTGCGGCTCCGGACAGCCCTCGTCGGCCAGGCCGAGATGGTCGGCCAGAAAAGAGAATAGCAGGCGGTTCCAGCGGAGCGTGCCGGTCCGGCGGAAGATGTCGCACAACGCGGCGGGATCGTATTGGCCCCGAAGTGCCTGCAGCGCCATGGTCAGGTCGCAGCACTGCCGGATGCCGACGCCCGCGCCGATGGCGTGCTTGAGAATGTGTGCCGAAAGCATCAGGATCGTCGCTTCCGGCGTCCCCACCTCGGGCAGCCGGTCGGCCGCGCAGTGCAGGTCGAAATAGCGGTCGTGCAGGTCGATGTCCACGCCGCCGCGTTTCAGGTGAACCGTGCCGTCGGAGGCCTTGTGCCAGCCGTCCAGCAGCCGGCTCGCCCGCTTGAATTCCTCCGGCGGGAAATACAGGTCGATGTCGCCGCTGGTCCGGAGTTCCGGATGGGCATAGAACGCGGCGTTGGTGGCGCCCTTCATCACGACGGGATGCAGTCCCGCACGGGTATAGCCGTCCAGCAGTTTCGTCCGCACCTCCGCCTTGCGCAGGTTTTCCTGCTCAATGGACTTCGCACAGACCATCAGTTCCAGGACCGTGTCGCCCGGGACCTTCACGCCTTGCGGCAAGTGCGTCAGCGCCCGGTAGATCAAGCCCGTGACGGTCTGCTGTCGGGCCAGTTGCACCAGCGCGGCCCAGGCCGTCTCGTCGAGCGCCGCTACGGCCGGCAGTTCGCCGGCCGCGACCGGCCGCTCGTACAGCCCGCTGCGAAGCAGCGCGAAAAAGACGGTCGTCAACGGATCGCCAGCCATGCCGGGACTTATTTTCGAAACAATGATTTCAAGCCGCGCCTGCGGCGGCGTTCCTTGTGCTTCTCCTCGCGGATGCCCGTCACGATTTCGTGGATGGTGCCCCAGTCGGGCAGGCCGCCGACATTGCGGTCGTCGATATAGACGTCGGCCACTACCTTGCAGGAGCGGCCGGCCTGCGTCGAGAACAATGCGCCCGGAGGATAATTGCTGTTCACCGCATAAAATTCCAGGCCGCGCTCCTTGCAGAAAGCCAGCGCCTCGTCGAGCAGCTCCCCGTCGCGGGAGGTCCACAGGATCAGCTTGTGGCCTTCCTGCGACAGGGTGCGGAGCGTATCGATGGCAAAGGGAATCTCCTTGCCGATCTTCGGATACTTGTGCTCGACGATGGTGCCGTCAAAGTCGACTGCGATGGTCATTTAGCTTTTCTTCTTGCGCTTGCGGTCCTTCTTCTCCTCGCCGTAGCCATAACCGTAGCCATAGCCGTAGCCATAGCCGTAGCCATAGCCGTAGCCATAACCGTGGCCGTAGCCGTAGAGACCCTTGTATTCCGTGTCGTTGAGCACGATGCACGGGTTATGGAGTTTCTTCTTCTCGTAGAGGTCGTCGAGCGCCGGCATGTTGCGGCGGTCGATCTGTCCGCTGCGGATCACGAAGAGGTTCATGTCCACCAGCCGCTGGATGACCATCATGTCGGCGACGGCATTGTACGGGACGCCGTCGAGCAGCACGTAGTCGTACTGGCTGCGCAGGTCGGCGATCAAGTTGTCGAACCGCTGGCGGCCCAGCAGGGCGGCGGGGTTCGGCGGGATGTGGCCGGCCGGGATGAAGTCCACGCCGTCGAGTACGTCCTTGTGCAGGATTTCGGAGAACGGGATGCTTTCGTCGTTGAGGTAGTTGCTCAAGCCGACGGTGCTGTGCTTCAGCCCGAATTTGCCCGATATCGTGCGCTTGCGCAGGTCGAGGTCCACCAGGGCCACCCGCTTCTTGGCGTCGGCAAGGCAGGCTGCGGTGTTGATGGTCACGAAGGTCTTGCCGGCCGACGTGTTGAACGAGGTGGTGGCGATTACAGCGTTCGTGCAGCCTTCCGGCTTCATGAAGTCGAGGTTGGTGGCCATCAGGCGCATCGCCTCGGTGAAACTCTTGTTCGACGATGCGCTGTAGGCTGTCCGCTTCGGATCGTCTTCTTCACCCTTGCGCGCCTTCTTCATCTTGGCTTTCGGCAGTTCCGACAGGAACGGCACGGCGCAGTTCTCATCCTCGAGGTCCTTGCGGGAACGGATCCGCGTGTCGAGGAAGAGCCGGGCCAGCAGGATCACCGCCGGAATCAGCAGGCCGATGAGGATGGCCGTGAGCAGCATCTTGTTGCGCGACGGATAGATGGGCGCGCTTGAACCGGCTGCGGTGTCGATCATGCGGGCGTTGTTGTCCACCATCGACTGGGTGAGCGCATTCTCCTCACGCTTGTTGAGCAGATAGAGGTAGAGGCTCTCCTTGATTTTCTGCTGCCGCTCGATCGAGAGCAGCTGGCGGGCCTTGGCCGGCATGGCCGTGAACTTGCGGAGCGACTCCCGTTCCAGGTCGCCGAGATCGTTGCGCCGGACCTGGAGCGAGGTGACCAGGTTGTTGATCGAGCCGAGGATGTTCTGTCGCAGCGGCATCAGCGTGCCTTCGATCTGTTTCACGGCCGGACTCTCCGCGCTGGAGGCCTCGAGCAGGCGGTCACGCTGCAGGATCAGGTTGTTGTACTGTGTGATCTCGTTGCTGATCTTGGCATCCTCAAGCCCGGTATTTACCGGAATCGTCTCGTACGACTGGAAGGAATTGGTAATGTAGTCGCGCAGGTACTCGGCCAGCTTGAGCTGCGTCTCCACCTTTACGATTTCGCTGTTGTAGCCCTTGTTTTCGTTGAGATACTGACTCGTAGCCTGATCGACATCCATGATGCGTTCAGAACTCTTGAACCGGGCAATCTCGTCTTCCACGCCGCCCAGTTCCTGCTGGATGATGAGCAGGCGTTCGTTGATGAACTGGGCCGTATTGACGGCGATGCGGTTCTTCTCGCGGATGGCGTCTTCGTTGTATTTGTCCACCAGCGTGTTGAGGATGTCGCAGGCACGGCGCAGGGAGTAGTCCTGCAGCGAGAGTTGGAGGATGGTGCCTTCACTCTGGGCAATCTTGAGACGGCTCAAATAGCCGGCAGCTGCAATGGCCACACTGTTCTTGGTGATGGTCACCGGCTTACCGGCTCCTTCCCCGTTGTAGTGCTGGGTGGGCGTAAAGAAAACCTTGGCGCCTGCCACGGGAATCGTGTCGCCCAGGGCCACGGTAGCGCTGCGGCCGTCGGGCAGCAGTACCCGGATCGACTGGGCATCGAGCGTCGTGACGGTCAGAGAGAATGCATCCGGCGTGTTTTCATCGCGGATCAGGTTCATCTTCACCGGCGACAGGTGGTAGAGCTCCACGTTGCGCAACTTGATGGGGATCGTATAGTTGATGTCGGCATCAATTGCTTCCACGACTTGTGCCATCAGTTGTTTCGACCGCAGCTGCAGGATCTCGTTGGTCATGTTGACGCGGTTGATCTGGCTGCTGTAGGCCGTCATGCTGGCGGTGGTCCGGGCGCTGCTCGGGTCCTTGATGATGACCGTGGCGTCGCTGCGGTACACGAAGGGTTTCTGGGCGTACTTGTAGTAGGCATAGCCACCGGCGATGGCCGCGCAGAGCACGAACCAGTACCAGTGGCTCAGCAGATAGAGAAACAGGTCGACCAGGTTGACGCGGGAGTTGTTTCTTTCTTGCATGGCTGATAAATTAACGGGTATAGGCCAAATACGACAGGATGAGGCTGGCAAAACCGGTGACAGTCCCAAAGAAACCGATGAACGTGCTCGCAGTCTGACTCAATCTGTAGATCTTTGGCTTGTAGTAGATTACGTCGTTCTGCTGCAGGTAGAAGACGGGAGATTCGAAAAGGGCTTTTTTCTGCATATTCACGGAATAAGCAGTACGGACGCCGTTTTCGGTACGAATAACGGTTACCTCTTTGATGTCTATTTGTTCATTGTTTGTAGCGTTGATTCTGGCGATGGCCTGGAGCAGGTTGAAACTGCGACCCGAGATTTGGTATTGGCCGCCGCCGGCGCCGCCGATGACCGTCACCTGGAAGTTGTCGAGTTCGGCATTGACCACGGGTTCCTTGATGTAGCCGCGGGACACGATCTCGTCGGCAATCAGTTTCTCCACCTCCTTGAGCGTCATCCCCTCCACATAGAGTTTGCCGAGAACCGGGAATTCGATGTTGCCTTCGTGGTCCACCACATAGGTCATCATCGGCTGCTGTGCTTGTTGGTTGGCCAGGTCGGTGAGGGTGAGCAGGGTGTTGAACGGCGCGGAAAGCTGGGGATTCTCGCTGAGCACCTGGATGCTGAGCCGGTCCTCTTTCTGCATTTTCAATTCCGGAGCCGGCAGGGCCGGGTAGTCCTTGTTGTACTCCATGTCGAGCAGGTAGCCGAGCGTGCGCGGCGTCGTGCAACTGACAGCCGCAAGGAGCAGCAGGACGGCCAGCGGCCGGATAAAGCGTTTAATGGATTTCATATACTTGCAAGATATTATTGATCATTTGTTCGCGGGTGAAACAATTCAAAAAGCGAAGATACGCACTTTCTCCGTATTTCCCAGCATTTTCTGCCACTTCGCGGATGGCAAGGGCATATTCTTCGGGTTTTCCGGGCGTGACGTTGCGTCCCGAGACGCCGTCTTCGTTGACCCAGGCGACGCCCGATCCCGGTATGCGGGTGGCCACCACGGGTTTATGGCAGCTCATCGCTTCGATCTGCACGATGCCGAACGCTTCGGTTTTCATCGTACTGGTAAGCACGAAGCAGTCGCAGGCACCGAACCAGGCGGGAAGGGCGGCATCGTCCACATACCCTGTCAAGGTGACGCGGTCCAGGAGGCTCTTTTCCCGGATCAGGGTTTCGAGCGCTTGCTGCAGCGGACCGGTGCCGCCGATCACCAACCGGTATTCGGCGGGCAGCAGCGCCATCGCTTCGATCAGATGGGGGAACCCCTTGTAAGGAACCAGCCGTCCGATGCTTAGGATCAGCTTGCTGCCGGCAAAGCGGCGGCGGATGTCCGCCACTTTTTCCGGGTCGGGCTGCAGCGGTTCGATGCCGATGGGTACATAGGTGCATTTGTCCTGGGCGTGGGCCAGGTGCGGTGATTCGCGGACATAGACAGGCGTAGTTCCCACAATCTTTTCCGCACGTCGGATCAGCCAGTTCTGGAGCGGTTTGTAGAAGAACAGGAAGAAGCGCTGCGAAAGGATGTCGCTGTGCCAGTGCAGGATCACCCGTCCCCGGAAACCGCTCAGCCGCAGGGCGAGTGCGGCCATCGGGTCGGGGTGATGGACGTGGATCAGGTCGTATTCGGTCGCGTGCTTCCTCAGCCAGCCGATCATCTTCGGGGCGATAGTGGTGCCTGCCGCCTTGAACCAGGTGGGGACCACGATGATCCGGCCGTGTGCATTGAGCGGAAGGATCCGGGTTTCCCGGACCCCGTCGGCACTCGCACAGAGCATGTCGCAGTCCAGGCCGCGGGCGGAAAGCCCTTCGGTGAGGGTTTCCTCCACCTTCTCTACGCCCCCGCGGATGGGGTAGAACTTACCGAGCTGCAGTATCTTCATGTTCCTGCAGGAGAATCCCGAACAGTTGTTCCCAGGATTCCGCGAAGGGGGATTCCGTGTCCTTCGGCGGAATGGGTGCAAAGGTAGTCAAACGTTGCCGGATGATTTCTTCCATCCGTACCGCAAGCGATTGCGGGTCATCGGGTGGGAAGAAAGCCACATACGGTGCACCGGCCGCGCTTTCGTGCGCGTAGGGCAGGTCGGCCAGGATCATGGGCCGACCGGTCGGCTTAAATTCCGAGATGGGAAGGCCCCAGGTTTCGATGCGGGAAGGGAAGAGCAGGCAGGCTGCCCGGTTATAGACGGCATCGAGTTCTTCGCGGGGCATCAGTCCATGGAAGTCGATGGATTCGAGCCGTCCCCATTCCTGTTTCAGCCAGCGGGCGTAGCGGTTCTCGTCGCCCCGGATGGTGAAGAGGATGCGGAAACGGTTCGGTCCCAGGCGGTTTTCCAGCAGTTCCGCCGCCCGGCAAAGAGCCTCGAAATTCTTGTGGCAGTCGGGCGTGGCCGGATAGAGGAAGAGTGGTGTGTCGTTGTCGGCGGCGACCGGACGCGGTTCGACGGTTCGGACAGCCGGCGGAGCCACGATGATCCGTTCCTTCGGGAATCCGGTCAGCTGTGCCAGTCCGTCGCGGAACCAGTTCTGCTGGACCACCAGCCAGTCGTTGGCCTGCACGCGATGCCGGTAGGCGTATTTCGTAAAATGGGCGAACGTGGGGATTTTCCAGTCCATCCGCCAGTCGCGAAGCCGGGTTTTCAGGAACGGGAAGGATGTGTGGCAATATACCGCCTGCCGGCGGGCTTCCACGTGCGGCGTGGTGTCGTGGAGCGAGAGCCACAGATCGATTGGCGCCAATTGACGGGATATCGGGAGCATCTCGCGGTATTCGCAGTGGAGCCGCTTGCCCCAGCTGTCGATGCTGTGCGGCAGTTCGATGTAGTCGATGCCGGGGAAGTCTGCCAGAGACCGCTTGTGGACCAGTGCCGTCACGTGCAGGTCGTCCCGCGTGGACAGGTAATCCAGGCAGGACCGCAGGATGGTAAGCGTCCCGCCCTTGCGGATGTTCACTGCCGAGATGACGACGTTTCGTGGAAGAGTTGCTCCCATAAGGCCATGATTCGTTCTTTGTCGTATTGTCCGGAGTGGCGGAATGCCGCCACTCCCATCTCGCGGCGCAGCTGGAGATCCTCCATCAGCCGCTTCATTCCCCCGGCAAGACGCTCCACGTCGCCTTCCGGCACGAGGATGCCGTCCACGCCATCGGTTATGACGTCGCGGGGTCCGCATTTGCAGGCGAAAGAGACGACGGGCAGTCCGGCTGCCTGGGCTTCCAGCAGGGCCATCGGCAATCCCTCGTAGCGGGAACTCATCACCAGAAACGCGGCATTCCGGTATTCTTCGACGATGTCGGCCGCGGGACCGGTAATGACGTTGGAAGGGAGGTCCCCCAGCGGCTCGCCGCTCCCGGCGATCCGAAGGTTCCATCCCTCCGTGTCGATCATTCGCCAGGCTTTCAACAAGAGGTCGAAGCCTTTCTGATGGGTGTATCTTCCCACAGCCAGAACAGTGTGGCTGTCCAGGGAAGCTGGTTCAGGCAGGGTAAAGGTCCTGGGATTGGGAATTACCCGGAGGTTGGGCAGTTCCGGCCAGTAACTCTTGTCTTCTTCGGTCAGCACCACGAAACGGTCGTAGCGGGCGGCGAGCCGGACGTCGCTGCGGCTGCGCAGCCGGTCGGCCAGCGCCCAAAGGCCCGTTCGCCCATATTGCAGGCGCTTGAAGCGGGAAAAGTGGATTTCCAGCACTTTCCGGCTGCCATCGTGGATGCGGGGCAGCAGGTTCACCTCGTTGCAAAACATCGATATGGTGATGTCCGGCAGGATCTCCGCCAGTTTCTGCGCCAGCCGCCGCCGGTGGCGAAGCTGCTTGCGCGGGTAGTGGACCAGTTTGTCGAGCAGCGAACCGCCATTGTTCTGCTCGTAGTTGATGTCCAGGTCGAAGTGTGCAATGCGCGGATCCAGCGGAAACGCATCCGGCCGTCCCTGCTGGTCGGTCGTCAGGATCGTCACGGCATAGCCATGCCCGGCCAGCCAGTTGGCCTTGTCGGCCAGCACGCGTTCCATCCCGGCCGCCCGGTAGAATCCGTTGATGCAGTAGACGATTCTCACGGTGCTTCCGAGATCTCCGGCGTTGGCTCAGACTCCACTGCCTGCTTTTCCTGAAGCGCGGCCGCACAGAGGAAGAGGCAGAAGAAAAAGAAAATGTCGCTCGATACTTTGAGCCATACGATTAGACCAACGAACAAGGCCAAGGCGAAAAGCCAAGAAAAATCCTTGAAATAGTTAGCACATACATATGCGGAATAAGCAACAACTGCAATCATCCAGATTAAGCCGGCGATGCCGAAATAGTAAATGAAGCGGAGATAACCGATGTCAGTACCCATATAAAAACCATCATCTGTGGTACTTCCCAAGTAATTGGGGTCATTACGTGAGTTTTCAAAATAACCATCACCAATAATCCATGTTCGCAGTTCTTCTGGCCACACAATCATGGATTCCAACTTATCAGTTGAGTCAGTGTGCCACTCGCCGGTCTCGAACAAGGAGAAGAAACCCTCGAAGCCAAAGCGAAGCAATTCTTTTACATCGGGGAATGTGTTGTACAGGAATACGCTGACAGCGATAAGAGATGCGAGAGTACCAAGGATAGCAACCCCCTTTCCGACAGGGCTTTCTTTTTCCTTTTTCGTTGGATAAATGAAAGGACTAACAAGAATCCAGGCCAGACCAATACCCGTCCCGATAATCGTGGTGCGCGCAATCATATTGCCGATGATGGTGATGACAACGAAAGAAAGCGTGTAAAAAGTAGACATACCGATGGATACCCTCTGTGGGGAAGAAACCAAAAGAATAGCGATGGCAACCAGTACAGCGGAAAAGCGGATGCCGGCTACATCAAGTGAAGCACCAATCCCGTAAATCCGATTTACGTCTTTAAGAAAGTCTTGTGACTGCATCACATAACTATCAACAAATGCCTGCACAGTGGGAATGAAGGTGATTAGCATGGCACTAACACATTGGAACAAACAGACACCGATTAAGTAGTGAACCACTAGCGAAACGTCTATTCGGCCATGGACGCCCCGGATGATGTAGCACACAGAAAATGCGCCGCTGAGCCAAATAATGGCAGAACGGATATAGGAAACATATGTCGTGTCGGGCGTTTCATTGTAGGTGATGGAGATTATCGATGTAATTGATACCATCGAGCTGATTAACAGCAAAACTAATAGTTCATTAGGTGCGGAAATATCACGACGTCGAATCATTTCAAAAACGACAAACACAAGACCCAGCGCAGCCAATAGATTCTTTGTGTTGGTTACCGGCAGAAAAGAGAAGGTAAAGGGAAAGAAATAAAAACTGGTGACCAGTACGGTCAATATGATTTTCAGTGTTTTGAACATAACCGATAGCGAATTCCGTAATAAATGTGATTGACGGCGAAAGTATATAGCCGCACCAGCGGGAAGAGCCCGGCGGCTGCCCACTGTTGCACCCGACGGGTGCGGCGCGGCTGGTGAGTATTAAGCCTAATATACTGGTTGGCTTCCGGATACCACTGTTTCCAGAGGCGGTATTGGTTCCGGTCTTCGGAAAACAGGAAGGGAAGTTTCAGGTTCAGTTTGAAGAACGCCAGATAGCGTTCCTTGTCGGCGACATCCCAGGCGGCCAGACCGTCCAGTGTCCGGTCGGCGTTGAAGCGGATGTCCTCGAGGTGACGCTGCGAAAACGTGTTGGAAAAGGCGTTGCTGTTGAGTTTCACGTAGTGATAGAGCGGTTTCGCCACGTGTGCCGTGCGTGTGGCGTGCGTGGCGAGCAGGATCATCGTCATATCCTCGCCCATGCCGTGCCCGGCCGGAAACTGCAGTCCGCTTTCCGTGTATAGCGTCCGTTTCACGAACTTGTTCCATACGTTGTATTTCATCAGCCCGGCCAGGAAGCCCTCCTTGACCAGTTGCTTGGGGTCGGTATACGTAGGATTGGCCATCACGCGACGCGACGTGCCGAAATCGAGATAGAAATCGCAGTACGCGAAATCTGCTTGCTGCGCCGTAGCGGCATAGTACAGGTCTTCCAGCATCGTCGATTCCAGGTAGTCGTCCGAATCGCAGTGATAGACGAATTCACCTTTGGCTTCCGCCAGTCCCGTATTGCGGGCGGCCGGCAGGCCCCGGTTCTCCGGGTGCGTCAGGATCCGGACTTCCCGGCTGTATTCCGCCGCCACCCGTTCGATGATGGCGCGGCTCTCGTCGGGCGAGGCGTCATCCACGAAGATATACTCCACGTCCTGCAGCGTCTGCTCCAGCAGCGACCGTGTGCACCGTTCCACGAACGGTGCTACCTTATAGAATGGAATGATGACGGAGACTCTCACGACTCAGCAGATTGAAGCGTTTTCATCAGGATCAATATAATAGCCCGAACATCCAAAGCGGAATCCTGCCGTGAACGCCGATTTCTGTATCATCTACAGCTAAATAGCTGTCAGGAAGGTCTTTTATCTGCTCGAACGATTTTCTTGCACCGCCAACTTCAAAAATCCATTGTCCATCGACCAGGAAATCTCCGGAATGGGGGAGTTCCACGCGATGCCCACCGGATGCAACCTGGTTGAGGAAGAAAGTCTCACGGATGTTTCCAATCTCGGTATGTGGCGCGAGAACGTTCATCAAATTGGGATTATCCAGAAAAATCTTATCGGGAGAGGCGAGTTGTTTGAGTGATCTCAAAGGTCTATGCATCAATCGAAGGAGGCCGGCTCGTTCCAGGGCCGACAGGATCTTGAGGCCCTGTTCCCGATTGGTCTGCAACTCACTGTAAAGTTGGGTCATCTTGGGCGTATAAGGGACCTGCGCAGAGAGGATCATCAGTAAGCGTTCGGCTTTCTGCAGGGTGTTATACTCCATATCTTCGATTGCAGGCAGATCGCGATAGATGATTTGGTTGACAACTTCCTGAAGTCGCTGGTCAAATCCTTCCGGATCTTCTTTGTAAAATGGAAAATATCCGTACTTCTGGTACTGTTCGAAGGCGGGGAGAATCTTGACCAATGCTACAAAATCCGTAGCCAGCGAGGTGTGGTCATGCAGCAAGGATTCCAGAGGGATCGCGTCGATGCTGACAAGACCTTCAAAAGCCAGATATTCCCGAAAAGACAATCCGGGCAGTGTGTATTCCCTCAATCGGCGGGACAGATCCCCACCGGCGCGACTGAGTTGAAGCATGGAAGATCCGGTATAGACAATGTACAGGTCCGGATAGTCATCGTATAGGTTCTTTAACAGTGTCTGCCATTGTCCGTAGCGGTGGATTTCGTCCAGAAAGATATGGGTGCCCCCGTGCGTATAGTGATATTCCACTAACTCCTGGATGGGATGCGTTGCCAACCAGAGATTATCCATCGATACATAAAGCGCATTCGTCGATCCGGCGAATGCCTCTTTCATATGTTGGAGAATCAGCGTGGTCTTCCCAACGCCTTTGGGTCCTTTTATACCGATCAGTCGATTGCTCCAGTTGATGGTTGAATACAGAAATCGCTTGAAATCGAGTCTCGTACTTTCAACCTTCCTGCTAGAGGTCCTATAGATACCGGTTACTTCTTGACTATCCACCGTTTGTTTTTTTGCAAAGATATTAAAACAATCTTTAAAAGTCTAAATTTAGGTAAAAAATAAATCTTTCAAGATTGTTTGTTGGGCTTGGCGATGGAAGAATATCTACAAAGGGTTAGTCGAGTAATTTCTTCTCAATATTATAACGGGGACGGTTCTTGACTTCAAGATAGATTCGCCCCACATATTCGCCGATTATGCCGAGACCAATTAAAATGCATCCTCCGATAAACCAGAGAGACAGTATGAGAGATGACCATCCTGACACAGCAACGCCTCTAAGGCGACTGATAATTACGTAAAAGAAAATGATGACCGAAAGCAATAGAAACACTAATCCCAACCCAGTGACGAGACGGGGCGGTTTGATGCTGAAAGATGTTATTCCATTGATGGCCAGGTTTATCATTTTTCTAAAAGTATACTTGCTCTCTCCTGCTGCTCTTGGCCTTAATTCCTCATAAACGGTGCCGGTTTTATATCCTAGTAGCGGAATAATTCCCCTGAGATATAAATTCCTTTCTTGATATTGAAATAGCTGTTCTACAGCTCTGCTGCTCATCAGACGAAAATCAGCGTGGTTATAGACAGTTTTTACGCCGAGCCCATCCATTAGTCGATAATAGAATCTGGCGGAGGTTCGTTTGAAAAAAGAATCGGCTTTTCGCTCTTTTTTGACGCCATATACAATATCGCAGCCTTGTTCATACAATTCCACCATCTCTGGAATCTTGGTGATATCGTCCTGGAGATCGGCGTCCAGCGTGACAATGACATCGGCGAGATCTTTAGCGGTTTCCATTCCAGCTAACAAAGCATTTTGGTGACCGACATTCCCGGAAAGGTTAACGCCGCAAATGAGGGGATTAGTCTGGTGGTTGTCGGCGATTATGTCCCAAGATTTATCTGTGGAGCCATCGTTGACGAATAAAGCTCTTGATTCTGGGGAAATACTGCCCGAAAGAATCTGTTGTTGAAGGAATAAGGTCAGTCTTTCTATAGAAATCGGTAATACTGCTTCCTCGTTGTAGCAGGGGAGAACCAGATATAGAATGAAAGGAGTCTTTTTCATTTATTCTTATTGAATGCAAAAAAGCGTTGTCCTAAATAATTTAATCCGACAAAGAGAATCATACCAAATACCATTGACACATTATCCTGGATGCTGACGCTGTAGCCGGAAAGCAGATTTCGCATGACAGGTTTCGCTATGCCGTAAGCCAGTAGATAACAAACTAGGATATTAACGGTAAATCTGACAATTGATTTCAAGTCGGTTTTACCATACCGAAAGGTGAAACTCTTATTGAGAAAGTAACTCAGGATACTTCCAAAGAAGTAGTTGGATGCTGACGAAACCCAGTAACTCAAATGGAAGACGTTGTAAAAGACGAACATGATTGCCGTGCCGAACAACGTATTCGCGATGCCGACGAGGATGAAACGGTATACAGAGGAATCACCGAAAAGATGTTTGAAATGGGACATCCTTTACATTATTGACGAAGGTGGACAGATTATTCTTTTTTTTGTTTCAAATAATCTGAATGTGTTCCCACGAATTGTAATCTGGTCAACAAAGAGTAAATTACCCATTATCGCATTCTTATACTCATCAGGTGCCTGCTCAATGGCTTGTTGGGTTGTATCAGAAATGCATATCAAAGAATTCGCGTAATACTCATCATTATAGACAGCAGTGTGTTTGTCACTAGGGAAGAACATCAGCGGATATCCACTATCCATAGAAAAGTCGAGCCAGTATGATTGAGATACAATCCTATCATGAGAAGCAGCGGCAATAACTGGCATACCGTCTGTGTATATTACGCGGATCTCGCGATTTGCCAAAGACATGGCAAAGGACTCTAACGTATTGTGATTCTTGTAATAATCTATGTAATTCGGAATGAAACTGAAACAATAATTAAAACAGCATATTGCTATCAAAGCAGCGAATAGGGTGTGTTTTTGCCGGAATCTCTCGTGATTCAATAGATAGACAATACTTAGTGAGGCTAGAAGCCAATAGACAAAGTAATAGATATCACGCGTTCTCATAAAGAAAATGCCGATGCCAAATACACAGAGGACACTAAGCAAGGAAAACACAATACTCAGTGCAAGCGGGCTACGGTCTCTATTCTTAAAAATAAGAAATAAGGCAAAGAGAACCGCCAATACTATGCATAGTGCGCAAAGAGACAGTGGAAGATGCTTAATCCCATCCATCGCGATGGCTAGTCCGGAAATGCGGAGAAGATTTTTGGTGGAAGCCCAAAAATTCGCAAGCAAGTGCGAGGGAATAATATCTATCTCCAGATTCCCGATGATAGGCGTAGATGGAACGTTCAGAGATTTCATATAGAAATGCCCGGCCATCTCGAAAGCAAAGACTCCACATAGAAACAAAAAACAAAAGATTGACAGATGAAGCCGCGCTTTTCCTTTCTCAGATGAATAGAACGAGAACAGAAAATCTGTCAAAAAAAGCGGAATGACCAAAACCAGCATTTCTCTCAGGGATTGCATCCCAAGGGCAAAATTCAAGAGGAGAGCCAACAGAGTCAACCATATTGAGACGTGCTTTCCCAAGCGGAGTCGGATCCAGATACCAAGTGTCAAAAGAATGCCGATCAAGTAGCAGGCATAATAGGAGCACATCGTGTAGAGCACTTGCAGTCCGGAGATATACAAGGCAGCATCAGTTCCAAAAATAGCTCCTCCGAGAAGGCAAAGCGCTCCTGCCCATAATGCTTGTTTTTCTACAAAAGGCTTGAAGCACCATAAGAAGGAAAGGAGAACCAATATGATGGATAAGGATGCTGCGAATGCCATAGCGCTTACGCTGTCTTTCGTCAATCCGTAGAACAAGGCCGCCAGATTTGGGGAAGATACAATGTGATATTGATTTCCAAATATCCAGTTTTCCGGGAAAAAAGACCTGGATTCGAACATCAGGCGTCCTTCGTAAGCATAGGTATAACAATCCATGCGGTACCAGAGTGCAGCATGGAAGTTAATCCAAATCATACTTAATACATAGCATAGTAATAACAAGATAAGAATTATACTCCAGCCGTCCGGTTTCTTGTTAATGCTCATAAAAAACTAATAAGTTGATTCTAAACTGCTAGTACGATCTCCCGCCTGTTAAGACAGCTGTCGTCTTGGGCATCCATTTACTTAGGAGAAAAAAACACAGAATCAGTAATACAATTGTGGCAATAGGGGCTAGAAGGTATCTAATAATTAGTCCCAATTGATTGAATGGCAAAATCTTTCCTAAAGCAAACTGCATAATCGGAAGCATTATTGTCCCATGAGTAGCATAAATAAAAAAAGAGCTATTTGAAAGGAGCTGGTGAACCGTGATCCGATCTTTCTGAATGAGTAAGGCAACAATTCCAATTGTGCAAGATGCTCCAGTAAGGGTAAACACACGACGCGTATACATCCAAACAGCAGGAATATTACCAAAGGTTAAGACCATTGAAATAACGAGTGGGACGGAAATACACAAAGCAATAATCCAGTAGTTCTTAAAGAGGACTGTAAAATCAATGCCCTTGATCGAGAAAAACGCACCTAAGGAAAAAAAGAATAAACCTTCTTCAGACAGACCTGGCACTGATCCCCAAATATTGAAAAAATAGACGGCATAAAAAATGATCAAACCAACAACCCCGGTTTTTTTTATATAGTAAAATATAATAGGAGAGAGTATTATAAATACAATCAAATCTCTGATAAACCACATAGGATAGTTGATGGGGTAACCATTTCCCATATCCCATAATGATCTGAAATTGCCAATACTATTGTACCAAGCCATTACATTGGGAGACGTTCCCCCAGGAAGGATACTAATTGTATACAACTTTGCAAGGGATAGAACTATTGGGATGATATTCCAAAGAATATAAGGGAGTAATAGCGTTCTTCCTCTTTTTTTTATTTTTCCAATCCATACAGATGTGTTCCAGTCTTCTAATTTTATGAAGAACAAATACCCGGAGATGAGAAATAGAACCGGTACAGCTACTCTGCACAAACCCTCCGAGAAAAGTATCTGAATCGTATCATAGGCGCCATACCGATATGAGAGGGATGAATAATTATGTGTTGGAGAATTCGCGGAATGCAATAAAACGACTACTCCAATACAAAAGAATCTAAGCCATTCTATTGTCTGCGATTGTATTGAATTATCCTTCATCCGAGAATGTGGCGCTATAGCCGATACAAATTCTTTTCTCCCAGATAAGATTCCTGCACCTGCGCCATATACAGATTCTCCTTCTTGGATACTTTAGAGAAGAATGCCCCTTGACCAAGAATGGCTGAAACAAAATCCTTGATTTCATACCGCAGGCCTTCTCCGGCGTATGGGTAGAAGTATTTCTTGTTCTGATTCTGATCTTCGTAACGGATTTCGAAAAAATCAGTCTTCCACCAAGGTGCGGGAACATAGGCATAACCTTTCGTTCCGGAAATCACCAGGCTCCCTTCCGATTTGACGCCAAGGCCGACCTGGAATGAAGCCACGGCGGAATCGTAGCGGAAAACGGCTTTGGTATAGATGTCTACGTCGTTCTTGATTTTGGAGTAGAAGTTGATGTTGCGGTAGTCGGTTCCCAGGAGTTTGAAGATAGGGAGCAGTGGGAAGCAGGCATTTTCGCTCATACTTCCGCCGAAATACCGGCTGTCCAACTTCTGTGAGTTTTCATCGGTTAGGGTGGTGACAGAGGCGGTGACTTCGACAATCTCTCCGATCATGCCGGACTTAAGCAGTGTAACTAAGTGACCGAATGCCGGGCAGTAGGCTGTTTTCAAGGCGACCATCAGGACCAGGTTTTTGCTCTCGGCGATTTCATACAGTTCTTCTGCCTGGGAACGCTTGAACACGAACGGGGTTTCGCAAAGAACATGTTTTCCTGCGTTTAGCGCCGCCTTGGCGTATTCGTAGTGCGTAAAATGAGGTGAAGCAATATAGACTGCAGAGCAGTTCTGATAGAGTGCATCGAGCGATTTGGCAGCAACGGGGATCTCAAACTGATTGCAGAAAGCGCTGCATTCTTCTTGATCAGGATTATATGCCGCTGTGATGGGGATGCTATTGACGAACTTCGACTCCGGAACGAAGCGTCGGGCGATGCTGCCGGTACCGATGATTCCAAGGGAAACGGTAGGTCGGTCCTGGCGCAGCTGCGTGCTGGAAATACCTTCTGTCCGCGGGAGATAAACAACCTGGCAATACTCCTTGAGATAGTCGAAATAACCCGTCCAGTCCGATCCGATGGCGAAAATGTCCACGCCGTATTTCTGGATATCGTCAATCTTTTGTCCTTTGTATTCTTCGATGACGATTTGGTCGACCAGTCCCGTGGCCTTTACGGCGGCAATGCGGTCCATCACGTTGTCGCAGGTATTCATTTTTCCGCGCTCCAGGTCAAAGTTGTCGGTCGTCACGCCGACAATCAACCAGTCGCCAAGTTCCTTGGCGCGCTTAAGCAAGTTATAATGTCCCTGATGAAAGAGATCGAACGTTCCGTAGGTGATGACTTTTTTCATAGCATGAAGAATCAGTGGAGCGGATATGTCTGTTCAAGCCAGTTCCCAAAGAACCGGTCATAGATGATATAACCTTCGTCGGACTGATAAACGATTTCATCATCAATCAGGCGTTTGAGTGCGCTTTTTACACTGCTGGTGGCAGTGAGCCCGTATCTGGAGATAAAAGTTCCGGAAGTAATCTCTTTGACCATATGCTCGTTGGCAATGGCTTTCAGTAGATTTCCCTGCCCTTTGGAATATGCCCGGAGAAGTGTCTGATAATAATACTCGTTGTCATCCAGAATTTTACTGACAGCGCCCATAATCGCCGCTTCGTCAATCTCGCTTTCCGCCGTCTCAAAGAGTTTGTTCAGGACTTTCTGGATATACCAGGTGTGTCCGTCGTATTTTTGGTATAGGAAATGAAAAGCATTATCAGGCAGCTTGCGCCCCTGGTCTTCAAAGAAGCGTTGGGAGAACGTGCAATACGCCTGTTCGTCAATCGGCCCGATGGATTTATGGGTAGAACTCTGGTAGAAAGGTCGTTTGGGTGAGAGGAACATCTCACTTAACATATGGGCCTTGCTGCCGGAGAAAATAAAATGCACATTATGGATATGCTGGATATGCGATCGAAGAAGGGCTTCGACATTCTTTTCGGGATACTCGGCAATCTGCTGGAATTCGTCGAAAGCAATAAAACACTCTTTTCCAGACTGTTTCAGGTACTCAAAGACTTGGGAAATGGTATGTTCTTCATTACCTGGAACATAATCCACCCCAATCTTGGGTTGCCCTGTCAATTCATCCACGGTCACGCTCGGGCGCAGCCCTTTCAGAACGGATGCGGCTTTTTTCAGGATCTTCATGGGATTGGAATCCAGTTGTCCCAGCACGGACGATGCGAATGCTTTGGTAAAGGAAGCCAGATTCTCTGAAAAGAGCAAGTCGATATAGATGGTCTTATTCTGGGGGTAACGTTGGTTCAGTTGGTGGAACAAGTGCAGGATCAGACCTGTTTTCCCCATCCTTCTGGGGGATGTCAGCGTCACGTTCTGCCCATTCTGAAGCGCAGACAGCAGTTCCTCGGTTTCTTTTGTCCGGTCACAGAAATACGCCGGAGATTCGTACCCGGAAACGATGAAAGGATTTTTGAGAAGCTCACCCATATTTTGCGGTTTTATCGTTGCGTAAAATGCGCAACGCAAATATCGCAATTACTTTTGGTTTTACAAAGCAAGTTTGCCCTCAAATTCGTGGATTTGTGCTGCAAGTCGATCAAGGTCTTTGTCGCTTTGCAGTCCCATATGGGATACCCGATAGAAACCCGGGATGCCGCCGGGCATAATGTAGGTGTCGTATTTATCAATCAGGCCTTTGAAAATGATGCGTTCGGCCGTGTCTTTGGTCTGGAATCCAGTAATCGCATAAGAGGGATTCTCGGCCGGGATATCCCAACCATATTGTTTGCACATAGCCCGAAAATGCAAGGCACGGTGATGCACGTCGGAGATGTTTTTGCCTTCGCCGCCCTCGCCAGTCAGTTGCTGAAGCCGGGCATGCAACTGAAGATATAGAATTGTGGCTGGGCTGAACGGAGTTTGACCACGCTTCAGATTTGAGAAGTTGTCGTCAAAATCCCAGTAATACCCTTTATGGTTGAAAGTGTAGCCATCGAGCTTCGGACTGAAGAACAGGATGGAGAGTCCCGGAGGGATGTTGAGGCCTTTCTGTGTGCTGGTAACGCAGATGTCGATGTCCAATGCTCCCATATCCAATGGTTCCGCCAGAAAGGAACTGATGACGTCGACCACCAGCGAAATCTTATGCCGGTGGCAAATGTCGCTGATTCTCTGCAGGTCAAACAGCTGACCGGAGGACGTTTCGTGATGCTGGCACAGGAAAACGTCAGGGGCTTCTTTTGCTACAGTTTTCTCAAGTTCTTCGTAGTCGGTGTCTTTGGCGAAAGGCACTTTGAAGTCGAAGACAGGGATTCCATAGTATTCGCAAAGTTGGAACCAGCGATGGCCGAAAGAACCGCCGTCGACAACAAACGCTTTCTTTTTGGTGGAGACGTAATTTTCCACCACTGCGCTCATGGCGCCAGTACCGGATCCAGTATAGATGATCGTGCGTCCGTCCGTACAATGAATCAGATCAAGGAGCATATGCTCCGACTCCTTGTTGATCTGCGAAAAGGCATCGGTCCGCATATACATAAACGGTTCCGCGCCAATGGCCGCGATTCTAGGATTAATGTTGCCGGGGAATACGTAGGATTGCATGGAATAATTCAATAATAACTCAAATAAAACTATTTCCAATATAGTGTCGCATGCCCATGTTTGGGCTGACGCTGGTCTATTGGCGGGAGTTGCATATAGTCGCCATAAATATTACGAAGGACTCGGTCGTATCCTTGCATAATTTTGAATGTTCGGCCTTCGAATTGAGCATCGATGGTTTGGCCGAAATCCTCAAGCAGCTGGTAGTTTCGTATACCGTCGTCCAAGACGGCGAGTTGCGACCAATGGTTAGTACTACCATAGGGTATTTTGAGCGCATTGCTCCGTACTATACGGTTGTTAAGGTCCAGTTGTTTTCGCCCTTGACCAGTAAGTTTGATGGCGGTTAGGATGAGCATGTCCTTAATTCCACAGGTTTTGAGAATGTCTCGATAAGAAGCCAAAGAGTATCGGTATCTGAGTTGCAGCATCCAGTTTTTTTTAACTAATCCGACATTTTGAGCAAAGATTTCTTTGTTGTCAGATACGCCGTCAGCTGGAAAGACATCCACCCAAACACCACCTTGATCATTTTTACCTATAGGCAAGATTGTTTTGCTTTTGGTATTAGCAGTATCAAATACACGGCAATAGTTTAAGAAGTAATCAGAGTCCTTTTCAGAAGCAATCTCTAACCCTGGAGCGTGGAAGGATGTAACAAACCGATCATAATCTGGCCGGGGCATAATGATATCAATATCGTCGTCCCAGGGAATGAAGCCCCTGTGGCGAATGGCTCCGATAAGGGTTCCATAGGCGAGAGAATACTTGATCTCATTGGCGATGCAGAAATCGTGGACGACTTGAAGGACTTCTAGACTTTGGGTTTGTATTTCTTTAAGGGTTAACCCATTCATAAAGTAGTAGGTATTCTTTGGTCAGTTTAATGGAAATCCTCTTTCCCAAAAGAGGGGAGGATTAAGGCTATTACTTACTATATAGAGGAATGTCGTTCTTTGAACAACTTAAATAGCGACCTAAACCCAACAACGGGCTGGCGAAGAATCCCCCTATATATTGCTTTGGACATGACAGGAATAATAATCTCTCTTATTGCCCGATATGCGGCTAAAAGATATTGACCTGTTAGGGTATCGGTCATCACCCGATTATATTCTTTCCCGAAAGCCGCCCTCTGGGCCTCCCAGGATCGAGTGGATTGATAGGTTTTCAAAGCATCTATGTATTGTGTCCAAGCGTGCTCGTGTTTCCCATATACACACGTGATGTCAGGAATACCATGGATTATCCCTCTTTTTGCACAAGTAAGTAATAAAGGGCTATCACCAATAATTATTTCGGGGTAATTGTGGACTGTTTGTGAAAAATCTTTATATAGACTTGTTTTGAAAACAAATGATGCAGTAGGAGAGATCCATTTCTCACAAAGCTGGACTTCGGTATAATTCTTTTCTTCAAATAGAGTAAAGATACTATCTTCATGGGCCCCGTCATACCAATGGATGATAGCATTCGTAAAACATAACGAACAATCTGGATGAGCCTCCATATAGTCTACCTGCTTCTGCAGTTTTAGCGGGTCTGTCCAGTAGTCATCACCTTCGCAAAGGGCAATGTATTTTCCTTGGGCCCGTGGAAATTGAATGTCAGCTTGTGGTACTGGTTCTCTGTTTCATAGATAGGCTTGATGAGGTGTGGATACTTAGCCTCATAATCTCGGATAATCTCTGCAGAGTTATCAGTTGATGCATCGTCATGGACAAGGATTTCAATCGGGAAATCCACTTGCTGCATTATAAACCCATCGAGCGCATTACGGAGGAAAGGCCCATGGTTATAGACATCACATATAATACTTACCAATGAGTCACTCATAATTCAGCAAATCAATTGAAGCTATTTCCAATAAGATTTGGTGGCGTGTACCGAGTATCGCTTGTCCACTGGCGGCGGTGTCATATAGTTGGGACCGAAAGTTTCGGTAAGGGCCTTGGCGGAGTCGGCCGGGCAGCGGAACTGCCGGTCTTCGAAGGGCATCAGGACGAAAGGCTCCAGGGCTTCCTTCGGGAGGAATACCTGATATTTGTAGTCGACCAGCGAGGAGACATATCCGCACGCCTCATAGTCGTTGCTGGCGATATACTTGTCCTCAGCCTGCAGGATGTGCTGCAGGGAAACGAAAGGATGGATAACCTTTCCCAGCAGGGCCATGCAACTCTTTTTGAATCCTGTGCTGCGTCCGATCTTGAACTTGCGGGTAAACCGCTGGTTGGCGGCCATGCTGCGGTAGAAGGCTACCTTCTTCATCATCTTGACGCCCTCTTCGGGCGAATGGATGCCGTCGAGGATGAAAATGTCCACGAATACGCCCCAGTTCCCGTCACCGCCTTCTTCCTGGACAAAGGTGCGGACGTCGTGAACCTTGGCGAAGTCGAGCGGATAATCCTTGTCGGTCCATGCGGAAAGCACCTTGTAGTACGGGTGGTCGTATTCTCGGCAAAAGCGCTCATAGTCAGGGCGCGGCATCCAGATGTCGATATCGTCGTCCCAGGGAATGTAACCCTTATGGCGAACAGCGCCCAGCAGGGATCCGTATGACAGGTAATATCGCAGCCCTTTTTCATCACAGAACCGTTGAACGTCCTGCAGGATATCCATCATATGGATGCGGAAATCAGTGGGGGAAATAGGTGTCATATAGTATATCTGGTTTGTAAATTTACATAAATGTAATTTACATAAATGTAAAATTATAGCGTTTTGCTTTTTTGATCGCGCGGATAACGGGCGACCATCTTCAGCCGTTTTACAAAGGATGTCCTTTCCAGCAGGAAGGTTTCGTTTTCCCAGAAATCGTAGCAATGCTTTTCATCGAAGAAGATGGATTTGCGGTAGTAGAACCACCAGATGTCCATATTCATACTGGCTTTCTTCCAGGGCTTGGCTCCGTTATAATGGACGATGCCGGTCGCTAGCGCGTGTTCGATCTCTTCTTCTCCGAAATAGCTGACCATTTTGTCCCGTTGGTTGACAATCAGGTTGTACAGATTGTTGGTGAGACAGAACGACGGACCGAGCGGAAGGATGCGGCCATTACAGACGATATTGATGATGGCCATATCCTGGTCGTAATAGTCGGTTTTGGCCGCTTCGCGGAAGCGGTCGCCCATCCGGTCTTTTCGCTGGAGTGCGGCATTGATGATCAGGTTCCCGGAATAAAAGTAACCGTCGTCCGGATTGAGGCCGAGCGAAGAGACATACTGCTGCATGTCGGGACGGAGACGGACTCCGTTGTCCACGCCGGCAAAATAACAATCCTTCAAGTCAATGTCATAGAATCTTCCAAGGTCTTCTCGGAAGACCACGTCCACATCCGAATAGATGATCTTGTCATATTCCTGTATCAATTCCGGTGCGAGAAGTCGATAATATGCAGTTTCCGGAATCCCACGGGTTTCATAAGCACCCTGGAACTCGTTCACGACTTTTCGGAAGGTTATGCGGCAGTTGGGATACTTGTCGGCAATCTTCGGAAGAAGTGTATCTTCAAAATGACAAGTTGGACTGTGCAGGACAAAAATGTCATAGAAAGTATCCGATGAGGCATTCTCCAGCAGGGATGTAATGCAAACACCCGCAGCCAGCACCAGCTTTTCGTCGAAAGTAAACAGAACGGGGATGGTACGCATCTCGATTATTGTAATCAAAGGGCTTTTCGGAAACCGACGAATTCGGACTTGAGCACTTGCTTCAATGATAACTGGTATTTCTTTCTGTCTCGAATCCAAGAAATGGCGTTTTTCAGGTGATTGACGGAAGAATCATCACGAATGATCATGCAAATGCTGTCGGAGAAATAACTCTTGAAACGAGCTTTTAAGATTTGCCGGTAAAGAGGGTCGGTCTCGTCAAAATCAGGGCATGTTTCCAAAAAGGATTGGAACCATTCCCGATAAGGAATGAAAGAATCGGCTTTCCCTTTGAGATTCAAAGTTGAATGGGTAATGCTCAATCGGTTCACCCGATACTGGAATCCGAATTCGTTGCTATTGGCGATGCCATTCCTTGAAGCCAAGAAGTAGACGGTTGCCTCTTCACTGCCCCAAGCATAAGGAAACCAAATAAAGCCGCCAATCTCCTTTAGTTCCTTTGTGTCAAACAGATAGTCTCCTATCCAACTCTTTCTGCCTCCAGCACACCAGCGATGCCAAACCATGGACAATGCGCTTTCCGCAGAAGGACGTCCTTCCTGTAGACTGAAAACGGAGGAATTTTCATCGATGATCTGAGTTCGGATATGAAAGACTTTGCAGTCGGGATTGTCTCGGGTCAATTTATTATATTTATCTAAACAGTCGGGGAGGAGTTTGTCATCATCGCCCAAACAGATAAAATACTCCCCGGAAGCATGTTTCAGACATTCATCCCAATTTCTGGAGACATTGAATTCTCCAAACCCCACGTCATTCTTAAAGTATTTGATTCTTGGGTCACTATGGTTACGGACAATGGAATCTATGTCCTCCGGCGAATGATCATTGACGATGATTAGCTCAAGATTAGGATAAGTCTGATTCAAGATGCTTGAAATGCATTCGTCTAAAAACGCGGCTTTGAAAGCCGGAATGGCGATTGTGTATTTTACTGTGTGTGACATTACTCTGAAAACGTTATATACTATTAGGCTCCACTACAAAATCTTTGATGAAATAGCTCCGGCCGCCGAAGTCTTTTTTGTAGCGTTCGTTTCCACGGCTCATATCCAGCACCTTGATTTCTGTTTTTTCATGCAGGTACTTGATAAGTTCATTCATCAAGATGCGCCCGGGAGAGTAATAATCCAGCTCTTCATTGATGGCCAGACGCGTCATAGAGACTTTCTTCCCGTCGTGGGTCTTGTATCCGGATACGAAGGCCATGACTTTTTCTCCGCTCATAACAACGGCCAGGAAACTGTTGGGCAGTTTTCGGAAAGAACGGGTGTCGTGCTTCAGATATTGGAAAAGAATCCAATAATAAGCACGCCAAAACTTGGATCCGTCGCGTCCCGGGTTGTATTTGGAGATCAGCCGCGTGATGTACATTTGGTTGATTTTCCTTTCTAACTCTTTGGGGACCCTGTGTCCGGCATCATAGATATACAACTGCTGTGGAACGTTTTCCCGCTCTAAACGATTGTACGTCTTGTTAATCTGGTGCCGCATATTCTTCGACACTGTCTGGAGATAGGCCTTATAATTCTCCTGCATGTCGATGGCCACATATTCCACGTCCCGGGAGAAAGATATGCGTTGGGCAGGGACTCCCTTGGCAAACGGAGACTCAGACGGAATCCGGTTGAGGAACATCTTGGCTTTCATCGTGTCGAAGAAGAATCGGACAATCTCATCCTTTTCGTTTTCGAACAGTCCCTGTTTCCAAATCATATCCGCGATGTCGCAACCCTGCATATCGCCCAGCAGCGTATAGTATTTGAAGTCTATACGTAGTTTCATCGGGCAGATCATCAGGATGTCGTCGGAGTCAGCGGGACAAACGCAAAAGACGCGGGTGAAAAACGGCTTGAACCAGGTGACGGAGGTCTGGACGAACCGCATATAATCGTAGTGGAGGAACGGAGACATTTCGGGCGTCTCCATAGACTTCCATATCGTTTCCAATGAATGAAAACGCTTTCGTATAAGGCGATACTTAATCATTGTCCAAAAGATAGGCTTCGTAATGATGCGGGGTTACGCGCTGTTCTTCAGGAGGAAGCTGCATATAGTCGCCGAAAAGGCGACGAAGGTAGTCGTCGTAATGCGCAATTACGGGGTATCGTTTTCCTTCGAATTCCAATTCTGTATAAGACTCAAACCATTCCCGGGGCATAAATTCGCGGATATCATCATCTCCAAAGTAAGCCCCGGCCAGCGGGGATTCCTCAAACGGGCAGGCGCGTAGATTGTCATTGATTTCCTTTTTGATGTCGGCGCAATTGCCTCGATGCGGGTAGCGAAGACGTTTCAGGCAATACTTGACAAACCAACCCAGCCTGTTCTTGCCGACAACCTTGTAGAAAGGACAAAGACGGGATATCCATTCCCGTTTCCGGCACATCAGCGCATAGTGCTCTTCCAAACCTCCCTTTGGGGCTCCGTCAATGGGGAAGATATCAACATTGACGCCCCAAAGAGTTCGCCCAAGATCCAGATCGGTCATAATCGTATTCTTGCGACATACTTTGGCGAATGTCTCCACGCAGACGTTGGACTGGGAAAGATCGAGTACTTCGTATTCTTCAGAATGAAAGGTCTTCACAAAACGGTCATAATCCGGCCGTGGCATCAGGAGGTCGATATCGTCGTCCCAGGGAATGAATCCCTGATGACGGACAGCACCGATCAGCGTGCCATATGCTAGGGAGTATCGAAGCCTTTTTTCCTTGCAAAAGGAAGAGATATTATTTAATAACGCTAGTTGTATTTGCTTAACCTGATCGTGGTTTAGGGATCTTGTGGCCATGGCTGATCCAAATCCTTATTTTGCAAATAAATACTGAACCTTGCTCTTAACAACGTTTAAAACATATTGCCTTTCCCCCTTACTGCATCCAAGATATAAAATGGAGGGGACAGTGCAGGCGACACAAAGTCCTATGGTAATGAAGAACCGCATCCAGCCGTAGGGGAGAAGAAGAACGCAAAGTAATGGAAGAATGAGCGAGCAGATAATAACTTTCAGTTCAGGATAATAAACTTCTGTCAGCACCTCTCGAAGGCCATACCCTAAGGTCTTGCTTACAAAATGGTGAGTAACCGCAATATTGGCAATCACTGATGCCATGATGATAAAATAGATAATTTCGGGAGGCATGCCTATTTTAAAGAAAAACCAGGCAAAAGGGAACTGAAGCAGTGCGATGATGCTAAAAAAGAAATTAAAACTACGAATATTACCCGATGCGGTTTGAACCGTCGCAAAAACACTAGAAAAAAGCCCCATTGCACAGTCAATCAGGGCAATCCGATTAAAATTGACAGTATGTTCTGGGACGTCTCCGAGCCAAAATGAAAATACAAACTTCGTTTCCAGGATAACAGGGAGCGATACCAGGAACATGATATAGAAAGCGAACCGAGACCCACGGTAAGTAAGATATTTTACGTAGGACATCTCCCCCGCAGCATAGGATTTCGTGATTTGCGGCGTCAGGGCGATTGTAAAATTGTTTACAAACATGGAAACAGACCGCTGAACGGTGTCAGACAAGCCTCTGGCAGCATTGACTGCGGGCCCGTAAAAGAAATTGATAAGCAGGTTTACCCCTTGTCCGCTAAGCGTCCCGGATACATTTGACATGAAATTCCATCCGGCAAAACTGAACATCCTTTTGAATAACTGCGTTTCAAAGAACAGACGGAACCGGCTCTCCCGGAAGTTTATCATAGAGTAGGTGGCGGCGAAAATGCGCAGTAGAATGTTGCAGGATGTCCAGATGACCGTATATAAGATCAGCCGGTCTGAGGTATAGGAGCCGAATGTGAGGAAAAGGGCAAGACCAAGCTGAAAAACGGCCTCGATGATATTGATGAGGGCATAGATCCCCATCTTCTCATGGGCAATGATGGTGGAGTTGAACGGCGAAACGATGAGGCCTGTAACGACGGACAGGATGGCGCAATAGAAGGCCCAGAGGGCGGCGGTTTCCCTTCCGTCGGGAATGGTCATCACGTTGCGGATATACCACTGCCCGACAGTGATCGCCAGCAGGAAGATCAGGAAGGAAAACCCGATCATCATTGTCAGGGAAATGGAAAACACCTGCTTTTGCCGCTGCACGTTCCCGGTTCCCAGTTCGAAGGTAAGAAACCGGCTGATGGCGGTGGAGAGGGAACCGGTGACCAGCGCAAACATCGAGGCGAAGCCGGCTACGACGTTGTTGATGCCGTAGTCGTCCACGCCCAGGGCCTGCAGGATCAGCCTGCTGCTGTAGAGCGAAAGGACCAGGCAGAAGATGGACCGGAAATACAGGTACAGCGTATTCTTGGCCAGCCGCTTGGTGTTCTCTGCCTTGCTTTGTTCCATTTGAATGATTACTGCCTGGAGAAGGGCGAATAGCTGCGCGCAAAGCGCGCGCCTTTCCGGAAGAGGGCGATGAACCGCATCGTCAGTACGTTGAGCGTATAGAGAACGCGGCCATATTTGTATTTTCTCAGTTTGATGTAGAACCGGTCGTAGTCTGTGTTTCGATATCCCTGCCCCCGGGTGAACTGCAGGTAGTCCGCCGTGATGCGGGCAGGAACCAGCTGGTCCAGCACTTTCCTGCGTTCTTCCTCGACCAGTTCCGGATGCGTGGAACTGATTCCGGTCTGGTCGAAGTAGGCGATGTCCCGGTCGATCAGCTTATAGGACGCATTGTCGAGGATGAGAGCCTGCAGAAAGAACTTCCAGTCCGAGACGATAACCAGGTCTTCGTCGTACGGATGTTTTAGAAGCAGCTCCCGGCGGATGAAAGCGGCCGAGTGCGGAATGCTGGCCTTGTACATCCAGAGATAGGTGATGTCTTCCGGGACACTTGTCCGATTCTTCCCTTCAAGGATTGTCCCGATGACCAGGTCATGCTGTTTGTCGAGGTGCGGAAGTACGTCCCTTACCACGTCAGGGTCGTTCAGGGAATCCCCGGAGTTGATGAACAGGCAATAGTCGCCGGAAGCCATCTGAACGCCCATGTTCATCTTCCGGTAGATGGGCTTGATGGGTTCGCTGATCCATTTGTCGAGTTTCCCGTCGTATTCCTGCTTCAGCATCTCCCCGCTTCCGTCGTCCGCCCCGCCGTCGACGACGACATACTCGAACTGGTCGCGGGCTGTCTGGGCCAGGATATTGTCGAGGGTCATCCGCAGCCCTTCCCGGTTGTTCCAATTGATCGTGATGATGGACAGTTTCATGGTCTGGAACGATTAGTTTCGATACATTCCATAAACAACTGGAATATATTTTTGTGAAAAGATGATTACAGGATAAAAAACAAGTAAGATAACCAAGGCCTCAAGATAGAGCCAATATCCATCTAAATGGAGCCATGAATCAAGCGCCAGCATCAGAACCACATGAAGACCAAGAATGATTATCGTCCCTCCTCCTATAATACGGGTAAAGCGGGACAAGTGAGAACCGAGCAGCCACGAGAGGGAATAAACAACGGCAGTTCCGCAAATACCTCCCAATATGCATAACAATAAAGAAGAGCCATAGGAACAACGATATAACATCACAATATCATTATAAGTACCGCAAATCCATATACCGATTAAACCGAAACAAAAGATAAGGACACTTTGAAAGGTGGTAATATGTGAAAGGCGTTCCTTTTTAGGGCGAAGCAGATAGCCAATTGTGAAAAAGGGCATAGCCAGGAATACGTTAATGACAGAATTGAACTTTACGATTCCTTTGCTGTGAATCAGGTAAGCAGCGAAAAAAAATACTAAACTCAGCATCAGGAGCGTAAAGGTAGTATTCCATTTTTTGGGAAGGTATTGTAGAATTACTTTACAAATAATTAAAGTATAAACAAACCACAAAGCTTTCAAGCCACCTGCTGAATAATTCTCTCCTTGCATCCCCAACAGCGAAAGAACAGGCGCTTGATAAAGATAGGACATATAAAATGAACCGCGATGGATCTGGCCGATGAATTGAATCAGCGTATTTATCGTCCATAATATTACTGTCGGAACGATTAGATTCCAAAACAATTTCTTCCAGAACAATTTTGATTCATTTTCGACTTTGCTTAAGAAACCGGAAAGAATAAAAAAACAGGGGACACTGAAAACATAGATATACTTATTCCCGGGAACCGAACAATGGCCAGCAATGATAAGATACATTGCGATGGTTTTCATCCAATCTATCCATGATAATCGTTCGCTGGGCATAAGCTAGTGATTAAAAAGCCTGCAGAACAAGAACGGCACCGGTGAAAACGACGCAGGAAACCGATGGAGATCCCGATACATCAGATTCGTGTTATCCAGTTCGTCAGTCCGTAGAAGATTCGACAACCGCCTGCCGTAGAAGTTGAGGGCGGTTCCTTTGAACAGGATTTCGTAATAGTATCTGTTTTCGAAAACGGGTATCGGAGCAATGGTCGAAAAGGCTTTTGCGGAGGCGATGAATCCGTTCAGCCACGTGATGTTCTGCGGCCCGGAGTACGGAAGCAGGACATCATAGCTGTCCATATTCTTCTCATAAGCAGATTTATGGCAGACGAACTCCCGCTTCCACATATTGATGGTTCTACATTGCAGCTTGCCTTTGTGGGCCGCGCCTTTCGTGTGCATATATAAGACGGGCACATTGTGTTCAATGGAAAACAACTGGGCGAATCGCAAGGCGGGATATTCGAACAAGGCACCCGGTAACGGCTGCCGGATGGAGATGACATTGTATTTCTTCGTGAGCCAGGACAACATATACTGCTCGATCTCTTTTCCGTTATCTGAAAGCAACACGCCCAGGATACAGGTGGTACACTTATCCTGTATGCTTCGTACACACTTGTGCTCGATTACTTCAATGGCCTGGTTCTCCAGTTCCTGGCGGAAAGCTTGAAGGGATGATGTCATTTTTCCTGCGATTTCATCTGCTCCGTCCAGTGGGTGGACTGGCGGGTGGTTTGGATGTAGTAGCGGTCTTCGTCGGAGAGGTTTGCCGAGTCCGCATACCAGGGCAGGTGGCGGGCCACGTAAGGCGCTCCGGTCCGGATCATCAGGTGATGGTCGTTGGCCGGTCCGTAGCAGAACGGGCGGTAGAGGGCGAACGTCGTATCGATCTGCGCCTTGTAGAGGCCGTCGCCCAACGGTTCCTTCCAGAACCGTTCTTCATTGGCAAGGACCGCATCTTTTTGCGCATAGTGGTCCGGCAGGTCGTCGATCCGGAGTCCGAACCCGACTTTGAGGCAGCGGGGGTATTTGCGAAGAACCTGCAGGAACCGTTTCATGAAGTCTTCCGGACAATTATCGTCTGGAACCACGTCGGAATCCGTGTAAACATAGAATGATCGTTTGAACCGGTCATACACTCCTGATTCCCAGATAGCCTGATAGCCGATATTCCGGTCGAGCCGGATGACTTCGTACGGGCAGGTCTTGTACCAGGCGAGCAGCGGCGGATAGGTCGACAGATTATCCAGGATGTGGATGCTTGTGTAACCTCTGTCTTCCAAAGTCCTAATCAGCTTCTGGAGGCACTCGAGTCGGTTGTAATTATTGATGACGACCGGAATCGTGTGATAATCAGGATCTTTCTGGTTCCGGCTATACCATAGGAAGTGCTTAATCCACATCGTGATACTCCGGACAGGATCCGCAACGCGATGGCGATATTTCATAGGAAGCAGGTCTAGAACGCCCACGGTTTTTGTCTTTGGGTTAGTGATGTTCCTTGATTCTGAACCGTAATCGCCAGGCAACTTTGGTTAGTCTCCATACAAAACGTTGGAGAAATGACATCTTGCCATAGTGTGTCAGATAATAATCTGCACTATCTAAATTACAATGCTGGAGAAAACGATTATGGATCATATGTGTGCTGCCAGCCCCTAAATGCGTGCATCGAACAGAGGGAATGCAATAGCTGCTCCGAGAGAAGGCCTGTATTCTTTTATGAAGGATGTTTTCTTCATAATACAAGAAAGTGCCGGGATCAAAACTTCCAATATTTCGGAAGATGTTCTTGTCAATAAACATACATGCTCCGCTGGGCAAATCTATAGGGAACGAAGAGGCATTGATTAAATCCGGATTGTTAAGCAGGATTCTCTGTCTCCTGAAAATGCGGGATAGGATATGAAATAAATCCCGATCGAATAATGCGAAAATACGAATAATATCCCAATTGGTCAATGCTCTCCTTGCGCAGCAATGGTCCACCTCTTTTTTTCTGGAAATGACCAGAGGGGTAATGAATCCGCACGCTGACTTTTTTTGTTGAAAATCAATCAGGGTCGGCAAAATGTCTTCCGTAAACAGGATGTCACTGTTGAGGATCAATATGCTCGCGATGGAAGGATCACCATAGGCCAGATTCAGTCCCTTGTTATTTCCCCGGGCATATCCGTCGTTCTGGCTGCTCGCCAAAAATGTGAAATAGGAGAGTTCGCTTGCGGGAGAGCTTGAATCATCCAGGCGAAGATAGGGCCGTCCACTTTGCGCGAAGAAACGGTCGAGCCGGTCGGTCTCTGCCTCGGCGGTCGATCCGTTGTCCACGACGATGAACTTGACCGGCGCCGTATTATGAGCCTCGATGCTTCGGATACAGTTCATCGTATCGTCGGCACTGTTGTAATTCAGGATCAGGATGGCGGTGCAGGTCTGTTCCACTACCATTAACGCAGGCGTCTTTTCAGTTTATCGATCGTTCCGTTCCCCAGCAGAAGCCGTGCTTCCGTCTTGGCTTTCCAAGCCAGGAATTCCCGGAAATTGGCGGCGCGGCAGCGGGAAGCCCAGGCAAAGGAGTCGGGGTGGTAGGCTTCGTAGGTTTCGGGCAGTGTGCAGACGGTCTTGTCGTACCAGGCCAGGGCGGTGATGATTGACTGTTCGTGCTTGTGGAAGGCGAAGCCGGGATCCTGCTGCCGGATTTCTTCCGGCGTCGGATCGACAATGAGTTCCGGATGGTTCAGCGAGAGGTCGAGCCACTGCTTCAGCAGGCTGTTCTCCGGGTTCTTCATGAAGAGCAGGCCGCCCATGATCTTGCGGTTTTCGCGGTAGGCCGTATCGTGGAAGTAGTTGTCGAGGAATTCGAGCGTCTGCTTCTTTGTCCAGTATTTGATGCGGGTGCAGTCGTTGCCCCAGCGGGCGAAGATGGGGACCTTTTCGGCATACTGGAAGCAGAGGGTGTCGTATTGCTTCATCAGGTCGAACATCCGGTCCCACTCCGGCGACTTGCGGAGCGTGGAGCCGGCGTCGGCATAGACCACGATGTCGCCGGGCTGATGCGTCAGCAATGTCTGCCGGATCAGCACGGGTTTCCAGAGCCAGTAGCCGCCGCCCGTACGGTGCTGCATCAGCGGGTGCGCCTTGATGTCCTGGGGAAGGTCGGCCGGCGTATAGAGGATGACCTCGTCGAATACCTTGATCCGGCGGGCCTGCCGCCCGATCCGTTTGAGCGAATAGGCCAGGCGCTCGTCGGCGTAGGCGATGAAGATCTTGCGCATCAGATGCCGTGTTTGCGGAGTTTGAGGTAGCCGCCGTAGCCCAGGCGCGGGAAGAAGAGCTTGATGACGCCGGAAAGGTATACGAACGGTGTCCGCCAAGGGAAACAGCGGCGGCTGAACAACAGTGTGTTGTGCATATTGTAGCCGCGGTCCGAATAAAAAAGCTTCATACGTTGCTTTAATGGCAACGAGGTGTGTCCGCGCGTCTTCCCGATATGGTCGTTTTCACATTCGGCGGAATAGCGGGGCAGCACCAGCACGGGGAATCCGGCCTTGTGAGCCCGGTAGGTGTAGTCGTGGTCGCTGCCACCGTGCCAGTATTTTTCGCAGAAGATGCCTGTATTTTCCACCACTTCGTGCGATACGTAAGTGATGTTTCCGTGCGCGGCCTCGCAGGACTGGAAGGTCCCATTGGGCGGCAGGAGCTGGTCGAGCAGGGTGACCTTGCTCACATAATTGAAGCCGCCATAGGTAAATGCGCCGGTCTCGATGTCGCGGGTGGAACCCACATAGATACCGTGCTTGCCGTAAGTGGCGACACTGTATGCATCGGCGGCTGCCAGGTCTTCCCAGAATTCGGGAAGGGCATAGGTGTCGTCGTTGAGCCAAAGGTAGCCGTCGAACCCGCCTTCTGCGCGTGCCGCTTTCCAGGAATTGATCATGCCGCCGTTCCAGAACAGGTCGCCGGTACCCTGGAGGATGTGGATCGGGAAGGCGAATCCGTATGCCCGGACGGCATCGGCCGTGCCGTCGCTGCAGCCGTCGTCGGTCAGGAAAACAGACAACGAAAGGCCGCTGTCGGCCTTCTTCCATCCTTCCTGCAGTGCCTGAAGGCATCGCAGTGTCTTCTCCCTGCGGTTATAGCAGGTCATCAGTACGGCCATCCGTTTCATGGCGTGTTCACGTTCGATAGGTTCTTCCGTACAGGAACTTGACCAGCCGGTCGGCGGGTCGGATCAGCAGTCCGGTTACAATGGAAATAGCGCAGGTGACAGCCCAGAACAGCAGGCTGCGCTCAAATCCCCAGATGAGGATCAGCAGGCCGCCCCAGATCATGTGGGACAGATAGATATGCGTACTCAGGAACCGGAAGTTCAAGGCGGTCTTCTGCTGCCAGGAACCGGCATCCCAGTTCTTCATCGGCGGCAGGATGCGCCGGATCAGCCCACCGAGCACCATGACGGGGAATCCGAGGAACAGGCCGTTTCGGGTAGTCTTGAACAATTTGACGTACAGATCGTTGTTCTCCAGGTTCAGGATCCTCGGGAGAAGGACCAGCAGCACAGCAAGCAGGCAGAGCACCCAGAAGGGAAGCCGGAGCTTGTCGGCCAGCCAGATGATGGCGCCGGCCCAAAGCAGGCCGAGCAGGTACCAGAGCGGCCAGGACAGGTAGTTTTCGCCGACCAGCAGCAGGTTCCGCAGATAGACGCCGACGGCCTTAACAGGCGCAAGGTGGTCGTTTGCGAAACCGATGATGGCGAAAGGCAGGAAGATGAGCGACCAGAGCAGGTAGAGGCGGAGGATCTTGCGCCACCACGCGCCCGTCCTGGCAGACCGGGCCGCCCTGTCCGGCTCGTCGAACAGTTTTCCGAACAGGAAGAATCCCGATACCAGGAAAAAGAACGGAACGGCCCAGGGGGTCAGTCCGCCCAGGTTGCCCACGCCGGTATGGATCCATACGACGACGAGGCTGAACAGGAACTTCAGCGTGTCGATGCCCTTCATCGTTCGGCCCTTACGGGGTTGGTCAGGAAATCCAGGTAAGCGAGGCGGATGCCGTCTTCCAGTTCGGTCTTGTAGGTCCAGCCGAGTGCGGTGGCCTTGGAGACGTCGAGGAGCTTGCGCGGGGTGCCGTTGGGACGGGTGGTATCCCATTCGATGCGGCCCCCGTAGCCGACCACCTTCGCCACCAGTTCCGTGAGCGCCTTGATGGAAAGCTCCTTGCCCGTGCCGGCATTGACGGTCTCGTTGCCGCTATAGTGATTCATCAGGAACACGCACAGTTCGGCGAGGTCGTCCACGTAGAGGAACTCGCGCAGCGGGCTCCCGTCTCCCCAGCAGGTCACGCTTTCCGCCCCGGAAACCTTCGCCTCGTGGAAGCGGCGGATGAGCGCTGGCAGCACGTGGCTGTGCTCGGGATGGTAGTTGTCGCCCGGGCCGTAGAGGTTGGTCGGCATCACGGAGATGAAGTCGGTGCCGTACTGCCGGTTGAGGAACTCGCAGTACTTCAGGCCGCTGATCTTGGCCAGGGCGTAGGCCTCATTGGTCTTTTCGAGCGAACCCGTGAGCAGGCAGTCTTCCTTCATCGGCTGCGGCGCCAGGCGCGGATAGATGCACGAGGAGCCGAGGAACTCGAGCTTGCGGCATCCATTGCGCCAGGCGGCGTGGATGACGTTCATCTCGAGGACCATGTTGTCGTAGAGGAAATCGGCCAGGGCGCTGCGGTTGGCTTCGATGCCGCCCACCTTGGCGGCGGCAAGGAACACGTATTCCGGCTTTTCGGCGGCGAAGAAAGTTTCGACGTCGGCCTGCCGGCACAGGTCGAGTTCGCTGTGGGTACGGGTCACGAGGTTCGTGTAACCCTGCCGCTGCAGTTCGCGCACGATGGCGGAACCGACCATCCCGCGGTGTCCCGCGACGTAGATCTTGCTGTGTTTTTCCACTATTTTACGATGCCCTTTTCGAGGTATTCGGCCAGGTTCGTGCGGATCTTGGCGGCGGCGCCTTCACCGGCCACTTTCGCCATATCCGATTCGACCATCAGCCGGACCAGTTCCTCGAAACGCGTCTTGGAGGGATTCCAGCCCAGGCAGCGCCGGGCTTTCGACGGGTCGCCGAGCAGGTTGACCACGTCGGTGGGCCGGTAAAAATCAGGACTGACTGCCACGAGCACCTTCCCGACCAGACGCGCCGGACCGGCCGCGCAGACGCCTTTCTCATCGGCGCCTTCGCCTTCCCAGCGCAGCTCGATGCCCGCATACCGGAAAGCAAGGGTAGCGAATTCCCGCACGGTATGCTGGACGCCGGTGGCGATCACATAGTCGTCGGGCTGCTCCTGCTGGAGCATCAGCCACATGCATTCCACGTAGTCACGGGCGTAGCCCCAGTCGCGCCGGCTGGAAAGGTTGCCCAGGAACAGTTTTTCCTGGTGCCCCTGGGCGATGCGCGCGGCGGCCAGCGTGATCTTGCGGGTCACGAAGGTTTCGCCGCGGCGCTCGCTCTCGTGGTTGAACAGGATGCCGCTGCAGCAGTACATGCCGTACGCTTCGCGGTATTCCTTCACGATCCAGTAGCCGTAGAGTTTGGCTACGGCGTAAGGGCTGTAGGGATGGAAGGGGGTCTCTTCGTTCTGCGGCACGGCCTCCACCTTGCCGTACAGTTCGGAGGTGGAGGCCTGGTAGATGCGGCAGTGCTGCTCGAGGTGGCAGGCGCGGACGGCTTCCAGTACGCGGATCACGCCCACTGCATCGACGTCGGCCGTGAATTCCGGTGCGTCGAAGCTCACCTGCACGTGGCTCTGGGCGGCCAGGTTGTAGATCTCGTCGGGCCGGACGCTGCCGACCACCTTGACGATGCTCATCGAGTCGCCCAGGTCGGCGTAGTGCAGGTGGAAGCCGGGACGGCCTTCCAGATGGGCAATCCGTTCCCGGAAATCCACCGAGCTGCGGCGGATGATTCCGTGGACTTCATACCCCTTTTCCAAAAGGAATTCGGACAGGAAGCTGCCATCCTGTCCGGTAATTCCTGTAATCAGTGCGCGTCGGGTCACGACCTATCTCAGGGTGATCACCACGCGGCGGTTCTGCTGACGCTTCTCTGCGTCGGTAGTGCCTTCGGTGAAGTTACCCTTGCCGCGGCCGACCGCTTCCATCCGTTCCTTCGCGACACCCTTGTCGGCCAGGTACTTCATCACGGAGTCGGCACGACGCTGCGAGAGCACGAGGTTGTAGGCGTCGGAGCCCTTGTAGTCGGTGTAGCCTTCGATCAGCGCGCTGTGCTCGGGATTCTCGATCATCCAGGCGGCAATCTCGTCGAGCACCGGGAAGGCCTCTGCACGGAGGTTGAACTTGTCGAAGTCGAAGAGGGTGATACCGGCGATCTTCGCGGTGAATTCCTCGGACTTCTCGACCAGGTTGACCTGCGGTTCCGGTTCGGGAACAGGAATGATGACCGGCTCCGGCTCCGGTTCGACGACCGGCTCGGGCTGCGGTTCCGGTTCCGGGGCTACGTAGATGGGCTCCACTTTCTTTGCGCGCTGGCGGGCCAGGTTAACGGCCAGACCGAGCGTGGCGCTAAGGTTGGAGCCGACCGACTTGGTGCCCTCGATCGCCTTGCCGCCAAAGAGCGTAGCCTTGAAGTCGGGCACGACACTGATGACATTGCTGATCGGGATGGGCACTTTGACGCCGAGACCACCGGCGGCCGTAGACTTGTCGGCCTTCAGGAAACCGGCGTGGAGGTACGGCATGATGAACCGGTTGTACATCAGCATGGCGTCGGCGTGGATATAGTTGTACGGGTACTGGCCGTATTCGACGTAGCGCTTGGAAATATCCAGGCCCTGGTAGCCGACCGCAAGGCCGAACCAGTCGTTGAAGCGCCGGCCGATCCAGGCGTCAACGGCCGTGCCGGCACCCAGGTGGGAGAATTCACGGATGCTGCGGTCGACAAGCCCGTCGGCGCCGAAGTTCATACCGCCGCCGGCACCGCCGAACCACTTGTTCTCATATTTTTCCTGTCCGAATGCGGGAAGGCAGAAAAGCACTGCCAGCAGGACGATGAAAAGCTTGTTGTATTTCATAGTCGTGGAGATTTAGTAGTTGAACCGGTAGATGACGCCCAGCGAGAGGGTGAAGCGGAGGTCGAGCGGAAAGCCTGCGTAACCGGTGTAGGCCGTCTGGTCGTGCTCGCTCGGCTGAAGTCCGTTGAACTTGTCTTTGTAGGCCTCCCAGCAGAGGTTGCCGAAAAGGCCGAACGACTGCGAGAAGTCGTATTCGCCGATGAAGCCGCCCCGGAAACCGAACACCGTATTCTTGGTGGTGATGTCCTGCCACGGGTGGAACGGGTTGCCGGCTTCCCAGCTTTGGTTGCGCGGGGTGCCGTAACCCTCCGGCTTGACGAAATTGAAGGAGTGGCCGACACCAACACCCAGGTAGAGGATGGGACGGAAGGTCCGCTCCACGGCGAAGTTGCCGTTGAGGTCGAGGGTGATGTCGAAGAAGCCGTTGAGGCTCTTGAAGTTATAGGGATAAAAACCCTGTGCTGCCGTCTGGCGGGTATTGGCTGCGCTGCGGTTTTCACCATAGCCGACCGAGATGCGGCCGCCGAGGGCGTTGGTGAACTCGTAGCCGATGGATGCGGCGCCCTGGAGCGTGAACAGTTTGATGCCGTAGCCGTTTTCCCAGTAGGAGAAAGCGTTTTCGCTGAGCGAGTACATAGGACCGCCCTGAAGGGCGAACGTCCAGGCGCGGTGTCCGCCGACGAAGGCATTCTGCGCCGACAGTGTCGCAACCCCGAAAAGAAGGACTGCGATGAGTGAAGTGAGTTTCTTCATGGCTGAAATATAGTTTTGTTATTGTTTCCGTGAATGGCTCCGCCGTCGGAATCACAGGCTGTCCTGTGCCCCGAAACCGACGGATATGAAGCCTAACTTCATTTAACCGCGCAAGTTATGCATTTTTTTGCAGTTGACAAAATAAAATAACAACCCGCCCCCGAATGGGAGGCGGGCTGGCTCAGCAGTTTTAATACTTTCAATTAGAAAGCGTACCGGATGCCTAAGGCTGCACCGTAGTTCAGTGCGGCGCCGGTGACGGTGAAGATGTCCCACATCGGACGGACGTCGAGCGAGAGCTGGAACGGCGCGTTGAACTGATAGTCGATACCGACTTGTCCGCCGACACCGAGGCCCAGATGCTTCTCGACCAGGTAGCCCTGGACGCCGGGGCCGATGTAGAAGCCGAACCCGCCGGCGAGGAACCAGTGCCAGTGGAGGATGGTGGCGACCGAAACGGCCGTGTAGCTGCCGAAGTTGGCGCCGAGGTCGAGCTCGAGGCGGTTGACGTCGGAGAGGAAGCCCTGGTAGGAGAGTTCAGCGCCGAAGGCGGAACCGGCACCCACGCGGACACCGAGGGCGTTGCTGTACTGGGCGTTGGCCGCAGTGGTCAGGGCAACGAGTGCGATGAGGGAAATGAGGATTTTCTTCATGTCGTTGAGTTTTTAAGGTTTAATGGTTGATTATAAATAAAATGTCTATTCTACTGTGGTCACCAGGTTGCGGTCGCCATAGCCGTTGTCGACGCGGCTGACGGCAGGCCACAGTTTCTTCTCCCGGATCCAGGGCAGCGGGAAAGCGGCCTGCGTGCGGCTGTAGGGATGGCTCCAGGTGTCGGCGCAGACCTCGTCTTCCGTATGGGGCGCCATCTTCACCGGATTGTCTTCGGCATCGAGCGTGCCGGCCTTGATGGCCTCGCATTCGGCCACGATGGTCTTGAGGGTTTCCACGAAGCGGTCGAGTTCGCCGAGGGGTTCGCTCTCGGTGGGCTCGATCATCAGGGTCTCGTGGACCGGGAAAGAAAGCGTGGGCGCATGGAAGCCGAAGTCCATGAGGCGCTTCGCCACGTCGGTGGCGTCCACGCCGTAGGTGGCCTTGAAGTCGCGCAGGTCGATGATGCACTCGTGGGCGACCCGGCCCGTGGCGCCGGTATAGAGCGTCTTGAGCTCGGGCAGGAGCTTGGCCGACATATAGTTGGCGTTAAGGATGGCGATCTGGGTGACCTTGCGCAGCCCCTCCGCGCCCAGCATCTTGATGTAGGCGTGGGTGATGGGCAGGAGCAGCGGGCTGCCGTAGGGCGCCGCGCTGACGGCATCCATTCCGTCGCCGCCGCAGGCTGCCACCACCGGATGGCCCGGCAGGTACGGCTTGAGCGCGGCCGTGCAGCAGATCGGGCCCACGCCCGGTCCGCCGCCGCCGTGCGGCATGGCGAAGGTCTTGTGGAGGTTGAGGTGGCACACGTCCGCGCCGATGTAGCCCGGGTTGGTGAGGCCCACCTGGGCGTTCATGTTGGCGCCGTCCATATAGAGGAGGCCGCCGTGGCGGTGGATGATGTCCACGATCTCACGGATGCGGACTTCGAACACGCCGTGCGTGGACGGGTAGGTGATCATCATGCCGGCCAGCGTGTCGCCTGCGGCCGCGGCTTTCTCAGCCAGTTCTTCGACGTTGATGTTGCCGTGCTCGTCGCAGCCCACCAGGACGATGTCGAATCCGGCCATCGCCGCGGAAGCGGGGTTGGTGCCGTGGGCGGAGGTCGGGATGACCATTACGCGGCGGCCCTTGCCGCCGTTGGCGTCGAGGTAACGGCGGATGGTCATCAGGCCTGCGTATTCGCCGGCCGCGCCGCTGTTGGGCTGCAGGGAGCAGCCGTCGAAGCCGGTGATGACGGCCAGGTCGTGTTCGAGTTCGCGGATCACCTGCAGGGTGCCTTCGGCCTGGTCGGCCGGGGCGTACGGGTGCAGGTTGCCGAATTCGCTCCAGGAAAGCGGCAGCATCTCGGCGGCCGCGTTGAGCTTCATCGTGCAGCTGCCCAGCGGAATCATCGAGTGGGCGAGCGAGATGTCCTTCCGCTCGAGCATCTTGATGTAGCGCATCATCTCCGTCTCGGAGTGGTAGGTATTGAACACCTGCTGGGTGAGGATGGGCGTTTCGCGGGCCATGAAGGCCGGGGCGGCCGGGATGGCGGGGCATCCGCTCTTGCAGCCGAAGATGTCGCCGATGGCGCGGGCCTCTTCGCAGGTGGAGAGTTCGTCGAAGGAAATCTGGACCGTGTGTGCGTCGGGATACCAGAAGTTGAAGCCTGCGTCGAGGGCTTTTTCGCGAATTGCGACGGCGTCGACGCCGGTCACGCGGACCGTATCGAAGAAGTGCTCGGAAGCCAGCTGATAGCCGGCCTCTTTCAGCTTCGCGGCCACAACGTGGGCGAAGCCCCAGGCGTTCTGCGCGATCTCCGTAATGCCCTTCGGGCCGTGCCACACGGCGAACATGCCGGTCATCGTGGCCATCAGGGCCGTGGCCGTGCAGATGTTCGAGGTGGCCTTTTCGCGCTTGATATGCTGCTCGCGGGTCTGGAGGGCCAGGCGGACGGCGCGTTCGCCGAGGCGGCCGACCGAGACGCCGATGATGCGGCCCGGCAGGTTGCGCTTGTATTTGTCGGAGCAGGCCATCCAGCCGGCGGTCGGACCGCCGAAGCCCATCGGGAGGCCGAAGCGCTGGGCGGTGCCGCAGGCGATGTCGGCGCCCCAGGCGGCCGGTTCCTTCAGGAGGGCCAGGGCGAGCAGGTCGCACCAGGCGGCCACCAGGCAGCCGGCTTCGTGCGCCCGGGCGCAGAAGTCCGTGTAGTCGCGGACGGCGCCGTCGGCGGCGGGATACTGCACGAGCGCACCGTAGCACTTGTCTTCAAACACGTAGTCGAGGGCCCGCCCGGTGCGGATCTCGATGCCCAGGCCCGCGGCGCGGGTGCGCAGCACCGACAGCACGTTCGGGAAGATGTCCTCGTCGACAAAGACCACGTTCCGTCCGGCCTTCACCGCGTCGCGGGAACGCAGCTCGAACATCATGCGCATCGCCTCGGCGGCGGCCGTGGCGTCGTCGAGCATCGAGCAGTTGGCCAGGCCGAAACCGGTGAGCGACGAGATCATCGTCTGGAAATTGATGAGCGCTTCGAGGCGTCCCTGGGATATCTCCGCCTGGTACGGCGTGTAGGAGGTGTACCAGCAGGGGTTTTCGAACACGTTCCGCGTGATGACGGCGGGAGCGGCCGTCCCGTAGAACCCGAGTCCGATGAGCGAGCGCAGGTTCCGGTTCTTGCCGGCGATCTGCTTGAGACGGGCCAGGTAGGCCTGCTCGCTCAGGGCGGGGTCGAGCTTGAGCGGTTCTTTCAACAGGATATCCTTGGGAACGGTCTGGCCGATGAGTTCATCGAGCGAGGAAACACCCAGGACCTCGAGCATCTGCTTCTCCTGGGAAGGCCTCGGGCCATTGTGTCTGTCAACAAAGGAAAGGGGCATATCGATATCGGTTTAGCGTTGTTTGTTATCGGTTGAACATACAAAGGTAGTCAAAAATCAGTAACTTTTTTCCTCCATATCCAATCGCAGGTAGATGAACAGCAGGATGGTGAAGGCCCACAGGGAGGAGCCGCCGTAGCTGAGCAGGGGCAGCGGGATGCCGATGACCGGCATCAGCCCGATGGTCATGCTGATGTTGATGACCACGTGCATCAGCAGGCAGGCTGCCACGCACCAGCCGTAGATGCGCACGAAACTGTCTTTCTTCCGTTCCGCCGATGCGACCAGCCGCACGATGAGCGTGAAGTAGACGGCCAGCACGGCCAGCGTGCCCAGGAAGCCCCACTCTTCGCCGATGGTGCAGAAGATGAAGTCGGTGCTCTGCTCCGGCACGAAGTCGAAGCGGGTCTGCGTTCCGCCCAGGAAGCCTTTCCCGGCCAGTCCGCCCGATCCGATGGCCACGAGCGACTGGTGGACGTTGTACCCCACGCCCATCGGGTCCTCCCGGATGCCCAGCAGGACTTCGATGCGCGCCCGCTGGTGGTCTTTCAGCACTTTTTCGAAAACGAACTCTACCGAGAAGATCAGGATCAGGCCGAGCAGGAAGCCCATCATCAGGTTCCGGATTTGGGGCCTGTGCCGGAACCATTCGACGGCGGCCAGCACGGCGGCCGTCGTGCCGGTAAGCAGCGCCGCCCAGATTTCGGGCTCAAAGCGGCCCAGGAAGTCGAGCGCAGGGATTTGCGCCAGGCGCGGGAGGAAAGCCAGCAGCAGCACGACCACGGCCGTGACGAGCGTTCCGGTCACGGGCCGGCGGCGGTAGAAGCCGGCGGCCACGCCGACCAGCGCCGTCAGCACCACGATGGCGGTAAAGGGGGAAAAGACCAGGGTGAGGATGAAGAAAAGGATGGCGAGCAGGCCCAGGACAAGGAGCCATCCGGTCATGCCTTCCCGGTAGCAGACCAGCAGGAAGCCCAGGTACACGAGGGCGGAACCGGTCTCCTTCTCCAGCAGGATGGCCAGGATAGGGACGGCCAGCACGATGGCGATCCGGAGCGCGTCGCGGGCGTTGGTGAACCGGAACTCGTATTTGCTCATCAGTTGGGCCAGCAGGATGGCCGTGGCGATCTTCGAGAACTCCGCAGGCTGCAGCCGGAAGGGCCCGAGTGCGAACCACGACTTCGATCCGTTGACTTCCACGCCGACGAAGGCGACGGCCACCAGCAGCAGGACCATCAGCCCGTAGAAGGGCCAGGAGATGGCCGGATAGACCCTGGAAGGGATCACGAAGAGGATCAGCACGGCGATGGCCAGGGCGGAGGCGATCCAGACGAGGTCCATCACGTACTTCTCCTTGAAACTGAACACGAACCCGTCTTCCGAAACGGACGAGGAGAAGATGTTCATCCAGCCGAAGACCACCAGCAGCAGGTAGAGTCCCGTGATGACCCAGTCGAGTTTCTTGTAGTTGAGTTCCGGCATCGCGCTATTTCCTCACTTTGACTTTATGGAGCAGATTGCCGTCGAAGACACGCTGTTCCAGGGCTTTTCGTTCGGGCGCGATGGTCCCGTTCAGGTATTTCTCCACCAGCAGCGAAGCGATGGGGGCCGCCCAGGTGGCGCCGAAGCCGCCGTTCTCGACGTAGGCCACCACGGCGATCTTCGGATCGTCCTTCGGGGCGAAGGTGATGAACACGGAGTGGTCGTCGCCGTGCGGATTCTGGGCCGTGCCGGTCTTGCCGCAGGCGATGACGCCGGGAATCCGGGCGATGGTCGCCGTGGCGCCGCCGCCCGTATAGTTGATGGCCAGTTCCATCCCCTGCACGATGTCGGCGAAGTGCGTCGTGTCGACCATCGTGTAGTGCCGTTCCTTGAACCTTTCGTCCACGGGGCACGCCGGCGTGTCTTTCTGCAGGTGCGGGGTGTAGAACCAGCCCCGGTTGGCAATGGTGGCGGCCAGGTTGGCCAGGTGGAGCGGCGTGCAGCCGATTTCGCCCTGCCCGATTGAAAGCGAGATGATGGAGAGCGACTTCCAGCGGCCCTTGCCGTGGAGCCGGTCATAGCGCTCGGCCGAGGGCATCGTGCCGGCCTTCTCGCCCGGAATGTCGGTTTCCAGCCGGCGGCCGAAGCCGAAACTCTCCGTGTACTGCTTCCAGCGCTCGAAGCCTTCCTGCACGGAGCCGTATTTCGGGTTGTCGAGGATAGACCGGAAGACGTAGCAGTAGTAGGCGTTGCACGACATCATGATGGACTGGTACAGGTTGATGGGGCTGGGATGGCCGTGGCAGCCCACCCGCAGGCCACCCACCACATAGCCGTGCTGGCAGCCGTACATCGTGTTCGGCGTCAGGACGCCCTCCTGGAGCCCGATCAGCCCGTTGACCAGCTTGAAGACGGATCCCGGGGGCTGGGGCGACATCACGGCGCGGTTGTACATCGGCTTGTAGGGATCGTTGACGAGCTGCCGGTAGTACTTGCTGATGTCGGAGAGCTGCTCCACGTCGATGCCCGGGCTGGAGACCATCGTGAGGATCTCGCCCGTGGCCGGCTCGATGGCCACCAGCGAACCGACCTTGTTCTTCATCAGCTGTTCACCGTAGGCCTGCAGCGCGCCGTCGATGGTGGTGGTCACGTCCACGCCGGGGACGGCCGTCTTGTCGTATTCTCCGTCGCGGTAGCGCTGCTTGATGCGGTTGTGCGCATCGCGCAGGTAGATGCTGTAGCCCTTCTCGCCGCGCAGCAGCGGCTCGTAGGCCTCCTCCATCCCGGTCTTGCCCACGTAGTCGCCGCTCCGGTACTCCGGATGGTCCTTGATGAAGGCGGCGTCCACCTCCGAGATGTAGCCCAGCAGGTTGCCGCCCGCGTTGAACGGATAGGTGCGCGTGGTGCGGGGCACGCCGGAGAAGCCGGGGAACAGGAAGCTCTTCTCGATAAACATATTGTACTGCTCGCTGGTCACCTGCCGCTTGAACACCAGGCTCTGGTAGCCGATCTTGCGCCGGTAGAGCCGGTATTCGCGGAACTTCTCGTGGACGAAGGCGGTGTCGAGGTCGAAGATCCGGCAGAAGGCCGCCGTGTCGAACGGCTGCACGTCGTAGGGAGTCACCATGATGTCGTAACTGAGCTTGTTGTCCACGATGACTTTCCCGTTGCGGTCGAGGATCCGGCCGCGGGCCGGATAGATGGTCTCGTACTTGAGGGCGTTGTTCTCGGCGGTCACCCGGTACTCCTTGTCGAGGATCTGGACCTGGAACAGCCGGAAGGCAATCACGCCGAAGACGATGACGATGGCGGTGACGACGATGCCCCTGCGGTTCTTGAACGGGTCCATGGCCTAACTCCGGTTCTGGATGGGCAGGGTCAGCAGCAGGGCCAGCGCCGTGGAGGCCGCCCAGCTGGCGAGGAACTTGAGCAGGATGAATCCCGCCGGACGGAAACTGATGCAGTCCACCGCGATGTAGGCCGCCAGGTAGATCGCCGTGATGGCCGACAGGTACTTGAGGTACTTGACCAGTCCGGTCTCGCGGATGCGCGGCACCTCCGTCTTGTCCTGCCGGTCGGCGTTGACCAGGAGCCGGTAGAAGAACTTGCGCGGGGCGGCGGCGAGCACGGCGGCGAAGGCGTTGAGGCCGGGCACGCCGTCGGAGAGGATGTCGAGGCCGAGGCCGAGGCCGAAGGCCGCCAGCATCACCACGTGCGGGCTCCGCGAAAGCGGGATGTGGAGGATCAGCAGCGGGATCAGGCACAGGTACACCCAGGGCCCCGGGTGCACGTAGTCGGAGAGCACCAGCTGCAGGATGAACACCAGCACGAAGTAGAGGATGTATTCGACTTTATTCATGGAGTTCCTCGAGTTCCTGGCGATGGTTGTTGGCTACGATGTACACGCTGTGGAGCGAACGGAAATCCTCGAAGAGGCGGACGGTCAGTTCCTGCGACGATCCCTGGCTGATCTTCGACCCGGCGACGCTGCCGATCGGAATGTCGGGCGGATAGATGGTGGAGTAGCCGCTCGTGTAGACCGTGTCGCCCGGGGCGGCCTGGATGTGGACGGGGATCTCCTGGAGCACGGCCTTGTCGGGTTCGGTCCCCGGCCAGGTCAGCGGGCCGAACGACCCGCTTCCGGCGAGCTTCGCGCTCACGGACTGCTCCGTGTTGAGGAGCGAAAGCACATAGGCGTAGTGCCGGCTTACCGCGCTGACGATGCCGACCACACCGCGGGCCGTAACCACGCCCATCCCGGGCTCCACGCCTTCTTTCGCGCCCCGGTCGAGAATCAGGTAGTTGTGCTGCCGGTCCACGGAGTTGCGGATGACGGTGGCGCCGATGTAGGTGAACGGCGGTTCGACGAAACGGACAACGCTGTCGAGTTCCGCCTGGGCCGCGGCGTAGCGGGAGAGCTGCTGCCGCAGCTGGAGGTTCTCGGCGGAGAGGCGGTCGTTCTCGGACTTGTAGTTGAAATAGTAGGTGATCTTCCCGGTCCGGGCCCAGAACCAGGATTCCACGCTGCGCACGGCCCCGAGCACCTTGAACTGCTGCACGACCCCGCCCTTCACCACCAGTACGATGGAGAGTGTTTCTAGGACGATGAACAGGACGATGGCAGTGAGGCTGGACAGGAGACCGTAGCGGCTTTTCATCGCATCAGGAAGGGATAGTTCGGGTTCTTCAGCGCGATGCAGGTGCCGCGGGCCACGGCGCGGAGCGGGTCTTCCGCCACGTGGAACGGGATGTTGATCTTCTTGGAGAGCCGGACGTCGAGGCCGCGCAGCAGCGCGCCGCCGCCGGTCAGGAAGATGCCTTTGCGGACGATGTCGCTGTAGAGCTCCGGCGGCGTCTTCTCGAGGACGGTGAGGATGCTCGATTCGATCTTGACCAGCGACTTGTCGAGGCAGTGGGCGACCTCCTGGTAGGTGACGGGCGCCTCCACCGGGTGGACGGTCATCAGGTTCGGTCCCTTTACGACGAAGGGTTCGAGCGGCTCGTCGAGTTCGGAGATGGCGGCGCCGATGCGGATCTTGATCTGTTCGGCCGTCGGCTCCCCGATGCGGATGTTGTATTGCTGGCGCATATACTGCTGGATCTCGCTGGTGAACACGTCGCCCGCGGTCTTGATGCTCTCGTCGGCCACGATGCCGCCGAGCGAGATGACGGCGATCTCGGTGGTGCCGCCGCCGATGTCCACGATCATGTTGCCCATCGGGGCGGTGACGTCGAGCCCGATGCCGAGCGCGGCGGCCATCGGTTCGAAGATCATCTGGACATCCCTTCCGCCGGAATGCTCGGCGGCGTCGCGCACGGCGCGCTTCTCCACCTCGGTGGAGCCGGAGGGGATGCAGACCACCATCCTCAGGCTCGGCGAGAAGAGCGACCGCTTGTTGTTGATCATCTTGATGAACTCCCGGATCATCTGTTCCGACGCGTCGAAGTCGGCGATGACGCCGTCCTTCAGCGGGCGGATGGTCTTGATGTTCTGGTTTTCCTTGCCCTGCATCGCCTTGGCCTTGGTGCCGACGGCCGCGCATTTGCCGGTGAGTTTGTCGATGGCCACGATGGAAGGTTCGTCGATGACCTTCTTGTCGTTCATGAAAATGACCGTATTGGCGGTTCCGAGGTCGATGGCGAGCTCTTGCTGCAGGAATGATAATGCCATATTGCGTTTCGTTTTTTTCGGTTACATAGGAGAGACAAATTTAGAAATATTCTCGCGATTATTGATTATTTTTGTCCATCATTTTTATCAACATCTTTTCAAGATGAAGCGGTACGCGGTGATCGTGGCCGGCGGACAGGGTGTCCGGATGGGCGCCGACCGGCCGAAACAATTCCTGGAGATCGGCGGGAAGCCGATCCTGCGCCATACCATCGAACGGTTCCTGGCCTTCGACCCCTCCATCGAGGTGGTCGTGGCGCTGCCGACGGCGCAAAAGGAAGCCTGGCGCGACTACTGCCGCCGCGAAGGGTTCCTGGAGCGGTACACGATGGTATCGGGCGGGATTACCCGTTTCCATTCGGTGCAGAATGCCCTGAAATACGTGGGAGACGCGGGTGTGGTCGCCGTCCACGACGGCGTGCGGCCGCTGGTGCGGCAGGCGCTGCTGGAACGGCTTTTCGACGCGGCGCTCAGCCATACCGCCGTGATCCCGGCCGTGCCGGTGGCGGAGTCGTTGCGAAGGATGGGGGGTGAAGATGCGACCGTTCCGGTGGACCGGACGGGAATGCTGCTGGTGCAGACGCCCCAGCTTTTCGATGCCGCCGTGCTGAAGGCGGCCTACGGGATGCCGTATTCAACGGCTTTCACAGACGACGCCTCGGTGGTCGAGGCGGCCGGTACGCCCGTGCATATCGTACCCGGCGACCGGATCAACCTCAAGATCACGACGCCGGACGACCTGGTCCTTGCAGAAGGGCTGCTTACGCTTTTTTCTTTCGGGAAGTAGCCTTGCCGTAGTCGTAGTCCTTGACCCAGACCTGGCGCTCGATGGCCTGGTCGAGCGAGACGAGCGTCTCGGTGCGGCTGATGCCCGGAATGTTCTGGATGGTCTCGACCAGGATCTTCATCAGGTGGTCCTGGTTGAAGCAGTAGAGCTTCAGGAGGAGGGAATGCTCTCCGGTCACGAAATGGCACTCCACGACTTCCGGGATATTCTTCAGCGCTTCGACGACCCGTGAATAGCTGTTGGCTTCGGAAAGCGAGACGCCCACGAACACGCAGACGTCGAGGCCGAGTGCCTCTGGCTTGACGAGGAGGCGGGAGCCGGTGATGACGCCGGCATTTTCCATTTTCTTGACGCGCTGATGGATGGCGGCTCCCGATACGCCGCACTCACGGGCGATTTCCAGGAAAGGCATCCGGGCGTTCTTGACGAGGAATGCCAGAATCTTCTGGTCGATCTCGTCCACTTGATAATCAATTTTTGCCATAATGCCTGCAAAAATAACAAATTATTTTTTCTTTCCTGCTTTTGCGATGATTTCTTGACAATCTTCCGCCGTCAGCGTTGACGGATCCTTCTTTTTGGGGATTTTAAAATTGTCAGTTCCTTTCCGGATGTAGGGTCCGTAGCGGCCGTTGAGAACCTGGATGCCCTCTTCCGGGAAATCGGCGATCACTTTGCGGGATTCCTTGCTGCGGCTCTCTTCGATCAGGGCGATGGCCTGCGCTTCGGTCAGGCTGTACGGGTCCTGTCCCTTGGCCAGGGAGACGAAGTGTCCGTCGTACTTCACGTACGGTCCGAACCGGCCGATCGCCGTGATGATCTCCTGGTCGCGGTAGCGGCCCACGACGCGCGGAAGGGCGAACAGCTGGAGGGCGTCTTCCAGCGTGATGGTTTCGATGAGCTGGCCTTTCCCCAGGCTGACGAACTGCTTGTCGGGGTCGTCGCTGTTTCCTTTCTGGAGCAGGGGGCCGAACCGGCCGATGCGGGCGACGACGGGCTTTCCGGACTTGGGGTCGATGCCGAGCAGACGCTCCGCGTGCGTGTGCTCGCGGTCCTGCAGGCTGTTCTCCACCTCCTGGTGGAACGGCCCGTAGAAGTCGCTGATCACCTTGTCCCAGGAAAGGCGGCCCTTGGCCACCTTGTCGAACGACTCCTCCACCGCGGCCGTGAAGCCGTAGTTCAGGATGTCCGCAAAATTGGCGGCCAGGAAGTCGGTCACCACCATCCCGATGTTCTCGGGCAGCAGTTTCTTCTTCTCGGTGCCGATCTTCTCGGACTTCACGGTGCGTTCGATGCGGCCGTCGCGGAGCGTGAGCTCGCAGACGTCCAGCGCGGTGCCGGGCTTGTCGCCCTTGATGATGTATCCGCGCGTGGTGAGGGTGCTGACGGTCGAGGCGTAGGTGGACGGCCGGCCGATGCCGAGTTCCTCGAGTTTCTTGACCAGGCTCGCCTCGCTGTAGCGCGGCAGGTGCTGGGTGTATTTCTCCAGGGCGGACAGGAGCTCGCAGCGGAGCGGCTGCCCCTTTTCGAGACGGGGCAGGACGGCCTGCACTTCTTCCTCCTCGTCGTCGCGTCCCTCGATGTAGACTTTCAGGAATCCGTCGAAGAGGATCTGCTCGCCGGTGGCCAGGAACTTCCCGGAGACGGTCTCGCCGCAGATTTCCACATCGGTCTTCTCTACCACGGCATCGGCCATCTGGCAGGCGACGGTCCGTTTCCAGATGAGGTTGTAGAGACGCTTTTCGGTCGCCGTGCCTTCGATGTCCTGATTGCTGACGTAGGTCGGCCGGATGGCTTCGTGGGCCTCCTGCGCGCCTTTCACGCGGGTGTGGTAGTTGCGCACCTTCGAATAGGATGCCCCGTAGAGCTGCGTGACCATCTCCTTCGTGGTGCCGAGCGCCAGCGAGGAGAGGTTCATCGAGTCGGTACGCATATAGGTGATCAGGCCGGCCTCGTAGAGGCGCTGGGCGATCGACATCGTCTGGCTCACCGAGAAACCGAGCTTGCGGGCGGCTTCCTGCTGGAGGGTGGAGGTGGTGAAGGGCGGCGCCGGCGAACGGCGGGCTTCCCGTGTCTCAACGGAGGCGACGCGGAACTGCTGGCCGCGGCAGCTTTCCAGGAACGCGCGGGCTTCGTCTTCGGTGTCGAACTTGCGGTCGAGCGTGGCGCGGACGGGTTTCCGCGAGCCTTCCACGTAGAAGGTGCCTTCCACGCGGAAGTAGGGCGCGGCCTGGAAGGCGGTGATCTCCCGTTCGCGGTCCACGATGAGCTTCAGTGCGACCGACTGGACGCGGCCGGCCGACAGCTTGGGCTGGATTTTCTTCCAGAGGATGGGTGAGAGTTCGAAGCCGACGAGCCGGTCGAGGACGCGGCGGGCCTGCTGGGCCTTCACGAGGTTCATGTCGATGTCGCGCGGGTTCCCGATGGCTTCGAGGATGGCGTTCTTCGTGATCTCGTGGAAAACGATGCGGCGAGTCTTTTCGCCCGGGAGGCCGAGGGTCTCGACCAGGTGCCAGGCGATGGCCTCTCCTTCGCGGTCTTCATCGGACGCCAGCCAGACGGTCTCCGCCTTGCCGGCGGCGGCGGTCAGTTCCGACACGGTCTTCTTCTTGTCGGCCGATATCTCGTATTGGGGAATGAAACCGTTCGCGATGTCGATGCCCAGTCCTCTCTTTTTCAGGTCCCGGATGTGGCCGAAACTGGACTTTACCGTATAACCTTTTCCAAGGAACTTCTCGATGGTCCTGGCTTTTGCCGGAGACTCCACAATGACTAAATTCTCTCCCATCTCGCTCATTTTTGGTTTTGGAAGTGCAAAGTAAGGGATAAACGCGGCAACTTTCCAAATCTTTTTTCTAATTTTGTAAGATATTTGGCTTGTCGCCCGACCTTTAACGTAGTTAAGAAAATGAAAGCAACCCTGCAGAAAAAAATAACCAAATGGTTCTGGATCCTGATTACCCTGCCGGTCGCCTGTCTGCTGCTCGCCCTGCTGCTGGTGGCCCTGTTCGCGAAGATCCCTTCGTTCGAACAGATCGAGAATCCCGACAGCAACCTGGCTACGCTGCTGATCTCCGATGACGGCAAGGTGCTCACCACTTATCACATCGAGAACCGTTCCTACGTCAGCTACGACCAGATTCCGAAGCACGTGGTGGACGCTGCCATCGCCACCGAGGACGCCCGTTTCTACCGCCATTCCGGCATCGACTTCCGGGGCCTGGGCCGCGTGGTCTTCAAGACGCTCCTGCTGGGCGACTCCTCGCAGGGCGGCGGCAGCACCATCACGCAGCAGCTGGCCAAGACGCTGTATCCCCGGCAGGACCTCCACAGCCGCATCCCCGGCGGCCGGCAGCTCAAGATGATCGGCATCAAGCTCAAGGAATGGATCACGGCCGTCAAGATCGAACGCAATTATACAAAGGAAGAGATCGTGACGATGTATCTCAACCAGATCTTCTTCGGCGGCAACGCCTTCGGCATCAAGGCCGCGGCCAATACGTTCTTCGCCAAGGATCCCGAAGACCTGACGGTCGAGGAGGGCGCCTGCCTGGTGGGCATGGTGAACAAGCCCACCCGCTACAATCCGGCCCTCAATCCCGAATCGTCGCTGGCGCGCCGCAACCACGTGCTCCGTCAGATGGAGAAGTACGACTTCCTTTCGCAGCACGACCTCGACTCGATCGTGGAAATCCCCATCGTGATCACTTACAAGCAGCAGGACCACAACTCCGGCTATGCGCCCTATTTCCGCGACATGCTCCGCAAGTTCATGAACGCAACGCAGCCCAAGCGCTCGTCCTATGAACAGGTGGAGGACTACCGGGCCGATTCCCTGGCCTGGCGCGAGAATCCGCTCTACGGCTGGCTCAACAAGAACCGCAAGCCCGACGGCACGCAGTGGAACCTCGACCGCGACGGCCTGCGCATCTATACCACCCTCGATTCCCGGATGCAGAAATACGCCGAGGCGGCGGTCACCCAGCATCTCGGCAAGGAACTCCAGAATACGCTGGACAAGGAACTCAAATACCGGCGGAACTACCCGTTCTCCAACGACGTGCCGCAGGAGGAAGTGGACCGGCTGATGCGCAACGGGCGCCGCTGGAGCGAGCGCTACCGTGCGATGAAGGATGCCGGCGCCTCCGACGCCGAGATCACCAAGGCGTTCGACACGCCGGTCCCGATGCGCGTCTTCGCCTGGAACAAGCAGGGTTACATCGACACCACGATGACGCCCAACGACTCGATCCGCTACTGCAAGTCGTTCCTCCGGGCGGCCTTCATGGCCATCGAGCCCAACACGGGCAACGTGAAAGCCTATGTGGGCGGTCCGGACTACCGTTTCTTCAAGTACGACAACATCGGCCAGGGCAAGCGCCAGGTGGGCTCGACCTTCAAGCCGTTCCTCTACACGCTGGCGATGCAGGAGGGCTACACGCCCTGCGACCGGGTGGCCAACACTACCTACACCATCGACGTGAACGGCACGGACTGGGCGCCGAAGGCCGAGGTGGACGAACGCATCGTGACGCTCAAGTGGGGCCTGACCAACAGCCGCAACAACATCTCCGCCTACCTGATGAAGCAGTTCGGCCCGTTCGCGATGGTCGAGATGTGCCGGAAGATGGGCATCAGCAGCTACCTCGATCCCGTGGTCTCGCTGTGCGTGGGATCGTGCGACCTGAGCGTCCTGGAGATGGTGGCCGCCTACAACACGTTCCCGGGCCGGGGCGTGTACTGCTATCCGATGTTCGTGACGCGGATCGAAGACAATTCCGGCAACGTGCTGGCGACCTTCTCCACGCGCAAGCGGGAGGCCATCAGCGAGGTCACGGCCTACAAGATGATCAATATGATGCAGGGCGTGGTCAACGACGGCACGGCCGGCCGGATCCGCTGGCGGTATAACATCCAGGGCGACATCGCCGGCAAGACCGGCACGACCAACGACAACTCCGACGGCTGGTTCATCGGCTTCACGCCGCGCCTGACGGCGGGTGCCTGGGTGGGCGGCGAGGACCGCCAGGTCCATTTCTCCAGTACGGCCAACGGTGCCGGCGCCAGCATGGCGCTGCCGATCTGGGCCCTCTTCATGCAGAAAGTGTATGCCGATCCTTCCATTCCGATCGGCCCGGACGACGTGTTCGTGCCGCCGTTGGGATGGACGGCGGGCCAGCTCTGCGACGGCTCCTCTGACGACACGTCCGACGCCTCCGCCGGCAACGATTATTTCAATTGATGATTATTAAAGGGTTTCATTTGTCTTGCTTTCAAGACTACGGACCCTTCGGGTCCTATCCCTCCCAAGCAAAGCTTGGGCCCCTCCCACTCACGGCTGCGTGGGCGCAGACGGTCTTGAAAGCAAGACAAATGAAACCAATGGACATGATATGAAAAAAATAGCATTGATCTACGGGGGCGATTCCTCCGAATGGGGTATCTCGGTGCTCAGCGGAAAGCACGTGGCTACGTGTCTTGACCCCGAACGATATGAAGTGACCGAATTGCTCCTTCGCGGCGGTCAGTGGTCGGTCTGCGATCCGGCCGTACCGGACGTGGCCGTTCCGGTGAAGCCGTTCATCCCTTCCGATTTGAAGCATTTCGACGTGGCGATGATCATGATTCACGGAACGCCGGGCGAAAACGGCCTCCTGCAGGCGGAACTCGAGAAGCACGGCGTGCCGTTCACGACGTGTTCCTCCCGGGTTTCGGCGATGACTTTCGACAAGCACGCCTGCAAGAAAGCAATGCACGGACTGGGGATTCCCCTGGCTCCGGAGTTCTTCCTGCATAAGGGCGAGGTGCTCAACCCCGAGCTGGTCGTCGAGCAGCTCGGCCTTCCGGTCTTTGTCAAGCCCAACGACGGCGGCAGTTCCTTCGGCGTGACGAAGGTCAAGCGGATGGAAGATCTTGCTCCGGCCATCGCGGCGGCCTTCTCCGAAAGCGACGACGTGCTGATCGAAAGCTATATTCCCGGCCGTGAGTTGACCGAAGGCGTGTTCAACCAGCGTGGCGTGATCGTTCCGCTGCCGGTGACGGAAATCATTCCGCACAACGAGTATTTCGACTATGAGGCGAAATACCTGGGTAAGAGCGACGAAGTCTGTCCGGCACGGATTCCGGACGAAGTGGCGCAAGTCGTACGGGAGCAGACACGCCGCATCTACCAGCATTTCGGTTGTCGCGGCCTGATTCGTTGCGATTACATCATGACGGAGTCGGGGAAGGTCTATTTCCTGGAAATCAATCCGGTGCCGGGTATGACAAAGATGTCGCTGGTCCCGGCCCAAATCCGGGCGGCCGGCCTGACGGTCGGCGAAGTGCTCGACTGTCTGATCGACGAAGCCCTTTCGGCTTGACCGTTTAATCAATCATCATGTTCGGAACGACCGGTTATTCCTCCGCGCAGCCAGAACCTTTTGGGCCGGGCGGGGACGCTTCGGCCAAAAGAACCGTGGCTGCTCCTGCAGGCCTGCGCCGCCTGTTCTCATCGTGTCCTGCATGACCATTTTTTCCTTATAATGACGCTTTCGGAATTCGTCAATCAATGTGTTGCCCGGCTGGCGCCGCTTTATCCTGCGCCGGAGGCGAAGGCCATCGCTTTCCGGCTGCAGGAGCATTTCACGGATATCCCTTCCTATAAGTATATCTCCGAACCGGAGCTGGTCATTCCCGAGACGGCTGCGTCGTCATCTTCGACGCCGGCAGGGGATCTACTCTCATCGCTGGCCGAGCTGGAGACCGGCCGGCCGCTGCAATACGTGCTGGGTTTCGCGGAATTCTGCGGTCATCGGTTCAAGGTGGGCGAGGGTTGTCTGATACCCCGTCCGGAAACCGAAGAACTGGTCTCCCGCATCATCGACGATTTGTATGCCGAAGATGATGAATGGCTTGCCTCTGCGCGTCAGAACCTTTCCGGGTCGAGCGAGGGCGCTTCGCCCCGGAAGAACCTGCCGCTCCACCAGGCCCTCGCACAGCCCGTCATTCCAGGGCATGCCGTTAATGACGAAGACGATGACGGGCCGTTCAGCATCCTCGACCTGTGTACCGGATCGGGATGCATCGCCTGGTCGCTGGCGGCGGAGTTTCCCGAGGCGATGGTCTATGGCTGCGACCTGTCGGAGGCGGCCCTGCGGTTTGCGTGCCGGCAGCGGGTCAAGGTCCGGGGTGCCAAGCCTATTTTCTTTTCCGCTGATGTATTGGGAACACCCCCGGCCGGACTCCCGAAGTTCGATGTCATCGTGTCGAATCCGCCGTATATCTGTGAAAGCGAGCGGGCTGCGATGCGTCCGAACGTGCTTGGCTTTGAGCCGGCCGAAGCGCTCTTCGTTCCCGACGACGATCCGCTTCGCTTCTATCGCGCCATCGCCCGCTGGGCGGAGGCGCTCCTTCGGCCCGACGGGCACATTTATCTGGAGGTCAACGAGCGGTACGGCCCCGATGTGGCTGCGCTCTTTCCCGGCGCCCGGGTGCTCCAGGACATCTCCGGCCGCGACCGTTTCGTCGTACGATAACAGTGGGCCACGGATTGATGGAAATCCGTGGCCCACTGCCGTTATTTACCTCTTCGGGCCACGTTTGAGGCCCAAAGTGTGGCCCATTCGGCAGGGCCATTAAGGCAGGTAGGAGCGGAGGGCTTCGACGTAGGCTTCGAAGGCGGAACGCCCCTTTTCGGTGATGCGGCAGAGGGTCTGCGGCATCTTTCCTTTGAAGCCTTTATTCACTTCGATGTAGCCCGCTTGCTGAAGCTTGTCGATCTGGACGCTCAGGTTGCCGGAGGTAGCGCCGGTCTGCGCCTTCAGGAAGACGAAGTCCGCTTCCGGTACGCTGAGGAGGATCGACATCACCGCCAGTCGCAACTCCGAGTGGAGCAACGGGTCGAGTGGCTTGAATGCTTTTCCGGTGTCGTCCATGGCTTCCTACTTTGTGTTTTTCTTCTGGAAGATGATGCCCGGGATGATCAGGGCGAAGACGCCCAGGATGGCGAAGCTCAGGATCTGGACGGGCGAACCGTCGGGGACGAGCAGGATGAGCAGGACGGAGAAGGCGGTTGCCAGCGTGGCTGACAAAGTGATGGCCTTCATCTTCATCACGGCACCGGAGATGGCGCCGCAGAGTCCCATCATCAGGGTGATGATGAGCGTAAGATTGACGTTCAGGATCGTGGACGCACCTTTGGCGTGGAGAATCAGCGCCGCAATCCAGATGAGGGCGTAGAAGCCTGTCGAAAAGATGCCGAACCATTGCCAGATCTTGCCCATGATGCGTTTGATCTCGTTCTCGGGAACTTTTTCCTGTTTCCGGATGATGAAGTGGGTGCATACACCGCCGATGGCGGTCATTGCAAACCAGAGCAGGTTCCACATCGGGGTGCCGGTCTTTGTCCAGAGCGCCCAGATGATGAAGGAGGTGATGGTTACCAGCGCACCCCAGAGGATGATCGGTTTGCCCGAGTTCTTCGCAATCGCGTTGCGGCTGCGTTCGATGGTTTCCGCAATCAGGCGGAGGCTGTTTTCAGCAGTAAGGTTTTCCATGGTCGAGGGTGTTTTTTCGTTATACCATTATTAATAATCCATCGCAAGGCGTCCCTTGCCCGACTCTCCGCCGTCCGTTGCGCACCGGTCCGGTATCGAATCTGATGCAAAGATAAACAAGTTTATTTTATAAACCAAATTTATTTTGAAAAAATTTGCATCCCGGGTCGCTTGTGATGTATCTTTGTCCTATCCAGAGCCGCGGTGGCGTTGGTATTTATGTGTAATGGATATGGCTACAGGATTTTATGGAGGTGTTTTCACCTCGCACAGTCGTTCGTTCAGCGACAAGGAAAACAGATGCAGAAGGGTATTTGCATGGACCGTACAGAAGTACGGCGGTGTCTGGCATCTGTGTACGCCCGGCAGCGGTCAGCCGGTCATCTTCAAGTGTAAGGAAGACAATGTGTATGCAATGACCCTCGTCGCGATGTGTGCGTACGATTGTCCCGACGTGCAGGTCATTACGTTCGAATTGATGAGCAATCACGTGCATTTCATTCTCTGCGGTGAGAAGAGCAAGGTATTAGCTTTCTTCGGTCTGTTCAGGAAACGGCTTGCCCGTTATCTCTGGTCCAACGGGAAGCGTGTCAGTCTGGACGGATTCGTCTGTGTGGATCCCATTGGGGTGGACAATCTGGAGTCGCTGCGCAACCAGATTGTCTATACGAACCGGAACAATTTCGTCGTGGATCCGGAACAGACGCCCTTTTCTTATCCATACGGGGCAAACAGTTACTTTTTCCTGCCGGCGGTCAAGACGAAAAGAGATCGGTGTTTCGGGGACATGACTGACAGGGAAAAGCGCGCCTTCCTTCATTCCAAGCAACTGAATTATCCGGAAGCGTATGTGATTGTAGATAACTATTTCTCCCCGATGAACTACTGCAGGCTGGATATCGGAGAAGGTGTCTTTCGGGATGCACGGCACTATTTCCACAAACTGGGCAAGAACATCGAGTCTTATCAGGAGATTGCCTCTCTTTTAGGAGATTCCCTCTATTATACTGATGATGAGTTGAATGATGCTGTCTTCCGGATCTGCCGGGAGCGATTCAACGGCCAGCGGCTCACTTCGTTGGGGAAAAACGAGCGGATGGACCTGGCCCGGATACTGCATTTTGACTATAATGCAGATAATGCGAAGATTGTCCGGCTGCTGGGGTTGCCAAAGCCGTTCCTTGATGAACTGTTTCCGATGAGACGATAAGAATGGGCCACCGATTGGAAGCATTCGGTGGCCCACTACCTTTTTTTGCCCTGGTGGGCCACGTATTTGGCCTCCTGCGTGGCCGATACCCTGGATGCTAGATGGTGAGCTGTTCCCCTTCGGAGTGGGCGATGATGACGGCACCGCAGGCGTCGCCGTAGGTGTTGATGCAGGTGCGGGGCATGTCGCAGAGCTGTTCGACGGCGAGCACGAGGCCGATGCCTTCGAGCGGCAGGCCGACGGCCGTCAGGACGATGGTGAGCATCACCATCCCGGCCATCGGGATGCCGGCGGTGCCGATGGCGGCCAGCAGCGCCGTAAAGACGATCATCACCTGCTGGACCAGCGTCAGGTCGATGCCGTAGGCCTGGGCGATGAAGATGGCCGTCACGCACTCGTAGAGCGCCGTACCGTTCATGTTGATGGTGCTGCCCAACGGCAGGACGAAGCTGGCGACCTTGCCCGAAATGCCGCATTTCTCCTGCGAGTCGCGGATGTTGATCGGCAGCGCCGCACCCGACGAGCAGGTGGAGAAGGCCGTCAGCAGGGCCGTGGACATCTTCGCGATGTGCCGCCAGGGATTCTGCCGGCCCAGCAGCCGGACCAGCAGCGGCAGCACCACGCCGCCCTGCAGCAGCAGTCCGCCCCAGACCACCAGCACGAATACGCCGAGACTGCCGGCCATCCCCAGCAGTGCCTGCGGATTGTCGGCCTGCTTGCCGACTACGTTCGTGACGATGGCGAACACGCCGAAGGGCGCCAGGCGGATGATGAAGAAGGTGATCTTCATGATCACTTCGTAGATGGCCGTGAACAGGTTGTTCAGCGTCCCGGCGTGCCGGGCATCCACCTTGTTCATGAAGAAACCGAACAGGATGGCGAAAAAGATGACCGGCAGCAGGTCGCCCCTGGCCATCGATTCGAAGATGTTAGAGGGGACGATGGCCACGATCTGGTCGATGAACGACACCTCGCCCGCGCCGATGGACGTGACTTCTTCCGCCAGGTTCAGGCTGGCGCCCACGCCGGGCTTGACCAGGTTGACCAGCGTAAGCCCGATGGTGGCGGCGATCAGCGTGGTGACGATGTAGTAGAGGAGGGTCTTGCCCGCGATGCGTCCCAGCGCGGCGGAGTTGCCCATCCCGGCGACACCCAGGGCGATGGACGTGAATACCAGCGGGATGACGATCATCCGCAGGCCGCGCAGGAAGATGTCGCCGGCCCACTTGATGTAGCTGAACCAGTTCTCGTAGGGCGTGATCCTGCAGAGCACGATTCCCGCCACGACACCCAGTCCGATGCCGATGAGGATCTGCCAGTGCAGCGCCAGTCCTTTTTTCTGCCCGGCCATAAGCCCCCCGCCCTAGGCTTTCCGGCCGCTTTGCGCGATCATCGCGGCCACTTTCTCGTTGAACGGCTTGTTCTCGGCCAGTTCTTCCAGCGTGACGTGCATCCGCCAGCGCCAGTAATGCTTCGGATTGGCGGGGATGTTGATCCGTTCGCCGTCGATGTCGGCCACGCGGAGCGACGGTTCGAGGGAGAACCAGTCCTGCAGCGGCAGGATGGTGAGCATCGACGGGGAATAGAGATGCTCGGCGATGATCCAGCGGCAGGTTTCGACGGGGCAGTCTTCGCCGTCGTGGTTCTCGCCCCACCATCCGCGCAGCGTACTCGTGTCGTGCGAACCGGTGGTGCAGACGCTCATATAGGGATACTCGGCCGGGTTGCCGAGCATCTGCCGGGGATCCTTCGGCATCCGCTGCACCTCGAGCGAGAGGATGTGCAGGTCGGAGAGCACCTGCGGCACGCAGGCCGGAATCATGCCCAGGTCTTCGGCACAGGTCAGCATGTCGGTCGCGCCGATCAGCTCGGGCAGCTTGCGCATGGCCTGCTCGCGCCAGAATTCCGTGTTGCGGGTATAGAAGAACTCGTCGTAGAGCCGGTTGTACGCATCTTTCTCCCATTGCTGCAGGTCGTTGTAGCTTTGCGTGTATTGGGCGCTGATGCGCGGATGCCAGTATCCTTTGCGGACGGGGTCTTCCACGAAGAGCACCTCGCGCGGATCGTCGTTCCGGTACGGACGGGCGTGGCGTTTCTCGTCGAAATGGAATCCGCGCCAGCGCAGGTCGTCGGGCGAGAAGGGAAGCGCCGGGCTGAAATGCCCCATCAGGCCGGACTTGTAGGGGACGGGAATCTCCCAGATGCGGAAGAAGCCCAGCACGTGGTCGATGCGGTAGGCGTCGAA
>CAMZGD010000011.1 GCA_947306365.1 uncultured Bacteroidales bacterium
GTCTCACCAACCAGAAAGAGGTCAATGCATACATCCCGGGCGAGGGTCACAACCTTCAGGAACACAGCATCGTGCTGGTTCGTGGCGGTCGTGTGAAAGACCTCCCTGGCGTTCGTTACCACATCCTTAGGGGCGCACTTGACACCGCTGGCGTGGAGGGCCGTACGCAGAGCCGTTCCCTCTATGGCGCGAAGCGGCCGAAAGCAGCAAAGAAAGCCGCTAAGTAGTATTCACCTTTTTTAATTCTTACAACAATGAGAAAAACGAAGCCTAAAAAGAGGATTCTACTTCCTGATCCTAAGTTTCACGATGTACAGGTCACCCGTTTCGTGAACAATCTTATGTTGCAGGGGAAGAAGAGTATCGCGTATTCTATTTTTTACGATGCCATCGATATCATCGGCGAGAAGATGAAAGATTCTGAACAGGCTCCTATCGATATTTGGAAGAAGGCGCTCGAAAACGTCACCCCGCAGGTCGAGGTGAAGAGCCGCCGTGTCGGCGGTGCCAACTTCCAGGTCCCTATGGAGGTGCGTCCGGAAAGAAAGGTCTCCCTTTCGATGAAGAACATGATCCTTTTCGCCCGCAAGCGTTCCGGTCACTCCATGGCGGAGAAACTGGCTGCAGAAATCATGGCTGCCTACAACAATGAAGGTGCAGCCTTCAAGCGGAAAGAAGATATGCACAGGATGGCAGAGGCCAACAAGGCGTTTGCCCACTTCCGTTTCTAATCTGCTTTTGATCTGCGGTCAATGGCAAGGGACTTGACATATACGCGCAACATCGGTATCATGGCTCACATCGATGCCGGTAAGACCACCACTTCCGAGCGCATCCTCTATTATACGGGAAAGACCCATAAGATAGGAGAGGTGCACGAGGGCGCCGCCACCATGGACTGGATGGTCCAGGAGCAGGAGCGTGGGATTACCATCACGTCGGCCGCTACCACGGCCTTCTGGCATTACAATGGCGAGCAATATCAGATCAATCTGATCGACACGCCGGGTCACGTGGACTTCACGGTCGAAGTAGAGCGGTCGCTTCGCGTCCTTGACGGGACGATCGCCACTTTCTGTGCCGTGGGCCGCGTGCAGCCGCAGTCGGAGACGGTCTGGCGTCAGGCGGACAAATACCACGTCCCCAAGATCGCCTACGTCAACAAGATGGATCGTACCGGCGCCGACTTCCTTGCCGTTGTCGAGGACATCAATGAAAAACTGGGTGCCCGTTCGATTCCGATCTGTCTCCCCATCGGTGCCGAAGAGAATTTCGAAGGCATCGTGGACCTGATCGCCCAGAAGGCCTACTATTACGACGGAACCAGCAAAGAACTCCACAACTACGTGGAGAAGCCGGTTCCTTCGGAAATGATGGCCGAGGTGGAGGAGTGGAGAGGAAAACTCATCGAATCCGTCGCCGAATACAACGACGAGATCCTCGAGAAATTCTTTGACGACCCCGATTCGATTTCCGATCAGGAGATCATCGACGCACTCCGGAAAGCGACCCTTTCGATGGCCGTCGTTCCGACCTGCTGCGGCTCGTCGTTCAAGAACAAGGGAATCCAGTTCCTGCTCGATGCCGTGATGCGCTATCTCCCTTCGCCGCTCGACAAGGGAAGCGTGTTCGGAACGGACCCCCGTACGGGAAAGCAGGTGGAACGCAAGCCCGTCGCCACCGAACCGTTCTGCGGTCTGGTCTTCAAGATTGCCACCGATCCGTTCGTGGGCCGTCTGGCCTTCATCCGGGCGTATTCGGGGCATCTTCAAGCCGGCGCGCAGGTGCTCAACACCCGTTCCGACAAGAAAGAGCGGGTGGTCCGCCTGTACCAGATGCACTCCAACAAGCAGAACCCCATCGACTTTGTCGAAGCCGGCGACATCTGCGCTGCCGTTGGGTTCAAGGAGCTGCGCACGGGCGACACCGTCTGTGCAGACACCCATCCGGTCGTGCTCGAATCGATTACGTTCCCCGATCCGGTGATCGGCATCGCGGTCGAGCCGAAGACCCAGCAGGATCTCGACAGGCTCGGCATCGCGCTGGGCAAGCTCTCCGAGGAAGACCCGACGTTCACCGTCCAGTCCAACCAGGAGACCGGCCAGACGATCATCAGTGGAATGGGTGAGTTGCATCTGGACATCATCGTGGACCGTCTGCGCCGGGAATTCGGCGTGGAAATCAACCAGGGTGCGCCGCAGGTAAACTACAAGGAAGCGGTAACCCGGTCGTACGTCCACCGTCAGGTGTTCCGGAAGCAGACCGGCGGACGGGGCAAGTATGCCGACATCCAGGTCGAAGTCGGACCGGCCGACGAAGGCGTCTCCGGACTCCAGTTCATCGACGAAGTCAAGGGTGGCAACATCCCGAAGGAGTTTATCCCTTCGGTCGAAAAAGGATTCAAGGCCGCGATGTCCAACGGTGTCCTGGCCGGCTATCCGATGACCGCCCTGAAGGTCCGGCTGCTGGACGGCGGCTTCCATCCCGTCGATTCGGACGCGCTCTCCTTCGAGATCTGCGCGCGCATTGCGTTCCGCAACGCGCTCCGCAAGTGCGGGCCGGTGCTGATGGAACCGATCATGTCGCTCGAGGTGGTGACACCCGAAGATTATATGGGCGACGTGGTGGGCGACCTGAACCGGCGCCGCGGCCAGATCGTCGATATGGACTCCAAGGGCAATGCCCGGATCGTCAAGGCGCGTGTGCCGCTGGCCGAGCAGTTCGGTTATGTGACCGTACTCCGTACGCTGACCTCGGGCCGCGCCACCAGTTCCATGGAATTCTCCCACTATGCGGAGGTTCCGGCGAACCTGGCCCGGGAGATCATCGACAAGCAGGGAGGTCCCCGCAGATTTTTAGATGATGATGAAGATTAAAAATGTTAAACAGTTAGAATAATGAGCCAGAAAATCAGAATTAAACTCAAATCGTACGACCACGCACTGGTTGACAAGTCGGCCGACAAGATCGTCAAGACGGTCAAGGCTACCGGCGCCGTCGTCAGCGGCCCGATTCCGCTCCCGACCGACAAGAAGATCTTTACGGTGAACCGTTCGACCTTCGTCAACAAGAAAGCGCGCGAGCAGTTTGAACTGAATTCTTTCCGTCGCCTCCTGGACATCTACAGCTCCACGCCGAAAACCGTGGATGCCCTGATGAAACTTGAGCTGCCCAGCGGCGTCGAAGTAGAAATCAAGGTTTAAGCGAAAAGGAATTGCCGGGCTGGAAAGCCCGGCAATTTGGTCCCTTAGCTCAGTCGGTCAGAGCAGCGGACTCATAATCCGTGGGTCGCAGGTTCAAGTCCTGCAGGGACCACTTCCCCTCTGTCAGGTTTCAGGAACGACCTTGCATTCGCAGGTCGCTTCGATCTTTCCCACCTTCAGGGTGATGGTGCACGTGCCCGGCGCTACGGCCGTCACGACGCCCTTGTTCGAAACGGTGGCGACGGTCTTGTCGCTGGTGCTCCAGGCCGGCTTGTCGGTCGTATTGCCGGGATCGACGGAATAGGTCAGGGTGAACGAGGCGCCTGCCTTGAGTTCGATCTTGTTCTTGTTGAGCTTGACTTCCTCCGCCGGGATGCGCCGGTCGAATTCCACGACTTTCATCAGGGAGTGGCTCCGCCAGGTAAGGAACATCGCGATGCGGAATTTCCGCGTGAGGTCCCAGTCGTCTGCATAGCCGGTATGGAAGCGTACGTCGTAGATGGTGTTGTATTCGACGCCCTCGTCGATCTTCGTCGTGCGGAACTCCACGACGGCCACGTCGGTCACATAACCGTCGTCGACGGCGATGGCATCGAAGTGGATGTCGGCTGCCTCCTGGTAGGCCGCATAGCTGGAAAGCACGTCTTTTGACGAAAGCGTATCCTTCACGAAGACCAGCAGATGGTATTTGTAGGAGGTTTCCGGCATGACGTAGTTGGCTGCAAGGGAAAGTTCCGTGATTTCAGGGGCATATTCCCGGGTGCGGGGGATCGAGATGACCGTTCCGTCCGTCAGGGTCAGGGAAACCCGGGAGGGATCGGAGACATCGGCCGCCGTGAAGAAGTCGAGCACGACGCTGCCGGTGGCGGCGACGGCGTTGCCGTCCTTGTCGCGCATCATCTCCGTCTCGCCGCCTTCATAGGAGACGGTGAAATAGATGGTCCCGAGCGAATCGACGAGTCCGATGTGCGGCGTAACGTCCTCGTAGGAGACGCAGATCATTTCGCCTTTGTAGCGGAGCCATTCGAACGGCTGGTCGGAACGGTTGCGGAACACCCAGTAGTACTTGCCGTCGGTGTAGGCCTTGGCGCTGAGCAGGACGGAATCCCGGCTGCTGAGGCCGTTGCGGACCGTCAGTACCTTTCCGCTTTCCAGCGTGAACCGGTAGCCTTTCTCGCCGTTCTCCTCATAGGCGGTGACGTCGGAGACGAAGATGTCCTTGTTGAGGTTCTCCACCAGGTCCGTATAAGTCTTGAACTGTTCGTTGATGGAATTGCACTGCTGGGTGAGTTCGTCAAAGGCTTTCTGGGTGGGCATCCGGAAATAGTTGTATTCACTGATGCAGAACAGCACGTAATACGGGTCGGAGGTGTCGATGCTCGAAAAGACGGAAGAGCCGGGTTCTCCCTGCGCCGGTCCCCAGTAGCATTTGTTCCAGGAGGTACCGTCGAAGGTGTACCACCAGACGCCGTCTTCGATCTTCAGGCGCGGGACCGTTCCGGAGGCCCGGACGCGGAGCCCGTAGCTGTTGGTCATCCAGGTCGGCGTACCGCTTTCTCCCATCTGGATGGTCCAGTAGTAGGCTTCGTATTCTTCGTTGTAGCGGACGCCGACAATCGGCTTGACACCGTCGATGCCGCTGGTGAGAATGAGGGTGGATCCGCTGGTGAAGGTAACCCGGTAGGCTTTCCGTCCCTCGCTCACGAATTCGGTAACGCCCGCGATGTGGTCGTTCTTCTCGAGGGCGGAAATCAGGTCGGAGAGGGCGTTCAGGGAGCTGTTCAGGGAGCTGACCTTCGCTTCGAGCGCGGCGACGTCTTCCTTGAGCTCGTCGATCCTGCGGTCAAGGTCTCCGTGGCAGCCGGCCAGCAGCAGCGCGCTTGCGGCAAGGATGAGCGTAATGCAGATTCTTTTCATTTTCGTTTCCTCCCTTATTTTGCCTCAATGGTGATCACGACCGTTTTCATCTTTCCGTGGCCGTTGGAAACCAGGAGATTCAGTTTGCTGGTCCTGGGCTTGGTGAAGCCTGTCGGCGAGATGACCGTGATCTTCCAGCTCTTGTAGTTGGTCGTTCCGGCCGAGGCGAAAAACCCGTCCCGGGTCACCGGCAGCACTTCGGCACGGGCGTCGGCGTTGCTCAGCTGGCAGTTGAAGGAAACGGTGTCGCGGGCGCCCATGCCCAGGACGCCTTTGTTGACCGGCGAGGAGACCGATACGGAGAAAGTGCCCGCCATCGGGACCTGTATCGTCTGTCCGCCGTCCAGCGTGATGCAGACGATGTCGTCGCGGACGGAAACGACCGAAAGCACGACGGGATCCGGCACATCGTTGCTGACACAGACCTTGGCTCCGTCGCAGAGCAGGAAGGCCGGCGCCTCGTCGCCATAGGCGATCGCCCAATAGTACTTGTCGTCGGTGTCTTTCATCAGCGAAATTTTCGGAAGCAGGCCCTGCGGGGCGTTGGCCTGGATTTTCCGTCCGTTTTCGTCGAGGATCCACTGCGGTTCCCCGTCCGCGTAGCGGATAGTCCAGTACCAGATGTCGTCGTCCGGATCGCCGGTGGCCTTGCGGGCGCCGATGACCGGTGCGTTCGTGCCGGTTCCGTTGTAGAAGGCGTAGGAATCAAAGTTCGAGAGGCAGATGCGGAAGCCGACGGTATCGGTTCCGTCGAGAATCGGAATCAGGTCGTTGACGTAGACTTTTTCGTCGAGTTCCTGTGCCATCCGGGTGAAGCTGTCGAGATTCTCGTTGACCTTCCGGCACGCTTCCTCGAGCTTCTCGAAGCTTTCCCAGGTCGGCAGCAGGATGGACGTCCCGTTGAGCAGGTTGAACTGGATGTATTCGCCTTTGTCCTCAACGCTCTTGAAGAAGGAGACGCCGTCCTCGCCGGTAGCCCGGCCGGCATTGTGCCAGACTTCGCCGCCATCGTAGGTCACCATCCAATAGCCGTTCTCGATTTTGAACTCGGGCGAAGCGGCATCGGTGGGAATCCGGACGCCGTAGTTGTCGGTCAGGAAGGAGGCCTGCTTGTCGGAGGGATATTTGACGGTCCAGTACCAGACCCCGTCTTCCCCCTTTCCGACACCCAGTACGGGCGTCTCGGCATCGGTTCCGTTGTAGAGCGTCACCGGCTTGGAGTGGGTGAAATAAAGCGTATAGCCGACGACCTCGCCGTTGTCGTAGAGGGTTTCCACCTTTTTCAGGAAGTCGTAGGTGTCGAGCTTGTCGACGATTTGGCGGAGCCCCTCCAGCGTCGTGTTCATCTCCCGGCATCGCTGTTCGAGTTTCTCGATGCGCCGTTCAAGCTGGTTCAGGTCGCTCTCGATCTGGTCGTAGCAGCCGACGGCAGACAGGAGGGTCAGCAGGAGCAGGCAGGCTAGATATGTCTTTTTCATCGCTATTCCTTATTTTTTCTTGACGGTGATGGTCTTGATGACGGTAACCGTGTTGGTTTTCGTCTCGAAACTGAAGCACGCAATCACTTTTGCAGTTGCGTTGCCATACGAGGCGGGTGCCGTGATCCGGATGTAGTTCCTGCCGTCCTTGGTTTCCTCGGTCGCCGTCACGCCGCCCTGCGTCAGCAGCGAAAGGCTGGCCGAAGGGCCGTTGGCGACGTACTCCAGGGTGGTTTCCTTCCCGGCGGCCAGGGTTATCGTCCCCGAGAACGGGTTGCCGCCCGCATCGGTAAGGGTGACCGTATATTGCATGGGCAGGTTGAAGCGGGTCTTTCCGTCCTTGAGCACGACCACCAGCGAGTCGGCATAGGTCTTGACCGAGGAGAAGGCGCTGGCGACGGTGTCGATGACGTGGGGCGTCCAGCCGCTGTCGACGGGGAACCGGAGCAGTTCGGTGTTTCCCCGGGAGGTCACCGTCCAGTAATACTGTCCGTCCTTGTCGTGCGTGACGGAGACCAGCGGGACTTCCACGGCGTCGCTGGAAGCGGAAATCTTCGCGCCGTCCGGTGAAAGCACCCAATGTTCCTCAGACGAACCGATGGTGTAGGCCCAGTAAAGTTTCCCGTCGGTGTCTTTCTTGATGTAGATGGCCGGACTGACCGAAGCGGTCCAGTCGTGGATGCGGAAACTCTTTCCGTTGGAAAGGGTTACCGACAGGCCGACGGTGTCTTTTCCCGAGAGGACCGGCGCGACGCTGGTGATGTAGGTCAGCCGGTCGATGCTGGCCCGCACCAGTTCGATCTGGGCGGTGACGTTCTCGTTGGTCTTGTCGAATTCCGTCTTGAGCTTCAGGTACGTGTTGTATGTGGGAATCTTGAATACCTCGCCCGTCGTGAGCGTAAAGGTCACAAAGTTTTCGTGGCTGGTATCGATCGAGGCAAACATCTGGTCTCCGTTCTGGCCGTCGGCTTTCCCGAGCTGCGTCCACTGCTGCCCGTCGATCGTATAATAGAAATAACCGTCGCGGATGGTGATGAAGGGCAGCACGCCGATGGAGAGCATCTTGCTTCCGTCCGGCGCGAGCAGCCATTGCGACGGCCCGTCCCCGTACTGGACGGTCCAGTAATAGTTCCCGTCTTCACTGTCGCGCTGGCTGGAGACGAGCGGCTTCTTTCCGTCCTGGCCGTTGGTGATGGTGATGGATTCGTGCTGGACGAAGTTGATTCGGTAGCCCGTCACCGTGGATCCGGAGCGGATTTCGGTGATGCCGGTGACCATGTCCTGGCTTTCGATGACCGTCACCAGTTCCCGGAGGCTGGCAAGGCTGCTGTTGATCTGGTCGCAAAGGAGATTCAGGTCGTCGACCCGTCCCTGCAGCTCGTCGATCTTCTGGTAGTAGATCTCGTTGCAGCCCGTCGTCAGCAGGAGCAGCACGCCCAGCAGTGCCGATGCAAATTGTCTTTTCATCTTTAGAAGAGATATCCCGTGTTGATGTAGAGTGAACCCTTGGCGTTGTCCTGCTTGTCGAAGGCGCGGCCGTAGTCCACGGCGATGATGAAGTTTTTGTTGAGGATGAACCGGAGACCGCCGCCCGCGGACAGGTGGAAACGTTCCTTCCCGCCGCGGGTGAGCTGCTCGGGGAAGCGGCCCTGGGCGACCATGCCGCTCCAGGCCGCCGCATCGACGGAAACGTCGCCATAGTCCTTCAGGACGCGGCCGCCGTCGAAAAAGGCGTTCGCCCCGAAGGAGACGTTCTGGTTGAAGATCGTGGTGTGGTAGAACTTCCAGCGGAGTTCGGTGTTGAAATAGCACAGGCTCTGCCCCTGGACGCGGTTGCGGAGCAGGCCGCGGAGGGTGCGGTAGCCGCCGAACCCGTCGCGGTCGTAGCCCGGGCCGAGCACCGATTCATAGGGAAGGACGTAGAAAGCGGGTTTGCCGAGAAAGCCCTGGATGTTCGCCCGGTAGGCAAAGACCAGCCGCTCTCCGGAAAGCGGGAAATACTGCCGCATCACGGCATAATAGCGTCCGTACGGCTTGTTGGTACCCATCCATTTGGGCGCCCATTCCATGAAGGCGTCGGCCCAGATGCCGCGGGTGGGGGCGTTCTCCGCGTCGCGGCTGTCGTAGGACAGGCCGGCCCGCCAGGCGCTGGTCATGCCGCCGTTGAATTCGTCGGCTTCGATGAAACCGAGGTCCTTATACCAGGCGAACAGGGTCTTCCCGTAAGGGAGTTCCTGAAGGTTTTCGCTTTCGAATTCGTTGAGGATGAAATACTTGAAATGGTATCCGAATTTCCAGAAGAAGTGCTCCGTAATCTTGCCGGTGAAGTCGATCTTGCCGTAGGGGACCATCCGGCCCATCCGGTAGTAGGCCGTGGGCAGGGAAGCGTCGTACCAGGAGGCGTAGCCGTTGAAGCCATAGAAGTCGAGCGCCTTGTCGCGGCTGAACTGGGCCGCAAAGGAGAACCGCACGCCGGGAATCAGGAACCGGTTGTCGTAGTTCAGCACGTAGAGCTGCGAGCCTTTCGTGAAGGCCGATGCTTCGAGGTAGAGCTGCTGGCGGGGATTGGGATACCAGCCGCCCTTTCCGAAGTCGTAGACATTGGCCAGGGCGCCGTACTGGAAGCCTTTGTCCTGGTCGAAGGCGACAATCGGGAAACCGCCGAAGGAAAATCCTTTCTTCTCGATGTCCTTGTCGGCTTTTTCCTGGGCCGCCGCGCCGAAGGCGAAGGCCAGGAAAACCAAAACTGTCACGGTATGTTTCATCATCAAATCGTTTTCAATTGCATCATCAAATCGTTCTTCATGTCCCGGAGCCGTCCGTTGAACAGGTATCTCCAGGAAGAGGCGCACCGGCGTACTTCCTCGAACCAGTCATAGGTAAGCATCGGCGCCGGGACCAGCAGGGCCAGCGCGGCGAGGGCCCAGTACCACTTCACCGTACACAGCAGCACGATGGCCCAGACAGGCAGCAGCAGCGTCCAGATGGCCATGATCGCACAGCAGCGGAAGGAGTTGCGGAACGCGCGGTCTTTCACGCCGGCGGCCAGTTTCTCTCCCACCAGCCAGGCGGGCAGCGAAGCGAGGGCCAGCACGAGAGCGAAAGGCAGGTCGACCAGTGTCTTGAGCGTACGCAGCAGGGCCGAACCCAGCGGATTCCGGGTATAGATGGCGTGGAGGCTTATGCGGGCACGACGCCGTTCCTCGGTAAAGGCAACGGCTTTTTCAAAGAGCGTACGGGCCTTTTCGGGCATCTTGTCCCGGAGCCGTCCGAGGTCTTCGACGGCTTTCCTGTTGGCCGCCAGGCGGCGCTGGAGCTGCCGTTCCGGAATGTGCCCGGTCATCAGCTTCGAGAGCTCCCAGGTCGCCTCGTAATCGTCGTCGTCCGGAATGTAGACGATCTGCTTCTTCAAGGCGCCGGCCGTCAGGTTCCGGATGTCGGTGAGCAGTTCCGCTTCACTGCGCTCCGGGTGGGCGGCGATGTACGCCGAAATGTCGATCGGCTCACCGACCGATGCCAGCAGCGTCGAGCGATACCGGAAATAGTCGCCGTATTCGCAACCGATCGGCACGATGTACACGGGATCTTTCCCGTCCCGGCCCCGGTCTGCTCCGTAAGCGATCCGCGCGATTCCTTTTCCGAGCGGGAGCAGGCTGTGCTTGGGACGATGGGCTCCTTCCGGTAAGATGCAGAAAGGCACGTGATTGTTGAGTACCTCGATGGAGTTTTCAATGGTTTTTTCCGAGTTGAGGACGCTCCGGAACCCGTCGCGGACGCGATGGATGGGCATAATCTTCAAAAAAGTGAGGATCTTCCGGATTGCAGGCTTCCGGAAGATGTCGGCGCGCGCCACGAACACTTTCTTGTCGCGGTTCATCGCCAGTACGGCCAGCGGGTCCATCAGGGCGTCGCAATGGTTGGGCGCCAGGATGACGGATCCGTCTTTCGGAATGTTCTCCAGGCCGTCGTAACGGATCTTCTTGAAGGAACCGCGGATATAGGCGTCCACAATGGGGCGCAGACAGCTGTACCGGCGGTCGTCTTCGTATATCTTCTTCATCAGGCAGACAATTCTCCAATATAAATAACTCGCTAAGGTAGAAAAAACGGAAGATATTTCACAGAAAATTAATTACATTTGTACTATGGCTTACACGGTGATGTTCTACAATCTCGAAAATCTCTATGACACCATAGACGATCCTTCGACAGACGATGACGATTTCACGCCGATGGGCGACAAGCGCTGGACGCGCGAGAAATACCAGAAGAAGCTTTCCAACCTGAGCGAGATCTTCTCGTCCGTGGCGTCGGCCCACAACGGATTCCCAGTGGTGGCGGGCGTGTCGGAGGTCGAGAACCTGAAAGTCCTTCAGGACCTTGCGGCCCAGAAACGGATGTCGGGCGCCCACTACAAGTGCCTTCATTTCGAGTCGAACGACGTGCGCGGCGTGGAGGTGGGGATGCTCTACCGGCCCGACAAGTTCACGCTGATGGGATGTGAGCCGCTCAAGCTGGTGCTCCGCAGCGGCCGTGAATACATCGGGCGGGACATCCTGGCTGCCTGGGGAGAGGTCGAGGGAGAGATGTTCGCCTTCTACGTGTGCCATTTCCTGTCGCGCCGGGGCGGGGTCGCCTCGTCGGCCGGTTTCCGGCGCGCCGGCGCGGAGACGGCCCGCGACCACGCGGCCGAACTGCGCAGGCAATATCCAGACATCAAGGTGGTGATTATGGGCGACATGAACGACAGCCCGTCCGACGAATCGCTGGCGGTGCTGCTCAAGGCGCACAAGACCATTTTCAACGTGCCCGAAGGAGAATACTTCAATCCGTTCTGGATGCTGGCCGAAGAGGGAAAAGGCACCAGCATCCACAACCACCGCTGGGTGCTTTACGACAACATCATCGTGTCGCACAACCTGCTGCCCACCTGTCCGGGGCTCAAGGGGTTCCGGGTGGTGCGCGTCGACGGCAAGAACCACTACGGCGAGATCTTCCGCCGGAATTTCATGCTGCGGAAAGGCGCACCGCGCCGGAGTTACTACGGCAACACCTTCGCCGACGGCTACAGCGACCACCTTCCGGTCCTGATCAAACTCGACAGGCGATGAAGCGGTACGCCGACTTCGTGTTCGACATCGACGGGACGCTGCTCGACACGGAACGCACGGGCGTGCTTTCGCTGATGCAGACCATCCGCGAACTGATGGGGCGCGACGTGCCCTACGAGGAGGCGTATGGGTTCTTCGGGATTCCCAGCGCCCGCGCCGCCTCGATCCTGGGCTATGCCGACGAAGCGCGGTTCGGAGAAGTCTGGGAAACGCATTTCCAGGAACTGATGCACCTGGTCAGGCCCTTTCCGGGCGTTGAGGACGTATTGCGCGACCTTCGTGCCGCCGGCGGAAGGACGGGAATCGTCACGTCCCGTTCCCGCTTCGAGATCGGATACGACGTCCAGCTGGCCCGGCTGCTGCCGTACTTCGACGTGGTGGTCAGTTCGGAAGATACCGTGCGCCACAAACCGTTTCCCGATCCGATGTATGCATACCTGGAGAGGGCCGGTGCCGACTGTGGGACGACGCTGTTCCTGGGCGACACGATGCACGACTTCCGCTGCGGGCACGACGCGGGTTGTGACTTCGCCCTCGCCGACTGGCGGGAACGGGGCCTGCAGGGCATACCGGCGGAATACCGGTTCACCGATGCGGCCGGGATGCGGGCGGTACTGGGGTTGTGACTATTGGGCGACGGACCGTTCGCTCATCCGCTTGTCGCGGCGTTTCTTTTCCTTTCCGTAAGCGGATTTCAGGTATCGCTGCCACTGCTCTTCCGTGAAGATGCGTTCGAACGCCTCGTCGGTGGCGGCCATCCACTTGTCGGTGATGGCCTGGTAGGTGTCCTGGTTGCTGGCGCCGGTTTTCCGGGTGCGGGCGAATTCCTCCATCATCGCGGGATAGTTGTACTGCAGGATGGAGTCGACGAAAAAGACTTGCACCTCGTCCAGCTTGAACGACCGGGTGAGGTTTTCGAGCTGGTTGTTGATGATCTGGTTGACGTCGGGCTCCTGCTGTTCCTGGGCGGAAAGCGGCAGCGCCGCGAGCAGGAGGGCGACGCCGGCAAGCAGGAAGAGTCGCATCGTTTTCATGTCTTTTGTCACTTGATTTGGCAAAGATAACCTATTTTTTTATCTTCGTGGACCAAACCATCAACAAAATTCCTGCGATGAAGAGATTGCTATCGACGACGGCCTGCCTGCTGCTCCTGCTGCTGGCCCGGCCCGCAGCGGATGCCTGCACCAACATAATCGTGACCAAAGGGGCTTCTGCCGACGGTTCCTGCATGGTAACCTATGCGGCTGATTCCCACCAGCTTTATGGTGAGCTTTACTACCGTCCCGCCGCGGACTGGCCGGCCGGGTCCCTGCTCGACATCTACGACTGGGACAGCGGTTTCTTCCGCGGACGGATTCCCCAGGTTCCGCACACCTGGCAGACCGTGGGCAATATGAACGAGCACCAGCTCATCATCATGGAAACGACGTTCGGCGGCCGTGAAGGACTGGAGAACAAGGACGGGATCATGGATTACGGTTCGCTGATCTACGTCACGCTGCAGCGCGCCCGTACTGCGCGCGAGGCGATCCGGACCATCGACGGACTTGTCCAGGCATACGGCTATCCCTCCGAGGGAGAGACTTTCTCCATCGCCGACAAGGATGAATGCTGGATTTTCGAGATCGTGGGCAAGGGCGAACAGAAGGGCGCCGTCTGGGTGGCGGTCCGCATTCCCGACGGATGCATCTCCGCGCACGCCAACCAGAGCCGGATCCATCATTTTCCGTTGAACGACCCGGAGAACTGCCTTTATGCGCCCGACGTGATTTCCTTCGCCCGTGAAAAGGGTTTCTTCTCCGGAAAAGACGAGGACTTCAGTTTCTGCGACGCCTACTGCCCGGCTGACTGGAGCGGGCTTCGGGCGTGCGAAGCGCGCGTCTGGTCGGCTTTCCGCCTGCTGGGCGGTGACGCTTTCGACGCTGACCGCTGGCTCGACTTCGCCAAGGGGGAGAATGCCGCGAACAAGATGCCGCTCTACATCAAACCCGCCGAAAAGGTGACTGTAAAGGCCCTGGCCGACGTGATGCGCGACCATTTTGAAGGAACGCCGCTCGACTTCAGCGAGGATGCGGGCGCCGGCATCAGCCGGCTGCCGTACCGCTGGCGGCCGATGGGTTTCGAACTTGACGGGAAGCACTATATGTTCGAGCGTTCCATCGCGACGCAGCAGACCGGTTTCTGGTACCTGGCCCAGGCGCGCAACTGGCTGCCCGACGAGGTGGGCGGCCTGCTCTGGTTCGGCGTGGACGACGCTGCCACCAGCGCCCTGACGCCGATCTACACCAGTATCACCGAAGTGCCGCTATGTTTCCGCGAAGGCAACGGCTCGATGCTGGAATACAGTCCGACATCAGCGTTCTGGCTGTTCAACCGGGTGGCGCAGTTCGCCTACCTGTTTTACGACCGCGCCGAACCGGAGATCCGGGCGGCGGCCGACAAGTATGAGAACGAGAACGTAGCACTGGTCGCCCGGGAGGACGCCAAGGCGCTCAGGATGCTGGAAGGCGGCAACCTGAACCAGGTCAGGGGGATGCTGACGGCGTTCTGCGCCCGCCGTTCCCAGACGCTGTTCGACACCTGGAACGACTTAAGCAACTATCTGCTGGTCAAATTTATGGACGGTAACGTCAAGCGTCAGAACGAAGACGGGTCCTTCCAGGACAACGGGTCCGGAAAGCCCATTCCCGCCGCGCCGATCCAGCCGAAGTACCGGGAGCGCTGGCTCCGGGCCGTCGTCAAGGATCACGGCGAGGTGATGGAGGTCAGGGAAACGAAACAGTAGCGACCGTGTCGGCGCGCGCCTGGATGACCACCAGGGTGCGCTTGATCGATTCCGATTTCACGGGAATCACGGCGACGCGCTGCGTCGTGTCGGGATTCGCGTCCACGCGGATTTGCACTTGGGTGGTTTCTTCGATCCAGTCGGGATCGGGAACCACCCAGTAGTCGCGGCTCTCCGGATAGAGGGTGGTGATGACGTTGGTGTTCACCTGCAGGGGGAGGGACCCGGCTTCGGGGCCGAAACGGAGCGTGTCGGGGGAGATGGTCAAGTCGGGAAGCACATACTTCTCGCAGCCCGTGAACTGGGCGGCCAGCATTCCGAGCAGGAGGACGGGAAGGATGAGTGCGGCGGCTTTTCGCATCTTTTGGATTTCTTCGGGTGCGAAGGTATGAAAAAAAACTTATATTTGTGGCATGAAAAAGTTTTTGGTCCTTGCCTTCTGGGTGCTGCTGGCCGCTTCCTGCACGCAGGATACGGAGTTGAGCATCACGCCCGACATCGCCTCTTTCCAGTTCGATGCGGAAGGCGGATCGTTCGATGTCGTGATCTTCACCAACGGAAGCTGGACGGCCAGCTGCGAAGACCCGGCCGTCTCGTTTTCGCCGGCTTCGGGCGAATGTACCCTGCCGATGCACATTGAGGTGGCCCGGAACGACGAATTCTATACAAAAGCCATCCGGATCACCCTGTCGTCCAAGTTGGACGCCCTTACCCGTGCCAGCCGGATCGTGATCACGCAGGCCTGCGCCCCGTTCATCTTCTGCGAGGAGCCGCAGCAGACGGCAGGGCGTGCGGGGGGTGTCGTACGTTTCCAGGTCAACGCCAACGCTGCGTGGCACGTTGCGTCCGGGGCTCCCTGTCCGGTCAGCCCGCAGAAGGGCGGACCCAACCGTACGGAGGTTTCCCTGGTGATTCCCGAGAATGCGGAAGGCGTTGCACGGACGTTTGAAGTGCGGCTCGATCTCGACGATGCGTCCGGTGCCATCGCACCGACCGTGACCCTGAAGGTCATTCAGCAAGGTTAGTCCGCAAAGGCGATTGTGGCGCAGCTGATGTGGAATCCGCCCACCCGCAGGGGCTGGGCGCAGGCCGCCAGCGTCGCGCCGGTGGTCAGCACGTCGTCGATGACCAGCAGCCGGCGGATGCCTTGTCGTTTCAGCGCTTCTGCGTATCGGTCATCCAACTGGAAAGCTCCTTGTACGTTCTTTTCCCGCGCGGTGCGCCGCAGGCGCGTCTGGGTCTTCGTGTGCCGGCTGCGCCGCACCAGCGCCGTTTCCAGCGGGATGCCCATCGCCGCCGCCACGCCGCGCGCGATTTCTTCCGACTGGTTGTAGCCGCGTTTCCAGCGCCGCAGCGGATGCAGCGGCACGGGTACCACGGCCTGGCAGCCGGCGAACGCCCGGCTTCCGGCCAGATACGATCCCAGCAGCGTGCCCATCCGGCGGCCCAGTGCGCGCCGTCCGCCATACTTGATGCCGTAGAGGATCCGCCGGTAGTCGCTGGCGGCGCCGAAACGGATGAGCGCAGCGGCCGCCTCCACCTCGAAACGGCGCGCCAGCCGCTCGAAAGCGGCGTTCTGCACGACATCCCACTGCCAGGTCAGCGGCAGCTCCGAGAGGCACGCCCCGCAAAGGTCCGCTTCTTCCTCCGCGAGCGCACGGCCGCACACCACGCACCGTCGCGGAAAGAACAGGTCCCGCAGGCCGCGGGCACAGGAAAGGAATCGAATGGAAAAATAGCCGCACATAATCTCTCGCCTCGAAGGATTCTGCGGCAAGATAGTTAAAAATGACTACTTTTGCAATCAATGATGGACCAGCGGATCATCGATTTCATCGGAGAACACCACGTGCTGACCGTGGCGTGTGCGTCGCGGGAGGGAGAACTGTGGTGTGCGAATGCCTTTTACGTATTTGACGACCAGGCGGTGGCGTTTATCGTCACATCGGAGGAAAAGACCCTTCACGCACAGTATTTCCTGGAGAATCCGGCCGTGACCGGTTCGGTGGTGCTCGAGACGGAGACGGTAGGCCTGGTCCGGGGCCTGCAGTTTGCCGGAACGGTGCGGCGCTGCGAGGGCGGCCTGTTCGACCGTTGCCGGCTCAAGTACCTTAAACGGTTCCCATATGCCGTCTTCAAGGGCGGTGAAGTGTGGCTGATCACCCTCGACCGGATGAAATACACCGACAACCGGCTCGGCTTCGGCAAAAAGCTTTATTGGAACAGATAAAATCGTTATCTTTGTCTGGATATGTTCGACTTCATAGATATCACATTCATCGACGTGCTCGACGTGCTGATGGTGGGCCTGCTGATCTACTGGCTCATCCGGGTGGTGCGCGGTACGTCGGCGGTCAACATCTTCCTCGGCATCCTGCTGCTCTATGTGATCTGGATCGCGTCGCGGGCGCTGGGGATGAAGCTGCTTTCCTTCATTCTGGGACAGGTGCTCGGCGTGGGCGTGGTGGCGCTGCTGGTGATCTTCCAGCCGGAGATCCGTCGCTTCCTGCTGCGCATCAGCTCCAGCACGTCGGCGGCGGCGCAGCGGGGCGTGTTCAGCAAGCTGTTCCGGCGGACGCACCCGCTGGGTATGCAGCCCGCCGAGCTGGAGGAACTGACCGCCGCCTGCAGCAAGATGTCCGAGACCCGGACGGGTGCCCTGATCGTCCTGCGGCACGGTTCCGCCCTGGGCGAGATCGTCGACACGGGCGATGAGATCGACGCCCGCATCAGCCGCAGGCTCATCGAAAACATCTTCTTCAAGAATTCGCCGCTCCACGACGGAGCGATGATCCTGTCGGAGAACCGGATCCTGGCGGCCCGCTGCACACTGCCCATCACGCAGCGCCAGGACATCCCGGCCCACTACGGGATGCGCCACCGTGCCGCCATCGGGATGTCGGAAGCCTGCGACGCCTCGGTGATCGTCGTTTCCGAAGAGACGGGCGACATCTCTTTCGTGCAGGAGGGGCAGATCCGGACGATGGGCAGCATCACGGAACTCCGCCTGGCCATCGAGCAATCGTACAAATAGGAGGAAGCGGGGATGGTGCTGGAACAGAAAATCGGGTTCGACAAGGTCCGGGAACGGATTTCGGCCAAGTGCGCCACCCAGTATGCGCAGAACAAGGTGGCCGCGGAGCAGATTTCCCGCGATCCCGCCGAAATCATGTTCCGGCTGCGGCTGACCGACGAGATGCGGCTGATCTGTCTGTTCGAAGACGGGTTTCCCGCCGGCGGCTATCTGGACACGAAGGCATTCCTGCTGCCGCTCCAGGCCGATAACACGACGATCGACCTGCCTTCGCTCCGGATGCTGCGCACCAGCCTCGACACGCTCCGCCGGATCCTGGCTTTCTTCCGGGATTGCAAGGACGACCTGTATCCCACCCTCCGGCAGATATCTGCTTCCGTGCGTTATGAACCCGAAATCGGCCGCCGTATCGATGCGATCCTCGACCGTGCCGGCGAAGTACGCGACACCGCCTCGCAGGCGCTCGGCGAGATCCGCCGGAGCCTCCGGTCGAAGGAGGGGCAGGTTTCGCGCCGCATCAATGCGATTCTCGGGGCTGCCAAGGGGGAGGGCCTTGTCGACACGGATGCCGAAGTGGTGGTCCGCGACGGACGGGTGCTGATTCCCGTTGCGGCGGGCAGCAAGAAAAAGCTGCCGGGCATCGTCTACGACGAGTCGGCCAGTGGCAAGACGGCCTTTGTCGAGCCGTTCGAGATCATCGAACTGGGCAACCAGATCCGCGAACTGCAGTTTGAAGAGCAGCGCGAGATCGCCCGCATCCTTTTCGAATTCACGGAATACCTGCGCCCCTCTCTCAGCGGCCTGATCGCCGCGTCCGAATACATCGGCGAGATCGACTTCATCCGGGCGAAGGCACTGGTGGCGCTCGACATGATCGCCGGGATGCCCATCCTCTCCGACAACGGCGAACTGAACCTGCGCCGGGCCCGGCATCCGCTGCTGGAGGCCTCGCTGCGGCGCGAGAAAAAGGAGATCGTCCCGCTGACGCTCTCCCTGACGAAAGAAAAGCACATCCTGCTGATCTCCGGCCCGAACGCGGGGGGCAAATCGGTCTGTCTCAAGACGGTGGGCCTGCTGCAGTATATGTTCCAATGGGGAATGCTCATCCCGACCTCCGAGGTGAGCGAGCTGATGATCTTCGACAGCATCTTCATCGACATCGGTGACGACCAGTCGCTGGAAAACGACCTGAGCACCTACAGCTCCCATCTGCAGAACATGCGGGAGATCCTGATGCACGCCACGGCTTCCTCGCTCGTGCTGATCGACGAGTTCGGCAGCGGCACGGAACCCGCCGCGGGCGGCGCCATCGCCGAGGCGGTCCTCGCCCGGCTCGACAGGATGGGCGCCTACGGCGTGATCACCACCCATTATACGAACCTGAAACTGTATGCCGACAAGAGTTCGGGGGTGGTCAACGGCGCGATGCTCTTCGACGGTGCGGCCATCAAGCCGCTTTTCCAGCTGCAGCAGGGCGTTCCCGGCAACTCGTTCGCCTTCGAGCTGGCCCGGAAGACAGGCCTGCCCGCCGATGTGGTCAAGGATGCCGAGCAGCGTGCCGGCAACGAGTTCGTCAGCATCGAGCGCAACCTGCGGCAGATTGCCCGCAGCCGTCGCGTCCTCGACGAGAAACTGTCCCGCATCAAGAGCACCGACAAGACCCTGGAAAGCCTGACGGACAAGTACCAGAAGGAGCTGGAGGAAGTGAAGGCGCTCAAGAAGAGCATGCTCGCCGAAGCGCGCCGCGAGGCGGAGGAGATCCTGTCCGAAGCCAACCGGCAGGTGGAACGGACCATCCGGGAGATCCGCGAAGCCCAGGCGGAACGCGACAAGACCCGGACCGCCCGCGAGAACCTGACCCGTTTCCGGGAATCCCTGGCCGAAGACAGGCCCAGCGAACAGGATGCGGTCATCGAGCGCAAGATGCAGCAGCTGGTCGCCCGCAAGGAACGCGAACGGGCCCGGAAGGAAAAGCGGGGTGAAGCCCCCGCCCCGGCCCCCCGGAAGGAAAAGCCCGCCGACAGCACACCGCTCTGTGTCGGCGACAAGGTGCGGCTCAAGGACAACGACATGGTGGGTGAAGTCACGCAGGTCACCGCCAAATATGTCTCGGTGTCGATCGGCAGCATCATCTCGAAGATCGCGCCCGGCAAGATCGAGAAAATCTCCAACCAGCAATACAAGGACAAGACCCGCAGCACGTTCCGGCCCGTGATCCATTACGACAGCGAGTCCATCAGCCGGCGCAAGCTCGAGTTCCGGCCGACCATCGACATCCGGGGCGAACGGCTGAACGATGCCCTCGAGATCGTGATGCATTTCATCGACGACGCCACCATGGTAGGTGTCGGGCAGGTGAAGATCCTGCACGGAAAGGGCAACGGGGTGTTGCGCGAGGAGATACGGAAATACTTGAAAACCGTGCCGGCGGTGAAATCGTTCCGCGACGAGGCCGTCCAGCAGGGCGGCGCGGGCATTACCGTTGTCGAAATGGACCTGTAAGCGATGAAACGGATTGCAATCATGACAGCAGCGGCGCTCTGCCTGCTCGTGCAGGGCGCCTGCAACCGGACGGCCTCCCGTGTCGAAGCCGTGGCGGAAACGTTCCTGAAAGCCTATTACGCAGATGACAAAGCTGCGATGGCCGCCGTGTGCACGCCGGCGTTCGCCGCGTGGATGCAGGAAAACGAATCGCAGGTCGTCCTGCCCGAGAAAACGGAGCGCATCATAAAAGAGGCCCTTTCCAGGACCTCTTTCAAGATTGTTTCCGTCGAAGTCGACGAGAAGGGGGCATCCGCCCGCGTCCGTTATGAAATCAAAGTGCCCTATCTGGACAAGCCGGTTCCCAAGGCCTTGAAGCTACAGCTGGAAGGCCGCACGGCACTTGTCGACGGCATCGAGTAGCTCCCAGCCGAAGAACTGGACGTTGCGGCGGACGATCTTCCCGTCGCGGATGAGTTCCACCTCCTTCACATAGGGGTCGCGGCCCATATGGCCGTAGGCGGCCGTCGGTTCGTAGATGGGATTGGTCAGTCCGAACTTTTCGACGATGGCGGCCGGACGCAGGTCGAAGATTTCCTCGACCTTGCGGGCGATCTCGCCGTCGGTCAGGGCGACGTGCGCCGTGCCGTAGGTGTTGATGAAGAAGCTCACCGGACGGGCCACGCCGATGGCGTAGGCGATCTGGACGAGCACTTCGTCGGCAACGCCGGCGGCGACGAGGTTCTTGGCGATGTAGCGGGCGGCATAGGCCGCGCTGCGGTCCACCTTGCTGGGGTCCTTGCCCGAGAAGGCGCCGCCGCCGTGTGCGCCGCGTCCACCGTAGGTGTCGACGATGATCTTGCGGCCGGTCAGGCCGGTGTCGCCGTGCGGGCCGCCGATGATGAACTGCCCCGTGGGATTGACGTGCAGGATCAGGTTGTCATCGAAGAGGGCGGCGTTCTCTGCGCTCAGGCGCGCCTTCAGGCGCGGGATCAGGATCTTCTCGACATCCTTGCGGATGCGGGCCTGATTGGCATCGGGGTCGTGCTGCGTGGACAGGACGAACGTGTGGATGCGATGCGGAGTGTGGTCGTCGTTGTATTCGATGGTGAACTGGCTCTTGGCGTCGGGCCGCAGGTACGGCATCGGGGAGGGTACTTCGCGGCGGATGCGTGCGAGTTCGAGGAGAGCCATGTGGGCCAGCGTGAGCGGGAGCGGCATGAACTCGGGCGTCTCGTTGCAGGCATAGCCGAACATCATGCCCTGGTCGCCGGCGCCCTGTTCTTCCTTCTCGGCACGGTTCACGCCCATCGCGATATCGGCGCTCTGCTCGTGCAGGGCGGAGATCACGGCGCAGGAATCGGCGTCGAAATGGTATTCGCCGCGGGTGTAGCCGATGCGGCGGATGGTCCGGCGCACCACGCCCTGGATGTCGACCCAGGCGTCGTGCGAGGTGACCTCGCCGCCGACGACGGCCAGGCCGGTGCTCACGAAAGTTTCACAGGCGACGTGCGATGCGGGATCCTGGCGGAGGAAATCATCGAGGATGGCGTCGGAAATCTGGTCGGCCACTTTGTCCGGGTGGCCCTCTGAAACGGATTCAGAAGTGAAAAGATACATAATTTTAGCCTTTTTTTAGCGTGGTTGGCAAGCAGTCAAATCCATCCACTTTGTTAATGGCCGCAAAGGTAGGTGATTATTGTCAGAAACAAAAATAATTGTTAAATTTGTAGGTTAAAAGCCAGTAGTCCGAATGAGACAAATCCTGCGTATCCTGGCCGTTGCCGCACTTGCCTGCCTGACGGTCTCCTGCGGCGAGCCCGAACCTCCGACGCCCGTCACGGTGGCGGTCTCCCCGTCTGCCCTTTCATTTACCGACGAGGGAGGGAGCGGTACGCTTTCGGTTTCGTCGAACGGTTCGTGGACCGTCCAGGTGGATGGAGGCTGGATCCAGCTGTCGTCCTATGGCGGAACAGGCGCAGGTTCCGTGGTCGTGACGGCTTCCGTCAACGACGGTGAAGCCCGTACGGCGACCCTGACGTTCAAGACGCAGGATGCGTCGGCCGCGGTTTCGGTTTCCCAGTCGCAGCATACCGTCAAGACGAAAAGCATACGGGAAGTGCGGGCGCTCTACACCGGTTCGGATTACCGGATCACGGAAGACATCCAGGTGGAGGGCACGGTCATCAGCGATTACCGGCGGAGCGACTACGGCGGCCTGAACAACTATTCTTCCGCACGGACCATCGTCATTTCGGACGGCGATGCGGGCCTGCAGCTGTATACGCCTTCCGGCGACGAGAACAAGACGTTCGCCCGCGGCGACAAGGTCCGGGTCTCGCTCCTGAACCAGACCCTGCACGTTTACAATTACGGTGCGATGGAAGTCAGCGGCATCCCGACGGCCAACATCACGAAGATCGGCACTGAAACGCCGGCGGCCCGCGAAATCACCCTCGACCAGCTGCTGAGCGGGGACTATGAGTCGACCTATGTGGCCGTGACCGACGTGCAGGTGAAGGACGCGTATGTGGGCAGCCCGTTCGTGCGCCGGGGCGCGGAAGGCGAGGCCTTGAACACGTCGATCCCCTTCGAGGGACGGGACGGCCGCGATTTTGACCTCTTCACCTCCAAATATGCCGTATTCGGCGATGTGACGGTCCCGTCCGGCAGCGGTACCCTCAAGGGCATCGCCGGAAAATACGGGGCCCGGATCCAGCTGTCGTTGTCGGCGACGGACGACTGTGCCGGCCTGACGGGCGACCGTTTTTCGACCGGCGCCCATTTCTCGCTTTCCTTCACGGAGTTTCCCGCCTGGGGCGATGCCGGTTCCTTCGACGTCACCCTCACGTCGGATGTCGAATGGACGGCCAGCTGCGACGCGGGCCTGACCCTGACGCCCGACCGGGGTTCCGGGAGCGAAAAGATAACGGTCCGGTATACGGACAACCCGAGTTCGTCTGCGGTTCGTACGCTCAAGGCCGTCTTCCGGACCGCCAGCAGCCAGGTGTCCGCGAATGAACTCACGCTGACCGTCACCCAGCAGCCGTTCGAGGTGCTCGTGCCCGGGACGGTGCAGCCCTGGCTGGAACTGCCCGCCGTCACGGCGCAGGACAACTTCGCCTTCTTCAGCCACGACATGCAGTTCGGCGGTGCGACCGTCCGGAACTATTCCTTCTGGCTTGACTTGGAGAACCGGGTTTCGCGCTGGGTGGCCTATCCGCTGTACAAGGGGATGACATCGGGCGTCGAACGGACCGACAAATGGGGTTTCGACCCGCTTGTGCCGCGCCGCTATCAGGCGGAGACGTCGAGCAGCTACGCCGGCAGCGGCTACGACCGCGGCCACCAGCTGCCTTCGGCCGACCGCCTCTGTACGGTCGAAGCCAACGAGGCGACCTTCTACTACACCAACATCACGCCGCAGAATTCCGACCTGAACGGCGGACTGTGGCAGGAGCTGGAATCGCACATCCGCAAACAGCTTTCCACGGCCGACACGCTGTTCGTGGTGACGGGATGCGCGGTCACGACCGCCGCGGACCCCGAGGTCCGCTACATCAAGGACAATGCCGGCAAGGACGTGGCCATACCCAAAGCCTATTTCAAGGTCATTCTCAAGTACAAGGCGGGCACGGCGAACGGCGGCTATTCGGCCATCGGATTCTGGATGGAGAACAGGGCCTACGGTGCTACGCCGCTGAGCCGGGCATTCGCTCGCAGCGTGGACGAGATCGAACAGCTTACGGACTTCGATTTCTTCGTGAACCTGAAGGACGAATATGAAAAGGAAGCCGAGTCGAAGTATGACGCTTCCGCATGGGGATTGTAACTATTTACTATATCATTCATTAACTATTCAAACCTTATGAAAAAAACATTCAAGTTTTTTCTGGCTGCAGCAGCCTTCCTGCTGATGATCCTTCCGGCCGCGGCACAGGTGACCACCTCGAGCCTTGCCGGCCAGATCGTCGATGAAGGCGGCGAGCCGCTCATCGGCGTGGCGGTCGTTGCCGTCCACACGCCTTCCGGCACCCAGTATTATGCGGTGACCAATGAAGAAGGACGCTATGCCATCCAGGGTATGCGTACCGGTGGCCCTTACGAGGTCACGATGTCCCTGATCGGCTGCCAGTCGGTCATCGTCCCCGACATCGTCCTTTCGCTGGCGGAAACCTATCAGCAGAATGCCGTGCTGAAGACGGCGACGGAGCAGCTGGCCGAAGCGGTCGTGGTCGCCACCGCGCTCTCGAGATTCTCGACCGAGAAGACGGGCGCCGCCACGAACATCTCCAACCAGCAGATCGCCAACCTGCCGAGCGTGAGCCGCGCAATCACCGACGTGACCCGCCTGTCGCCCTATGGCGGCAACGGCATGAGCTTCGCCGGAAGCGACGGCCGTCTGGCCAACTTTACGGTCGACGGTGCCAACTTCAACAACAACTTCGGTCTGAGCGATAAGCTTCCCGGCGGCGGCAACCCGATCTCCATCGACGCCATCGAGGAACTCCAGGTCGTGATTTCGCCTTACGACGTGCGCCAGACCAACTTCATCGGCGGCGGTGTGAACGCCATCACCAAGTCGGGTACCAATACCTTCAGGGGAAGCGCCTACATCTATCACCGCAACGAGAGCCTCCGCGGCGACACGGTGGACGGCGAGCAGATCAGCGGCGCCCGCGCCAAGGACCGCAGCACCACCTACGGTTTCACCCTGGGCGGCCCGATCATCAAGAACAAGCTGTTCTTCTTCGTCAATGCGGAATATTCCCAGATCCCGACCATCGTCAACCGCTGGCGCGGTTCCGCGAACGGCGTGGCCGACGCGACCAATTACGTGTCCCGCACGAAACTCAGCGACCTGCAGCGTGTTTCCGAATACGTGAAGAGCAAGTACGGATACGACACGGGCTCCTGGACGGACTTCCCGGCCAATGAGAACAACATGAAGCTCCTGGCCCGCATCGACTGGAACATCAGCGACAAGCACAAGCTGGCCCTCCGTTACAACTATACGAAGAACAACGTGTGGAACTCGCCCAACGCCTCCTCGATGGACGGTGGAACGCGTATGTCGGGCGCCCGCATGTCGCAGTACTCGATGTCCTTCGCCAATGCGATGTACTCGATGAACAACATCGTGAGCACCTGGTCCCTCGACCTGAACAGCCGCCTGAGCGACAATGTGTCGAACCAGTTCCTCGCCACGTTCTCCAAGCTCGACGACGTGCGCGGCTCGAACTCCGATGAATTCCCGTTCATCGACATCCTCGACGACACCCAGACCAACAACTACATGGCCCTCGGTTATGAGCTGTTCACCTGGAACAACGCCGTCCACAACACGATCGCCAACGTGAAGGACGACATCACCTGGTACAAGGGCGCCCACAAGGTGACTGCCGGCGTCAACTACGAATACCAGATGGCCGACAACCAGTATATGCGCAACGGTACGGGCTACTACCGTTACAACTCGGTCGACGATTTCCTCAGCGGCGCCGCGCCGCAGGTCGTCTGCCTGACTTACGGCTATGACGGCGAACAGTATCCCGCCGCCCGCGTCCAGTTCCACAAGGCCGGTGTCTATGCCCAGGACGAATGGAACATGACCGACCGCTTCAAGCTGACCTACGGTGTCCGCATCGACGGCCTGTTCTTCGACAACGGCGACCTGATGACCAACAACGCCATCCAGAAGATCAGCTACTATCCGAAGGCTTACAACTATGAAGAGACGCACATCGATACCGGCAAGTGGCCGACCTCCAAGGTGACTTTCTCGCCGCGCGTGGGCTTCAGCTGGGATGTCTTCGGCGACAAGAGCTTCAAGGTGCGCGGCGGTACGGGCCTCTTCTCCGGCCGTCTTCCGCTCGTGTTCTTCACCAATATGCCGACCAATGGCGGTATGGTGCAGTACCAGGCGCAGATCAACGCCAAGAACGCCGCTGAAAAGGGCTTCTCGATGGACGTCTTCAAGGGCGGCCTCGTGACTGACTCCGAGGGCAAGGCGACGATCGCTGCGCTCTACAACAAGCTGATCGCCCTTGGCTATCCGAGCACGGTGAAGCCTGAGGACGGCACGGTTCCTTCCGCCGTCAACGGCGTGGATCCGAAGTTCAAGATGCCGCAGGTCTGGAAGACCTCGCTGGCGTTCGACTACAGCTTCCCGACCGCCTTCCCGATGAGCTTCTCGGCGGAAGGCATCTTCAACAAGACCATCAATGCCGTGGCCATCTCCGACTGGAGCATGAAGGACGTGGCCGGTTTCGCCCGCTTCAACGGTGCCGACAACCGTCCGATCTATCCGACCGGCTTCCGCACGGGTACCAAGGCATTCGTCCTGGAGAACACCGACAAGGGTTACGGCTGGTCGGCCAGCGCACAGTTCAACGTGCGTCCGATCGAGAGCCTGAGCTTAATGGCTGCTTATACGCATACCGTGAACAAGGAAATCACCGGCATGCCGGGTTCCGCAGCCGAGTCCGCCTTCACCTATGTGCCGACGAACGAAGGCCCGAACTACATCAAGCTCCACAACTCGCAGTATGTGACGCCCGACCGCGTGGTCGCGTCCCTCACGCACCACGACAGGAGCGGCAACCATTACAGCTTCATCTATGAGGCCTGGCGCGGCGGCTACAACTACAGCTATATGCTTGTCAACGATATGAACGGTGACGGCTACAAGTATGACGCCCTCTACATCCCGACCGACGAAGAAGTTTCTTCCAGGCAGTTCCGTTTCGTTTCGAACGACGACCAGACCCGTTTCATGGACTACGTCCACAACGACAAGTACCTGAGCCGCCATCAGGGCCAGTACGCAGAAGGTTACAGCGTTTACAGCCCGTGGGTCCATCGGCTGGACTTCGGCTACAAGCACGATTTCACGGTGAAGTGCGGCAACAACACCAATACCCTGCAGCTCTGCCTCGACCTCAAGAATGTGCTCAACCTGTTCAATTCCAGCTGGGGCGTGAGCAAGTACCTCAACCCGGCCATCGGCTCCGAAGCCCGCATCCTCAATTATGAAGGCGTCGATGCAGACGGTTACGCCACCTTCTCCACGCCGTCCTCGATCAGCGGTTCCATCGAGACCTTCGTTCCGAACCACGCCATCGGCCAGTGCTGGTACGCATCCGTGGGTATCAAGTATCTGTTCAACTAATAAGACTGCGCTATGAAAATCAAGAATATCCTTGTTTCTCTCGTTGCCATTCTGGCTCTCGCAGCCGGTTGCAACCAGATTGAACCTGACCATTTCCTCAGCGAAGTGAAGGTTTCCTCTTCCTACGTAGCCCTCAGCATGGACGGCGGCTCCACGACCATCACGGTCGACGCCACCGACAGCTGGAGCATTCCCACCTGCCCGGACTGGCTTGCCATCAGTCCGGCTTCCGGTTCTGCCGGACAGACGAACGTCACGTTCTCCGCATCCAAGACGCTCGACGGCCGTACGGCAGAAGTCGTGATCAACTGCGGCGGCAAGACCCAGAACATCAATGTGATCCAGGGCCTGGCCGTGGTTGCTCCCGCGACCTGCGCCGAAGTGATTGCCGGTCCGGACAGCAAGACCTACCTGGTGACGGGCACGGTAACGGCCATCGCCAACGACCAGTACGGCAACTGGTATCTGACCGACAACACGGGCACGATCTACATCTACGGCACCGTGAACGCCGCAGGTTCCTATCCCAAGGATTCCGGCGGATGGGGCAAGGGCGTCTTCGACTTCTCCGTGGGTGACGAAGTGACCGTACAGGGCCCGAAGACCACCTACAACGGCACCGTCGAACTCGTCGACGTGACGGTCGTCAAGATCAACAAGTCGCTCATCAAGGTGAAGGAAATGGATCCGGAAAACGGCACGATTCCGTCGGCCGGCGGCGACTTGACCGTGACGCTCGACAACAAGGGAACGGGCGTGTACATCGACATTCCGGAAACCGCCCAGTCCTGGCTGTCCATCGTTTCCGTCTCCGGCAACACCGTGAAGTTCCACGCCGCTGAGAACACGGCCGGTCCGCGCAACGTGACCCTCGTGTTCAAGACCACCGACGGCAAGAAGCAGTACTCCACGGAGGCTGCCATTATGCAGCTGGGCGCATCCGGTTCCAGGGAACTCCCGTTCACCGTGGAGGAGGCCATCGCCTATGTCCAGGAACTGGCCGGTGAAACGCCGACCGACTTCTATGTGAAAGGCATCATCTCCAAGATCGCCGACAAGGGCGAGTTCGGTTCGTACGGCAATGCTACGTTCTGGATTTCCAGCGACGGACAGTATCACGACGACCTGACCCTTGACTTCGAAGGCTACTGCGTGCTGTGGCTCGACAACCAGAAGTGGGTGGAAGGCAATGCGCAGATCGCCGTCGGCGCCGAGGTAATCCTCTGTGGCAAGCTGACCACGTACAAGGGCACGGCCGAAACTTCCGGCAACAAGGCGTACATCTATCAGATCAATGGCGTTCGGACCGAGGCCAACGGCATCGGTACGGAAGCCAACCCGTTCAACGTGGCCGGCGCCATCGAGGCTGCCAACAACATCGGCGGCGCGACGGCCTTCAATGCATACGTCACGGGCAAGGTGTCCAAGATCGTGAATGAATTCAGCGCCCAATATGGCAACGGTACGTTCTGGATTTCCGACGACGGCCAGTTCAATGACAGCAAGGACAAGGACTTCGAGGCTTACCGTGTGCTTTGGACGGACGGACAGAAGTGGCAGGAAGGTGATTACCAGATCGGTGTCGGCGACATCGTGACGCTCTTCGGCCAGCTGACGCTCTACAAGGGTACCGCTGAAACCAATTCCGGAAAGGCCTGGGTCTACAGTTATGTGCCGGCCGATTAGGCTTCGGTTTGTTTTTAGAAGGGGGCGGCCTGGATGGGCCGCCCCTTTTTTTCTTTGCGCATCGTAAACCTTTTGCTATCTTTGCCGCGGAAAAAACACCTTAAAAACTATCTAAATATCTATGAAACAGTTGTTTAAGCTTTTTGCTCTCGCGGCTCTCGGACTGTTCGCCACGCTGACGCTCCACGCGCAGATGACGACTTCCTCCCTGAGCGGCAAGATCACCGATGCCAGTGGTGCCGTTCCCGGCGCCGCCGTCATCGCCGTCCACACCCCTTCCGGAACGCAGTACTATGCGGTCTCCAACACGGAGGGCCGTTACACGATCCAGGGTATGCGTCCGGGCGGACCGTATGAGGTGTCCGTGCAGATGATGGGCTACAAGACCACGGTCGTCAACGACATCACCCTCAAGCTCAGCGAGACGTTCAACTGGGACGTCGTGCTGGAAGACGCTGCCGAGCAGCTGCAGGAAGTGGTGGTCGTCGCTTCTTCCACCAAATTCGGTTCCGAGAAGACCGGCGCATCCACCAACGTTTCCAACCGGGAAATGATGAACCTGCCGAACTCCAACCGCAGCCTGAGCGCCATCACCAAGCTCTCCCCGTATGCCAACGGCATGAGCTTCGCCGGCAGCGACGGCCGTTCCACCAACTTCACGGTTGACGGTGCGAACTTCAACAACAACTTCGGCCTCAGCGCCAACCTGCCGGGCGGCGGTACGCCGATCTCCCTCGACGCTATCGAGGAGATCCAGCTCGTGGTCGCGCCGTTCGACGTGCGCCAGAGCAACTTCGTGGGCGGCGGCATCAACGCCATCACCAAATCGGGTACCAACACCTTCAAGGGTACGGTTTACGGCTACTATCACAACGAGAAGCTCCGCGGCAACAAGATCGCCGGCGAAGACCTCGGCGACCGTCCTTCCGAACTCATCCGCACCGTCGGTGCGACCCTCGGCGGCCCGATCATCAAGAACAAGCTCTTCTTCTTCACCAACTTCGAGATGAACGACCAGCCGGGCCAGGCCATCAAGACCAACGGTATCGGCAAGGGTATCTCGGAAGCCCAGCTGAAGGCGGTGCAGCAGAAGCTCATCAACGACTACGGTTACGATCCGGGTTCCTACACCGACTTCCCGGGCGGCACCTCCAATATGAAGATCCTGGCCCGCATCGACTGGAACATCAGCCAGAACCACAAGCTGGCCCTGCGCTTCAACCATACGAAGAACCTGACCTGGTATGCGCCCAACGGCAACTCCTGCGACGACAAGTACCGCAACAAGAGCTTCAACCGCGCCAGCAACCAGGCCCAGCCGTTCTCCAACAATATGTACAGCCAGCAGAACAACGTGACGTCGTTCGCCGCCGAGCTCAACAGCCGCTTCGGCGAGAAGGCTTCCAACCAGCTCATCGCCACCTATTCGTTCATCAACGACCAGCGCGGCTCCAACTCCGACATCTTCCCGCACGTTGACATCATGGACAACTGGGATCTCTCGAGCGGCAACTTCAAGCCGGCCACCTCGTTCGGCTACGAGCTGTTCACCTATAAGAACGGTGTGACCAACAAGGTCTGGAACGTCACCGACAACTTCACGTACTACGCCGGTGCCCACAAGATTACGGCCGGTGCCAACTTCGAGCACATGTTCGCCGACAACTCGTACATCCGCAACGGTACGGGCTACTACCGCTTCGCCAGCGTGGACGACTTCCTCAACGGCGCCCGTCCGCTCAGTTTCTGCCTCTACTATGCCTACGACAACTCGCCGGAGACCGCGCAGATCACCTACAACCAGCTGGGTGTCTATGTGCAGGACGACTGGAACGTGACCGACCGCTTCAAGCTCAACTACGGCGTGCGTTTCGACACCATCATGTACGACGATTCCGACCTGATCACCAACAACGCCATCCTGGCCTATAAGATGGGCAGCAACGCCGTCGATACGGGCCACTGGCCGAACACCACCGTCCAGATCAATCCGCGCGTCGGTTTCAACTGGGATGTGATGGGTGACAAGAGCTTCATCGTCCGCGGCGGTTCGGGCCTCTTCCAGGGCCGTCTTCCGCTGGTGTTCTTCACCAACATGCCGACCAACTCGGGTATGATCCTCAACCAGGCCGTGTTCTCCAGCAGCCTCAAGGACGGCCAGGTCGTCTATACCGACGCCGTTGCTGCAGCCCTCGACAAGCTGATGGCCGGCGGCAAGATGATGACCGATACCGACAAGATCAAGGACGTCCTTGGCCTGAAGCGCACCATCTCCGAATCGGAAGGCAACCTGCAGAGCACCATCAACGGTGTTGACCGCAACTTCAAGATGCCGCAGGTTTGGAAGAGCTCGCTGGCATTCGACTGGAACCTGCCGACCAGCTTCCCGATGACCCTCACCGCCGAAGGTATCTTCAACAAGACCATCCACGGTGTCCGCCTCGTCGACTGGAACATCAACGACGCGACCGTCGAGAAGGGCGGCCGCTTCGCCGGCAACGACAACCGCATCAACTACCGTACGCTGGGCGACTACAAGTACGGCAAGTCCACCGCCTATGTGCTGACCAACACCAACAAGGGCTACGGCTGGATCGCCAACGTCACCCTGAAGGCCAACCCGGTCAACAACATGGACGTGATGCTCGCCTACACGCACACCGTGAACAAGGAGATCTCCGGCATGCCGGGCTCCAACGCCACCAGCGCCTACACCAACCTGTACACGGTCGACGGCCCGAACTTCGCCACCCTGCAGTGCTCGCAGTACGTCGTTCCCGACAAGGTGATCGCCAGCATCGGCTACTTCATTCCGTTCAAGGTGTTCGGCGGCAACGGCCTGCACCTGAACCTCTACTACTCGGGCTACAGCGCCGGCAACTACAGCTATGTCTACTCCAACGACATGAACGGTGACGGCATCGCTTCCGACATGATGTACATCCCGGCTACGAAGGACGAGCTCCGCTTCGTCAGCGACGCCGACAAGAACGCCTTCTGGGCCTTCCTCGAGCAGGACAAGTACCTGAGCAGCCACAAGGGCCAGTATGCCGAGGCCTACGCCGCGGCCGCGCCCTGGACGCACCGCTTCGACGCCCGTATCGCCGAGGACTTCGCCTTCAAGATCGGCAAGACCCGCCACAACTTCCAGTTCAGCGTGAGCATCGACAACATCGGCAACCTGCTCAACTCCAACTGGGGCCTGACCAAGTGGTCGTGCTACACCACCTCGAGCGGCACCTACGCCAACGCCGTGCTGAAGCTCAGCTCGGTGGACAACGGTACGCCGGTCTACTCGATGAACAAGGTGGGCGACGCCTATCCGACGCAGACCTGGACGAAGTTCAACACCAGCCCGACCGAGTGCTGGCAGCTGCTGTTCGGCCTGAAGTACTACTTCAACTAGCAGCAGGCGCATTTCCGAAAAAGGCGACCCGGTCAAGGGGTCGCCTTTTTTTGTATATTTGTAGTTGAATGAAAAGATACTTCCTCCTGATTGCCGTCACCCTGCTGGCTGTCGTCGAAGCGGGGGCGCAGACCGCCGCGGCGGGCCTGGGCGGACGCGTCATCGACGAGAACGGCCCCATCGAAGGCGTGACGGTGGTGGCCATCCACCAGCAGACCAACGCCCAGTTCCACGCGACGACGGACCGGGGCGGCTGGTGGCAGCTGCTCGACGTGCTGCCGGGCGGACCCTACACGCTCCGCATCCACTATTTTGGCTATACGCCGCTTACGGTGCGGAATCTCTTCGTCTATGCGGGACAGCATACGGTGGTCGATGCCGACCTGGAAGCGGGGAAGACGGATGTATACGTGGATGAGGCGGCCACGTCGCTGCGGCACGGCCCGGACCTGGGCGGCGGCACGGTGCCGGTTTCGCCTTTGGGATTCGACCTGGTCAGCCAGCGCGTCGGTACGCCGGTGGTGTTCGACGTGCGCCAGGAGGCGTCGCTGCAGGGCTCCTCACGGCAATGGATGACGCCCACGGGCAGCAGTCGCCTTCACGGCTCCGCTTACGGATTCTACAGCCTTCCGGAATCTATCGTTCCGTCCCTCCCTGCAGGTTTGTCTTCTCTGGTTCTTCCCGGCGTGACCGGCGGCCTTACCCTCTCAGCGCCTCTTGGAAGTGAAGATTATCTGCTGTTTGCAGGCGCTCAGTACGATACCTTCGGCCTGAGTGCCGCCGGTCGGTTCGACGGCCGCATCAATGCTTCGAACCGGTTGTCCGTCACGGGTGGACATTTGGCGGGCGGACGACTGCAAAACGCGCAGTCAGCGCTCGTCGTGAAGGAACAGTCGTGGGCCGGCGGCGACTGGACCACGTCGCTGGACGACGGAAAGGCGTCCAACCGGGCCCAGGTGCTCTGGTCGGGCGACCCTTCGTGTCGGCAGATGCTGGCGGAAGACGATTTCACGCTGGCCACGGGCCGGCAGCGGGTGATGGGCGGCGTACAGCTGAGGCATCAGCAGTTCCTGACAACGGATTCGGCGGCCACGCGCTTCGACTGCTATGTGCAGGATGTTGTCCGGTTCGGGCAGCGGATAACGCTGCAGGGCGGCGTGCGGTTCTCCTTCCCGTTCGCTTTCTCTCCCCGGCTGAGCCTGTATTACGACTTGACGGGAGACGGGCGTTATGTGCTCCGTATGGGGACGGCGGTCTATGGCGTCCACGGCGAAGGGACGGTATGGAAGAATCTGGCGGCCATTGACTTTGGGCTTCCGATGGATTTCAAGCTGACGCTCGAGGGCATCTACGGACAGGCCTGGCGCAAGGCCTTCTATATTTCGACGCGCAACATCTTGGACAGCCACTATGCCTTGACGGCCCGTCTGGAGCGGCCGTTTGCCGACCGGGCCTGGGCCCTGGCCTCCTATACGCGTTCCGACGGTTCCGTTACCGACCGGCTGTTGGCGGGCTTCTTCTGCAAAGCGTCGTTTTTCGGCCGGTTTGCCACGACGCTGGCGGTGCTGTATGACGGATACAGCTATAACGACGACCTGTCGCCGGCTTCTTTCTCCTGGATGAACGGCTTCGAAGCGCGTCTGTCGCAAGACCTGGGCTTCGAAATCGCCGGCCGCGACCACACCTTCCAGCTCACGGCCTACGCCCGCCACTCCTTCGCGGGCACCCAGTATCTTGCCGGCTTGCGGTATCTGTTATAACCACTTTCCGAGTTCTTCGAGATGTTCCGGAGCTGTGGCCCAGCTGGTGGCCAGGCGGATGGCCGTGTGGTCGGCGTCGATGCGGTCCCAGGGATCGTAGGCCACGTGCCGGCCGAATTCCTCCAGCCGGCTGTTTTCCATAATGATGAACTGCTGGTTGGTAGGCGAGTCGATGAACAGGGTGCAGCCCTTGTCGAGCAGCAGCGCCTTGAGCCGCATGGCCATGTCGATGGCGTGGCGGCTGATTTCGAAATAGAGATTGTCGGTGAAGAGCGTATCGAACTGGATACCCAGCAGCCGGCCTTTGGCCAGCATCGCCCCGTGCTGCTTCGTGATGGTGTAGAAATGCTTCGGCGCATTGCCCCGCGGGAATACCACGGCTTCGCCGCAGAGACAGCCCACCTTCGTGCCGCCGATGTAGAACACGTCGCAAAGGCCGGCGAGTTCGGGAAGCGTCAGGTCGCACGCCGGGCTCGCCAGACCATAACCCAGCCGGGCCCCGTCGATCATCAGGGGCAGGCCGAACCGCGTTGAAATCCGCCGGATTTCCTGCAATTCCGCCTTCGAATAGAGCGTACCGTATTCCGTGGGGAACGAGAGGTACACCATCCCCGGGAAGACCATGTGCTCGTAGTTCGGGTCGGTGGTGGCGACTGTCAGATACGCTTCCAGTTCCGCGGGATCGATCTTCCCGTGATGGGAAGGGATCGTAAGTACCTTGTGCCCCGTGTACTCCACGGCACCGGCTTCGTGCACGCCGATGTGGCCGGTCTCGGGCGAGACCACCCCCTCATAGTCCCGCAGCATGGCGGCAATGATCGTGGAGTTGGTCTGCGTGCCGCCCACAAGGAAAAAGATCTCGGCGTTGGGCGTGCCGCAGGCGGCCCGGATCCGGGCCTTGGCGCTTTCGCTGTAAGGGTCCATCCCGTAGCCGGGAAGCTGTTCAAGATTCGTGGCGGCGAGGCGCTCCAGGATCTTCGGGTGCGCACCTTCGGAATAATCGCAAGTAAAGGATATCATAGGACAAACTTACACAATAATTCCGACTCGGCCGCGAATTGTGCGAAAACGTAGTCCATTTTCTTTATCTTTATAGTCCCAACGAAAATACATAACATCGATACGTATGAAACGACTCTTTTCCCTGATCCTGCTGGCCGTGCTTGGCGTGATGACCGTCACTGCGCAGGAAACGCCCCGGTGGCTACGCAAGAACGCCATCTCGCCCGACGGCACCCGGATCGCCTTTTCCTACAAGGGCGACATCTATGTCGTCGGCGTGGAGGGCGGCCGCGCGCAGCAGCTCACCAGCAATCCCGCCTATGACAGCGACCCGGTCTGGACCCCCGACAGCAAGCAGCTCTTCTTCAGCTCCTACCGTGAGGGGAGCAAGGACATCTATCTGATCGCGGCCGAAGGCGGCGCCCCGAAACGGATTACAAACTATCCCGGCAACGAGACGCCGAAGGCCGTGCTGCCCGACGGACGCATCGCCTTTACGGCGAACCTTCAGCCGGACGTCCGCTACGACGGTTTTCCCGGCAGTGCGCAGGTCTGGGCCGTCAGCCCGGAAGGCGCGCATCCCGAGACAGTCCGGCCTGAGCTGCTGACGTCCGTCACGATGTCGGAACTCAGCGTCCGGCGCGATGGCGCCATCCTCTACGAAGACTACAAGGGGTATGAAGACCCTTTGCGCAAGCACCATACTTCTTCGGTCACCCGCGATATCTGGCTGTGGAAAGACGGTAGCTTCACGAAGCTGACTTCGTATAACGGCGAAGACCGTCAGCCTGTCTGGGCAGCCGACGGCGATACGTTCTACTATATCAGCGAGCAGGGCGGGAAGACGCTGAACGTTTTCCGCGGCAGCGTCAGCAATCCCGGCAAGGCCACACAGCTCACGAAGTATGAAAAGGACCCCGTACGCTATATCTCCGTGGCGGACGACGGTACGCTGGCCTATTCCCAGAACGGCGACCTCTATGTCCTGAAAGCGGGCGGCCAGCCGCGCAGGCTCGACATCACCGTGCTTCGCGACGAGAACGAGCGCGATCTGGTGAAGATGAATTTCACGGGCGGCGCCACGGCCATGGATGTCTCGCCCGACGGGAAGGAGATTGCGATGGTCATCCGCGGTGACGTGTTCGTGACTTCCACGGAATACAAGACGACCCGGCGCATCACCAACACGCCGGAACAGGAACGCGGCGTGAGTTTCTCGAAAGACGGCCGCGAACTCTACTATGCCGCCGAACGCAACGGATGCTGGGGTGTATGGCGCACCGTCCTGACGGAAAAGAACGACAAGTTGTTCACCTACGCCGTCAAGACGAAGGAGGAACTGTTCTCCGAGCCCGGCGAGACCAGTTTCCAACCGGTCGTCTCGCCCGACGGAAAATGGGTGGCCTACCTGCGCGACCGCACGGAACTGGTGGTCAAGCCGGCCAGGGGCGGCAAGGTCAAATCGCTGCTCAAAGGCGTCAACTACTCTTACAGCGACGGTGACCAGCACTTTGCCTGGAGCCCCGACAGCGAATACCTGCTCAGCCTGTATCAGGCCGACGGTGGCTGGAACAATGCGGATGTGGCGCTCATCGAGGTGGACAGCGGCCGGATTACCGACCTTACGCAGAGCGGCTACTCCGACGGCGGTTTCCGCTGGGCGCTCGGCGGCAAGGCCATGACCTGGACTTCCGACAAGAACGGGTTCCGCAGTCACGGCAGCTGGGGCGCGCACGACGATATCTACATCATGTTTTTCGACGGCAAGGCGATGACGGATTTCAACCAGGACAAGGAAGACGAAGAGATTGAAAAGCTGCTCAGCGGCAAGAGCGAGAAACAGATCGCCAAGGAGGAGAAGAAAGACAGTCTTGCGCAGGAGAATCCCAAAAAACTGGAACTGATGCTGGAAGGCCGCGAATACCGCGTGCAGCGGCTCACGGGCTCCAGTGCGGCCTACGGCGACCACATCCTCTCGAAGGACGGCCGGAAACTCTATTACATCTCTCCGTTGGAAAGCGGGATGGGCCTTTGCGTGAAAGACCTGCGGGAAGGCAGCGTGAAAGTGCTTGCCCGCGGCGTCACGGGCCGCATCACGCCGTCTGCCGACGGAAACGATATCTATGTGTTCTCCGGCCGCGGCATCACGAAGGTGACGCTTGCCGGCGGACAGACCCGGCAGATCGACTTCTCGGGCGATTTCGAGTTCAAGCCCAGGGCCGAACGCGCATATATGTTCGAACACATCTGGAAACAGGTGAAGGAAAAGTTCTACGATCCGGGCCTTCACGGCGCAGACTGGGATTATTACCACGAAAACTATGCACAGTTCCTGCCGTATATCGACAACTATTACGATTTCCAGGAGATGCTTTCCGAACTGCTGGGCGAACTCAACGGCTCGCACACGGGCGCCCGCTACCGTCCGGCGTCGGGTGAGGTGCTTGGACGGCTGGGCGTGCTCTATGACTACGGTTATGCCGGCGACGGCCTTCGGATCGCCGAGGTGCTGCCGGGCGGCGTGCTGAATCTGGCCGACAGCCGGATCAAGGCAGGCGACCTGGTGACGGCCATTGACGGGCATGCCGTCAAGGCGGGCGAGAACTGGTTCCCGCTGCTGGCGGGCAAGGCCGGAAAGAAGATTGTCGTGACCGTTCGCAGCGAGGGTAAGGACAAGGATCTGATCGTCAAGCCTGTCGCCAACGAGTCGGAGTTGCTTTACCGCCGCTGGGTCCGTCAGCGCGAAGAGATGGTCGAACGCCTTTCCGGAGGGCGTATCGGCTATGTCCACGTGGAGGGCATGGATTCGCCTTCGTTCCGCGAAGTGTTTTCCAAGGCGTTGGGTAAATACCGGACCTGTGACGCGCTTATCGTGGACATCCGACACAACGGCGGCGGCTGGCTCCACGATGACCTGGTGACGTTGCTGGGCGGCAAGGCCTACGTGGAGTGGCGGCCCCGGGGACAATACATCGGCACCGAGCCTTACAGCAAGTGGACCAAGCCTTCGTGCGTGCTGGTGAACGAGGACTGCTACTCCGACGCTTGCGGCTTCCCGTTCGCCTACCGTGCGCTGAACCTGGGCAAGCTCATCGGAATGCCGGTCCCGGGCACGATGACCGCGGTGTGGTGGGAGACGCAGATCCATCCGCAGATCGTTTTCGGCATCCCGCAAGTGGGCGGCTGGATTCCCGGGCAGCAACGTTATCTGGAGAATTTCCAGCTTGAACCCGACATCCGGGTCGACAACGATCCGGCTTCGTGCCTGGCCGGGCAGGACATCCAGCTCGAAGCGGCCGTCCGTGAAATGCTTGGCAGTGTAAAATAGGATTTTTCCGACAGATTTCGTATCTTTGCCCTAATATACCTAATCCACCACGTGATGAATTCCGACAAAATAGTCATGGAGGGTCTGACGTACGACGACGTACTGCTCATTCCTGCCCGTTCCGAAGTGCTTCCCCGCGAGGTTGACATCCAGACCCGGTTTTCCCGGGAGATCCCGCTTCATGTGCCGATCGTCTCGGCGGCCATGGATACCGTGACCGACGCCAACCTGGCCATCGCCATCGCCCGGGAGGGCGGCATCGGCGTCATCCACAAGAATATGCCGATCGAAGCGCAGATGGAACACGTGCGCAAGGTGAAACGGGCGGAGAACGGCATGATCTACGATCCGATCACCATCGATGTCGACGCCTGCGTGGGTGACGCGCTCCGGCTGATGGCACAGTACCATATCGGCGGCATCCCCGTCGTGGACCCCGGCAACCACCTGATCGGCATCGTCACGAACCGGGACCTCCGGTTCCAGGACAACCCGGCCACGCCCGTCAAGGCAGTGATGACGAGCGAACACCTGATCACGGTCGGTCCTTCGACCACCATCCCGGAAGCGACCGAGGTGCTCCGCAAGAACCGCATCGAGAAACTGCCGGTGGTGGACGAACAGAACCGGCTGGTGGGACTGATCACCTACCGCGACATCACGAAGATCAAGGATAATCCGAAGGCAAGCAAGGACAGCCTGGGCCGCCTTCGCGTGGCGGCGGCCGTGGGCGTCAACTCCCACAGCCTCGAAGACGTGGAACGGCTGGTGAGCGTCCATACCGACGCCGTGGTGATCGATACCGCCCACGGCCACTCCGCAGGCGTGCTCAAGACCATCCGGCGTGTCCGCGATGCCTTCCCCGACCTGCAGATCGTGGCGGGCAACATCGCCACCGGCGAAGCCGCCCTCGCCCTCAAGGAGTGCGGCGTAGACGCCGTGAAAGTGGGCATCGGCCCCGGCAGCATCTGCACCACCCGCATCATCGCGGGTATCGGCGTACCGCAGCTAACGGCCGTGATGAACGTTTCCGCCGCGCTGGAGGGCTCGGGCATTCCGGTGATCGCCGACGGCGGCATCCGCTATTCGGGCGACATCGTCAAGGCCCTGGCGGCAGGTGCCAGCACGATCATGGCCGGTTCGCTCTTCGCCGGCGTGGAGGAAGCCCCCGGCGAGGCCATCATCCTCAATGGCCGCAAGTTCAAGTCGTATCGCGGCATGGGCTCGCTCGAGGCGATGCAGAAAGGGTCGAAGGACCGTTATTTCCAGGATATGGAAGAGGACATCAAGAAACTTGTGCCCGAAGGCATTGTGGCGCAGGTTCCGTACAAGGGCACCCTTGGCGAGGTCATCTACCAGCTGGTCGGCGGCCTGCGTGCCGGAATGGGCTATTGCGGCGCCGCGAACCTGGAAGCGCTGCGCAGCGCGAAGTTCGTGAAGATCACGGCGGCCGGCATGGTGGAGAGCCATCCGCACGACGTGACCATCACCCGTGAGGCGCCGAACTATTCCACGCGGTAGCGTTTGGCGCGGGAGTTGTTGATCCTGTGATCCGTTAATATGAGCAAGATGATGAAGATCCTCCCTGCGGCCCTGTTGCTGCTGGCGCTGCTGCCGGCCCGGGCCCAGAAATACGATGGCGTGGTCGAGAAGTCCGTGGCGTTGGTGGGCAGCGACGTCGTGATGCTCTCCGACATCGAGTCTGAAGCGCAGATGATGCGTGCCCGCGGCCTGACCGTCGACAAGAGCGCCCGATGCGAGATTCTGGAGAACTTTCTGGTTTCGAAGCTTTTCCTGACGCAGGCAAAGCTCGACTCCCTGGTGGTGAACGACGCCCAGGTATCGGCGTCGCTCGACCAGCGGATGAACGAAGTCCTCACGACGCTGGGCGGCGAGCAGAAGGCCGAGGCTTATTTCGGCAAGCCGCTCTATAAACTGCGCCAGGAATGGTACGAAGCGCTGAGCGACCAGTCACTGATCCAGGAGATGCAGCGCAACGTGGCCTCGGACATTCCGAAGGTCACGCCCCGGGACATCCGCAAATACGCTGAAGAGACGGCGGAGGAAGACCTTCCGATGGTGAGCACCAAGTACCGGATCCGCCAGATCGGCATCTATCCCGACAAGGAAGCAGCCGAACTGGCCGTGAAGGAGCAGCTGATCGGCCTGCGCGAGCGGGTGGTGAACGGCGAGAAATTCTCCACGCTGGCCCGCCTCTATTCGCAGGACCCGGGCAGCATGGCCAAGGGCGGGGAACTCGGCATGGCCTCGCGGTCGATCTTCTGGCCCGCTTTCTCCGATGCGGCGATGTCGCTCAAGGTGGGGCAGGTGTCCCAGATTGTGGAGACGCCCGACGGCTTCCACATCATCCAGCTCATCGAGCGTGACGGCGACATGTTCAACGCCCGCCACATCCTGATCAAGCCGCAATACACGTCCGAAGACCGTGACCGTGCCTTCCGGAAACTCGACAGCATCCGCAATCTCATCGTACTCGACAGCATGAGTTTCTTCGATGCCGCCCGTTCCTTCTCCGAGGAGAAGCACAGCGCCACCAGCGGCGGCCTGATGGCCGACGAATACACGGGCTCTTCCTATTTTGAGAAGGACCAGCTCAAGCCGGCCGACTACAATGTGCTGCGCAACATGAAGGAAGGCGACATCTCCGAGCCGTTCGAGTCGCTCGACAACGAAGGCCGCAACGGGAATACCCTCTACAAGATCCTCTATCTCGAGAAAGTGATTCCCGCCCATGTGGCAAACTTCAAGGAAGACTACAACACCCTGCTCGACGAGGTCAACAACAAGAATTCGATGGCGGCCATCGACAAGTTCATCGAAGAGAAGCAGAAGACCACATACATCGTCATCGATCCGATGTTCCAGGGGTGCGAATTCCAGCGGAAAGGCTGGATCAGGTAACGTATGCGCCTCTCCCGTCGGACCCGGCTTGTCCTCCTGCTGGCGCTTCTGGCCTGCAGCCCGCTCCTGTGGGCGCAGAAGAAGCCCGTCAAGGAAGACAACGTGTTCCGGCTGGTGCAGGCGGAACGGGCCGAGCAGTACGAACAGTACGGCCTGCATTACCGTCTGGTCAAGGGGCACGCCCGCTTCCTCCACAACGACACCTACCTGCTGTGCGACTCCGCCTCGTGGAACGTGGATTCCAAGTTCATCGAGGCCTACGGCCACGTGCAGCTGATCCAGAACAACACGATGCTCAAGAGCGAGGAGATGTTCTACTGGATCGACGACAACAAGGCCCAGTTCCGCGGTCCGCTGGTGGAACTCTACGACAAGGACGGCAATACGCTCCGGACGGGAACGCTGACCTACAACACGAAGGACAGCGTGGCCGTCTTCGAGTTCGGAGGTGCGCTGAAAGAAAAGGACGGCGGGGTCATCGAGAGCGCCCAGGGCACCTACGATGCCAAGGAAGGCCTGTTCACCTTCACCGAGCGGGTGGAGATCTTCCTGGACTCGGTCGAGATGACGACGAGCGTGCTGCGGTATTACACGGAAGACGAGAAGGCCCATTTCGGCCGCAACACGAATGTATGGCGCGATGACGGCTTCCTGCGTGCCGACGGCGGCTGGCAGGACCGCAAGAACCACGTGATCCATTTCTCGAACCACGTCTTTATGTTCGACCCCTCCTACGACGCCTGGGCCGACGAGGTGTACTACAACCAGCTGAACGGTGCGGTCGACCTGGTCTCGAATGCGCAGGTGCTGGATACGACCAACAAGAGCATCTACCTGGGCGATCACCTGCAGTATCTGCCGGCCGACGATTCGTTGTCCGACCGCGGGGTGCTGACGGGTGACCCGGCCATCATCTATTTCGGCGAGAACGAAGACCACGAGATCGATACGCTGTATGTCCGTGCCGATACGTTCTATGTATATGCCGTCCCCCGATGTGACATACCGGAGGATGAAGTGAAGGAGGCTGAAAAGCGGCTGGAAGACATCCAGTTCGATGCGCTGGGAAAGAAGCGGACGGAAGAAGCCGCCGTGCGGGAGAAGCAGCGGATCCAGAAAATGCGCGATGCGGGCAAGCTGCCGCCTGAGTGGGTGGAACAGCAGCAGAAGGCGGAGGCCGATTCGCTGGCCGCGCTGGCCCGCCTCGATTCCCTCGTGACGGTGGGCGTGGTCGATTCGCTCGTGGCTGCGGCCGACTCCATCCGCTCGTCGCTCCGTTCGGTGGACTCGCTGCTTTTCCTCGGTTTCAAGCAGCTGGAACCGGAACCGCCCGCGCCGGCCGCCGCTCCCGATTCCCTGGAGAACGCCGCCGTGGATTCCCTGCCGCCGCGCGACACCACGCCGGTCCGGTTTGTCCATGCCTGGAAGAATGTCAGGCTGTACCGCAGCGACATCCAGGCTGTCTGCGATTCGATTGTCTTCACGGAGCTCGATTCGATCGCCCGGCTCTACGGTTCGCCGGCCCTCTGGAATGAAGTCAGGAATCAGCTGACGGCGGATGAGATGCAGCTCCTGATGAAGGACGGCGCCTTGTCGCGGGGCAGTATGATCACCAATGCGTGGCTCATCTCTCAACAGGACACGGCCCATTACAACCAGATCAAGAGCACGGAGATGCAAGGCTGGTTCCGCGACAACAAGCTCTACCGCTTCGATGCGCTGGGCGGCGTGTCAGCCATTTTCTACCTGACCGACGAAGAGGTGATCACGACCATCAACGTGAAGGAATCCAAGTCGCTGACGGCTGCGATGAAAGACGCTACGGCACAGCGCCTGCTCTATGTCGAATCCATCAAGAGCGACGCATATCCGGTGGGCGAACTGCCGGCGGAGAAACAGCGGCTGAAGGATTTCAAGTGGCGGGGCGACGAGCGTCCGGTATCCAGGGATTCCATCACCACGCGGCGTCCCCGTGAATCGGAGCGGGACCAGTATGCTGGCCTCAAGCGTCCGCTGTATCGCGAGACCAACAAGTTCTTCAACAACTATCTGCTCGACCTGTTTGAAAAGCGCGACGCCGAGAAGCGGGCGGAAATGGCGCGCCGGAAGGCGGTGCAGGATTCGCTGCTGAAGGCCTCGATGCTGGAAGAACAGGCCCGGGAGCACGAAGCGGCACTGCCGGTCGATTCGACCGCTGCGGTCCCCGTACTTGTGCCTGACAGCACGTCAGTCGCGATACCGGACAGTGTGGTTATCGTCGAAACGCCGGTCGTGATGACCGACACGACGGCTGTCGCGGTTGAAAAAGCCTCACCTGTCGTCGTGCAGCAGACCGATGCCGTCGAAGCCCGTCCCGAACGGATCATCGACCGTCGGGACGAGCCTGAGGCCGTACCGGCTTCGCCCGAAACCGTTATCCGGACGGAAAAGCTCACCCGTGCCGAAAAACGCGCCTTGCGCCGTGCCGAGCGTCAGGCCCGGAGGGCGGAACGCCGGGCTGTCCGTGCGCTGCGCCGGGCCGCCCGTCACGCTGAACGCCATCGCTAATCCCTTTTCCCTGCCTTTTTCTTGCGGTTATATCCTGGTTATTCGCTGGTTTTTACAGATTTTTTTGCTTAAATTTGTAAAAATTAACTTAGGGATATTGTTCAACCTAAAATAACTGCTTATGAAGAAAGTATTGATCGTCGTGCTGATGGTGCTGTCCTGCAGCGCCGTTCTGGCACAGACAAGGGTCACCGGACGGGTGACTTCTTCACAGGACGGTTCGCCCATTCCCTTTGCCAGTGTCGTGGTGAAGGGTACGATGACGGGCGTTGCGTCCAACGAGAACGGTGCGTATGTCCTGGACAACGTGCCGTCCAATGCAGTCCTCGTGTTCTCTTCCATCGGTTTCAACGACTTGGAGGTAATGGTGTCCGGCCGGTCCGTCATTGATGCCGCGCTGACGCCGAATGCCGAATCCTTGGAAGAAACAATCGTCGTAGCATATGGTACCGCCAAGAAAGGTACCTATACGGGAGCCGCTTCTGTGGTGAAACAGGAATCCATCAAGGATGTTCCGACTGTTTCCTTCGAGCAGGCGCTGAACGGCAAGGTCGCCGGCATGCAGATTACCAGCAGTTCCGGCCAGGCTGGTTCCGCCTCTTCGATCCGTATCCGTGGTATCGGTTCCATGAACGCTTCTAACGAGCCGCTCTATGTCATCGACGGTGTCCCGGCCCAGTCCGGCGATGCCGGTCAGATGAGTGACTACATCTATTCGACCAACAACGTGATGAACTCCCTCAACCCAAGTGACATTGAGTCGATTACCGTGTTGAAGGATGCGGCCGCTTCCGCCCTCTACGGCTCCCGTGCCGCAAACGGCGTGATCCTGGTCACAACCAAGAAGGGCAAGGAAGGCCGGCCGACGGTGACCTTCAAGGCTTCAGTGGGTATCACCCCCGACTGGGCCGTGAAGAACTTCGAGCCTGCTTCCGTGTATGACAACGTGAATGCCCTCTATACCATCTTCCACGATGCCGGCACCCGCGTTGACGGCCTTGATGTCGCTTCCGCTTCCTCCGATGCCGTCCGGATGCTGAACAGCCGCTGGAACCGTTTCGGCTACAAACTATCCGCTACCGGCACGGGTGCCTACGACCCCATCAAGATCGAAGCCTTGGATGACGGCCAGATCAAGCGTACCGACGCCAACGGCAACCTCATCTTCTTTGATTGGATGAATGCCTACTTCCGTACGGCTGTTTATCAGACCTACGACCTGAGTGTGAGCGGCGGCACGAAAAACAGCAACTACTATACGTCGTTCGCCTATACAAAAGACCAGGGCCGAGTCTATATCAACGGCTTTGACCGTATCAGCGGCCGCGTGAACCTCAACCAGAAGGTGGGCAAACACTTCGAACTTACCACTAACGTGGCTGTCGCCAGCACCGACCGCACGGGTTTCAACGATACCATCAACAACTCTGACAACTACTTCATGCAGTCTGTCAACCTGTTGTGGCCACTCTACTGGCCTGACAACTATAAGGACGGCACTCCGTGGACGAGCCGCTATCAGAGTTATGGCTACAACCTGCTCTATTACAACAACCTCTGGGAAAACAGCTCGAAGAGCCTGAAGATTTCGGTCAACGAAACCGCGACGGTCAAGTTCACCGATTGGCTGAATCTGCGCACCGTGTTCTCCTACGATGACACGCGCTACCGCGATCATCTCTATTATAGCCCCGAGCATTATTCGGGTGCTTCCGACAACGGCCGCGTGAGCGAAATGTCCACCATTTACCAGAAACTCGTATCCTCGACGACGCTCAACTTCAACAAGAGCTTCGGTGACCACGGCGTATCCGCACTGGTTGGTTTTGAGGCAGAGCGCAATACCACCGATTTCCACCGTTCCACCGGTAAGGATCTTCCGGTGAGCGCCCTCCACACCGTGGCGACTGCCGGCTCGCTCGATGCGAACGGCTATAGCTGGGGCAATTCGATGATGTCCATCCTCTCCCGCCTGGAGTACAACTATGCGGGCAAGTACTATGCTTCTGCTTCGTTCCGTCGCGACGGTTCATCCCGGCTCGGCGCTGACACGCGTTGGGGTAACTTCTGGTCGGTGGCCGCTTCCTGGCGCATCAGCGAGGAGGAATTCTTCAAGAGTCAGGACGTCGTAGACAACCTTCGCCTGAGGGCTTCCTATGGTGTCAACGGTACATTGCCGAGCAGCAACTACGGCTGGCGTTCGCTGGCGGGCTACAGCTATCAATATATGGGTTCCCCGGGTGGCGCGCTGGTCAATGCGGCCGATGCCAACCTCTCCTGGGAAACCAGTTATACGTACAACCTCGCCCTCGAGTTCGGCCTGTTCAACAGCCGCCTCACCGGTAGCGTCGAATACTTCAACCGCGACTCCAAAGACCTGCTGCAGGACGTTCCGATTTCAACGACCACGGGCTTCGGTTCCACGCTTCAGAACATCGGCGAGATCAACAACCACGGCTTCGAAGTGGAACTGGGCGGCGATATCATCCGCAACAACAACTTCCGTTGGAGTGCCAGCGTCAATGCTTCGTTCATCCGTTCGAAAGTCACGAAACTGTATGATGACGCTGACATCATCTGGTACGACCCTACGGGCGGCGACGGCAACACGCAGTTCCTCTATCGCGTCGGTGAATCGACCCTTGCCATCTACGGTCGGGAGTGGGCCGGGACCAACCCTGAGAATGGCGACAACCTCTGGTATTCCAACAATGACAATTGCGACATGAAGATTAATGGTCGCAACGTCGTACTTGACTTCAATGACACCGACGAGGTGATTCTCGGCGATGTCAACCCGTTCGCCTATGGCGGCATCAACACCGACTTGGAATGGAACGGCTTGACCTTCGGCTTGAACTTCATCTACAAGCTGGGCGGCAAGATTTACGACGGCTCGGTCTATCGTCTGGCTGACGACGGTTATTTCTGGAACCGTATCCGCAGCAAGGAGTACCTGGCTAACGTCTGGACGCCGACCAACCACAACGGCATCTATCCCCAGCTCCGCGGCTGCGACCTTGAGGATGCCATGGAATACAGCTCCCGCTGGATGCACGACGGCACGTTCCTCCGCCTGAAAACCATCTCTCTCGGCTACAACCTGCCGACCAACCTGATCAAGAAGGTCGGTCTCGACAAGGCCCGCGTCTATTTCAACGGCAGCAACCTGCTGACCTTCTCCAAGTACACCTGGGCCGATCCGGAAGTCAATGCCTACGGTTCCCGTGCCTTTGAGACGCCTATTGGAAAGACCTATACCTTCGGTATTGAACTCAGCTTCTAACGGACCCTCAAAAACTTAGAATCATGAAAAAGATATACAGCATATTGCTTTCATTGGTGTGCATCCTGACGCTTGCTTCCTGCCAGGATTTCCTCGACATGGCTCCGACCAACCAGGCGGACTCTTCCACCTGCCTGACCAGCATCCACGATGCGCAAGTCATGCTCAACGGCTTGATTTACAAGATGAGTTCGTCGAATTACTACGGCAGGAACTTCCTGCTCTACGGTGATGCGAAAGGCGGCGACCTGACCATCTATACGGGCGGTAACCCGGGTGATGCCCTTTACTATTTCAACCACTCGGCTTCCAGCGGAGCCTATTCGGGCTTCTGGTCCACGGGCTATAACTGCCTGCTGCAGGCCAACAACATTATCAACAACATCAAGAAGTTGCAGAGTGAAGGTGCGACCGAGGACTTTGATGACATCCTCGGCCAGGCGTTGACAATCCGCGCTATGATTCATTTCGACCTCGTCCGCCTGTACGGAAAGCCGTACAACATGGATAAGAGCAGTGATGGCATCACGGTAGTCACCGAGCAGGTCGATGCTTCGGCCAAATTGCTCCGCGATCCGGTGGAGAAGGCCTACACGCAAATCGTCGCCGACCTGACCGAAGCCGCTCCGCTGCTTTCGACCAAGGTCGCCCGCGGCTATGTCAATTACTATGCGAACCAGATGCTGCTCGGCAAGGTGTATCAGTATATGGACAACCAGACTGCAGCGCTGAAGTGCTTCGAGACAGTGATCAGCAGCAAGAAGTATGACCTCTATACCCCGGAAAACTGGGTTGCCTCGTGGTCACGGGAGTTCGGAAGCGAATCGATTTTCGAGATCGGCATTTATCCGAGCGAGGGTGACCTCGGCACGGGCAGCTTGGGCTGCTACTATATGCGCAAGGGGCATATCAATACCGCCAACGGCAACTTTTACGCCAGCAAGTACTGGATGGATATCATGGGCAAGGACGATGTCCGCTGGGGCATCATGGACTGGGACCACTATTATGGCGACGACTCCGTGTCGGACAACATCAAGGCCCGTTCAGAATATGGGAAGGACTGCTGCTACAAGTATTCGGGCAGCATCAATCTGGCCGGCGACAAGGGATCTTCGAACTTCACGGCTGTCAACATCAAGGTGTTCCGCCTGTCCGAGGCTTATCTGCTTGCCGCTGAGGCTGCACTGTCGACCAATGACAAGGCCAAGGCTGCCGAGTATCTGAATGCGATTGCCAAGCGTGATCCGCGCTACACGGCCTGGACTGCTTCGACCGTGACGGCTGATGCTATCTACAACGAGTATCGTCGCGAGTTCCTTTGCGAAGGCAAGCTGTTCTTCGAAGCATGCCGCCTGAACAAGACCGTCACCTTTGAGGACAACGCCTATTACGGTGCCACCGTATCGTCCCGCCGTGGCCTGACCATCGACCGCAGCAATAACCTGTGCCGTCTCCCGATATCCATCGACGAGATCCACGCAAATCCGTCGATCCAGCAGAATCCCGGCTATTCCGGATCGGAATAACCGTTCAATCTGACTTGTTACTTGACAGCCGCCCTTTCCAGAGCGGCTGTTTTTTTGTTATCTTTGCAAATATGAAAGCTTTCCAGACTCCGATGGGCGAGCTCCGGGTCGAGGTATTCGGACACGCCTCCGTCCTGTTCGAGATACAGGGCAAGATGATTTATGTGGATCCATATAGCGAGATCCATGAATATTCGGGCAATCCTCCGGCCGACCTGATCCTGGTCACCCACAACCACTACGACCACTACGACAGGAAGGCTTTCTCGAAGATCGAGACGCCGCGCACCACGTTCATCGTGAGCCAGAACGTCGGGCGTGTGGACAGCCGCTACACCGTGCTGGCCAACGACGAGGTCTGTACCTGGCAGGGGATTGAAATCGCGGCCGTGGAGGCTTACAACGTGAACCGGCGGAATCCTTCCGGCGACCTGTTCCATCCGCGTGGCGTGGGCAACGGTTATGTGCTGGACTTCGGCGGCTTCAAGGTGTATCTGGCCGGTGATACCGAACCGATTCCCGAGATGCAGGACCTGCCGAAGATCGACTTGGCCTTCCTGCCGAAGAACCTGCCGTACACGATGACCGACGAGGAATTCGTCAAGGCGGCGAATCTCATCAAGCCAAAGTATCTCTACGCCTATCACTATTTCGAGATCGACGTCCCGAAATTGAAAAAGGAGCTCGATCCTGCGATCGAACTCCTCAACTAAGCAAAAGAAGCCCGGCACGCCGGGCTTCTTTTTTACTCGATAAAGCCGACAATTTGGCCCTTGACGACCTTGTCGCCCTGCTTTGCGTTGATCGAGACGATGCGGCCGCTCTTGAGCGCCTTGCATTCCTCTACGCCATAGTAGGCCTGCACCCAGCAGGCGGGTTTGCCTTCCTCGATCTTCGTGCCGATGGCCGGGGCGACGGATTCGCCGGCGGGATCGACGGTCCAGGTAAGCGTACCGGCGGCAGTGGCCTGGATCGGCTGTGCATCCGGATGCTGCTCGGTGTACTTCTCGATGTCGAAGGCCGGACGCTCCACGACCGGACGCTCGACGATGATCGGCGCACCCGCTTTGGCACGGGCGGCTTCGAGGTCGTTCTTGAAGCGCTTCTCGGCGGCACCGCTCTTGTAGTCGCGATACTGCGTGGGGTGCATGGCCAGCTCGAAGAGTTCTTCGTCGTCGGGACCGAACTCCCAGCCGTTCTCCTTCATTTCCTTGCGATACTCGTCCATATCGTCCGGATAGAGTGCCTGCACGTCGCCTTCGAAGAACTCGAAGCCCTGCTTCTGGGCGAGTTCCTTGATTTCCGGAGCCACGTCGCCGGGAAGCTTGCCGCTCTTGCCCAGGATCATGCCCCAGATGCTCTTGTCGGTCAGGAGGCTGTAGCGCGGTTTGCCCTGCGCTTCAGCCATGATGTTCATCAGGGCGATGTTCTTCACATACTGGCTGAACGGTGTCACGAGCGGCGGATAACCCACCTTCGGCCATACGTACTCGACTTCTTCGAACAGTTTCACCACCAGGTCGTCGAGCGAGACCTCGGGCTTGCCGTTGTTGCGGAGGTACATGTTCACGGCGGGGTGGACACCCTTGAGGTCGGCCATCATGGAACCCATCATGCCGCCCGGCAGGCCGCAGCCCACCAGCAGGGAGGTGAGGTGATGGTTGGTCGGCTCGATGAAGTAGCCCAGGAAGTCGTCGATGAATTTCTGCGTGAGGGCGCGGGCTTCCATGTAGGCCTTCATGTTGATGTCCTTTACCTGGAAACCGGCATCCTTGAGCATGGCACGGATGGTGATCACGTCGGGATGGATCTTGCCCCAGGAAAGCGGCTCCATGGCCACGTCAAGCACGTCGACGCCGGCCTTGGCGGCTTCCAGCATCGAAGCCACGGAGAAACCGGGGCCGGTGTGGCCGTGATACTGGACGATGATGTCGGGATGGCTCTTCTTGATGCCTGCGATGATCTGTCCGACCGACCAGGGACGGCCGATGCCGGCCATGTCCTTGAGGCAGATTTCCTGTGCGCCGGCTTCGATGAGTTTTTCGGCCAGGGTCGTGTAGTACTCCACGGTATGGATGGGGGAGTAGGTGATGCACAGGGATGCCTGCGGAATCATGCCGCCCTCGATCGCGTACTTGATGGAGGGGATGATGTTGTTGGCGTCGTTCAGGCCGTCGAAGATACGGGTGATGTCGACGCCCTGGGCGTGCTTGACCTTGTACATGAGCTTGCGCACGTCGACAGGACAGGGATACATGCGGAGGGCGTTCAAGCCGCGGTCGAGCATGTGGGTCTGGATGCCTGCCTTGTGGAGCGGCTCCGTAAAGGCGCGGACGGCCTTGTTCGGGTTCTGGCCATACAGGAGCTGCACCTGTTCGAAGGCACCGCCGTTCGTTTCCACGCGGTCGAAGCATCCCATGTCGATGATTACCGGAGCTATTTCTTTCAGCTGGTCAACACGGGCGGTGTATTTGCCGGATGACTGCCACATGTCTCGATAAACGAGCGAAAATTTTATTTCACGAGCCATATCGTAGGGTTGTAGTTATGATTTGTTTGTGATTTTCCGCAAAACATTTCGCAAATATAACGTTTTCTTCAGGAAAAAACAATATATTTGCAGTCAGAAACCGGCCTCCGTAGTTTAATGGATAGAATTTCAGATTCCGGTTCTGACGGTTGCGGTTCGATTCCGCACGGGGGTACGAGAGCCAGGCATGACGCCTGGCTTTTTTTGTCGGGCGTCAATCATAATATTACTATCTTTGCGCCGCGATAATAAAAGGTAAGAAAGATGAAAAAAGCATACGTTTTTCCGGGACAAGGGTCCCAGTTTACGGGAATGGGACAGGAACTCTACGTCCGCGAGCCTCAGGCGCGTGACTTGTTCGACGCCGCCGACAGCATTCTTGGTTTCGGCCTGCGGGAGATTATGTTCACCGGAACGGCTGACGATTTGAAAGCTACGAAGGTGACACAGCCCGCCGTGTTTCTCCATTCCGTGGCCGCTGCCATGTGTTCGGGCATACAGCCCGATATGGTGGCCGGTCATTCGCTGGGCGAATTCTCCGCCCTGGTGGCGGCCGGCGCCCTTTCTTTCGAAGACGGGCTCCGGCTGGTCTCCGTTCGCGCCCACGCGATGCAGCGTTGCTGCGAAGCTGTCCCCGGCACGATGGCCGCCATTATCGGCGGCGATGCCGAAACCATCGAGACGGTCTGCCGCGAGACGCCCGGCATCGTTATCGCCGCGAATTACAACAGCGACGGACAAATCGTGATTTCCGGCGAGACGGAGGCCGTGGCTGCCGCCTGCACGGAACTCAAGGCCCGCGGTGTCAAACGTGCGCTGCCGCTTCCGGTAGGCGGCGCCTTCCACTCTCCGCTGATGGAACCCGCCCGTCAGGAATTGGCAGAGGCCATTGATCGGACGGCATTCTGCACGCCGGTCTGCCCCGTCTACCAGAACGTGGATGCGCAGCCCCACACCGACCCCGCCGAAATCCGCCACAACCTGCTGATGCAGCTCACCTCGCCGGTTCGCTGGACGCAGACCGTCCGCAACATGGCGGCCGACGGCGCCGCCTCCTTCACGGAGGTCGGCCCCGGAACGGTCCTGCAGGGATTGGTGCGGAAAACCCTTCCGGATGTTGAAATTGCCGGTATTTGTTAACGAAAAACCGCATTTATAATTAGGTATTCATTTTTATTCTATATCTTTGCGCGAATTAAGTGACTGAAATATTTTGAGATATGATTGTTAAACAGTATTATCGGAAACCCGAAGTGAGCCAGACGGTGCCCGTCAGCACGGATGTGTGCCTGCTGGCCGGATCCGCGGTGGACGAACCCCTGGGGGTCGTCTCTGACGGTCAGGAGGTGACCGATATCGATGCAGGCAGCGAGACGTTCGGCTGGAATGCGAACTGGGACTGGCAATAAGATAAGGCGAAACGATGAAAGATTTGACAAAAGCGATCATTGCCGCCGTTCTTGCGGGAACGCTCCTGATCCCGGGCGGCTGTTCGGATTTAAAACACAAAGGCCGTCAGATAACGTTCGTGACGGTGTCCCGGGAGGCCGGGACAAAAACCGTGTATGGCGACGATGTCCCCGGTACGACGACCTATCAGTACATCAACTGGGTGGTGAACGACGGCCTGCGGGTCGTCAGCGACTTCGCTGCACGCCGGAACAATCCGGATGTTTTCTTTGCAGACTATGTCGTGACGGAGGTCAGGGACACGCTGGAACACCACAGCAAAGCCTCGATCGTCGCCACGTCCCCGGGGCCGGGCGAAGAGGCCGACGGCCTGAGCTGGGACAACGAACATACCGGCTCCTATACTTTCTACGCCGTGAATCCCCGGCCCGGAACCGGTGCCGTGAAGAGCATCAACTGCGATCCCGCGCCGGATGGGGAGAATCCTTCCGACGAGGCGATCCAGGCCTGGCGGAGCGAGCTCGGCAAAGTGGAAGCCACGCTTCCTGCGACCATCGCGCTCCCTTCGACCTCCACGAAGAAATACCTCAAGGAAGACGGCACGGCGGCAACGTCCGCAGACGACGCGTACTACACCTACGACGTGTATGCGCCGAATATGGACTATGCCGTGCTGACTGCGTCTGCGACGGTGGAAAGCAGTGACAAACCGGTGGAACTGCATTTCCAGCCCGCTTTCACGGCGTTCGAGGTCAACATCACCAGCGCGGACCGGGATTTCACGGTCAGCAAAGTGGAACTTGTCGGCGCCAGCGACCGCCTGGCCGGAACCTACCGGATGAAGGCGGGTGCCAATCTTGACACGTATGGGTCGGTCACGGTGGTGGAAAGCGGCGATACGCCCGCTTCCAATTCCGTAGCACTGACGATGAACGCCGTTCAGCTGACTTCCACCAAGGGCATCACCTTCACGCTCTTCACCATTCCGAAAGCCAATGAAGGACTGCTGAGCCTCAGGATTACCACTTCGGCGGGTACGGCTACCCTGGCGCTGACCGATACGGACGGGTCGTCCGCCTATCAGTTCCGGGCGGGACGGAAGTACCGCATCAACCTCCTTAAGTTGGGAGAGACCTGGAAATACAAGATCGTCCTCAAGCCTGAAGACCTTCCCTGGGACCTGGTCAGCGAGCAGACGACTTTCTCGCAGAATATCCAGGCCATCAAGTTTGACATCCTCAACGCGACGGAGACCGGCAACAACTACTATCCTACCGGAACCAAGGACTACCAGATCCGGACACTCGACATGAGCAAGGACTACGGACCGGGCAAACAGCCTTATTTCCTGGTGACTTTTACGCCGCAGGCGCCGACGGGCGGGTATTGGCAGCTCATTCCCGAGGCCCCGGCCGATGACCTGACCGGTCTTGGCACGGCTGCCTTCAAGGTTGAAGTCTGGGACGATGAAACCGACTCGGGGAGCACCGACCTGAGGGGACAGATCATGAGCAGGACGGTGACCCTCCACATCACGTGCAACGTAACCGACGACCAGCGCAACGTGCCTCACTCCATCATCATCAAGAGCCTGTTCAGTTCGAGCGTCTCGTTCGACGAGAATGCGACGTACAGCGCCGACTCCGAGATCCAGGATGTCCACAAGGACGGTTCCTTCTCTTTCTGGCGATTTGTCATACCGCAAAAGACGACCAACTAAACGATGAAAAAGACAATTACTACGATATTGGCGGCAACCGCTGCGGCGGCTGCCTTACTGGCCGTCTCCTGTGTAAGGGAACTCGACTTTCCGCAGCCTGTCAAGGGCGACCATACGGCAATCAGCCTCGCGCCGGTTTGTGCAAGTCCCGTGACCAAGGCCGACCCGGCTACCGAAGACGGGGATGACACCTACAACGAACGCATCATTACGGATTACTACTGGTTCCTCTATCGGGATTCCGAAGGAACCGATATCGTCCTCAGCGGCCACGAGACCGGCTATGAAAACGCGGACACCCACGTGCGTACGCCCAAGAACATTATTCTTGACAGTTATTTCCCCACAGGCGGCACCGTCTATGTCTATGTGGTGGCCAACCTGCCCGTAAAACCCGACACGCCGGTCGAAGGGGACGAATGGTTCGAATTCGACGGTTCCGACCCGGCCAGCCCTGTCATCAGGCATATGGTCCAGGGGGCGTCGACGGCCAGCAGCGACATTTCCTATTCCGGTACTTTCGCCAGCCTCAAGACCCTGGCGTTCGGCAAGAACACGCCGCTGGATGCCAAGCAGTCCATCTCGGCCGGTCAGTCCGAGTTCTACCGGTACACTTCCGCCACGACAGGCGTTCCCGCTCCTGAAAAATTCGTGATGCGGACCGATGCGCCCGTTCCCTGCGAACTGCTGTATAAACAGGAAGTTCCGGTTCAGCCGAAACTCAAGCGCATCGCGTCCAAGATCATTCTTGACCTGCACGTCGCCAAGACGGTCAAGCAGACCTACACCAATGCCGGCGGCCAGGATGTTTACGTGAAGTCGTGGGATGCCGATCTTTCGCACATCCAGATCTATATGCTCTGGGGCAGCACTCACGGCACCCTTTCCGGAACGAAATATCAATATGGTAAGGACGGTGCAGACTCCCGCTGGTTCTACTCCGCTTCGCCCCGCTACGCGATGTATTCCAACCCGGCGGGCGGCGCGTATTCGAACGGGGCCGTGCTCGGTTCCGTTCCCGAGTCGCTGTATCCCTTGAACAACAAGTATCTGGTCAGATCCACGGTCTGGGATGACGTGTATGAGGTAACTGTCAGTTCGTCCACGACGGCAAACGGCTGGAAGTGGAAAAACGGTATCTCAGAAGCGGACAAGATTCCGGAACACGAGGGCGACTATTACTATGGCGACTGGAACTATACGCTGGACGGCAACGGCCATAAGATCCACGTCCTGGATGAAGAATCCGGGAACTATGCCCGCCGCCGGACCACCCAGACTTCCGAAAAGCCCTACTACGAAATCAGCAGCCTTCCGCTCTATTCGATGCCGATCTCGTGGAACGTGAACGACACGCACGCGCCGTTCATCAAGGTCATCCTCCCCTGGCAGGGTTACAAGCGCGCCAACAACGGGGATGGCGACCCCATTCCCGGCAGTTACGACGCCAAGACCACGGAATTCTACTACAAGATCCTGATTCCGAAACGCACATCCATTGATGCCAACGGGTGCTATCACATCAGCCTCGAGCTTTCGGTGCTCGGCAGCGAAGCCGACGATGTCCCCGTGGAGCTGGAAGGCAAGTACCACGTGGTCGACTGGAACACGCCGCAGGTCATGGGCGGCGACCAGAATGCCGGCCGCTACCTCAACTGCGCCACCTACTTCGAGTTTTACGCGAAAGACGAAATGGAGATTCCGGTGATCTCCAGCCACGACATCGAAGTGGTGCCGCTGTCCGGGTCCTCCTTCGCCCAAACCGCCTGGTACAACAATTATTCGACGCTGACCCCGGAAACGCTTTATCTGACGCGGAGTACCGGATCGACCGTCTTGACGGGCGGCCAGTACTACCGGCTTGAGACGACGGACGACAATCAGGTCAAGATCCGGCACACCTGCGAATCATCGGTCGACGACATGCAGAAATGGGATGTTTCGCCGATTACCTACCGGTTCCGGATCCGTCACGCCGACAATGCCAATTTCTACAAGGACATCACGGTGGTCCAGTATCCTTCGCTGTATATCCGCAATCAAGTCAGTACGAAATATACCGGTACTTATTATGGTGGTTATCCTAACATTATGGATTACGATAGCGGACTGTACTATAACCAAGGTTATGTCTGGATCAACAATGATTTTTATTATGGTTCGAAAAAGAGTGATGGGGTGTACCAGAGTGACAGTGGGAAATGGTATTTTGTCCAGGGAATAAGGGTGAGCTCCGATAATGTCATTCTGACAGGAACAAACCAGAACCCGAATATGTATGTCATTACGACCACGGTACTGGATCCGGACCTGGGCGCTGTCCTGGGAGACCCCCGTGTCGAGGTCATAGACAACCTGACTTATTCTTTCGCCCAGGCTCCTGCCGTGTATGGGTCTTCTCCCAGGTCGCTGTCCTATTATTATCCGACGGACCGGACAGACCGGACGGAGAACATGATCGCACCGTCTTTCCGGATCGCATCCTCCTATGGCAAGTGTGGCGAGTCCTCTACTTTCGAGGATATGCAGGCGCGCTGCGCAGCCTATCAGGAAGAAGGATATCCTGCGGGAAGGTGGCGGGTTCCGACGAAAGCCGAGTTGCAATATATTACGACGCTGTCTGCGAAGGGATTGATTCCCAGCTTGTTCAATACGATCGACTTAGGGGTGGCGGATCCTTCCAGCCGTTCCCGCTACTACAGTGCGCACGGGTTGGTCAAGGTGAATCTGGACGGAACCGTCACAGAGAATACGGAACACACCACGGGCTGGGTCCGTTGTGTCTACGATGAATGGTACTGGAAAGGCGATGCTGTTGCCATCAATGCTTTCAAGTGGGGTGACAGGGCAAGGTAAAACGAGATGATCATGAAAAAGTATATCTATAGTATCTGCCTGTTGCTGCTGGCTGCAGCCTGTGTAGAACCGCTCGATAAGAATTGCGTACCTGCGGTCGAGGATTCCGAAGAAGGCTCGAAGGTAACCCTCGCGTTTACGCTTCCGCCGGCTACCAAGGGCGCCATGACCCACAACCCGACCATTGAAACCATCCATGTGGCGGTCTTCAACCAGAACGGGGTGCTTCGGCAATATGAGCAGGCTACGCTCACCCATCCGGAGAATCTCACCAACGGCAGCACAAGCGCCGATCCCGTCTATACGGTGGACGTCAATATGTCGTCAAAGCCCAGGATCCTGCACTTCATCGCGGATTCTCCGGTCTCGACCTATGAGCAGCTCATCGCACTTGCCGGTACCTCCGGCGAGGATGTGATCCTGAACGCCCTGACCACCGAAAACGGCAATACGGCTTATTGGCAGCGTTTCGAACTCGACAGCATCAGCGCCTACCGATATGATGGGGTATCGTATGACGGAACAGGCTATCCCGACGGCATCGCCTATTCGGGCATGTCCTACTCCTATGAAGACCCGAATTTCGGAACGATCACGATCAACAAGGGCGATTACATCAAGCGGAACGGAAGAAAGATCATCGACGGTACCGGCTATTTCCAGTCCGTCTACGTCGCGCAGGTATTGCGCAGTATCCCGTTCGTGCGCAACTTCGCCGAGATTACGGTGTCCAAGAAAGAGGCAGACGGCAATTTCACGCCGAAAAAGTTTGCGCTGGTAAATGTACCGACGGCGGGTTATGTCGCTCCTTTCAATACCGACAGCAGTACCTTCTCGTACGTTTATTCGGCGAAGAATCCTTACCTGGAAGGTATTACCCACGCGGATGTGGCCAACGCCAAGTACCCCGGTTCGCTGGCAGGCGGCTTTGATACCGCACAGCCGACATCGTTCATCGATGTTACCGGTTCCAGCACGAACAAGTATGCCTATATGTATGAGCGTACGATTCCGAACAGCCAGCAGCCGGCCACGTGTGTTCTCGTCGGCGGCACGTATTCCATCGAGAATCCGGCGCACGACGCCAGTGGCTTGACCTGGTTCAAGATCGAGATTGCCGATGCGTCAGGTGCGTATTTCCCGATCTATCGCGGCGTGACCTACGATTTCAAGATCGGCGAGATTACCGGAACCCGTGGCTATGATTCGCCTGAGGCGGCTTTTGCGCACGATGCCATCGGCGACGTGTCCGGTTCCGTGGAGACCGCTACCCTGGAGCAGATTTCCGACGGGAACGGCACCACCCTCTGGGTGGAGTATATCGACTATGTCGGTACCGTACAGGAAGATAAGACCATCTATTATACGATGTATTACCAGAGCGGCAGTTCGACGGAATATCTTACGGGCGGAATCGCGCTTTCTGTCAGTCATCCGAACAACGATGAAGCCTATAAGGCCATCACGGCTTCCAGCATCTCCGGCAGCCCGTACAGCGGTACCGGAACCCCCGACGACAGCAAGCAATGGTATGTGGCGACGGTTCCCCTGGCTGCGCCCGGACAGAACGCAAGGCAGAGCGTCCTCCATATCGAGGGGAATTCTCACGCCGGAAGGGCCATGTACCGCAACGTCAACTATCACGTGATCGGTACCCAGTACTTCAGGAACGGGCAGAACGAAGTGAACGCCACGTCGCTTGCTACCGAAGCCGCCGGGGAGGAAACCACCCTGACCATTTACCTACCCAACGACCTGGGCTATTCGATGTTCCCGCTGGCCCTTCGGATTGAGGCGGAGAGCGGCGATTTCACCACGGTCGACGGGCTTCCCGTGGAATCCGGGCCCTCGTTGTTCAATCCGGACAAGAACGCATATTATTTCATCAAGACCATCGAGTATTCGGATTATCATAATGCTGTAACCGGCGCGACGACCACCCGGTTCACTACGCAGTTCAAGACCACGCGGGACGGAAACACGTCTGTCAACCACACGAATGCCACCAACTTCCGGGTGCTCGACAAGGTCCAGACCGAGCGTGGCCGCACGAACCCGTATTTTGCCGTTGCCGAATTTCCGGTAACTGTCGGCGGTCCGGTGTTCATGCTCGACAAGGAGTCGGTGGAAGTGGGTGTCGACGAGACCAGCGCCACGTTCTCCATCACTTCTTCGGGCGCCGAGAATCCGACCTGGACACTGACGGCCAGCGATGAGAACGTGACGTTGTCGCAACCGAGCGGCAGCGGCTATGCGGAGATTACCGTGAACTTCCCGGCGAATGCCGGCTCGGAGGCCCGGACCTACACGGTCACGGCTTCGCGTGAGGGATTCGACGACCTGACCTTCACGATCGTGCAGCTGCCTCCGTTATTCTCCGTTTCCCCTGTGTCGAGAACCGTCAATGCCAACGACGAAAGCACCTCCTTTACGCTCACTTCGACCGGCAGTGTGGCTCCGAACTGGACGTTGATTGCTCCGACCGGCGTCACGTTGTCGCAATCAGGCGGCAGCGGCAATGCGGAGATCACCGTGACGTTCCCGAAGAACGCCAGCATCACCGACCCTGTCACCTATACGGTCCGGGCGGTCCGCTCCGGTTTCGAGAATCAGACCTTCACGATCGTGCAGTTGCCGAAGCAGAAGGTCGAGGGCCGGACGGTCGAGTATACCTATGCTGATTTCGGTCCGTATGACATCCACGTAGAAGGAGTAGATGATTATACGAGGCTTGATCCGAGAGAAACCCGAAATGCCACCAAGGGGAACGTGAATGTGTCCATCTCCGGTATATATATCGTTTCAACTGGCTTCTCCCTGGATTATGGCGGAATTGTCGAGATTACGCGAAATGAATCATCCACGGTGACGGTCAGCCCGGTCAATACGGAAACGGTCTCGAACGTGACAATCACGGATGTCCGTATCTGCTTCCTGCGATACAACAGCAAGAATTTCAATCCGGCCAGTATCACCGGTCCTTTCACCGGCGGTACATCCCAGGATAACACGACAGAAGCGTTAACGGCAAGTTACAGTGGATATCCTTCCATGACGAGCATTTCCGCAGTCCTCCAGGCTCCCGATTTGGCTGAGAGACCAGGCTTCGATATTGTCTACATTTCCGTGACCTACGACTATTACGAATAGGCGTCACGCCATCCTTTTTCGCCGTCGCCGACCCCTCTCCGGGGCCGGCGACGTTGCTTACAGGGAAAGAAAAATCGCTTTTTCTCAAAATAAACGGTATCTTTGTACGTCTGTAACTTAGGTGGAAAAGCGAATTGATAAACAAATAAATTAAATAACAGTCGTATGAAAGAAAAGAAATTCATCACCTGCGATGGCAATTTTGCCGCGGCTCACGTGGCGTATCTGTTCAGTGAGCACGCGGCCATCTATCCGATCACCCCTTCTTCGACGATGGCGGAACTTGTGGACGAGTGGGCCGCATTCGGCAAGAAGAACATGTTTGGCGAGGTTGTGAAAGTGACCGAGATGCAGAGCGAAGGCGGTGCCGCCGGCGCGGTGCACGGTTCGTTGCAGGCGGGCAGCCTGACCACCACCTTCACGGCGTCCCAGGGCCTCCTTTTGATGATTCCCAATATGTACAAGATTGCCGGCGAGCTGCTTCCGACCGTGTTCCACGTGTCGGCCCGCACCCTCGCGTCGCAGGCGCTCTCCATCTTCGGCGACCACCAGGACGTGATGAGCGTCCGTCAGACCGGCTTCGCGATGCTGGCCTCCGCCAGCGTGCAGGAAGCGATGGACCTGGCCGCCGTGGCCCATCTGGCCACCATCAAGTCGAGCGTTCCGTTCGTCCACTTCTTCGACGGGTTCCGCACCTCCCACGAGATCCAGAAGATCGAGATGCTGGAAGCCGAAGACCTCCGTCCGCTGGTCAGCGACAAATCCCTCGCGAACTTCCGTGCGAAGGCCCTCAATCCGAACAAGCCCGTCACCCGCGGCACCAACCAGAACCCCGACGTGTTCTTCCAGGCCCGCGAAGCCTGCAACCCGTACTACGACGCCGTGCCCGACATCGTGGCGCGTTATATGGGCGAGATCAGCGAACTGACCGGCCGCCATTATCTGCCGTTCGACTACTACGGGGCGCCGGATGCGGAAAACGTCATCATCGCGATGGGCTCCGTCTGTGAGACCATCAAGGAAACCATCGACTACCTGGCTGAAACGCGCGGGGAGAAGCTCGGCTTGATTACCGTGCGGCTGTATCGTCCGTTCTCCGCGAAGTATTTCCTCCGCGCCCTGCCCAAGACGGCCCGCCGCATCGCCGTGCTCGACCGTACCAAGGAGCCCGGCGCGCTGGGTGAGCCGCTGTATCTCGACGTGAAGAGCGTGATCGCCGATATGGGCGACAACGCCCCGATGATCGTCGGCGGACGTTACGGTCTCTCGTCCAAGGACACCAGCCCGGCCCAGATCATTGCCGTGTTCGACAATCTCAAGCTGCGCGAACCCAGGAACGGCTTCACCATCGGCATTGTCGACGACGTCACGTTCAAGTCGCTGCCGCTCAAGGAAGAGGTTTCCATCGTGAAGAAAGGCACCTATGAGTGCAAGTTCTTCGGACTGGGAAGCGACGGTACGGTGGGCGCCAACAAGAACACCATCAAGATCATCGGCGACCACACCCCGAAATACTGCCAGGGCTACTTCGACTATGATTCCAAGAAGTCCGGCGGCTATACCTGCTCGCACCTGCGCTTCGGCGACCAGCCCATCCACGCGCCTTACCTGGTGTCGACGCCCGATTTCGTGGCCTGCCACGTGCCTTCCTATCTGTATAAATACGACGTGCTCAAGGGTATCAAGGACGGCGGTTCGCTGTTGCTCAACAGCCTCTGGGACACCGAAGAGACCTTTGCCCGCATCCCCGATTTCGTGAAGAAGACCATCGTGGAGAAGCACATCCGCCTTTACCTGATCAATGCCACGAAGATCGCGGCGGAGATCGGCCTTGGCGGCCGCACCAACACCATCCTGCAGAGCGCCTTCTTCAAGATCACGGGCATCATCCCGTACGAGGAAGCCGTCGCCTACATGAAGAAAGCCATCGACAAGTCGTACGGCAAGAAGGGCGAGAACGTCGTGAAGATGAACTATGCGGCCGTCGACCGCGGCGGCGACTATGTCGAGGTCGAGATTCCGGCGTCGTGGAAGAAAGCCACGGGCCGCTTCATCCACGCGAACTACAACCGGCTGGCGCCGGAATTCATCCGCAACGTGGCCGACGTGGTGGCTGCCCAGAATGGCAACGACCTGCCGGTCAGCACCTTCTCGGGTGAGACGGTGGACGGTACCATTCCTGCGGGCACGGCTGCCTACGAGAAGCGGGGCACGGCTGTCGAGGTGCCGGAATGGAATCCCGCCAACTGCATCCAGTGCAACCAGTGCGCCTTCGTCTGCCCGCACGCCGCGATCCGTCCGTTCCTGATGACGGCCGCTGAAGGGGAGAAGGCCCCGCAGGGCATCAAGCGCAAACAGGGCATCGCCCAGTTCAAGGAATATTCGTTCACGATGCAGGTTTCTCCGTTCGACTGCACGGGCTGCGGCAACTGCGCCGATGTGTGCCCGGCCAAGGAGAAGGCCCTCGTGATGAAGAGCTTCGACAGCCAGTCGGCCGAACAGGCGCACTTCGACTATCTCCACGCCAACGTGGGCTACAAGGATACCGTCGCGCCGAAGGAGCAGAACGTGAAGAATTCGCAGTTCGCGCAGCCGCTCTTCGAGTTTTCCGGTGCCTGCGCAGGTTGCGGCGAGACGCCGTACATCAAGGCCATCACGCAGCTCTTCGGCGACCGGATGATGATCGCCAACGCCACGGGCTGCTCGTCGATCTACAGTGCTGCGTTCGCTTCCTCGCCGTTCTGCAAGAATGCCGAGGGACACGGTCCTGCCTGGCAGAATTCCCTCTTCGAGGACAACGCCGAGTTCGGCTTGGGTCTCCACCTGGGTTCCGACCGCGTCCGCGAGACGGTCGCGCGCCTGATGCGCGAAGGACTGGAATGCAACAGCTGTTCTTCCGAGATCAAGGCGCTCTTCGAACAGTGGCTTGCTTCGCGCAACGATGCGGCCGCGACGCGCAGGATCTGTGATGCGCTCGTTCCGCTGATGAAGGCCTGTGGCTGCGGTATCTGCAAGAAACTGCTCGAACTCCAAAACTTCATCCCGGCCCGCAGCCAGTGGGTCTTCGGTGGTGACGGCTGGGCCTACGACATCGGTTACGGCGGTCTCGACCACGTGCTCGCTTCCGGCGAGAACATAAACGTGCTGGTGCTCGACACCGAGGTGTACTCCAACACGGGCGGCCAGTCGTCGAAATCGACCCCGGCCGGCGCCGTTGCGAAGTTCGCCACTTCGGGCAAGAAGATCCGCAAGAAAGACCTGGGCATGATGGCCATCAGCTATGGCTACGTCTATGTAGCCCAGGTGGCGATGGGCGCTTCGCAGGCACAGTTCCTGAATGCCATCAAGGAGGCTGAGGCCTATGACGGCCCGTCGCTGATCATCGCCTACGCACCGTGCATCAACCACGGTCTGAAGGCGGGCATGGGCCACAGCCAGGCCGAGGAGAAGCGTGCCGTGGAGTGCGGTTACTGGCATCTCTACCGGTACAATCCGGCGCTAGAGGCTGCGGGCAAGAACCCGTTCACGCTCGACAGCAAGGCCGATCCCGACTGGAGCAAGTTCCAGGATTTCCTCAAGGGAGAGGTTCGTTACGCATCGCTGCTGAAGTCGTTCCCCGACAACGCCGCCGAACTCTTCGCCAAGACCGAAGAATTCGCCAAATGGCGTCTCTCGACCTACAAGCGTCTCGCCGGCGTGGAATAAGGGAAGTACGCTTCAGAGAATTGAGAAACGGTCCCGCTGAACGGGACCGTTTCTTTTCGTGCATCGAAAATAATATTTGGATATTTCGAGAGAAAAACGCTATCTTTGCAGTCCCATAGATGGTGGATGTAGTTCAGCTGGTAGAGCATCGGATTGTGGTTCCGAGTGTCGTGGGTTCGAGTCCCATCATCCACCCAAAGCTCCCGCAAGGGAGCTTTTTTTGTGGGCCACGTTTTGACGTTAAAACGTGGCCCACTGTCGTTTTTTAGGCGGTGGGCCACGCTGAAGGCCTAAACCGTGGCCCATAGCTGCCGGAAGTCGATGGACAGCCCCTGAGCGACACCGGCGGCTAGCGGGCAGTGAACTGGACGGCGGCCGAGTGGCCGTTGGCATCGACGACGGTAAGGGTATGGGGGCCGGGTTCCGGAACGACGCGGAGCTTGTGTTCGCCGTGGAGGGTTTCGCCCAGATACGTACCGTCGAGATGCCAGTACAGGGTGGCGTCGGGGTCGCTGTGGGCAGCTGAGAATACGACGCCCTGGCTGCGGGCGTCGAGCGCCACCGGCGCGGCGACCTGCATCCCGTCCTGCGGATAGATGATCTCCACGGCCCCGGACTTGCGGTATCCGGCATAATCCGGATGGAAGGGCGGCAGCGGACGATAGCTGCTGTGTGATTTCATATAGTACCACTCCTGGGCGGGCGGGAGCACGAAGCGCGATACGTGACGGATTTCCGAAACGGGCCAGCAGTCGCCGTCCACCTGCCATCGTTCGTCGGGATCGAGATGGACGAGCCGGTGATAGGGGCAGGGATCGGGCCGGCGCGGTGCCAGCGGCGCCAGGACGGTCGTCAGGCCATCGGCGGCGCACAGGTCCGTGGCGGGGTGGCCGCTGAGTGCGCAGCAGGTCACCTCTTCCAGTTCATCGGCCGGCATTTCGAACCAGCCCGTAGCCGGCAGCAGGTTGAACAAGTCGAACATCACGGGTGCCGCATAGCCGACGCCGGTGAGCAGGGGCCGGCCTTCGCCGTCGCAGTTGCCCGCCCAGACGGCCACCACGTAGTCGGGCGTCACGCCCACGCTCCAGGCGTCCCGGTTGCCGTAGCTGGTGCCCGTCTTCCAGGCAATCTTGCGGGTGGAGCTGAAATAGTGCCAGTCGCCTTCCTCTTCGGGCCGGTTCACCTCCGTGAGGGCGTCGAACGTGCACCAGACCGCACCGCGGGACAGCGGCGCCAGTCCCCGCCGGCCGCCGGCATCGTTCCTGCCGCCCGATTCACCGGTCTTATCCCCGAGTTCCCGCGCCAGTGCGGCATAGACCGTCGCCAGGTCGCCGAGCTTGATCTCGGCACCGCCCAGGATCAGCGACAGGCCGTAGGTGTCGGCCCCGCGCGTGATGGTCGTGAATCCGAGCCGCTGCAGCAGGTCGATGAACTTCTCGATGCCGTATTCGTGCAGCATCCGCACGGAAGGCACATTGAGGGAACGGCGGATGACGTCGCGCGCCGGGACGGCGCCGTCGAAGGTGTGGTTGTAGTTGCTGGGCGAGAAGTCCTTGTAGTGGAAGGGGATGTCGGAGACCAGCATGTCGGGCAGGATCGCCCCCTCGTCGAGCATCGCGGCATACAGCAGGGGTTTCAGGGTGCTGCCGCTGCTGCGGGGCGCCTGCACCACGTCCACGTTGTCGCCGTGTTCGCGCGATGTGTGTCCGGCATTCCCGACATACGCCAGGGGCGCGCCGGTGTGCACGTCGAGGATGACGGCGGCGAGATTGTAGACTTCGTTGGTCGCGAAGACGTCGTGGTGACGGCCGACCACGGCTTCCGCCCGCTGCTGCAGCACGTAGTCGAGGGAACTGGCATAACGCCGGTCGCCCTGCTGCCGGCGGAGGGTTTCCAGATAGTGGTAGGCGATTTCCGGGAGCGGCCACGGCTTTTCGGGCAACGGCTCCTCCTTGGCCAGCGCACATTCGAGCGTATCGATTTCGCCCGCCGCACAGAGCTTGTCGAGCAGGAAGTTGCGCTTGGCCAGCAGGGCGTCCCGCCGGCTGCCGGGATGAATCAGTGCCGGGGCGTTGGGAAGCACCGCCAGCATAGCATTCTCTGCCCAGGACAATTCGTCGGCCGGCCGGCCGAAGTAGCGCCAGGCGGCGGCTTCCAGGCCGACCACGTTCCCGCCGAACGGCGCGTTGGCGGCATAGAGCGCCAGGATCCTGTTTTTGCTGCAATAGGCTTCGAGCCGTACGGCAAGCAGGGCCTCGCGCAGCTTTTCGCCGACGGTGCGGGGCTTGTTGCCGCGGCTCAGGCGGATGGTCTGCATCGTCAGCGTGCTGGCGCCGCTGCGGACTTCTCCGCTGCGGGCGTTGAGGCGCAGGGCGCGTGCGATGGCCAGCGGATCGACGCCGGGATGCCACCGGAACCGTTTGTCTTCGAAGGTGATGATGGCTTTTGCGAATTTCTCGGGCACGGTGTCGGACGCCGGGAAGCGCCACTGTCCGTCTGCGGCGATGCGGGCGCCCAGCAGCCGGCCGTCACGGCTTTCGAGTACGGCGCAGACCGGATCGTCGAACATTTTTTTCGGCCTGAGTATCAGAGCGATGACGGTCAGGCTGGCCAGGATGGCGAAAAGGAGCAGAAGTTTCTTCCGATTGTGCACCCGAATTCGTATATTTGCATTACTTAGCAAAAATAGGCAAAAAACTTTAGCAATATGAAAAGAATCCTCCTTGCCCTGAGTTTCGTGCTGGCCTTGTCCGCTGCCGCATCGTGCGGCGGGAACGAAGGCGACAGCATCGCCAGTTATTCCCGGGAAATCCGGGTCGACGATCCCGTGACCGTCCGTCTGTTCGACGCCTTTTCGCTGAAAGACGGCGACCAGGCCCTCGAGGCCGCCCGGAAGGCGGTCGCCATTTCTCCGAAAGTGGATTTCGACATCCAGATCGTGGACCCGCAGACGCTTTGCATCGTGCCGAAGGAACCCCTGGAATACAATACGACGTACAAGGTAACCGCCGATTTCGGCCGGATGGCCGGTGTTCCCGGCGGGAAGCAGACCTTCGAGGTGACGACCCTGGCGCCGGTGCTGCTGTTCGACTACAGCAAGCTGACGGGTTATCCGGATATCGACGACCGCTATCAGGTCCAGCTGGAGGTCACTTCACCCGAAAGCCTTGACGGAAAATACCTGGAGAGCGGGTTCTCCGTGAAGGGCGCCGACGCTTCCGTGGCGTGGGTGCACGCGGAGGACGGCAAGGCGCATACTGTCACGGTCGGCAACATCGCGGCCGGCGACCGGAAGGGCTCGCTGGAACTGGTGTATGCCTGGCCGAAGTATGCGGCGGAAGGCAGCCGCCGCTATGAAATCCCGGCCAAGGGGCAGTTCGTCGTCGTGGAAAGCGACGTGAAGGCGGATCCTTACGCTTTTGAAATCGCTTTCTCCGCCGCGCTCGACCCCAAGCAGGATTTCCAGGGCCTGGTGTCGATGCCGGGTGCCGGGAAGCTTTCTTTCATCGTCAAGGAGAACGTCCTGCGGATCGTGCCTTCCGTGAAGGCCGAGCAGAAGCAGTTCCTCTCGGTCAGCAAAGCCGTCCGCAGCGTAAAGGGACAGAAACTGGAAGCGGATTTCGACCGCTGGTTCGAGATTCCTACCGGCGAGCCGATGGTCAGGTTCCTGGCACGGGGTGCGGTGCTTCCCTCCTCGGGCGACGTGAACCTGCCGTTCCAGGCCATCAACTATGCCAAGGCACGCGTCCGCGTGAAACGCATCTATGAGAACAACGTGCTGCAGTTCCTGCAGGACAACCGGCTGGGCGACACCTACTGCTACACCGACAACGTGGCCCGCGTCGTGCTCGACACGACCCTGGTGCTGGGCGAGCCCAACTCCGCCCGGCTGCGCAATCTGGGCACCTACGGCCTGCACCTGGCCGACCTGGTGAAGATGGAACGCGGTGCGGTCTACCGCATCGAGATCCGCGGCGTCGATCCGCTGGCGGAGTTCAGCGACGACCATTATGAGAGCAGCTACTATTTCGGCAGCTATAGCGACTATGAGAACCGTGTCCGCAACATCCTGGTCTCCGACCTTTCGGCCATCGCCAAGGGTTCGGACAAGGGGGAATATACGGTATTCGTGACCGACATCCTCTCGGCTCAGCCGGTAAGCGGCGCCAAGGTGACGCTCTACAATTCCGTGAACCAGGTGGTCGGCGAAGGCACTACCGGTTCGGGCGGCCGTTTCGCCTGCACCGTGGCGGACGACCAGGTCCGGACGGTCATCGTCAGCAAGGGAAGCGACAAGTCGTATCTCTCGATGGCTTCCGGCAGCGCGGTTTCGATGAGCAGTTTCGAAGTGGACGGCAATGCTTCCCGCAAGGGCCAGAAAGGCTATGTGTTCGGCGAACGCGGCGTCTGGCGGCCGGGCGACGACATCCACATCACGTTCGTGTCGATGCTCGACGAGGGCGTGCTGCCCGCCGGCCATCCGGTGACGGCGGTACTCAGCAACCCGCAGGGCCAGACCATCAGCACGCTGGTCAGCAACACCGGTTTCGACGGTATGTACAGCTTTACCTTCACGACCAGCCCGGATGCCCCGACGGGCAACTGGGAGGTGGCCGTGACGGCGGGCGGACAGACCTGGTACAAGACGGTAAAGATCGAGACGGTGAAGCCCAACAACATCGTCATTGACTTGAAGCTCAACGACAAGCCGGCAGCTCCGGCCCGTTCCATCCATGGCGACGTTTCCGCCCGCTGGCTGGTGGGCAATCCCGCCAGGGACCTGGAGACGCGGATCGAAGCGGACCTGTCGCGCGGACGGACCGCCTTCGACGGCTACAAGGGCTATGTGTTCGAAGACCGTTCCCGCAGTTTCTCGGGCGAGCACAAGGAACTGTTCAAGGGCCGGACGGACGCTTCCGGCAACCTGTCGTTCAATGCCGGCCTCGGGGCGCTCGGCCGGGTGCCGGGTATGCTGACGGCGCTGTTCACCACGCGCGTGTTCGAGAAGAGCGGCGATTTCAGCATCGACCGCTATACGACCACCGTCTCGCCGTATGACACGTATGTCGGCCTGTTCCTTCCCGAGCAGGAGAGCGAATGGGGTGAATCGTATCTCGACAAGGACCGTACCCACGCCGTCAAGCTGGCGGCGGTGGATGCCGGCGGAAAGGCGGTGGCTTCGAACGTCAAGGTGGCCGTGGAAATCTACAAGATGGGCTGGAGCTGGTGGTGGAGTTCTTCCTACGAGGGCCTGGCTTCCTATGCGAAGGATTCCTACAACGAGCCGTACAAGGAATTGACGGTGAACGTCTCGGGCGGTTCCGGCGAATTCCGGCTCGATTTCACGAAAGAGGAGAGCGGCTTCTATTTCATACGTGCGACCGATCTCGCCGGCGGTCACGCCGCTTCGGCGGTAACGATGGTCCGCAGCAGCTACGAGATGAGTACGGAAAGCAGTTCCGACGCCGCCGTCCGGCTGCCGATGTCGCTCAACAAGGAAAAATTCGCCGTCGGCGAGACGGCGCAGCTGACGATCCCTTCGGCCAGCGGTGCCAGGGCCCTGGTGTCCATTGAAAAGGGCGAGCGGGTGCTCAAGGCCTTCTGGGTGGACTGCAAGGGCGAGAAGACCGACATTGCGGTTCCGATCGAGGCCGGCATGGCGCCGAACGTCTATGCGACGGTCTCGCTCATCCAGCCGTACAACAACCTGGAAAACGATGCGCCGATCCGGATGTTCGGCGTACAGCGCATCCTCGTGGAGGAAAGCGCCACGCATCTCCGCCCGGTGATCGACATCGCCGGCGAGATCCAGCCCGAGAAGGAGGTCTCCTTCACGGTCCGCGAACAGGACGGCCGTCCGATGAGCTACGTGGTGGCCCTGGTGGACGAGGGCCTGCTGAGCCTTACGCGCTTCAAGACGCCCGATCCCTGGAATTCGTTCTATGCGACCGAGGCGCTCGGCGTCCGGACCTGGGACCTCTACGACCTGATCATCGGTGCGTACGGCGCCCGGATGGAACAGCTCTTCGCCATCGGCGGTGACGGGGAAGGCGACACGCCGGTGACCCCGAACACGCAGGCGGAACGGTTCAAGCCGGTCTCCCTGTTCCTGGGACCCTTCACGGTGAAGGCCAAGGCCACCGGTAAGCATACGGTCCGTATTCCGCAGTATATCGGCAATCTCCGGGCGATGGTCGTGGCGACCGACGGTTCGGCGATGGGCGCTGCGGAAAAGAGCGTGATGGTCACTAAACCGGTGATGGTCAAGGCGACGCTTCCGCGCGTGCTGGGCACGGAAGAAGAAGTGGTCCTGCCCGTGACGGTGTTCACCAACAAGGACGGCGTGGGTTCCGTGACGGTCGAAGTCAAGGCTGAGGGGGCCCTGGCTGTCTCCGGCAGCAATACGGCCTCGGTCAATGCGCCGAAAGCCGGCGAGCAGCTGGTTTATTTCACGCTGAAGGCGGCCGATGCGGCAGGCATCGGCAAGATCCACACCGTGGCCAGAAGTTCCGGCGACAGTTCGGCCGAGGACCTGGAAATCGAAATCCGTGAATCCAATCCGCGCACGACCAACTCGCTGGTCCAGCTGGTCGAGGCTGGAAAGACGGTGAACGTGCCGTTTGCCCTGGCGGGCCGTCCCGGAACGAACGAGGTGGACGTGGAAGCTTCCACCATTCCGCCGGTCGACCTGGAATACCGGCTCGGCTATCTGACGGGCTATCCGCACGGCTGCCTTGAGCAGACCGTTTCCTCGGTCTTCCCGCAGCTTTATCTGGGCGATTTGATGGAACTCAAGGCCGAAGACCGCACCAGGGTGGAGAAGAACGTGAAAGCGGCAATCGGCCGTCTCAGCCTCTTCGCCATCCCTTCGGGCGGGATGACGTACTGGCCGGGGATGTCCGCTTACCAGGGTGCGAACGTCTGGGCTACGGTATATGCCACGCATTTCATGGTCGAGGCGCAGAAGGCGGGTTATGCGGTGCCTGCATCGCTCCGGAAGGCGAACCTGTCGTACCTCAGGACAGTGGCTTCCGGCAAGAGCTATGACGCTGATTCCCGTGCTTACGCCTGCTATGTGCTGGCGCTGGCCGGATCGCCGGACCGCGGCGACATGAACCGGCTGCGGGAAGACCTGGCGAAGCTGCCCGAGTCGAGCGGCCTGCTGCTGGCCGGCGCCTATGCGCTGGACGGCAAGAAGGACGTGGCCCGCAACGTTCTCCAGGGAAAGAAGACCGACACCCAGGCCTACAACCGCTTCTCGGCCAACTTCGACAGCGAGGAGCGCGTGCAGGCCATCGCTGCGATGGTCTCCACGGCCGTCGGCGACAAGACGGCCGCATTCCGGAGCGTGGAGAAACTTTCGAACTGGCTCAACGACCGCAAGCACTATATGAGCACGCAGAGTACGGCCTGGGCTCTTCGGGCCGTGGCCGACTATATGAAGAACAATTCGGTGGACGGCCTCAATGTCAGCGTGAAGACAGGCCGGAGCAGTTCCACGCTCAAGGGTGCCAAGGCGATTGCGCAGGGCTCGCTCGACGCGGGAGACGGAACCTCGCTCGACCTGGAGATCACCAATTCGTCGAAGGCACCGGTCTATGTGGTCGTCAGTTCCACCGGCATTCCCGACAAGGGAGAGGAAGTGGCCCGTGCCGACGGCCTGCAGCTGACCGTGAAATACACGCTTCCCGACGGTACGCCGATCGACCCGTCCGAGATCGAGCAGGGGACGGACTTCCTGGTCTATACCTATATTACGAATCCGAGTCCGACGACCGACTATACGAACCTCGCCCTGACGCAGATTTTCCCGTCGGGCTGGGAAATCCACGTCGACCGCATCGACGGGTTCTACCAGGACTTCCGCGACGACCGCATCTACTCGTACCTTTATCAGGGCCGCAATTCCACGTCGTACGTCAAGACGCGTGTGACGGCGGCCTATAAGGGACGTTTCTACCGGCCGGCCGTGGTGTGCGAGGCGATGTACGACAATACCGTCGGCGCATCCGTACCCGGCGGATGGTGCGTCGTAAAATAGCCGGATAATATTTTGCAGAATTTTTTGAAAATAATTTTGCAGAATAAAAAAAGGTTTTTACCTTTGCAGCCCGTTTCGGAAAGAACGGGAAGTTCATTGAA
>CAMZGD010000012.1 GCA_947306365.1 uncultured Bacteroidales bacterium
AGTCCGGGCCAAACCGGCGGTTGTTTTCTGTTACGCGCTCCATAAGCTTTCACCTGTCTGTGCTTTCCACAGGGAGGCGCTCTGTGCTGTCCGGACTTTCCTCACCGCTTGCGCGGCGCGACAGAATGGCTTGCCGGATGCAAAGGTACAAGAAAAATGGTTTGTACCGATATTTTTCCTATATTTGTAACCCGTTAACGCACGAACGGGACTATGAAAATCGGCTTCGACAACGACAAGTATCTGAAGATTCAGTCAGAGCGCATCAAGGAACGCATTTCTCATTTCGGGGACAAGCTTTACATGGAATTCGGCGGCAAGTTGTTCGACGACTACCACGCCAGCCGTGTCCTGCCGGGTTTTGAGCCGGACAGCAAGCTGAAGATGCTGATGCAGCTTCGCGACGAGATGGAAATCATCATCGCCATCAGCGCCATCGACATCGAGAAGAACAAGGTGCGCAACGACCTGGGCATCACCTACGACGTGGACGTGCTGCGCCTGCGCGAAGAGTTCGAGAGCCGGGGAATGCTGGTCAATTCCGTGGTCATCACGCATTTCAACGGCCAGTCGAGCGCCGTCGCCTTCCGCGAGCGGCTGGAGAGGATGGGCATCCGGTCCTATTACCATTACATCATCGAGGGCTATCCGACCAACGTGACGCTGATCGCCTCCGACAACGGCTTCGGCAAGAACGACTTCGTGGAGACGACGCGCCCGCTCGTCGTGGTCACGGCGCCGGGGCCCGGCAGCGGCAAGATGGCCGTCTGCCTGAGCCAGCTCTACAACGAGCGCAAGCGCGGGGTGAAGGCCGGCTATGCCAAGTTCGAAACGTTCCCGGTCTGGAACCTGCCGCTCAAGCATCCCGTGAACATCGCCTACGAGGCGGCTACGGCCGACCTGGACGACGTCAATATGATCGACCCGTTCCATCTGGAAGCCTACGGCAAGATCGCCGTGAACTATAACCGGGACATCGAGATATTCCCCGTGCTCGACGCGCTGTTTACCCAGATCTTCGGCAACAATCCCTACAAGTCGCCGACCGACATGGGTGTCAACATGGTGGGGTTCTGCATCAGCGACGACGACGTGTGCCTGGAGGCCGCCAACAACGAAGTCATCCGGCGTTACTATGCGGGGCTGTGCAACATGGCGGAAGGGGAGGACAACGAGCAGGAAGTGTCGAAGCTCACCCTGCTGCTCAAGCAGGCCAACCTGGCGACGGAGTACCGCCGCGTGACCGTGGCGGCCAAGCAGAAGCAGGAGAGCAGCGGCGAGTATGCCGCCGCGATGGAACTGCCCGACGGGACGGTGATCACGGCCAAGCAGAGTCCGCTCCTCGGTCCGAGTGCGGCACTGATTTTGAACGCCCTCAAGCACCTGGCCGGCATTCCCCATCCGGTCAGGCTCATCACCGACGAGATGATCGAACCCATCCAGAAGACGAAAGTATCGTATCTGCACGGCCACAATCCGCGCCTGCATACCGACGAGGTGCTGGTGGCCATTTCGATGCTGAGTCTCGAGGACGAGAACTGCCGCCGAGCGATCGACTGCCTGCCGCAGCTTGCGGGCTGCCAGGTGCACTGCACGGTGATGCTCTCCGAGGTGGACCGCAAGGTCTTCAAGAAACTGGGCGTGGGCCTTACCTGCGAGCCGGTCAAGAAGCAAAGCGGCAATTACCGGAAGTATTCCCTCTGACCCAAACCCGATGAAACGCCTTTTCCGAACCGTTGTCACCCTCGTCTGCCTGCTGGCGCTTTCTGCTTGCAGCGCATCCGCCCAGCAGGTCAAGACCTATGGCTTCAAGGTGGAAGCGTCGTTCCCGCACGACGTGTCGTCCTATACGCAGGGCCTCTTCTTTCACGACGGGGTGCTGTACGAATCGGCGGGCCAGTACGGGGAGTCGAGTTTCCGGAAGGTGGATCTCGGCACGGGCAAGGTGCTCAAGCGCCTGAATTTCGAGGGCCGCTATTTCGCCGAGGGCGCCTGCGTGCTCGACGGGCGGCTCTATGTGCTGACCTGGCAGGAGCAGACCTGCTTCGTCTATGACTTCGCATCCTGGACGCAGCTGGGGATGTTCCGCTATGCAGGCGAGGGATGGGGCCTGACGACCGACGGCCGGAGCCTCATCATGAGCGACGGGACGTCGACGCTCTCCTTCCGGAATCCCGCGACGTTCGCAGTGGAACGGACGGTCACCGTGACGCTGCACGGCAAGAAAGTGATGTATCTCAATGAACTGGAATACATCAAGGGCGAAGTGTGGGCCAACGTCTACGGCACCGACCAGATCGTACGGATCGACCCGCAGACGGGCGTCGTGCGGGCGGTGATCAACCTCCGCAACCTGCTGCCCGTGTCGTTGCGCCAGCCCCGTACCGACGTGCTCAACGGCATCGCATACGATCCGCGCGACGGCGCGGTCTATGTGACCGGGAAATACTGGCCGAAACTGTATCGAATCACCTTAGTCGAAAAGAAATAAATGAGCAAAGAGAGCCTGATCGCCAGTCTGCGGACTGTTCCCGACTACCCCAGGAAGGGCATCCTCTTCTGGGATGTCACCACGCTGTTCAAGAACGCGGAAGCCTTCAAGGAAGTGGAAGACATCCTCTATGAGGAATTCAAGGACAAGGGTATCACGAAAGTGGCCGGCATCGAGAGCCGGGGTTTCGTGATGGGTGCGGCACTGGCTTCGCGGCTCGGCGCCGGTTTCGTGCTGATCCGCAAGCCCGGCAAGCTGCCTGCCGACACGGTGCGGATGGACTATGAACTGGAATACGGCCATGACACCATCGAGATGCACACCGACGCCATCAGTCCCGATGACGTGGTGCTGGTGCACGACGACCTGCTGGCGACCGGCGGTACGGCCGGCGCAGCGGTGAAACTGGTGCAGTCGTTCCATCCGAAGCAGGTCTATGCCAGCTTCATCATCTACCTCAAGGATTTCGGAAGCGTGGCGAAGTTCCCGCCCGACGTGCCGGTGACTACGGTGCTCGACCTGGCGGGGGCGTAACCGATGGGGCCGGTCCTCGACTATTTCGCCGGACTCGACGTATTCGGCTGGCTGGAGATCCTCGCGATGGCAGCGGGGATCTATTATGTCTTTCTGGAAATCCGCAAGACGAAGCTGCTGTGGTATGTGTGCATCCTCACTTCGGTGCTCAACATGTTCGTCTACCAGCACAACAACTACCTGTCGATGACGCTCATCCAGTTCTATTATGTCGCGACGGCGGTTTACGGCCTCTATGCCTTTTCCCGGATCCGGGAGGAGGCGGCTGCGGAAGGACGGCAGGTGGCGATCCGGCGCTTTGACTGGAAGGTCGGCGGCATCGCGCTGGTACTCGGCATCGCGGCGTTCTTCCTGCTGGTTCCTCTGCTGCAGCGCTATGGGGCTGCGCATCCCGAGATGGTCCTTTTCCCGAGCCAGCCGTACTGGGACGCGTTCATCGCCGTGGGCAGCATGGTCGGCACGTTCTTCCTGAGCAAGTCGTATATGTGCCAGTGGTATGTGTGGATCGTCCTCGACCTGGTCACCGTGGGCGTCTTCGTCTACAGCGGGATGTACTGGATGGCTGTTATGTATCTGGTCTATGTCGTCCTGTGCTTCTTCGGCATCCGGAACTGGCGGGCAAACGGGGTGTACGTGGATTGACATTGTGGGGATTTTTGTGTATCTTTGTCAGTTAAACAAACTGACAAACCATGCAACTGATAGCAGACAGCGGCTCGACCAAGGTCTCCTGGCGGGCCATCCTGGACGACGGCTCCGTCCGTCCGGTCGAGACCGTCGGCATCAATCCGGTGTTTATGGACGATGCGTCGATTGAGGCAGTCCTGACGGAAAAACTGGTTCCGGAGATCGGCCGGAACGTTGACAGCATCTATTTCTACGGCGCAGGCGTGGTGGGCGGCGAACCCACTGCAAAGCTCGAACGCTGCTTCGGAAAGGTATTCCCGGGGGCGTCCTGCGAGGCCGTCTCGGACGTGCTGGCAGCCGCCCGTGCGCTTTGCGGACACAAGCCGGGCATCGCCTGCATCCTGGGAACGGGTTCGAACAGCTGTTTCTACGACGGGGAGGGGATTGCGGAGAACGTCCGCGCAGGAGGGTTCATTCTCGGCGACGAGGCGAGCGGCGCCTATCTGGGCAAGCGGCTGCTCTCCGATTTCATCAAGGGCCTGCTGCCGCCGGCCATCGAGAACGCGTTTGTCAAGCGCTATGGGCTCGACTATATGAAGATCGTGCAGAAGGTTTACCGCGAGGAGATGCCGAGCCGTTTCCTGGCCTCGTTCTCGCCGTTCATCGCCGAGTACAAGAACCATCCGCATATCGCCAACCTGTTGAAGAGCAGCTTCGAGGCGTTCCTGCGCCGCAACGTCGCCCATTACGACTACCGGAAATACCCGGTGAATTTCGTCGGTTCCATCGCATTCTACTACAAGGACATCCTGGAAAAGGCCGTGAATGCCGCCGGGATGCGGATGGGCATTGTCCTCAAGGGCCCGATCGACGGCCTGGTCGATTATCACAAGAACAGAATATGAAAGTAACTGAGCAGAGTTCGCATTATGCGAATCTCGACAAGATGACTACCCGCGAACTGCTGGAGGGAATGAACCGCGAAGACCGGCACGTTCCCGAGGTGGTGGCGGGCTGCATCCCGCAGATCGAGAAACTGGTCGACGGCATCGTCGACCGGATGCGCCGCGGCGGCCGCGTGTTCTATATGGGCGCCGGCACCAGCGGCCGGCTCGGCATCCTCGATGCCTCGGAGATCCCGCCGACCTATGGAGCGCCCTACGACCTGTTCATCGGACTGATGGCGGGCGGTGACGGTGCGATCCGCAAGGCGGCCGAAGGCGCCGAGGACAACCGCGAGCAGGGCTGGAAGGACATCGAGCCATTCGGTCCTACGGTAGACGACACCGTGGTGGGCGTGGCGGCGTCCGGAACGACGCCGTACGTGATCGGCGCGGTGGAGGAGGCCCGTCGGCGCGGCCTGCTCACCGGCTGCATCACTTGCAATCCCGACGCACCTGTGGCCGCCGCGGCGGAGATTCCCGTCGTGGCCGTCGTCGGCCCCGAATTCGTGACGGGCAGCACCCGGATGAAATCGGGTACCGCGCAGAAACTCATCCTCAACATGATCTCGACGTCCGTGATGATCCGCCTGGGCCACGTGAAGGGCAACAAGATGGTGGACATGCAGCTCACCAACAAGAAGCTTGTGGACCGCGGCACCAAGATGATCATGGACGAGACCGGCATCGCCGACTATGGGGAAGCCCGGGCCCTGCTGCTCCGGTACGGCTCCGTGCGCAGTGCCGTCGATACGTATTTCGCTGACAATCCCGACAAGCGCAGATAAGCCTCCGATGTTTCGCCGGAACTACTCCTCCGCCTTGCTGGAAGAAGCCGTCGACCAGCTCGCCACGCTGCCGGGCATCGGCCGCCGGACCGCGTTGCGGCTGGCGCTGCACCTGCTCGGCGAGCCCCGGGAGAACGTGGAGCAGTTCGCCGGTTCACTGGTGCGGCTCAAGCGCGAGATCCGGAACTGCCCGGTGTGCGGCATGATCTCCGACGACGGCGCGTGCCCGGTCTGCGGCGACACCCGGCGGGACCCGTCGGTGGTCTGTGTCGTGGAAAGCCTGCGCGACGTGCTCAGCATCGAGAACACGGGGCAGTACAGCGGCCTGTACCATATCCTGGGCGGCATCATCTCGCCGATCGACGGCATCGGCCCCGGTGACCTTCGCATCCGTGAACTGACCGAACGCCTTGAGGCGGGCGGTATCGAAGAAGTCGTGCTGGCCCTCAGCACCAGCATGGAAGGGGAGACCACCGCCTATTATCTCTACAAGCAGATCGCCCGTTTCCCCGTGAAGGTCACCGCCATCGCGCGCGGCGTGGGTTTCGGCGACGACCTGGAATATACCGACGAGCTGACCCTTGGCCGCTCGATCCAGAACCGACAGTTATTCAAACCTTAGCAGACCATGCGACACGAATTTCCTTTCATCGGGTTCCTGCTTGCCTTTGCGGCCTATACGGCGCTCCTGTTCCTCATATCCTGGCTGACGGGCCGGAAGGCGGGTACGAATTCCTTCTTTTCCGGCGACCGTAAGGCCCCATGGCCCGTGGTGGCCTACGGGATGATCGGCGCTTCCATCTCGGGCGTCACCTTCATCTCCGTCCCCGGAAACGTGTGGGCGCAGAACTTCTTCTACATGCCGTTGGTGCTGGGGTTCGTGGGCGGCTACATCATCATCGCCAAGGTGCTGCTGCCGTTGTACTACAAGATGAACCTGACATCGATCTACACCTATCTGGGCGAACGGTTCGGACCGAAGTCGCACAAGACGGGAACGGCGGTGTTCATGGTGTCGCGCATCCTGGGCGCCGCGGTCCGCGTGTTCGTGGTGATCGTGGTGTTTTTCGCCTTCATGCCGCACAGCCTCTCGCAGCGCATCCCGCCGGTCTTGCTCTTTACCCTGATTACGGCCGTGTTCCTGGTGCTGCTCTACCTGTATACCTACCGGGGCGGCGTGAAGACCATCATCTGGACCGACGTACTGCAGACCACCTTCATGCTGCTGGCGGTGGGACTGACCATCTACCATATCTGCCGGGACATGGGCTGGAGTTTCGGGCAGATGTTCTCCGTGGTGGGGAATACGGTCAACGAGAATGCGGGAACGGTCGGCCTGGGCCGTACGTTCACCAGCTGGTTCGACTGGGACTGGAGCCACGGCACCAATGCCGTCAAGCAGTTCATCTCCGGCATCTTCGTAACCATCGCGATGACCGGCCTTGACCAGGCGATGATGCAGAAGAACCTGGCCTGCAAGGATATCCGGGCGGCCCAGAAGAACATGTACACTACCTCGCTCATCATCGTGGTAGTCAACTTCTTCTTCGTGCTGATGGGCGCTCTCCTGTGTGTGTACGCCCAGCGCCTGGGCGGCTTCGAGGCCCTCGGCATCACGAAGACCGACGAACTGTTCCCGACCATCGCCAGCCAGTACTTCGGCATCGGCGTGGGCATCTTCTTCCTGATCGGACTGATTTCCGCCTCCTATCCGAGCGCGGGCGCCGCGATGACCTCGCTTACGACGTCATTCTGCGTGGACTACCTGAAGTTCAACGAGCGCAGCGACCTGGACGCCTTCCGCAAGGAAACCGTCCGGAAACGGGTGCACGCCGGCGTGGCCCTGCTGTTCCTCGTCATTATCGTGGTGCTCTATGTCGTAAGCAGCGATGCGGTGGTCAACCTCGTGTACAAGCTGGCTTCCTACACCTACGGCCCGCTGCTGGGCATGTTCTTCTTCGGTATCCTGACCCGGGCTAAAGTGCGGGACGGCGCGACGCCGTGGATCGCCGTGGCGGCGCCGGTGCTCTGCCTGCTGCTCAACCTGCTCTGCAAGCGTTTCCTGGGCTTTGACCTGGGCTTTACGCTGCTGATCGTCAACGGCCTGCTCACCTTCCTGGGAATGTGGCTTTTCCGCATTAAGTCGAACGCCGAATAGATTTTATTCTTACCTTTGCAGATTATGGTGAGAATTGCAGCGATCAACTATCTGAACACGATTCCGTTCATTTACGGGCTGGAGGAGCGGATGCCCTCCGGCTTGGTCGCCATGCAGTTCTGCACGCCGTCGGTTTCCGCACGCCTGTTGCAGGAGGATGCCGCCGACGTAGCCATCATGCCGGTCGGTGCGGTTCCGTACCTGCCCGATCCGCGGATCATCTCCAATTTCTGCATCGGCGCGACCCGGGAAGTAGCCAGCGTGGTGCTCTGTTCCAGCCGGCCGGTCGAGACCGTGGATGAAATCTTCCTCGATGTCGACAGCCGTACATCCGTGCTGCTGACCCGCTACCTTTGCCGCGAGAAATGGCACATCCGTCCGAAGTTCACGCCGTTCGACTATGCGTTGCAGACGCCGGACCCGGGACGCTGCCATCTGCTCATCGGTGACAAGGCCCTGCTGCACGCGGGCGCGTTTCCGTATGTCTACGACCTGGCTGCGGAGTGGATTGCGCTCAAGCACCTTCCCTTCGTTTTCGCCGCCTGGACGGCGAACAAGCCGCTGGATCCTTCGTTCATCGATACGTTCAACCAGGCCCTCGAATATGGCATCCGCCATATCCCCGAGGCCATAGAAAAATACGATCATCAGTTTCCCAGGGAGTTTGCCTGCAGGTATCTGCGGGACAACATTTCCTTCACGCTCGACAGCGAGAAGCGCGCCGGCCTGACCGAGTTCTGGCGGGTGGCCCTGGAGAAGCTGACCCCTCGAGAATGTGTGTTGTGACCTGCGGCCCCCGGTGCCGGTTCACGGAATGGACAACACACAAATACGCGAGGAAATGATCAAAATCTTTTATAATCTCAACGGACAGGCGGAAGTTTCCGAATCCCTCGGAATCCTGAAGAAGATTACGCGTGAAGACGCGCTCTGGCTCGATCTCTTCAACCCTTCGGGCGAGGAGAAGCGGGCGGTGGAACTCTTTCTCGATACCACTTTGCAAAGTCGTGCGCAGGCGGAGGAGATCGAGAGTTCATCCCGGTACAGCGAGACGGTCGAGGCCATTTTCGCCAACACGAACTTCCTGATCCCCAGTTCCGAGAACTACACGATGGAGTCGGTTTCCTTCGTGTTGACGGGCCATACCATCACGTCCATCCGGCAGGTGCCCCTGCGCAGCTTCACTGACATCCAGCGTCGTATCCTGTTCAATTCGAAACTCTATCCCACGGGCTTCCACGTGCTGGTGGGCATCCTTGAAAACCGGATCGACCTCGACGCCGACATGATCGAGCTGATGTCGAAGGAAATCGGACAATACAGCAAGCGCGTGAGCCTGGGCGAGGACGTGAACGAGGAATTCCTCCTCGACATCAACCAGCTGCAGGAGAACACGATGCTGGTGCGTGAGAACATCGTCGACAAGCAGCGGATGATCTCGAGTATCCTGCGCAGCGACAAGACGCCCGACGTGATCAACGGCAAGCTCGGCATCCTGCTGAAAGACATCTCGTCGCTGATCAACCACACCGATTTCAGCTTTGAGCGTCTGGAATACCTGCAGAATACGGTGCTCGGTCTGATCGAGCTGGACCAGAACAAGATCATGAAGGTCTTCACGCTGGTCTCGCTGCTGCTGATGCCGCCGACGCTCATCGCCAGTTTCTATGGTATGAACATCAAGCTTCCGCTGGTGGGGGGCGTATGGGATATGGTCATCATCGTGGCCGCGATGCTGATGATCGTGCTGGTGGTGTTCCTGATCTTCCGCAAGAAAAAAATGCTTTGAGATGAAGAAGCCCGGACTCCTCCTTTCGCTGGTGCCCGTGATTGCGCTGATCATCCTGCTGATGGTCGGGGTGTCCATATTCGGCGACGACCTGACCAGCGGCCCCTCGCAGATCGCCATTTTCGGCTCGGCCGTCCTGACCTGCCTGATCGGCATGTATTTCCTGAAAGTGCCCTGGCGCACTTTCGAGGAAAAGGTGGGGGAGAACCTTGGCAATACCAGTTCCGCCATTATCATCCTGCTTTCCATCGGCGCGCTCACGGCGACCTGGATGCTTTCGGGCATCGTGCCGACGATGATCTACTATGGACTGAAACTGATCCATCCGAAGGTCTTCATCGTGCTCGCCTTCCTGCTGTGTGCGCTGGTCTCGCTGCTGGCGGGCAGTTCCTGGACGACGGTGGGAACCATCGGCGTCGCGCTTTTCGGGGCGGGTACCTTCATCGGAATTCCTTCGGGATGGCTGGCCGGCGCCATCATTTCCGGCGCCTATCTGGGGGACAAGGTCTCGCCGCTGAGCGACACCACCAACCTGTCGGCCTCCATCGCCGGGGTGAACCTGTATACCCATGTGCGCTATACCTTGCTGACCACGTTCCCTGCGCTGGTCATCTGTCTGGTGGTATATGGCGTGGTCGGCTTCGTGGTGCCCGTTACGTCGGATGTGGAAATCGGCCGCCAGATGACGGTCCTGCAGGAGACTTTCCATATATCCGGCTGGTACCTGCTGGTCCCCGTCCTGACGATTCTCATGATCTTCAAGAAAGTGCCGCCGATGGTGACGCTCTTTCTCTCGGCGCTTGCGGGGGGAATCCTCGCCTATTTCGCCCAGCCGCAGATCATCGACCAGATCGTCGGGCAGGACATTACAGGCTGGCGCCGGTTTTTCGGCTCCCTCATGAAGATGATGTCGACGGATGTCGACATCGTGACGGCCGATCCGCTCATCACCCGCCTTGCATCCACGCACGGCATGTCGGGAATGGTCAATACCGTGTGGATCATCATCGCGGTGATGCTGTTCGGCGGCTGCCTCACGGCCTGCGGCATGGTGGAGACCATCACATCGGCCATTATCGCGCGGGTCCGCCGCAACGGCGGGCTGGTGGCGGCCACCGTGCTGAGCTGCATCTTCTGCAACCTTACGCTGTCGGACCAGTTCATGGCCATCCTGCTGCCCGGAAACATGTTCCGGGACGCCTACCGGCGCTTCGGGCTCGCTCCGGAGGTGCTGAGCCGTACGCTGGAAGACTCGGGAACGGTAAGTTCCGTGCTGGTGCCCTGGAACACCTGCGCCGTGGTGCAGTCGAGCGTGCTCGGCGTGGCGACGATGGCCTATTTCCCCTTCGCGATCTTCTGCTTTATCACGCCCCTGATTGCCATCGGTTATGCAGCCTTCAACATCAAGATCCATAAACTACCGAAGAATGAAACGGTTTAATTGCCTGTTCGCGGTCCTTGCGGCGGCGCTCTTCGGCCTGCTGCCGCTCCATGCGGAGCCTGTCGGTGCGGAGCGTGCCCTGGCTGCTGCGCGCGCTTTTTTCCGGAACGATGCCAACCGGGCGCTGCAATATGCCCCGCTGCAGCCGGTGAATCTCTATTCCGCGCCTTCAAGCCGCGCGGGGGAGGAACAGCCTGATTACTATGTGTTCAACCGGGCGGGCGGCGGTTTCGTGCTCATCGCCGGGGACGACGGCTGCCGGCCCGTGCTGGGCTATTCTTTCACGGACCGTTTTGACACCGGAACGGATATGCCCGACAACCTGCGCGAGTGGCTCGGGGAAATCGAGCGGCAGGTCGCGTTCGCCCGCCGGGTGCCGCAGCTTGTGCAGCGGCAGGATGCGGAATGGGCGTCGCTGTCGGCGGCCACGAAGGGCGGCGGTTCCTACCGGCCCGCCGTGCTGTTTGATACACCGCTCTGGAACCAGCGCGAACCGTTCAACAACCTTGCGCCGATGGTCGGCGACAAGCGGGCCGTCATCGGGTGCGTCGGGCTGGCAATGGGTATGCTGATGCGTTTTTACGGCTTTCCGCTCCGGGGCGAGGGAACGCTTTCCGGCTATTCCTATACGATGGACGACGGCACTGTCTGCAATATTCCGGGCTACGACCTGGGCTATGATTACGCCTGGGACAAGATCAAGTATTCCTACGAAACGTATACCCAGGAAGAAGGCGATGCCGTGGCACGGCTGGTCTATGACTGTGCCGTGTCCGCACAGGCCAAGTTTGACGCCGCCACCAGCGCCAGGACGCAGGAGATGGCGGCCAGCGCCGTGACATACTTCGGCTTCGATCCCGGCGCCTGTTATTACAAGCGCGAACTCTTCACGGACGAGATGTGGATGGATATGCTCAAGGGCGAGCTGCAGGAGCATCCTGTCCTGTATTCGGCACGCCGGGATGGCGGCGGGCATGCCTTCCTGGTCGATGGCTATGACGACCAGGACCTGCTGCACGTCAACTGGGGCTGGGGCGGCAAGAACAACGGATACTACGCGCTTTCCGGTTTCAAGCCGAGAGCCGATGCCGAGTACGTTTTCAGCCACGCCGCCATATTCGGCCTCAAGCCCAAGGAAGGTGCGGGTGGCGAGAGCCGGACGTATCTGTATTATCAGGCGGGGATTTCGTCGTCCGGCGTGGAATACAACGGCTTGACGCCGCTTGCCGACATCCGTCCGGGCGGGTCGTTCGACCTGCGGGCCGGATTCCTGTACAATGGCGGGCTGTCGGTTTTCTCTGGCGAATATTTCATCGCGCTGGTGGACCCGTCCGGTCAGGTGAAAGAAGACCTGAGCGGCGTCCGTACGATCGAACCGTTGAACATGGGGAGCGGACGGGGCTTTTCGGGGATTTCCTGCACGCTGAACGCCTATCCCATGGAAGGGGACCGCGTCATCCTGCTCTATCGCAGCGACACCTGGCCGGAGGGCAGGTGGGAGTGCCCGGTCTATGACACGGGTTCCGATATCGTCGCGGAAATCGCCGTCACCGACGATACCCGGCTCGAAGCGGTCACATCCCTGTGGTACAACAAGAGCGACGGGGCGGTGACGGTCAATACGAAGGACCGGGTGGACTGGTCGCTCCGCGACGCTTCCGGCAAGTCGCTTTCCGATGCCGTTTCCTATACCGGAACCACGCTGGTCATCCAGACCGCCGAAATGCCGAAAGGCAGCTATGTCCTCACCTTGAAGCGGGGAGACGAGCAATGTATACTGAACCTCAAAATGGGCAAGAAATGAGAAGGATGGCTTTTCTGTCGCTGCTGTTGCTGCCGATGCTGCTCTCCTGCCATCGGGAGGATCCCGTGATTACGTTCGACAAAGACCGGATCACCCTGGAGGAAGGGGGCGGTTCAATGACGGTCAGCCTGACCACGAACTATGCCTGGACGGCCGCCGCTTCCGATCCCTGGATCCACGTGTCGCCGGAGAAAGGGGAGAAAGGAACAGCGTCGCTGACCATCCGGGCCGATGCCAGCGACCGGAGCACGCTCCGTCGGGGCAGTGTGTCCGTCACCAGCCGCGACCTGGTGCGGGCGGTCACCGTCGAACAGCTGCCGATGCTCGACCAAACCCTTGTGATCAGGCACGCGAACGATGTGTTTACCCTTCCGTCGCTGGCCGGCAGCAGCGTGTCGGGAACGGTGGACTGGGGAGACGGAAAGAAGGAAACCTGGAGCCGGAACCTGAAGCATAGTTACGACGTATCCGGGAACCATACAGTGGAAATCCGGTCGTCCGGCGCATATTCCTTCCAACTGGGATCGGTCGCCGGTGTCACGGAAGTCGATTTCCGGGATTTCTAGCGCCGGAAGAATCCGGCTACCTCGCCGATCAGGCAGTCGATCTGCTCGGGCGTTTCCAGCGTCTCGACCGGGAATCCCAGGATGACGGTCTTGTAGGCACCCCGGTAACCCACGCCGGCCGAAATGTTGTTCTCGGCATACCGGAAAAGGGTGTAGGCGCCCTCACCGACCGGGTTGAGACCGTCGGGTGATTCTACGGCATACACTTCGTCGTTGCGTTCCGTATTGAAGATGTACCGGCTTTTCCCGGAAAGGCCGAGGGGATTCTGCACGCCTTTCACGACGCCGGTCACCGCGGCGTTGTTGGTCATCCAGCGATAATGGAGCACTTCCTGCGCGAACTGCCTGGCCGGTGTGAAATACCCGTTCTGCAACGTGGAATCGATTTCGAAGCGGAACACGGGCTCCCACAGGTCGGATGCGACATAGGCCCCCGATACGAGGAGGCTGCCGCCGGCACGTGTGAAGTCGGTGACCTGGCTGCGGAGCCCTTCGGGGAAGACCTGGTACCGCAGGGCGGAGGCGCCGTTCCGTCCGATCTGCGTGGTCAGCTGTTTGCCGCAGATCAGGTCGGCGTACGTGTAGCGGTTCATCTCGATGCGCCGGTTCACGACGGCGCTGCGGCTGGCGGAGACGAAATTGAAGCCGGCGGCCATCCAGGCCTTGCCGTGTACATAGGGATAGTCGAAGGTATTGCCGGCCAGGACGCGGGTCTCGCAGTCGCTTTCGGAGGCGCCGAAGCCCGCACTGTCGTCGTCCATCCACGGTATCTCGCGGCGGAATTCGTGCTGGTTGCCGATGTAGGAGATGTCGCGGAGATAGGGGACGCCGCCGTCGAGCCGGTTGTCAAAACCGGCGTAGGAAGAGTCCCTGGATGCGAAGCTGACGGGCGCGCTGATGCGGTCGAAATTGTTGATGATCAAGATAGTGGGCGCATCTTCTCCGGCGATGCCGACCGCGAGCGTCTCGCTCGGGAAACTCTCGCCGCCGGCGTTGGTGGCCGTTACCTTGAACCGGTAGCAGTGTCCCGGACGGACGTCCACTTCGGTTTGCGCCGCTTCGAGCGTCACGCCGTTGTCGAAGCCGCCGTCGTCCACGCAGGTATACAGGATGTAGCCGGTGGCGTCGGCCGTCGGTTCGAGCGGGTCGGCGACGGGCGTCCAGCTCAGGACGGCTTTGCCTGCTTCGCCCAGGTGCACTTCGAATCCGTCCACCGGAAGCGGCTGCACCGTGTATTCGAAGTCGTTGATCCAGGCGAGGAACTTCAGCATTCCCTTGTAGACGGCGCGCGACACGGTGAACCGGAAATTCGGGTCGAGGCCGTAGCGCATGTCGGCCAGGTTCTGGTGGGAGAGGAGCTCGAGCAGCATTCCGGGCACTTCGGGCATCCGGCTTTCCGCGTAGGAGCGGTCCCATAGCTGGCGCCGGGTCCAGAGGGGTTCGTAGAGGGCTCGGATATCGTTTACGATCTGCGTCTGCACGATGTCGGTATAGTCGCGGCCGAGCGAGCGGTCTTCGCCGTTGGGGTATTTTTCCTCATCGTTCGAAAGGCGGGTATAGATGGCCAGCGTGCCTACGATCGAGTCGTTCATCGTCGTTCCGGCGTCCGTATGGAAGGCGAACGACAGGTCGAGCGGCACGTTGTAGCCTTCCTTGCCGGGCTTCAGGTAGGAGCCGTCGGAGAGCGTGTTCACCCAGAGTCCGCGGGACATATAGTCGTCGTTGTAGTCCGTCGCATTGCGGTTCCGCGAGTAGATGGTGTCGTTGAAGCCGGCCCACTGCAGCCAGTAGCGGGCGCCTTCGGTGAAGCGGGGATAGCCCGAGACCTCGGGCTCGACGTCGAAGTCGCCCTCCTTCACTTCCGCGGGCTTGCGGGCCATGTTGCCCATTCCGCCGCCGAATTTCACGGCATCGGCCGTCACCACGCCTTCCCCGCGGTTGCTGAGGAATACACCCTGTCCCTCGTGCCTGCCTTTCCGGAAATCGAAGCGGCCCAGATAGATCCAGGTGCGCCCGCCCATCTGCTGGTTCACGCTGAAATGCGTGATTCCGCCGGCGTGCCGGACTTCGTACCGGGCGGCCGTCGTGCTTTCGGGCAGGGTAAGGTACGACACATATACGGCGTAGGATCCGTCTTCGGGAATGTCCGGGATCCAGCTGATGCGGTTTTCGACGTCTTCGTCCGCCTCGGCCATCCGGGCCGTTCCCATCCGGAACGGGTTTTCCTGGTAGAGATAGCTGGACTTGGGGTTGGCAAACGCGCTGTCGGGTGCGGTGAGCCAGGCGCCGGTCTCCCGGTAGCCGCTGCCGTCGCAGTCGTTGTCCACGATTACTTCGTGTACGTTCCAGTCCCGCTCGCGGGGCATCAGCACCACGGCGCCGGCGTTCTCGAGCATCGGCACGAGGAACGGCACGACGTAGCTCTGCGTGTAGAGGTCTTCCACGGTCTCGAAGATGCGGGCCCGCTGCCATTCCCAGCGCTTGAGCGACTGCTCATAATACCATCCGTGGCTCTGCCAGAGTGCGATGTGGCGGTTCTGCAGTCCCTGTGTCGGCCGGTTGGGCGACGATTCGCGGGTGACCAGCGGTGCGGCCAGCTTGTCGTGGTGCTGGCCGGCGCGCTTGAGATGCTCCTTGACGGGGGCCGTCACCGGCTTGGCGGTGAAATAGCGGCTCTTGTAGTATTCGACGGGCTTCTTGTCGGCGTAGAGCGACAACTTGTTCTTGTACTGTGCGTATTTTGCCGGAAGCAGTTCCCGGGCGATGGCGTAGATGTCCCGGATCTCCCGGTCCCGAAGGGGGAAGTCCACCAGGCCGCGGCCGAGGGTGATCCGCAGGGTTCCGCCGTCGACGGGGACGGCTTTCTCTACGGTGACGTAGCTCCGGACGGAAGTCCTTTCCTTGAGGTAATTGCTGATGGAGTCGGCCATCGGCACGAAATCCTTGTCTTTGGCAGCCTGTGCCGCGGACGGCAGCAGCAGGAAAGCGATCAGGAGGATGAGGGAGAGCGGGGATTTTTTCATAACACAAAAATACTTATATTTGTCTGAAATCTTTTCTTGAAAAGGGACAAATTATGCATAAACTGAACCTGGCGAATCTTCCTACGAAGATCCAGCGGCTTTCGCGGTGGTCGGCCGAGAGCGGCAGGAACATCTATGTCAAACGCGACGACCAGACGGGCAGCGAATGGTCGGGCAACAAGATCCGCAAACTCGAGTTTGCGGTGCAGGAAGCGCTCGATGCGGGCTGCGACTTGCTGATCACGTGCGGAGGCATCCAGTCGAACCATTGCCGCGCCACTGTTGCGGTGGCCACACACCTCGGGCTGAAATCGGCGGTGCTGCTTCGCATCGGGGAGGAGCCGCCCCTGGATGGGAATTATTTCCTGGACCGGCTCCTGGGTGCGGATGTGCGCTTCTGCACGCGCGATGAATACCGCGACCGGCGCGGGGCGATCATGCAGGAGATGGCCGATGCCTATGCGGCGCAGGGGTACAGGCCCTACGTCATCCCGGAAGGGGCCTCTTTCGGCGTGGGGGTGCTGGGTTATTATTTCGCGATGAAGGAGATCGTGGCACAGGAACGGGAACTGGGGGTCGTCTTCGACACGGTGGTCGTGGCGACGGGTTCGGGCGGTACGCTGGCGGGCCTGCAGCTTTCCAACCTGGTGAACGGTTTCGGGAAGCGGGTCATCGGTGTATGCGTCTGCGACGATGCGGCGTATTTCCAGGATGTCGCCGCCCGGATCTCCCGCGAGGCGCTGCCGTATCTCGTGGCGCAGGGCGAACTGACCGCGGCGCAGGCGGCGGCCTGGTCCGCGTCGCTGAAGCCTGCCGACTTCTCGTTCTTCGAGGAGTATGTGGGGATCGGGTATGCGCTCAGCCGTCCCGAGGAATTGGAGCACATCGCCCGGATGGCCCGTCTCGAGGCCGTGGCGTTCGATCCGGTCTATACGGGGAAGGCGACCTTCGGGATGGTGAACGAACTGCGCGAGGGCGGACGGCTCCGGTCGTCGGAGAACATCCTCTTCATCCACACCGGGGGCCTGTACGGCCTGTTCCCGGTGTCGCGTATGTTTTCACTGTAAGTAATAGCACGGAAAGTAAGTATTTAGAGAATCAGTACCCTTGCTAGGATAGGGAATTCAGGTATTATTATTGTGAATCGTGCTGGAGATTCTACCGTCATGGATCTATCTCACAAACTACCAAATTTCTGTTAGCTGCCCGGGAAAACGTTTTATTGGTAACGAAGTCTCTATAATGAAAAAAATGGTTTCTATTTTGAAAAAGCCTTTCGAAAAGGAAGGATATCTTTGTAAAGAAATAAAAACCAATCAATTATGTTACTTCTTACTTTTAATTCTTTACGTCTGTCTCCTTCAGCCGTGATTCCTTGGGCTGCTTTTGCAGCTGCTGGTTTGGCTGCAACGGGAGATACCGCTGTGGAAATTCTTCGTTCTGTCCTTTAATGTTAGTTTACATTAAAGAGGATAAGATCACATTGAATAGACATCTTTATTAAGATGTCTATTTTAAATTATTTACTCATATACCCATTCCTCTCTCAATCTGAATTTGATAAATGCGTGCATATAAAGAAGATAGCCCGATTAACACTATAAATAGAATTCGCGGGATACTTTTTAGGATAGGACTATTACCTATAGAGAAGATTTGGTTTAATCCGAAGTCTGGTTTATTTTCTGTGAGGTTGGAAATTCCGACAGAACTAGGACAGTTTGGAACAAATGGAAAAGGAAAAGATTTTTACTATGCATTAGCAAGTGCATATGCAGAGTTCATAGAACGTATTCAAAATGGTTTTATTACTGGAGCAAATGGGCTTTGCCGGATATTCCTTAAGAAAATAAAGGAGCAAGTTGGCTTTTACTATTATCCTGATGAGAAATTATTGTCAAAAGATGATTTTCTTTCCTTACCTAAAGATTATTTGTTAGATATTTATGGAAAAGAAATTAACGAAAAGCAAATGCAATCAACTAATGATTACTTTACACGCTTGAAGGACAATGGGCAAGATGGGGTTATTTCAGTCCCATTTTATGATTGCATGAACAGGCAGGTGGTCTATTTCCCATATAATATGACTTTTGTATTAAGTGGTTCCAATGGCATGGCTTCTGGTAATACCCCTCAAGAAGCTATTTTTCAGGCTTTATGTGAACTGGCGGAACGATACGCTGCAAGAACTGTTTTTTTCGATTTAATGACACCTCCATCAATTCCGGACTCGTATCTGGAAAAATATCCTATTGAATTTCAAATTATTAAAAATATAAGAGAATGCGGTTTTGAAGTAGTTATTAAGGATTTTTCTTGTGGATATAAGCTCCCGGCTATAGGCGTAATTCTCATTGATAGAAAGAATAAGAAATATCGATTAAACATTGGATCAGACACCTCGTTTAAACATGCGCTTGGCCGGGCTTTATCTGAAATATATCAAGGCATTGAAAACGATGATTTTCTAATAGAGATGATGGTGAATATACCCACGGATTATCCGGATTACTTTAATACTGAATCTGCGGAGAATATACAGAAAAGAGAAAGGGAGATTCGGCAGTTTATTGTTGATGGTACGGGAGTCTTTCCGCCAACACTATTTTCAGACGTGGAGTCTTACTCATTTTCACCGCTTGTTTTTCAGCCTAAAGATACTTATTATGAGGAGGTGCAGTATCTTATTAAACTATTCTCTCAACTGGGACATTCCGTTTATTTGAGGGATGTCTCATATTTGGGTTTTCCGACTTTTTATGCATACATTCCTAAGGTATCAAGATGGGGAAGAAAAAGTATTGAAGAAAAACCGACGATTGATGCTCTTATCAGAAACATTGAGGTAGATAAAATTGAAGATTATTTTTTTCCGACCCAAACACTATTGAAAGACAAAAAAAGAATTCAACAACTATTAGATGTTCTTGCTCCTAATCGTAGTGTATTGTTTACGGGATTCACAATGGAAAAAATGTTGAAATTGAGTTTCCGAAGCTGTGAGTGGTCAGTTATGCCTGTTAATTTCTTTATTAGTTTACTTTGTTTTGCGAATAATGAATATCAATCTGCAAATGATTATTTGCGAGTATTTATGGACGAAACATCTATGCAAAACAATAAGTACTATACGATGGTCTCAAGTTTATTATTAGCATATGAAAAAGAACTGCCAATTGATGTAATGAAAAAACAATTTCCAAGAGATCTATTAGACACGTTTTCTTCTGTTGAAAAAGCCTTTGCTTCTTTATCCTTTCCAACTTGTCCCGATTGCGATGTTTGCCCTTTATACAAAGACTGTCTGACACAGGCGAATTATAAGAATACACTGACTATCGCAAGAGAAATGAAAGAGAACAATTTAATCAAACAAACCCATTTTAGTTTTTTCATTGATTGATATGCTTGCTGCAATTCATTGGAACCTTGACCCCGTTCTTGGCGAAGTTTTGGGAATTCAAATCAGATACTATAGTCTATGCTGGGTTATCGGTTTTCTATTGGGATATCATTTCGTAAGAAAACGTTTCATTAAAGAGGGAAGAAACCTTCGATTATTGGAACCACTCGCTTTCTACGTATTCATTTCGGCTCTTGTCGGTGCCCGGCTGGGGCATTGCTTTTTCTATGAGTTTCAGTACTATTCACACCATTTATTGGAAATAATACTGCCAGTCAAGTTTACGGATGCAGGCATCAAGTTTACAGGGTATGCCGGTCTGGCAAGCCATGGGGGTGTCATAGGGATTCTCATTGCGCTATTCTTGTTCCATAAGAAGTATAAAGTCTCCTTTCTGTCATTGTGTGATGATTTGGCTTACGTTGCGCCGTTGGGTGGCGCTTGTATCAGAGTCGGTAATTTTTTCAATTCTGAAATAGTCGGAACGCCGGCTTCTGTCCCTTGGGCGATTGTCTTTACTCGTGTCGACAATCTACCGCGACACCCGGCGCAACTCTACGAAGCGGTTTCTTACCTTTTGATTTTTATTGTATTGTATCTGGTACTGTTTAAATCAAAAAAACAGTACAACCAGGGGCTGATTTTTGGCTTGTCTGTTTTCTTGATTTTTTTTAGCCGGTTTGTCATCGAATATGTTAAAATCGATCAGGTTCCTTTTGAGGCCGGTATGCGTGCGACACTGGGAATGAACAACGGTCAATTATTGAGCCTGCCCCTGATACTGGTTGGTCTGTTCTTCTGGATTCGCGCGATCCGAAAACCCTGACCGTTTCAGGAGATCATGCTGGAATTTACCTGGTGAAAAATCATTTCTTGCGGAGTAGGCCGATCAGGATGGCGACCGCCAGTCCGAAGGCGATGCCCAGGATGTTGGCGTTGAGGTCGGCCGCATCGGTGATGCGGTGGGCCGTGATGCGGCTTTGCAGCTGTTCGAACGCAAAGGCGATGAGGATGGCGGCCAGGGTCGACAGGCTGAGGGTGCGCCACCACGAGCGGAAGTCGAAGGCGATCGTGCCCAGGATCGGGAAGGGGAGGAACATCAGGAAGTGGACGACCTTGTCGGTGGGATAGCCCAGGATGCTGCGCGGGATGCTGGGATCGGGCGTGAAAGTGCCGAAGCACAGCCAGGCGACGGCGGCGAGGTAGACAAAGAACAGGAGGATCTTGAGGACGCGGTGGAACAGGCTCATCGCTATTTTCTCCGGTTTTTGTGCTGCAGGGTGTGGAAATCGTTCTCGGCCTTGATCTTGTCGATGATGGTGGTCACCACTTCATAGACTTGTCCGCCCACGCGGTAGTCGGCCTGGCAGATGAAGTTCACCCGGTCCTGCTTGAGCAGTTTGCGGGCAGTCTCCCGCTGCCGCCGGTTCTCCGGCGAATAGACGGCGATGGAGTTGCCGCCGAACATCTTGACGATCTTCATGCACGGGATGTCGGTGGTCCCGTCGCCCAGGTAGATCATATGGCTGAACGGAATCGGCTTGTCGTCTTCCTTCTGGCTTTCGTTGACTTTGGTGTTGTCGCTGATGTCCATGATGCCCTTGGCGATCTTGAACAGGAACTGGGTCTTGCCGGTGTAGTCCACGGCGACGGCGGGCCACACGGCGACACCGCTTTCGTCGTACCAGAACGAGCAGGCGAAGATCTTCTTGAACTCGCGGGCGATGCTGGTGCCTTCGATGAGTTCGGTCTGTCCGGAAGAGTTGATGTAATGCTCGATGTTGACGCCGTGGCGGCGGCCGTAGTCATTGATCAGGGCGAACCATTCCTTCACGCCGTCGTACAGCTCGATGTGCTTGCCGAACGATACGAAGGAATCGCGTGTGAGCGAGATGCCTTTCTTGCGCGCCTCGTCGATCATCAGCTTCATATAGGAAAGGATGCTGCTGACTTCCTGTCCTTCGGGTACGCTGTTGCTTTTCGTCCAGAATTCTTCGGGGGTCTGGCCGATGGCCTGGATGAAGCCGAATTCCTGCATGTTGCCGGGTGACAGGGTTCCGTCGAAGTCGTAGATCAGGGCTACGGTGGGTCTTTTCTTCATAGGCGGCAAAGATACATATTAAATCGAGAGTTCCAGCCAGCGGGTTTCTTTTTCGTCGATTTCCCGCTTGAGGGTTTCGTAGCGCTGCGATGCGGTGCGGATCTGCTCGTAGGTGGCGGTGCCGGCGGCGAGGAGGGTTTCGATCCGTGCTTTTTCATCGTTCAGCCGTTCGAGGTCGGCTTCCAGGGCGTCGAATTCGCGCTGTTCTTTGTACGAAAAACGTTTCTTCCCGTTTCGCTCGCTTCGCTCTGGTATCGCGTTCTCCTCGCAAAAAAGCTGCGTCGAACGCGATACCATCCGCTCCGCTCCATTTTTATTCGACAGTTTGCGCTGTTCAGCCTCGTAATCCTTTATGAAGGAGCGATATTCGGTGTATCCTCCGACGAAATCCTTGATCAGGCCGTCACCGCAGAAGACAAGCAGGTGGTCGACGACACGGTCGAGGAAGTGGCGGTCGTGGGAGACGACGATCAGGCTGCCTTTGAAATCGAGCAGGTATTCTTCCAGGATGTTGAGGGTGACGATGTCCAGGTCGTTGGTGGGTTCGTCGAGGATCAGCAGGTTGGGTTGCTGCATCAGGATGGTGAGCAGGTAGAGCCGTCGTTTTTCGCCGCCGGAAAGCTTTGACACGGGGTTGTTCAGCATGTCGTGCGGGAACAGGAACTGGTTGAGCAGGCCGAGGTTGCCCACGGTCTCCAATACGGTCTGGCTTTCGTCGAACTGGATGCCGCGCTGGTGGTAGTACCCGATCTTGAGCGAGGCGCCGCGCTCGATGCGGCCGGAGGTCGGTTCCAGCGCACCGGTCAGCAGGTCGATGAACGTACTTTTCCCGATGCCGTTCCGTCCGACGATCCCGATCCGGTCGTAGCGCTGAAACTTATAGGTGAAATCGCTGACCAGCGGGGTGTCATAGCTGAAAGATACATCGTAGCAGTCGATGATCTTCGTGCCCAGGCGGGTGACGCCGTCGAGCGCTTCCATCGACACCTGCCGGAGGGTGTGGACTTGTTCGGCCCGGTCTTTCAGTTCCCAGAAGGCCTGTTTCCGGTATTTTGCCTTGCCGGTGCGTGCGCAGGGGGTGGCGTGCATCCACTCGAGTTCGCGGCGCAGAAGGTTCCGCACCTTGTCGGTCTCGGCGTTCCAGTTGGCGATGCGTTCGGCGCGTTTCTCGAGATAGTTCGCGTAGTCGCCCTTATAGACGTAGATCTGCCCGTGGTCGAGTTCCATCACGATGTTGCACACCCGGTCGAGGAAGTAACGGTCGTGGGTGACCATGAAGAGGGTGCAGCGCGACCGTCTCAGGTAGTTCTCGAGGTATTCGATGGCGTCGACGTCGAGATGGTTGGTGGGTTCGTCAAGGATCAGGAAGTCGGCTTCGGGGGCGAGGACCTGCGTGATGGCCACGCGCTTGATCTCGCCGCCGGAGAGTTCCTTCATCCGCTGGTCGGGCCGCAGGCCGAACTCGGTGAGCAGCCGGACGATGCGGTGCTCGTATTCGAAGCGTCCGGCGTCGTCCAGATGCGCCAGGAACAGGGTGCTTCCGGACCATACCTGTTCGAGCAGCGTTGCTTCGGGGTCGTAGGCGTAGTCCTGCTCCAGGAATGCGATGCGGATTTCTTTCAGGAACTTGATCTGGCCGCCGGAGTCGGACTTGTCCTTTCCGGCCAGGATGCGCATCAGCGAGGTCTTACCGGTTCCGTTCGGTGCGATCAGGGCGATCTTGTCACCCTGGTTCACGTTGAAGCCGATATGGTCGAACAGCACTTTCGGACCGTAAGACTTGGAGATGTTCTCTATTTGCAGGTAGGACGCCATCAGTACACAAAGTTATGAAAAAAACGAGGGAAGTCGTATCTTTGCGTCAGCAATACCATTCCTACCATGAGCAGAGAATCACGTTTTGAGACCATCGAGAAAGAAGGTTCCAGTTTTAAGGTAATGACCCGTGTGATCGTGGACAATGAGACGGGCGTCAATTATCTGTTCGTCACCTCCGGATATGCCGGCGGCCTGACCCCGCTGCTTGACTCCAAGGGCAATCCCGTGATTACGAAATAAGCAGGCGGCGCAGGTCGGCCCGCAGCGCCCGGGCGTCGGTGAACGGAAGGGCGGACAGGCCGGCGGCGCGGGCGCCTTCCACATTGGAAAGCGTGTCGTCGATGAAGAGCGACTCCTCCGCTTTCAGGCCGTATTTATCCAGCAGACAGTGGAAAATGGCGGCGTCGGGCTTGAGCAGCCGCACGTCTCCCGAGACCACCTTTCCGTCGAGCAGTCCGAACACCGGATAGTTCTTTTCGATGCGGTAGAACGTTTCGGAAGACCAGTTCGTGAGACCGTACACGCCGTAGCCGGCGGCTTTCAAGTCGGACACCAGTTCGTACATCCCGGGAATCGGGCCGCCCATCATCTTCTCCCAGTCCGTCCAGTACACATCGATTTCGCGGGCCCACGCCGGATGCTCCGCCTTCAGTTCGGCGATGCCTTCCGCAAAAGGCTTTCCCCCGTCGAACTGGCGGTTCCACTCGTTCGTGCAGATATGGTCGAGGAACCAGGAGGCCTTGTCCGCGTCGCCGAAATAGCCGTCAAACAGGTAGTGCGGATTCCAGTCCACAAGGACGGCGCCGAAGTCGAAGATAATGTTCCGGATCATGGGTTTCGCTGCTTGGGATGCAGCGCAAAGATACGGCAAAAATGCCTATCTTTGTCGTACGATCCGTTACTTCCCTTATGCAACCCCATCCGATTTCCGATTCCGCATCGTTCGACAGCACCCTCGTGGGTCCGGTCAAGGCGGGATTCCCTTCGCCTGCGGAAGAACTGCGCGAAAAGCTCGATCTGGTAAAACTGCTCGTGCGGCACTCGGCATCCACTTTTTTCTTCGTCGTCGACGGCATCTCGATGGTCGATGCCGATATGGACGAAGGTGACATCCTCATCGTGGACAAGGCAATGGAGCCCTACAACGACTGCAAGGCCGTCTGTTTCATCGACGGCGAATACACCGTCAAGCGCGTATCCATCAGCGGTTCCGGCGCCGTGCTGCTGCCTTGCAACGAACACAATACGAAATACAGGCCCATTCCGGTCGGTCCCGACAACGACTTCCTGATCTGGGGCGTCGTGACCTACATCATCAAGAAGGCCTGACAGTCATCCCTTTCCCTATGTTCGCCCTGGCCGACTGCAACAATTTCTTCGCTTCCTGCGAGCGGGTGTTCCGTCCCGACCTGGAAGGGAAGCCGGTCATCGTGCTGAGCAACAACGACGGCTGTGCCGTGGCGCGGAGCAACGAGGCCAAGGCGCTGGGCATCAAGATGGGCGATCCGTTCTTCAAGATCCGGGACATCGTGGAGAAGAACCACGTGGCGGTCTTCTCGTCCAACTTTTCCCTGTACGGCGACATGTCGCGCCGGGTGCAGGAAGTGCTGCGGGCGTATGCGCCTTCGGTCGAACAGTATTCCATCGACGAATCGTTCCTGGATTTCCGCGGGGTGGAGGCCGCCGACCTGGCGGCGTATGCCCGGGAAATCTCACACGCTTGCCGGAAGATGACCGGGATCCCGGTGTCGGTGGGCGTGGCCCCGACCAAGACCCTGGCCAAGATCGCCTCGAAGCTCTGCAAGCAGTATCCGAAATTGCAGGGGGGCTGCTGGATGCATCGGCCGCAGGATATCGAGAAAGTGCTCCGCCGTTTCCCGGCGGGCGACGTGTGGGGCATCGGCCGCCGTTCGTCCAGGAAGCTTGCGACGATGGGCGTCGTCACGGCCTGGGATTATGCCCGGCTCCCGGAACGGGAGGTGCGCAAGGCGTTCGCACTGCCGGGCGTACGTACGTGGAAGGAACTGAACGGAACGCCCTGCATCGAATTCGAGGACTATGTCGAACCGAAGCAGTCTATCTGTGTCTCACGCAGCTTTTCAAAGGAAATCAGGGATTTGGACGAACTTTGCAGCCAGGTGGCTACCTTTGCCGAGTCGGCCGTGACGAAATTGCGGCGCCAGAGATCGCTGGCGCTCGAAATGGCGGCCTTCGCGATGACCAACCGCTTTCACGAGAACGACCCGCAGACTTTCGCGAGCCGGCTGACCGTCTTTCCCGACGGTACCGACGACCATGCAGCCGTCGTCGTGGCCGCCGCCGATGCCGTCCGCGCTTTTTTCAATCCCCGGTTCGGCTATAAGAGGGCAGGCGTGGTCTTTACGCGCATCGTCCCGAAAGAAGGCTTCACACGCTCGCTGTTCCGCGATGCCGATGCGGACCTGCGGGATGAACGCCTGTCGCAGGCCATCGACACGCTGACCGCAGCCTATGGTCCGGGCACGGTCCTGTTCGGCATCCAGGGCGACGGCCGGGTGCGGAGTGCGCGCCAGCAACAGTCGCCCCGCTACACGACCCGCTGGACCGAGATTCCGAAAGTGACCGTGAAATAACTGATTGTTGCAAGTATGGAGACCATCGCAAGAATCCACAACGATTTCCCGACCAAGTTCGGGCTGCCGCGGCAGGCGGGACTCGCGCCTTCGCTGCGGTCGAAGGTCGTGTTCGAGCCGGCGTACCGCATCGCCGAGGCGCTCCGCGGCCTGGAGGGGTTTTCCCATATCTGGCTGATCTGGGGCTTTTCCGCCTCGGAAGGCTGGTCGCCCACCGTGCGGCCGCCGCGGCTGGGCGGGAACGTGCGGATGGGCGTGTTCGCCACGCGCTCGCCGTACCGGCCGAACCCGATAGGCCTTTCGTCGGTTCGCCTCGAGGGCATCGAAAAGGATGGGGACAACGGGCTGGTGCTGGTCGTATCGGGTGCGGACCTGATGGACGGTACGCCGATCTATGACATCAAGCCGTATCTTCCGGGGGCGGATGTGCATCCCGATGCGTCGGACGGATTCGTCGGGGCGCATCCGCAGCGGCTGCTCGACGTGGATATCGCGCCGGACCTGGCAGCCGCCTTGTCGGATTCCCGGCTCGCCACCCTCCGCGAAATCCTGGCGCAGGATCCCCGTCCGGCCTACCAGGACGATCCCGGCCGCCAGTACGGCCTTTCCTACGCCGGCCTGGAAATCTGCTTCGCGGTCGAAGGCGGCACCGTGCGGGCCTGGCGGAAATAATTGTTATCTTTGCATTATGAAGAAACCTGCGATCCTGCACACGCGCGACGGTGTCAGCTATGTGCTCCCGTTCGTTCTGATCACCTGTTGCTTCGCCCTGTGGGGCTTTGCCAACGACATCACCAATCCGATGGTCAAGTCTTTTTCGAAGATATTCCGGATGAGTGTCACGCAGGGGTCGCTGGTGCAGGTGGCCTTCTACGGCGGGTATTTCGCGATGGCGCTGCCCGCCGCACTATTCATCAAGCGTTTCAGCTACAAGACGGGCATCCTGGTCGGCCTGGGACTCTATGCCGTCGGGGCGCTGCTGTTTCTGCCGGCCGCTTCGATCGGTACGTACGGGCCTTTCCTGGCGGCGTATTTCATCCTGACGTGCGGCCTGAGCTTCCTGGAGACCAGTGCCAATCCGTTCGTGCTGTCGATGGGCGAACCGGCCGACGCGACGCGCCGGCTGAACCTGGCCCAGTCGTTCAATCCGATCGGCTCCCTGTGCGGGATGTGGGTGGCGATGCATTACATCCAGGCGCGGATGAATCCCATGCCTAGCGCGGAACGGGCACAGCTCGACGCGGATTCGTTCGAAGCGTTGAAGGCGGCGGACCTGTCGGTGGTCGTACGGCCTTATGCCGCCATCGGCATCGTGCTCGCCGTCCTGTTCGTCCTTGTGCTGCTGACACGGATTCCCGTCCTCCGGACAGGAGATGCCGGGGTGTCGCGGGCGTTTGGCCCGAGCGTGAGGCGGCTGTTCGCCAACAAGGCGTACCGGGAAGGCGTCGTGGCGCAGTTCTTCTATGTGGGCGCGCAGATCACCTGTTGGACGTTCATCATCCAGTATGGCACTTCGGTCTTCATGCGGGAGGGGATGGGCGAACAGGCGGCGGAGATTCTGTCGCAGCGGCTCAACATCGTGGCGATGGTCCTTTTCTGCGGTTCGCGCTTCCTCTGTACGTGGCTGCTCAGGTTCGTCAGGCCTGAACGGCTGCTTTCGGTGTTCTCGGCGCTGGCGATGGTCCTGTCGCTGGCGGTCATCGGACTGGACAGCCGTGCCGGCGTGTATTGCCTGGTGGCTGTGTCGGCGTGCATGTCGCTGATGTTCCCCACCATCTACGGCATCGCCCTCAAGGATACCGGCCCCGATGCGGAGATCGGATCCGCCGGGCTCATCATGGCCATCCTCGGCGGTTCGCTGCTGCCTCCGCTGCAGGCGATGGTCATCGACGGCGGCCATACGGCCCTTTCCTTCGTCGTGCCGCTGGCCTGCTTCGCCGTCGTACTGCTTTTCGCATTGCGCCGGGGCGTTTCGAACCATAAAACCGTGTAGGGACGCATGGAAACGAATCAAAAGAAAGTGTTCGTCAGTGGCTGTTACGACCTGCTGCACAGCGGGCACGTGGAGTTTTTCCGGCAGGCGTCGGCCTACGGCGACCTGTATGTGGGCATCGGCTCCGACGAGACCATCCTTCACTACAAGAACCATCGTCCGCTCTACAATGAAAAGGAGCGGCTCTTCATGGTCAAGGCCATCCGCTACGTGACGGATGCGTTCGTCAATTCCGGCAGCGGGGTGATGGATTTCGTTCCCGAAGTGGAACGGCTCCGGCCGGACGTCTTCGTCGTGAATGAAGACGGCGACACGGCGGAGAAGCGCTGCTTCTGTGCGGAACGGGGCATCCGTTACGTCGTGTTGCGCCGCATTCCGCAGGACGGTCTCGCGCCGCGTTCCAGCACGGAATTGAAAGATACGCTCTGCCGGATTCCCACGCGGCTGGACCTGGCCGGAACCTGGATCGACCAGCCGTATGTGAGCTGCCTCGCACCGGGCTGGGCCATTACGGTCTCCCTCGAACCGACGTTCGAGATCCGGGAACGGTGCGGCCTGTCGACCTCCACGCGCAATATGATCCGGAAGATCTGGCCCGTCCGGCTTCCGGAAATGGACCCCGAGATGCTGGCCAAGCTGGTTTTCTGTTTCGAGAACGATCCCGAGCGGAGCGACGGCATCGTTTCCGGTGCGCAGGACAGCATCGGCATCTGCGTGCCCGGCCTCTGCCGCCATTACTACGACAACCGTTTCTGGCCGGAAAAGATCGAAACCTGCTCAGATGAGACGACTCTTTCCTGGCTGGAGGAGCGCCTGTGCCTGATTCCGATGTTTCCGCGCCGGCCGGGGTGCTCGGTGGTGGAGGGGAAGGATCTCAGGGTGCCCAAGGTGCGCGCGCTGGCATCAGCGGCGGAACGTTGCTGGAATGCCATCCTGGCCCGGGACCTGGCTGGATTTGCGGCAGCCTACAAGGCGTCATTCGAAGCGCAGGTAGCGCTGTTCCCGGCCATGATCCAGCCGGGGGTGCAGGACTTCATCGACCGCTATGCCGCGTTGGACGGCGTCCTGGCGTGGAAAATGCCGGGTGCGGGCGGAGGCGGCTACCTGGCCCTGGTCTGCCGCGATAGGGATTCTTTCCCGGAAGGGGCCATTCCATTGAAAATCAGAAGAAAATGAAACGATTTTGCCAGACCCTCGAACTTCGGGACGACCCGGAATCGATTGAACGCTATGTGGCTGCGCACGCGCACGTTTGGCCGGAGGTCCAGGCCGGAATCCGTGCGGTCGGGATCCTCGACATGCAGATCTTCCGGCGCGGAAACCGGCTGTTCATGATCATGGATACCGTCGACGACTTCGATTTCGTCAAAGACAACGCCCGCCTGGCAACCCTTCCCCGGCAGGCTGAATGGGAATCCTTCGTCGCCCGGTTCCAGGGCTGTGACCCGGCCGCTCCCTCCACGGCCAAATGGCAGCTGATGGACAAGGTCTTCGAACTGGAGAAGGGATCGTAGTATTGTTGGACTTTGCAAAGATATGACACGATTTGAAGATATCAAGGCCTTTGCGTTCGATGTGGACGGGGTCTTCACCGACGGCCTGGTGCTGGCGACGCCGGACGGCGACCTGCTCCGTCAGTTCAATTCGAAGGATTGCTATGCCGTACGGACTGCCGTAAACAACGGCTTTCCCTGCGCGATCATTACAGGCGGTGTTTCGCAGAGCCTGCTTCACCGGTCCCGCTCCCTGGGCGTCGAAGACAGGCATCTCTATATGTTGTCGAAAGACAAGGAAGTCGATTTCCTTCACTTCTGCCGGAGCGTCGGCCTCGAGCCGGCGCAGGTCGCATTTGTGGGCGATGACATCCCGGATATCCCGGCGATGGAGGCCGCCGGCCTGGGCGTCTGTCCGGCGGATGCCGTGGCGGAGGTCCGTTCCGCGGCCAGCCTCGTGTCGCTGTATCCCGGCGGCCGCGGCTGCATCCGGGATCTGGTCGAACGGGTACTCAAGGCGCAGGGCTGCTGGAAGTTCGACCCGAAGGACCCCTGGAAGGGCAGCCATCCCGATTCGGTCACGAAATACGCGAAGATGACAGGAAAGAATCTTGAAAATGTTTGAGGATTATACTTTTACGCTGGCGTCGGCATCGCCCCGCCGGCGCGAACTGCTGAAAGGGCTCGATATCGCGTTCTCGGTCGAGCCGGGGAAGGACGAACGCGAAGCGTTCAGCGCCGACCTGCCCCATACGGCAATCCCGGCGTTTCTCGCCCGCCACAAGTCCGAAACCTTCCATCGTGACCTCGCGCCCCGGGAAGTGCTGATCACCGCCGACACCCTCGTCTTTCTCGACGAGCAGATCCTGGGCAAACCCCGCGACCGTGCCGAAGCGGCCGAAATGCTCCGCGCCCTGTCCGGACGCACCCATACGGTGACCACCGGCGTCGCCCTGCGGACGAGGGAGCGGCTGCACTGCTTCAGCGACACGACCGAAGTGGACTTCAAGGTCTTGACGGACGAAGAAACAGACTACTACATCGACCGCTACCGGCCATTCGACAAGGCCGGCGCCTATGGCGTCCAGGAATGGATCGGCTACGTGGGCATCACCGCTATCCGCGGCTCCTACTTCAACGTGATGGGGCTCCCGGTCCAGCGGCTCTACACAGAATTATGTGGTTTCCTTTGCTGACGCGCAGGAAACGGTCGAATTCCGCTTCCGAAGAGAAGCGGAAGCGGATCTGCGTGCGGCAGCGCTGGACGATGTTGGTGTTCATGATGAGGTCGCCCGTCGTTTCATAATACCGGTCCAGCTTCTCTCCCGAAATCTTGAGGATGCGGTAAGGCCCGCTCGGTACGCTGCCGGCGATGCCGATGCCTGTCCGGGACTCGAAATGCGAGGGCAGGCGGTACCCGTGGACTATTTTCATCGGAATCGTGCAGTGGGCGAAGTCGATGGTGCATTCCTTCCGGTTGGAAGAGGCGGGGTTGGCCATGAAGGCCGGTTCCCCGAACGCGTAACTGGCATAGAGCATCGTCCACAGGGCGGGGATGTCGCCTTCGCAACCGGCGATGATACCCTCGTCGTTGAGGAGCGAAAGGGCCAGGCAGGCTGTGGTACGGCAACTGCCGAGAATGCCGAAGCACTTCAACGTCAGTGCGTTCAAGGTATATTGCGTGCAGATTTTCCGCAGGGCGGCATACATCCGGGCCGCATCGCGCAGGTCGGCCGGGGTGCGGCCGTCGGTAAGGAACCCTTCCATCCGGGCGACGATCCTTTCCACTTCCGGATCGTCGGCTGCGGTGCCGGCATACGCGGCTTCCAGTTCCTGCAGCCCGATATCCTGGAATCTGGCGCCGTAGGTCTTTTCCACGGTCTCCCGGTCGATGCCGGAGGAAATGAGCCAGCCGCTCGCGCCGCCGATCAGGCCGATGCGGGTTTTCTCGAAAGCTTTCAGTACGCTGCGGGAGAACCTGGGCAACGGATCGGAGGGCGTGGGCGCGTCGGGCATTCCGGTCCCGCCGAAAAGTTCCTGCGCGAACTGGTCGAAAAACACCGGGTCATAGTCGAGCGGGGCATTGAACAGCGTGCTGGCGATACCCCGTTGCGAGAGATAGGTCTGGATTTCGAACGAGGCGGCGAAGGAGTTGTGCAGGCCGTCACTCAGCAGCAGGACGGGATGAGGCAGCACGTCGACGTAGTCCTTGAAAATCTCCTCGGTTCCGCCGGTGGCGATGAAACAGACCGTCTTCCGGTTTGCTTCGTGCCGCAGGTCCAGGCGGCCGGTCCGGCCGCCGTCGATCAGTCCTTCAAGGGCGGGACGGCCGGTGGGAAGCATCGAGGGGTAGGTGATCTCGAGGTTCGCGAAACGGCGGATGCCTTCAAACAAGGCTTTCCGGGCGCCGATCACGCTTTCGCTGTCGTGCAGCGCCGACGAGAAGATGACGAGATTGATTCTGTTGTGCATGGTCCGGTCCGTGGATAAACGTTTATAAACGGGTAACGGTATGCAAAGATACGATAATTTCATTAAATTTGCAGGTTAAATGGATGCCCGGCCATGCCGGACGCGACAAAAGAGTTATGGATATTTCCGCAAAATACGACCCCTCGCAGACCGAGGACAAATGGTACCAGTACTGGCTGGCGCATAAATTCTTCCATTCGGAACCGGACGGGCGTGAGCCTTATACCGTGGTGATTCCGCCGCCGAACGTGACAGGCGTGCTCCATATGGGCCATATGATGAACAACACCCTGCAGGACGTGCTGGTCCGCCGCGCACGGATGCTCGGCAGGAACGCCCTCTGGGTTCCCGGCACCGACCACGCATCCATCGCCACGGAGGCCAAGGTGGTGGGACGCCTCGCGGAGCAGGGGATCCGCAAGCAGGACCTTTCGCGGGAAGCGTTCCTGGAACACGCCTGGAACTGGACTCGGGAGCACGGCGGCATCATCCTCAAGCAGCTGCGCCGCCTGGGCGCGAGCTGCGACTGGGACCGCACCGCCTTCACGATGGACGAAGTCCGTTCTGAAAGCGTGCTCCGCGTTTTCTGCGACCTGTACGACAAGGGGCTCATCTACCGTGGCCTGCGGATGGTGAACTGGGATCCGAAGGCGCAGACGGCCCTCTCGAACATCGAGGTGGTCTACAAGGAGGAGCATTCCAAGCTGTATTACCTGCGATACTATGTGGCCGACCAGGATGCGGTCCGGCCGGCCGGCGGGGAGGAAGAAGTGCTGCATCGCGATGCGCAGGGCCGCTACTATGCGGTGGTGGCCACCACGCGCCCCGAGACCATCATGGGCGATACGGCGATGTGCATCAACCCGAAAGACCCGAAGAACCAGTGGCTGCGCGGCCGTCGCGTCATCGTGCCGCTCGTGAACCGCGAAATCCCGGTCATCGAAGACCGCTACGTGGACATCGAGTTCGGCACGGGCTGCCTGAAGGTAACGCCGGCCCACGACGTGAACGACTACAACCTGGGCAAGACGCACCATCTTGAGACCATCGACATCTTCAATCCCGACGGCACCATCAGCGACCAGTCGCCGATCTACGTCGGCCTGGACCGCAACGTCGTGCGCAAGCAGATCGCCCGGGACCTGGAAGCGGCCGGCCTGATGGAAAAGGTGGAGGACTATCTGAACAAGGTGGGGTATTCCGAGCGGAACCAGGACACGGCGGTGGAGCCGCGCCTGTGCAAGCAGTGGTACCTGAAGATGCCGCACCTGGCCGAAATCGCGCTCAAGCCTGTGCTGGATGGCGAGATCAGGTTCTATCCCGAGAAATTCACGGGCAGTTACCGCCAGTGGCTCGAGAATATCGACGACTGGTGCATCAGCCGCCAGCTCTGGTGGGGACACCGCATTCCTGCGTATTATCTCCCGACCCCGGAAGGGGAGGAGGAACGCTTCGTCGTGGCCATGAACCCCGAAGAGGCGCTGGAGAAGGCCCGCCGGATCGCGGGATTCGAGCACCTGAAGGCCGAAGACCTCCGGCACGACGAGGACGCGCTCGACACGTGGTTCAGCAGCTGGCTCTGGCCGGTTTCGCTGTTCGACGGCATCCGCAACCCCGGTAATCCCGAGATCGAATACTACTATCCGACCAGCGACCTGGTCACGGCGCCCGACATCATCTTCTTCTGGGTGGCCCGGATGATCATGGCCGGCGAGGAATATATGAAGGACGTGCCGTTCCGCAACGTCTATTTCACCGGCATCGTGCGCGACAAGCTGGGCCGCAAGATGAGCAAGCAGCTCGGCAATTCGCCCGACCCGATCGCCCTGATCGAGAAATACGGTGCCGACGGCGTGCGCCTGGGCATCCTGCTCTGCACTTCGGCCGGCAACGACATCCTGTTCGACGAGACGCAGGTGGAGCAGGGCCGCAATTTCAGCAACAAGATATGGAACGCGTTCCGGCTCGTGAAGGGCTGGACGGTGGCCGACGTGCCGCAGAGCGAGGCCTGCCGCATGGCGGTGGACTGGTTCCGCGCCCGTCTTTCCCAGACCGCCGCGCAGATGCACCGCGACTACGGGAATTTCCGCATCAACGACGCTGTGATGGGCGTCTACAAGTGCTTCTGGGACGATTTCTGCGCGTGGTACCTGGAACTGGTGAAACCCGCCTTCGTGGATGGCGTGCAGCAGCCGCTCGACCGCGCTACCTATGCTGCGACGCTTGAATTCTTCGACGCGCTGCTCAAGCTGCTGCATCCGGTGATGCCGTTCATCACCGAGGAGCTGTGGCAGGCGCTGGAGGAGCGGGGCGAAGGGGCGACGATCATGTTCCAGCAGATGCCGCTCGGCGGTGCGTTCGACGGGCAGCTGGTGGCGGATTTTGCGACGGCCTGCGAAGTGGTCGTGGCCGTGCGTGCGCTGCGCCAGGCCAAGAACATCGGACCGAAGGAGCCGCTCAGGCTGCAGGTGAAGGGTGCTTTCCCGCCGGCGATGGTGCCGGTGGTGCAGAAGATGGCGTTCGTGGACGGCGTCGAGGCCGTGGATGCCTTCGCCGGCGCCGGCGAGGTGTTCATGGTGGGTACCACGGAGTTCAACGTGCCGCTCGACGGCCATATCGACCTTTCGGCTGAAATCGCGAAGGTCGAGGCGGAAATCCAGCGCTACGAAGGCTTCCTGCGCGGGGTGAACGCCAAGCTCTCGAACGAGAAGTTCGTGGCCAACGCACCGGCGAAAGTGGTGGAGACCGAGCGCAGGAAACTGGCTGACGCAACGACCAAGATTGAGAATCTGCAGGCGCGGCTGATAGCGCTGAAAAAATAAGTAAATCATTAAAAACGAGCGACTATGACTAGTTTATTTGCAGTACTGCTTCCTTTGGGCGTCATCGGTCCCTGGCAGTGGGTCATCATCGCGCTGGTGATTATCCTGCTCTTTGGCGGAAAGAAGATTCCCGAACTGATGCACGGGCTCGGCAAGGGCGTCAAGAGTTTCAAGGCCGGTATGAAGGATGCCGAGAAGGACATCCAGGAAATCAAGGCCGAGATCGTCAAGGACGACGAGGACCAGAAGAAGGAGTCGAAGAAAGAGACCCCGGAGGAGAAATAGCAGGGCGTGGCTGAGGAGCGTCTCGACGAATCCAAGGACATGAGCTTCTGGGATCACCTGGAAGCGCTCAGACAAGGGCTGTTCCGCGTGGTCATCGCCCTTGTCGCGGCTTTTGTCGTGCTCTTTTTCTTCAAGGACTTCCTGTTCGACAAACTGATCCTCGCACCGACCCGGCCCGATTTCTTCTTCTATCGCTGTTTCGGGATGGAAACGGGGCTGCAGCTGGTCAACATCGAACTGTCTACGCAGTTCATGGTGCATATGCGCGTGACGTTCATGTGCGCCTTCATCGTCTGCTGTCCCTACATCCTGTTCGAACTGTGGCGCTTCATCGCGCCGGCGCTCTATCAGCACGAGAAGCGCGCCACCCGGCGGGCATTCCTGTTCGCATCGTTCCTCTTCTATCTGGGCATCGCGATCGGGTATTCCATCATCTTGCCGCTGATGGTCAACTTCTTCGACGGCTACAAGGTGAGCGAGTCGGTGGCCAACACCATTTCGCTGAATTCCTACATATCGACGGTCAATTCCACGGTGCTGCTGTTCGGCATCGTGTTCGAGATTCCGACGCTTGTGGCGGTGCTCTCGCAGATCGGCCTGCTCTCCCGCCAGACGCTGCTCGGGGGATGGAAATGGGCGGTGCTGGTCATTGCCGTGCTGGCTGCCGTCATCACGCCCGCCGATCCGTTCTCGATGCTGATTGCCGCGATCCCGCTGTCGCTGCTCTATGGCATCAGCCTGCTGGTATGCAAGCCCGAACGGAAAGAAGCCGAAGGGGAGGACGACGGATGATTTCGCTGGATGACATCACGGTATCGTATGGCGGGTTCACCCTGCTGGATTCGGTGAGCCTGCACATCGGCGACCGCGACCGGATCGGCCTGGTAGGCAAGAATGGGGCGGGAAAGTCCACGATGCTGAAGCTCATCATGGACCTGCAGAGCCCGACTTCCGGCAAGATCACCCGGACTGCGGGCCAGCGCATCGGCTATCTGCCCCAGATCATGGAGCATCATCGCGGCCGGACGGTAATCGAGGAGGTGATGACGGTCTACGAAGAACTCGACAGACTGAACCGGCGTTTAGATGAAATATCGCTTGAGCTTGCTGAGCGGACGGACTATGAATCAGATGGTTATCATCGTTTGATGGTGGAGCTCAACGAGGTGAACGATGCCTTGGTGCTGGCGCAGGGCGAGGCGCCTGAGGAGTCGGTCGAGCGTACGCTGACCGGCCTGGGTTTCAAGAAATCCGAATTCAGGCGCAGGACGGAAACCTTCTCGCAGGGCTGGAACATGCGCATCGAGCTGGCGAAGATCCTGCTGCGCCATCCCGACGTGCTGCTGCTTGACGAGCCGACAAACCATCTGGACATCGAGTCCATCCAGTGGCTGGAAGATTACCTGAAGGGATCCTACACGGGTTCGCTCGTGCTCATCTCGCACGACCGCCGTTTCCTGGACAACTGCACCACGCGTACGGTCGAGGTGATGCTGGGGCGGCTCTACGACTATAAAGTCCCGTATTCCCAGTATGTCGAGCTGCGGAAGGAACGCATTGCGCAGCAGAAGGCGGCCTACGCCAACCAGCAGCGGATGATCGAGAAGACCGAGGAGTTCATCGAGAAGTTCCGCTACAAGCCGACCAAGAGCAACCAGGTGCAGTCGCGCGTCAAGCAACTCGAGCGCATCGAGCGCATCGAGATCGATGACGAAGACCTTTCGCAGATCACGGTGAAGTTTCCGCCGGCCCCGCGCAGCGGCGACGTGGCTTTCGAGGTGAAGGACGCCGTGATCGGCTATCCCCAGAAGACGGTGCTGCAGGGAGCCAACCTGATCGTCAGGCGCGGTGAGAAAGTGGCGTTCGTGGGCCGAAACGGCGAAGGCAAGACCACGATGATGCGCGTGCTGACGGGCGAACTGGCGCCTTTCTCCGGCGAGGCGAAGGTCGGATACAATGTGGATATCGGCTATTATGCGCAGAACCAGGAAGATGTACTGGACAAGAAGGCGACGGTCTACGATACGCTCGACCGCATTGCGGTGGGCGAGGTCCGGACGAAGCTGCGCGACATCCTGGCTGCGTTCCTCTTCAAGGGCGATGACATCGACAAGAAGGTGGCGGTGCTCAGCGGCGGCGAGCGTTCGCGGCTCGCAATGGCCAGGCTGATGCTGCATTCGCATAATCTCCTGGCGCTCGACGAGCCGACCAACCATATGGACATCCGTTCGAAGGATGTGCTCAAGCAGGCCCTGCAGGCCTACAACGGGACAATCATCGTGGTCTCGCATGACCGTGATTTCCTGAACGGGCTGGTGGACAAGGTCTATGAGTTCATCGACGGAAAAGTGAAGGAACATCTGGGCGGTGTCGACGATTTCCTGCGCCGCAAGAAGGCCGAGTCGTTCCGCGATATAGAACGTGGGGCGCCTGCTTTGCCAGGGAGCGTTCAGAGCGCTCGGGGCGAGGTGTCGCCCCGAGAAACCGTGAACGCTGCACCAGGCAAGCGCACGCAGGCGCAGCAGCCTGATTATCAGTTACAGAAGCGCCAGTCGCGGGAGGAGAAGCGGTCGAAGAACCGGCAGAACCAGCTGGAGAAGCAGATCACGGAGCTGGAGACGAAGATGGCGGCGATCGAAAAGATGCTTTCGGCACCGACGCCCGACATCGATATCATGGAACTCACGCGCCAGTATCTTGAATGCAAGCGCGACCTCGACGCCCGTATGGAAGAATGGGCAAACCTGTAAAGAATGGAAAACAGCAATCAGTATTACCTGTATGGAATGCATCCCGTGACGGATGCGGTGCGGCAGGGCCGCAAGTTTGAAAGGATCCTGTTCCGCAAGGGGCTGGAAGGGGAACAATTCCGCACCTTGCTCGACGAGGTGTCGCAGCGGGGGATCCCGTATCAGTTCGTACCCGCCGAAAAGATGAACCGGCTCGTCAAGGGTGCGCACCAGGGTGTCATCGCCTATCTGGCGCAGATCGAGTACGTCCCGTTCGAAGAGATGGTCGAAGGGGCCCTTTCCCGCAAGGCGAACCCCATCTTCCTCGTCCTGGACGGCGTGAGCGACGTGCGGAACCTCGGTGCCATCGCCCGCAGTGCGGAATGTGCCGGCATCGACGGCATCGTGGTGCCCGCCAGGGGCAGCGCGGCCATCAACGCCGATGCCGTGAAGACATCGGCCGGGGCACTGCTGCGCGTTCCCGCCGCAAGGGTCGCGAGCCTGAAGATCGCCCTGTATTATTTCCGGGAATCGGAATTCCAGATCGTTGCGGCCAGCGAGAAGGCGGAAGATACCTTGTACGACGTCAATTTCCGCAAGCCTACGGTGATTGTCATGGGGTCGGAGGGAACAGGCATTTCGGAACCGGTGCTCAGCCTGTGCACGGTCGGCGCCCGGATCCCGATGGCGGGCGAGACCGGTTCGCTCAACGTATCGGTCGCCGCCGCCCTGATGCTGTTCGAGGCCGTCCGGCAGCGGATGCGATGATTTTTGCATTTGTCGTTTTTATTGTTTATATTTAAAGGTTGTAACAAGGATCCATTAATACTGAAGCGATATGAAAAGAACAGTTGTCGTTTTTGCTGCACTCCTGCTCACTTTCCTGATGGCGGATGCACGCACGGTCAAGAAGAATTACGAAATCGATGACTTTACCGGTATCCGGGCCACCAGCGCATTCGACGTGGTGCTCGAGCATGCCGACGAGTTCAGTGTAGAAATCAACATTTCTGAGGAATTCCTGCCTTTCCTGGTGGTCAAGAACCGGGGTGGCGTGCTGGAGCTGAGTTTCACGCGCCTGCCGTTCCGGCTGAAGCAGAAAAACCGCAACAAGGTGGTCCAGGCCATCATTTCGATGCCTGAACTGAACTACATAGCCCTTTCCGGCGCATCGCAGCTTTCCAGCAACGACCAGTTCACGACGGCGGACAGCCGATTCGTCATCGACCTGAAGGGCGGCAGTTCCATCAGCAACCTGAATGTGAAGGCGCCCGATGTGGACATCCGTCTGGCAGGTGCTTCGAAGGCCGTCATCAGCCTTCGTTCCAGCGACGTGAAGGCTGAACTCAGCGGTGCCTCGCGCCTCGAAGTGACGGGCGATGCGGCGGAATTCGATATCAAGGCTGCCGGCGCTTCCCGCGTCTACGCCTCGGATTTTGAAACGGACGATATCAGCGTGAAGGCGGCGGGCGCTTCGACCGTGGAGGTACGTCCTACGCATCAGCTGACCGTGGATCTTGCCGGCGCTTCCAAGTGCCGCTACTTCGGTGACGATGACAACGTGAAGGTGCATACCGAGCGGGTGACGGGCGCGTCGTCCGTCAAAAGGGACAAGTAACGACGGAAGGCGATGATGTTCCTGCTTGATTCCCATTGCGACGCCCCGCTGATGCTGGCCAAGGGAGCCGATTTCGGCCGGCGGGTGGAGCAGGGCTGCACCCCCGGCCGTTTCCCCGTGACCCACGTTGATTTCCCGCGGATGAAGAAAGGCGGTGTCAACGGTTCCTTCTTTGCCATCTACACCTCGAACGCCCTTTCGCCCGACCAGGCGACCCGCAGGGCGTTCGAGCTTATTTCCAAGGTATATGACGCCGTGGAGCAGAATCCGTCCCGGGCGGCGCTGGCCACGACGCCGGCCCAGGCCCGCTACAATGCCCGAAACGGCCTGATATCCATTTTCCTGGGAATGGAAAACGGGGCGCCGATCCAGCGGGACCTTTCGCTCCTGCGGATGTTCAACCGCCTGGGCGTGACGTACCTGACCCTGACGCACGCACGCAGCAACGAGATCTGCGATTCCTGTACGTCGTCTGAGCCGCGCTGGGGCGGCGTCAGTCCGTTCGGCCGAGAAGTGATCGCGGAGATGAACCGGCTGGGGATGATGGTCGACGTCTCGCACATTTCCGACGCTTCGTTCTGGGACGTGCTCAAGTACTCGAAGGCTCCCGTCATCGCATCGCATTCGTGCTGCCGGGCCCTCTGCGACCATCCGCGCAACCTGACCGACGAGATGATCGTGGCGCTGGCGGAGAAAGGCGGCGTCGTGCAGGTCAATTTCTATCCGTCGTTCCTCGACAAGGCATACGGCGAAAAGGTATCCGCCCTGATCGATGCGGAAGAGGATGCGCAGGCGCAGTGGCTTGGCAATCCATCCGATCCCGTGCTGCAGCAGCGGCTGCAGGCGGCCGTGACGGCGCTCAATGCCGTGCCGCGGCCGTCCTACCGGAAGATCGTCGACCATATCGACCACGTGGTCAGGCTGGTGGGTGTCAAGCACGTAGGGCTTGGCAGCGATTTCGACGGCATCGAGACTTGTCCCGACGGTCTTGAAGACATCGGAAAGATGCAGCGGATCATCATCGAACTCCGCAAGCGCGGATATGCCGAACAGGATATCCGGCACATCGCGGGCGGCAACTTCCTGCGGGTAATGGAGCAGGTGCAGCGGCTGGCTGAATAGATCTAAACGCACGATACAAACTATGAAAAGACTGTCAATCCTGGTATTTGCAGCCCTTGTGCTGTTTTCCTGCAACCCTGTGCCGAAGGGGCCGTTCTGTGTGACGGACCTGCAGGTGGATTATATGACTGCGCCGCTCGGCATCGACGTGACGGAACCCCGTTTCGGCTGGCGGATGGAGAGCGACCGCTACGACCAGCGGCAGGCGCGCTACCGGATCGTCGTGACGGAGGCTGCCGGGACGGAAACGGTCTGGGATTCGGAATCCGTGGATTCCGACGTGTCGGTGGGCGTAGTTTACCGGGGAGGAGCCCTCAAGCCGTGCACCCGATACAACTGGACCGTGACGGTCTGGAACGCCGCGGCGGATTCTGCGGAAGCGTCGTCGTGGTTCGAGACGGGGTTGATGGACAGCGGCTGGTCCGATGCAAGATGGATTTCCAGCGGACAGCCGCATTTCTCCAGGTACCGTTCCCGCTTCATCCTCGATTTCGATGTGGCCATTCCGGCGGACAGCCGGGAAGCGGACTTCCTGCTCGGCTGGCGGGACAGCGCGAATTTCGTCCGGATGCAGCTGCGCCGCGAAGCGGGGCATCCCGTCCTGGCACTGTACCATACGACGGAAGGCGTGGAGACCTGCGATGCCGAGATGCCCGTGAAAGGCCTGCGTCCGGTGGGGAAGGGCGACCTGAAGACGCACGTGACACTGCGTGTCGTGGCCCACGACTATGCCAAGGGATACAAGATATGGCCTTCTGTGGGTGGCAGTCTGCTGGTCAAGGAACCCGTTGAGATCAGGCCGTATCCGGCCGACGAGCAGTTGCCGCTATGCCGCTTCAACCAGGTGGGCTTCGCCCAGCCGGACAGCAGTGACGCCGTCTTTTCGAACCTTACCGTGACGGAGGAGGTATGGGGCAGCACGCTTTACCGCAGCGAGGCCGAATATGCCGTGGCTGCGGGCGAAACCCGTCTGCTCGCTCCCGCCGAAGAAAGCGGCGCACCGATGTTCCGCAAGACGTTCCGGATCGACAAGCCGCTCGCGTCGGCCCGTCTCTACACCACGGCCCGGGGCATCTACGCGTACGAGATCAACGGGAAGCAGCTGGCCGACGACTGGTTCAATCCCGGTTCGACGGACTACCGTTACCGGATCCTGTACAGCACCTACGACATCACGCCGTTCCTGAAAAAGGGCGAGAACGCAGTCGGCGCCCAGCTGGGCGCGGGATGGTACAGCGACTTCACGGGCTATGCCACCGCCTGGCAGGACCAGTTCGGGACGATGCTCTCGCTGCTGGCCAAGATCGTCCTGACCTATGCCGACGGTACGCAGGAGACGCTGGTTTCCGACGGGTCCTGGAAGGTCTTCAACGGGGGACCGATTACCAGCGACAGCTTCCAGAACGGGGAGGATTACGATGCCCGCCGCGAGGTTCCCGGATTCAGCGACGCCCGTCTTGACGATACGGCCTGGGGTGCCGCGCAGGAAGTGGATCCGCCGGCCGACAGCGTGGCGATCCAGTATTATATCGGTTCGCCTGTCCGGACGCAGCAGGTGCTGAAGGCCGTTGCGGTCTCGGAGCCGAAGCCGGGCGTGTTCGTGTATGATATGGGGCAGAATATGGTGGGCGTGCCGCGCATCCGCCTTCAGGGCGCCCGGGGCACGGAAGTCACGTTCCGTTATGGCGAGATGATCTATCCGACCGAAGTGCCGGAAGACCCGCTTCCGCCGTTGACTGCGGAGATCTATGCCGAGCGCAGGGGCCTGGCCTATACGGACAACTACCGCGGCGCACTCTCGACGGACCATTATATCCTCAAGGGCGGCGGTCCGGAAGTGTTCCAGCCGCATTTTACGTTCCACGGATTCCGGTACATCGAGATCCACGGCCTGCAGCATGCGCTTCCGCTGGCCGATGTCGAAGGGCTGGTGCTGCATTCCGCCGGGGCGCAGCGGAGCGGTTTCAAGACCTCCGATGCCGATGTCAACCGCTTGTATGAGAACATTGTATGGGGTCAGCGCGGTAATTTCCTGTCGATTCCGACGGACTGCCCCCAGCGGGACGAGCGGATGGGCTGGACGGGCGATGCGCAGGTGTTCGTGCGCTCGGCCACCTACAACATGAATGTCGATCCTTTCTTCACGCGCTGGTTCCATTCCGTCCGCGACATCCAGGGGGATGACGGCAGCTACTGCGATTTCATCCCGAAAGTGGGGACGCCGCCGGCCGGGTCTTCGAAGGGCGGCGGAGCGCTGGGCTGGATGGAGACGGGCATCATCATTCCCTGGCAGATCTATCTGCAGTATGGCGACGTACGGTTCCTGGGTGAACACTACGACTCGATGGTGGCCTATATGGATTACCTGCAGCACCGCGCCGTGGGAGACATCCAGCCGGGCAGCGGCTATGGCGACTGGGTGGCGGTCGAGCACACCAATTCACCGCTGACGAACACGGCGTATTACGGCTACGATGCGCTGTTGATGGTGAAGATGGCCAAGGCGCTCGGACGGTATGCCGACGCCAAGCGCTACCGGGCTTTGTACGAGCGGATCAAAGCGGCGTTCAACCGTGAGTTCGTGGGGCCGGATGGCATCACGAGAGAGTCGAAGCACGTACCGCCGTACCAGGAATGGATCGCAGGCGGATCGGGTGACAGCGGCCGCTGGAAGGCCAATACGCAGACCTCGTACGTGGTGCCCCTGCAGGCCGAGCTCTTCGACGACCAGCACAAGCCGCTGGCGGTGCAGAACCTGGTCGAGAACGTGGCCGCACACGGCTATACGCTCACGACGGGCTTCATCGGTACGCCGTACCTCAATCTGGTGCTGTCCCGCAGCGGGTTCGACGAGGTCGCCTACCAGCTGTTCGAGCAGCGCGGCTATCCTTCCTGGCTCTATCCGGTACTCCAGGGCGCGACCACGATGTGGGAGCGCTGGAATTCCTACACCATCAAGCGGGGATTCGGTCCGGTGGACATGAATTCGTTCAACCACTATTCGTTCGGTGCGATCGAGGAGTGGATGTTCTCCTATATGCTGGGCATCCAGCCCGTGGAATCCGATCCGGGCTACCACCGGTTCGTGCTGGCGCCGCGGGTGGGCGGTTCGTTCGAATATGTGCGCGGGCATTACGATTCCGTGTACGGGCGCATCGAAAGCGGCTGGAAACGGTTGGACGACGGCTCCGTGCAGTTCGACTTCACGGTACCGGCCAACACGACGGCGTCGCTGGTCCTGCCCGTTCCCGAAGACGGGACCGTCGAGGAAGGGACGGGAGCCGGACACCTGGTGTCGGACGGCCGTCCGGGCTGCTACGAGCTTCCTTCGGGGAAGTATCGGTTCATCGTGCGATAGCGAGCGCCACTTCCATCATATGGGTGAAGGAAGTCTGCCGCTGGTCGGCGGACATCATCTCACCGGTCAGCACGTGGTCGGAAATCGTGCAGATCACGAGGGCGCGGTTCCCGGAACGTGCCGCGTTCATATAGAGGGCCGAGGCTTCCATCTCGACGGCCAGGACACCCATCTTGCGCCACGGCTCCACGTGCGGGCTGTCGGCGTAGAACACATCCGAAGAGAGGATGTTGCCGACTTTGTAGCGGAACTTCCGCTGTTCGCACGCCCGGGCGGCTTCCCGCAGCAGGTCGAAATCGGCGATCGGGGCGAAGGTGCCGGGCAGTCCGTACTGCGCGCCGTAGTTCGAATCGGTGCAGGCGCCCATCGCGATCACCAGGTCACCCAGTTTCAGGTCGGGATCGTAGGAGCCCGCCGAGCCGACACGGATGATGGTCTTTACGCCGTAGAAGTTGAACAGCTCGTAGGAATAGATGCCGATGGAAGGAATGCCCATTCCGTGGCCCATCACGCTCACGCGCCGGCCTTCGTACGTGCCGGTGTAGCCCAGCATGCCGCGGACGTTGTTGAACTGGATGGGATCGGCCAGGAAATGGTCGGCGATGAATTTCGCGCGGAGCGGGTCGCCTGCCATCAGTACGGTTTCGGCGATCTCGCCGTATCGGGCCTCGATGTGGGGGGTAGGAGTGGTTTCCATTGAAGTATCGTGATGTGGTTTTATACGGCCAGTTCAAGGGTGACGGGGCAGTGGTCGGATCCCTGGACCTGGTCGAGGATATCGGCGTCGACCACCTTTCCGGCGAGGGGACGCGAGACGAGGAAATAGTCGATGCGCCAGCCCAGGTTCCGCTCGCGGGCGCTTCCCCAGTAGGCCCACCAGCTGTACTTGCGCGTGTCGGGGTTGGCTTCGCGCCAGACGTCGGCCAGCCCCACAGCCTTGAGCTCCCGGAATGCGGCGCGCTCCTCGTCGGAGAAACCGGCGTTGCGGCGGTTGCCTTTCGGGTCGTGGATGTCGATTTCCTCGGCGGCGACGTTGAGGTCGCCGCACACCACTACGGGCTTGACGGCCTGCAGGCCGGCAAGGTAGGTGCGGATGGCCGTTTCCCATTCCAGCCGGAAGGGGAGGCGCACCAGCCCGCGCTGGGAATTGGGGACGTAGAGGGTGACGAGATAGAAATCCGGAAATTCAAGCGTGACGGCCCGGCCTTCCGCATCGAACTGCGGCACGCCGATGCCGGTGCGGCTGGAAAGCGGCTCGATCCGCGTGTAGATGGCCGTGCCGGAATAGCCTTTCTTTTCGGCATAGTGGAGGTATCCCGTGTAGCCGGGCAGGTCGAGGGGCAGCAGTCCTTCCTGCAGCTTGGTTTCCTGCAGGCAGATGCAGTCATAGTCGCCGGCGGCGAAAAAATCGGCGCAGCCCTTGCCCAGGGCTGCGCGCAATCCGTTGACGTTCCAAGACAAAAGTTTCATGGAACAAAGATAGCAAAATCCGGCTATCCCAGCAACTCCTCGCTTCGTTTGATGAAGTCGCTGAGCGCCTTGCCCTTCAGCATGCCGTTCGCCAGCAGGGCAAGGTCCGTCACCTGCCTGAGCAGCTTGTTGTCGGCCGTGAAAGCTTTCACGCCGCCGTCGCCCATCATCTTGCGGATCACGGGATTCTCGGCATTGACCGTGATGTTGTAGCTGTCGGGCAGTTCACCGTAGAAGTTCATGCCGCCGCCCAGGGCTGCCATATCGCGGTAGCGGCGCATGAATTCGCTCTGGGTGATGAGGATCGGCGCGCCGCTTTCACCGAGGTTCTCCACCTTCACATCGTACTTGTTCTCCTTGGGAAGCAGTTCCTCGAAGACGCCGGTCACGTATTTCGCATCTTCCTCCGAAATCTCGAACTTCGCACGTTCGTCCTTCTCCACCAGCCGGTCGATCGCCTCGGCGTCGACGCGCTTGAACGTGGCGTCTTTCAGCCTGCTTTCGAGCAGGTTCACGAAATGAGCGTCGAGCGGGCAGTCGAACACCAGCACGCTGTATCCCTTCGCCTTGGCCGCTTCGACGTATCCGTACTGGGCCACCGGGTCGGTACAGTAGAGGTAGACCACCTTCTTGTCCTTGTTGGTCTGCGTCTCCTGGATCTTCCCGCGATAGTCGTCGTAATTGAAGTAGGCGCCCTCCGTATCCTTGAGCAGGGCGAACTTCATGGCGCGCTCGCAGAACTTCTCGTCGGTGAGCATGCCGTACTCGATGAAGAGCTTGAGGTTGTCCCATTTCTGCTCGAATTCCTCCTTCTTGTTTTTGGCAATCTCTTCGAGCCGGTCGGCGACCTTCTTCGTGATGTAGGTGGAGATCTTCTTCACGTTGGCGTCTTCCTGCAGGTAGCTGCGCGACACGTTGAGCGGGATGTCGGGCGAGTCGATGACGCCGTGGAGCAGCGTGAGGAACTCGGGCACGATGTTCTCGACGGAGTCGGTCACGAACATCTGGTTGCAGTAGAGCTGGATCTTGTTGCGCGTGACCTCGAGCCGGTCCTTGATCTTGGGGAAGTACAGGATGCCGGTCAGGTTGAACGGGTAGTCCACGTTGAGGTGGATGTGGAAGAGGGGATCCTCCTGCATCGGATAGAGCTTGTTGTAGAACCTCAGGTAGTCCTCGTCCTTGAGTTCGGCGGGCTTGCGGGTCCACAGCGGCTCGGTGTCGTTGATGATGTTGTCCTTGTCGGTGTCGACGTATTTGCCGTCTTTCCATTCTTTCTGCTTGCCCATGCACACGGGGACGGGCATGAACTTGCAGTATTTGTTCAGGAGTGCGCCCACTTTCGCCTCCTGGGCGAATTCCTCGCTGTCGGCGTCGAGGTAGAGGGTGACGGTGGTGCCGCGGTCCGTCCGCTTGCTCTCCGTCAGCGTGAAATCCGGTTCGCCGAGGCATTCCCATTTCACGGCTTTCGCCCCTTCCTGCCACGACAGGGTCTCGATGCGCACCTTCTGCGATACCATGAAGGCCGAGTAGAAGCCCAGGCCGAAGTGGCCGATGATGCTGCCGGCCTTGTCCTTGTATTTCTCCAGAAACTCGCCGGCCGAGGAGAAGGCGATCTGGTTGATGTATTTGTCCACCTCTTCGGCGGTCATTCCAATGCCGCGGTCGGTGATCTTGATGGTCTTCGCCTTGTCATCCACGTCCACGCGGATCGTCAGGTCGCCCAGTTCGCCCTTGAAATCGCCGGTTCCGGCGAGGGCTTTCAACTTCTGGGTGGCGTCGACGGCATTGGCCACCATCTCGCGCATGAAGATGTCGTGGTCGGAATACAAGAATTTTTTGATGACCGGAAAGATATTTTCCGTGGTCACGCCGATTTTTCCTTTCGTCATAGCTATCTGTTTTAATATTTGTCGAATCCGCACCGGTAAAAATCAAAAAAGATACCACCGTGCCCGGGCCGACATTTTGTCAGTTTTTTGAAAAAGGGCCCGTCCGGGGCCTGTCCCGCCCCGGATAATCCAGATTTCCCGGTGTTTTTTCGAGATGCTGAAAACTTTGACCAGATCTGTTCTCGGCATTTTTTTCTGCGGGTGGGACCGTCGTAGATTTGCAGCCTGAAAAAAACGCGACCCTATGAAACACTGCTTCGTCCTGGCCTGTTGCCTGCTTCTTTCCGTCCGGCTCGCCGCCCAGGAAGTCTCCCTTTCCACGAACCTGCTGGACTGGGCGAACCTCGGGACGGCCAACTTGCAGGCAGGCGTGTCCTGCAGCCGGCATCTCACGCTGCACGCGGGACTCCGCTACAATAACTGGAATTTCGGTTCGGTGGAGAAGGGGAATCCCTTCCAGAACCGGGCGCGGTCAGCTGCGATGGGAATGCGCTACTGGCCCTGGAACGTCTATTCGTCCTGGTGGTTCGGCGCAAGGATGCAGTTGGAGGAATACAACCGGGGCGGCCTGTTCCGAAGGATGAAGACGGAGGAGGGCGTCGCCGCCGGCCTGGGTGCCGGGTTCGGCTATAGCTGGCTGGTTTCCGACCACTGGAACCTCGACCTGGGCCTGGGACTCTGGGCCGGTCGGGCGTGGTATACGCAGTATCGCTGTCCTCGTTGCGGCAGGGTCCTGTATTTCGAAGACGGCCGTCCGGTCCGGGATGTCTGGAAATGGTTCCTGCTCCCGTCGGGCGACTGGCAAGTGAGTCTGACTTATGTATTCTGAACCGATGAGACCCGCGAGAACCTGTCTGGCCGGCCTGTTTGCCCTGCTGGCCCTCATCTCCTGCGGCACTTCCCGCAAGGCGGAACGGTTGCAGGCGCAGCAGCCGGTCGCTTCGCTGGCGCTGCCCCCGCAGTACGAGACCTCGTTCGAAGAGCTCGAACTGCCCCGTCTCGAGCCGGATACGCTGTCCGTCCACGATTTTATGGGACACGAAGTCATCCTGATGAAGGCCGTGCGCGATGAGGAGAGCGGTGAGATGGTGGCGAACGAGACGCTGCAGGCCGCCCGTGTGACGGCGCGGTTCCGGAACGTGGCCGAGCGGCACGGACGCGTGGACCTGGAATTCCAGGTCATCGTGCCGGCCGCGATGCAGGACAGCCGCTGGCAGGTGCGCTTCCATCCCCGGATGGCCGTATTGGGCGATACGCTGGCCCTCGATGACATCCTGATTACGGGCAAGGATTACCGGAAGTCGCAGTTGCGCGGCTATCAGCAATATGAGCGCTTTCTCCGCTCGATCATCACCGATTCCACCCGATTCATCGACCGGCACCAGCTGGAGGTCTTCATCCAGCGGAACATACCGGCGCTCTATGCCTTCCGGTGCGATTCGTCCGTCGTGACCGACGGGGATTTCGCATCCGTGTACGGCGTTACCGAGCGTCAGGCCATCGACTATTACACCTACGGCCTGCTCGTGCGCCGCAACGAACGGAAGATCCGCGACAAGGACCGGATGTTCCGCAAATACGTGAAGGCGCCGCTCCAGACAGGGCATTTGCGGCTGGACACCCTGATCGTCAACGAGGCAGGGGAGTTCGTATACAATTATGTGCAGACACTCACGACGCGGCCGCGCCTGCGGAAAGTGGATATCTGCCTGTCCGGGGAGGTCTGTTCGCAGGAGAAGGTGGTGTATGACATCCCCGAAAGCGACCCGCTTACGTTTTACATCAGCTCGCTGAGCGCGTTCGTGGACGGCCGTGCGCGCTATCTCGACCGGGTGGTCTCCCGCCGGGTGGACGTGCGGCAGGACGCTTTCCTGCTGTTTCGGGCAGGCCAGGACGCCGTGGAGGAGGAACTTGGCGAAAACCGACAGGAAATCAATCGGATATGTTCGACGCTCGCCGACTTGCTGGAAAACAGGGAATTCGCGTTGGACAGCATCGTCGTGACGGCGAATGCCTCGCCCGAGGGGTCCTTCCGTTTCAACGGGGACCTGTCGCAGCGTCGCAGCCGGTCGGTGGGCCGTTATTTCGCGGCTTTCATGAAGCGCCATGCGGATTCGGTGGAACGGGCGGGCGGCATCCTGATCGATCTCGACGGGACGATGCCCGGCGCCGGCAGCCGTCCGCGTCCGGACATTCGTTTCAGCAGCTATGCCGTTCCGGAAAACTGGGCGCAGCTCGACCGGCTGGTCGAGGCGGACCCGGTGCTGACGGACGCGCAGAAGCAGGCTTATCTTGTGCGCCGGGCAGAGCCCGATCCGGATGCACGGGAGCATGCGATGCGCACGGACGACTATTATCCTTATCTCTCCGGCGAACTGTATCCGCGGCTGCGGACCGTTTCGTTCGATTTCCGGCTGCACCGGCGCGACATGCAGCAGGATACGATCCATACCACCGTCCTGGATTCGGCCTACATGGCCGGCGTCCAGGCAATCCGGGACCACGAATACCAGCAGGCCCTGACGCTGTTGCGTCCGTATGCAGACTATAATACGGCCGTCGCCTACTGCTGTCTCGACTACAATGCGAGCGCCCTGTCCATCCTCGAGAAGCTGGACCGGAACGCGGAAGTGAACTATATGCTGGCCTTGCTCTATGCCCGCCAGGGCGACGAGCGGCGTGCCGTTGAATGCTATCTGCAGGCCTGTGCCCAGAACACGTCGTTCGTGCATCGCGGCAACCTGGACCCGGAGATCAGCGTGCTGATCCGGAAATACGGCCTGAACCGCACATCCTGAACCCTGACAATGTGAATGATTGCCCTATGATGAAACGTTTGTTATTTGTGACCGGCGTGCTCCTTGCCGCAGCGACAGGCTGCGACAGGGAGCCCTGCGCCGCGTGCCGGGAGGACGCCTTCGCACATCACGTGACCCTGGACCTGTCGGGCAGCGCGCTGATGACCAAGGCGCTTGACGTGCCTTCGCTTTCCGAAAGCAACGTCGTCCGCTGCTTCCTGTACGTATTCAGCCGCACGGGTGACCTGGTGGACAGCTATGCCTCAACGGACGGGCGATTCGACTTCTATCTTACCGACGAAGTGTACGATTTCGTGGCGGTCGCCAACAAGGGGGACCTTCCGCGGACGGGCGTCACGAAGGCGGATCTGTTTGCCGTACGCACGACGCTCGCCGAGAATGCCGTAGGCTGTTTCGTGATGGCCGGTTCACTGGACAGCCACGTGATCGAGGCCGATGAAAAGATCACCGTGGAAGTGTCCCGGCTGGTCGGAAAGGTGACCTATACGATCCGGACGGCCTTCTCCGGGCCATTGGCCGAATTGCCGTTCGTCGTCGAAGACATCTATCTGACCAATGTCACCGGTGCGCACGACCTGGCGCTCCTGGACTCCGTGCCGGAAGCGGGTGCGTGCTGGTACAACCGGATGGACCTCGACGATCCGCCGCAGGAAGACTGTCCCGTCGGGCTCCTGTCCGGGCACATCGGGCTTCGGATGGCCGCTACCGACAGTCTCTGTTCGGGACACAGCTTCTATCCCTATCCCAATGCGGCGCCGGACAGCCACGACCGGGAGCGGTGGGGGAGCCGCTGCACGCGCTTCGTCGTGAAGGCGACGCTCGGCGGTGTGATGACGTGGTATCCGGTCACCCTCGAAAAGGTGGTGCGCAACCGGCACTATCACGTCGACCTGACCATCTCGAACTATGGCGTGGCGCACCCGGAGGATGATCCGAGCGCTGCATTCTCCGGCATGACCGCCGCCGTCACCGTCGCTCCCTGGTCTGACGGAGGCACGCTGCTGGGCCTGTATTAAACGGAATCAACCCATAAAAACATACGAAATGAAACGATGCTATCATCTTGTCGCTGCGGCCGTCCTGATGACGTGCCTGGCAGCCTGCAACGAATGTGAAACGCAGCCGGAACCGGCGGAGGGCGTCCTGTCCGTTTCGGTCAGGAACGGTGCCGCTTTCTACACGAAAGCGGATACTTCGCCATCCGGAAAGGATGCGGATCTCCGCGATGTCCAGCTGCTGCTCTTCTCCTCGGACGGATCCCTGTACCGGCGGGAGACATGCTCCGGATCATCGCTGACACTGACGCTGGAAAGGATCAAGACCGGCTATTACGACGTTGTCGCGGTGGCGAACGCCCCCGCACTGACAGACGTTCTCAACCTGGCGGAAATCACGGAGCGGGAACTGCCGCTGTCACTGAACGATCCGGAACAAGGGTTCGTGATGTACGGACAGACGTCTGTCGTCGTGACGAGTGCAAAGGAATCCGCGACGGCGGCCCGTGCCGAGATCACCGTCACCCGCCACGTAGGAAGGGTCCGGCTGACGACGGTGCAGAACGGTCTTCCGGCGGCTTACGGCACGCTGCGAGTAGATTGCGCCTTTTTGGAGAACGGATTCGGAACCTGGAATTACGGCGGCACGGGAGCTCCGTCGGGCTATGTGAATTACGCCGGCCGAAAGGCGGGAAAGAACACGTCCGCTGTAGCGGCGGATTTCATCGCGGCTGAATCGGATGCGGACTGTGCTGCACTGACTTTCCGTTCACTGGATAAAACCGTGACGAACGGCGTGACAGAGACCGTCAACCATCCGTTCTATTCGTTTCCCAATTCCCTGACGGCCGACGGCGACCATTTTTCGGGCGCCACGTCGGAGGCCGCCTGTGTACGGCTCGTCGTGAAGGCTTCCTATGGAGAAGGCAACGCACAATGCTGGTATTATCCCGTGACGATTGAAAACCTGGAACGGAACAAGACATATGACGTGTCGTTCATCATCCGCGGACCGGGTTCCCCCGATCCGAACCAGCAGGTGGAGAACGGAAACCTCGATGTGGTGATTTCCGTGGATCCCTGGAATGACGGCGGCGATTTCAACGGAGATTTCTGATGATGGAAAGACTGTCACGGGTATTCCTGCTCTTGCTTGTTTTCCTGCTTCCCGCCTGCCAGGATCCGGTGCCGGCTGAAGGTACGGGTGCGCTTTCGGTGGTGATCACCGCCGGCGGCGGTGTCCCGACCCGGGCTTCCGGCGTGACGGAGCTGCCGTATGAGAAGAGACTCAACCAGCTGCAGCTGTTCCTGTTTGAAGGGAACGTGCTGTGCCGGTACGACCGTGTCGATACGGGCCTGGACGCGCTGCCGTTCCGCAAGACCTACGAGTCCCTGAAGACGGGGTCATACCGGGTTTATGCCGTGGCCAATGCGGAAGACCTGCACGGCGTGACCACCGAGGCGGCGTTGAACGAACGGGTTGTCCGTCTGTCCGACTGCAGCCTGGCGGAGGAGCGGGGCTTCGTGATGGCCGGAGCCGTGGAAACGGCTGCCGGCCGGGGCGCTCCGACGCCGGTTCCCATATCCCTGTCCCGCTTCGCCGCCCGTGTGCGGCTGGTCTCCGTGGAAAACCGTGTGCCGTCCGGCTATGCCCGGGATGGTGCGGTGACCGTGAAGAGCGTCTTCCTGATCAATGCGTTGGGAACGTGGGCGCTGGGTGGTGCGGGCACTGCATCGGAGTGGGTGAACCTTGGCGGCCGTGTGGCGGGGCGGGCCTCTTCCGACAGCCGAAGCGATTTCATCACGGAGGCGGGCCAGGTGCATCCCGCGGCGTATCTGCCGCAGGTTTTCCGGACAGACGGGCGTACGCTGGCGAACGGCACGGTGGAGACGTACGCGGACTGTTGCCTGTACAGTTTCCCTAATGCCGTACAGACCGACCATACGGGCAGTACGGCGGGTGCGGGGGAAGGCGCCTTCACCCGGCTGGTCATCCTGGCGACGGTGAACGGGGCAGACTGGTGGTATCCGGTCACGCTGTCTGTCGACGGCAGGGGCCTGGAGCGCAACACGTCGTACGACGTACGCGTGGTGCTCCGTACGACGGGTTCGGCCGACCCGAACGAACCCCTCGTCAAGGGCAGCCTTTCGGCCGAAGTGTCGGTCAATCCCTGGTCGCCCGGCGCAGATTATTCCGAAACCATCTGAACAGGACAAACGAAGAACGGATTATGGTAATGAAGCGAATCATATATGGATGTCTCCTGCTCGTTGCAGGGTTCGGCTGCTCGGTCCGGGAGGACCGGCTTCCGTGCCCCTGCTATCTGGACATCGATTATCGGGACGCGCTGGCGGCGGACCTGCTGGACGGCCGCGGCGGGAGCGTGGACGTATCGGTTTTCGCGCCGCATCCGGTTTGGGCGGAACGGCGCCGGGCGGAAGACTGTCCCGACGTGGAGGAAATCGTCGTGGACAAAGGCCGGCTCCGGGTCGTCGCGCTGGTGCACGACCGTCCTTTGCGGGACTTCCTGTCCGCCGGCACACAGGTCCTGTATGAGGCGGGCAATCAGATCGATTCCCTGTTCGTCCATACGGAAGCCGTGGACTGTTCCGGCGAAGAAGCACGCAGCGTGCTGCGGCCGCACAAGCAGTTTTCGACACTCTTCATTTCGGACGGGGAGGACGGGGCCTTGTGCCGGCAGTATAACCTGGTGGTGCGCGGTACGACGTGCGGCTTTGACGCCGCCGATTTCTCCGCGGTGGACGGCGCTTATCTCTACACCGTTCAGGAGGACGACGGGGCAGGCCGTATCCAGGTGCGCATCCCCCGCCAGCGGCGGGATGACCTGACCCTCGAATTCTGGGACAAGGACGACCATCTGAAGCGGTTTTCCAGCCCGGTCGGGCTGTATCTTTTCGCGGCAGGTTACGATCCGTATGCGACCGACCTTCCGGACTTCGAACTGCGGATTGACTTTAGGCAGGCTCTGCTCTACATCCGCGTTTCGGACTGGGAACAGGAGCAGGTATTCGCCTTGTACGATTAACTGGCCGTTGAACGGCAAAGCATTGAACAACCGATGAGAACGAATCACTTTTCGCGCAGGGCGGCCGGCGTGCTCCTGCTGATGACGATGCTGTCGCCGGGATGCCGGGACAATCTGTCAAGTCCATCGCTGGTCCGTGAACTCCGGCAGGGCGGCCAATGCCTCTCCAGTTCGCTTTCCGTGGCGTCTTCTGCGGCTTTTATGCCCGTCAAGAGTGCTTATGGCGGCAATCCTGACATCGTTTCCGACTGGTGTCTCTTCCAGTTCGACGGTACGGACGGATTGCTGGCCGGTGCCTATTACCAGCCTTCCGGCGCCGACCTTGCCGGCATCCGCGTGCTGGCCGGCCGGACCTACGACTGGTACGCCGTGGCCAACGTGGGAGACATACGCGAAGCGTTCGCGGTCGGCGTTACGACGGCCGCGGCCATGGCGTCGTGGCTGGCCGAGGGCATCGATATGCGGGTGGTCGCCGCGCTCCCGATGGCCTGGACCGGCACGGCGCTCTCCTTTTCGAAAAGCGACCTTGCCAATGGCAGGAAACTGGAAGTGAAGCTGACCCGCCTGGTGGCGAAACTCGATGTCGTCCTCGACAAGCGCGCCTTGCGCACCTATGCGTTCACCGCCACGTCGGTGACGGTCGAGGGCCCCGACGCCGTACGGCCCTTCGCGGCGGCCGGAAGCCGGGCGACAGGTCTGGCCGTGACCACGGATGCCGCCACCGCATCCGACCTGGCGCGCCTGAACGGCGGCGATGCCGTCACTTTCTACCCGGCGGAAAACCGCTACGGCGACCTGTTGCCGGAGAATGTGGATCCGTGGAAGAAACTGCCCGCCCGGATCGGCCCCGACGACCATCCTTCGTTCCTCGAGATTGCGGGAATCGCAACCCTGCAGGACGGCAGCCAGCTCACTATTCCGCTGAAATACCGGTTCTATCTGGGCAGGGACAATGTACGGAACTTCGACGTAATCCGGAATACGGCCAGTACAGTGACGCTGCACCTGACCGATGCGGCCATACAGGCCGCCCTCGAAGAAAGGGACCGTATCGAAGGCGGTGAAGCCCCGGAACCGCTCTGGAAGGTGGAATCCGGTCCGTTTCCGGACGACCGGTGCCTGCGCTTCGAACACGGTACGGCGAACGGCGGGACGGGCACGCTCCGGATTCCTTTCGGAAGTACTGCCGCCGAAGGCGTCGTCCTGTCGCCGGCCGGCCTGCAATACCGGCTGCAGCTGGACAGAACCCTGCTCGACGGCGGTGTACGGGTGTATCTGGATGCGGCCTGCACCGTCGATGTCACGCCGGCGCCCGGTGAAACGGCCGACCTTCCCGCCGGTACGGCGATGCTGTTTTTCCGTCTTCCGGCGGGTGGCTCCGCAGTCTCCGGCCAGGCGCGCATCCGTACGATGGACGGCCGGAAGACCGATGACCTGGCGGTCTGCGGCCCGCCCGGGCTGGCCGGCCTGGAGATCACGCCGGGTCTGGTCCATCTCCCGTCCGCACCGACCTGGGCTTCGAACAGCGCGTGGAGCCAATCCACGCATCTGTCGCTCATCGCCCATTTTACCGATGGCAGCACGGCCGACATCACGGCCTTCGATGACGTGACCTGGACGATTCTCCGGCAGGACTACAATGCCTGGTCAAACCGGGTCAAAGTGGGGGATGATTATGTATATTTCTTCCGTTCCGGCAACGGCCGGCAGCCGTTGTACGGCGTCTATGAAACAAGCCGTGTCGGGACCCATGACGGGGAGACGCGCTTTCTCCTGTGCTCGTTCAAGTCCGCGGACGTTACGCAGAACGGCAGCTATTTCGGCGGTACTGTAACGGGGATTGAACGGACGTGTCCGCTGCTGCCCTGCAACATCCTGACGGCATCCTGGACCTTCAACGGCGTAACGAAGGAAGCCGGCCTGATGGGCATCGCGGACTACGGCACGCCTGCCGCACTGGAGCTGACGCCCGCATCTGCCTCGGTACGGCCGGGGGAGACGGTGGAATTCGCGCCGGCCGTCGTCTTTGACAATGGACTCCGGCTGGCATGGAGCGAAGCGAAAAGCCTGGTCGGTCCGGGCGATTACAACTATGGATACGACCGCAATCTCCTGCAGAACGCGGCTTCATCCGACGCGGACCACGTGGCTGTGAAGGCCCGGGAAAACCCGGGAACGACGATATACACCGTTTCCTATACCAAGGACGGCGTTACCGTATCCGGTTCCGCCGAGGTGACCGTTACCGGCTGGGGAACGCTCCAACGCCTCAACGTGACGCCCAAGGAGACGCACGGCGCCACTTCTGGCGTGGACCTTACCGCCACGGCGACATTTTCCGACGGCATCCGTGACGTAACAAGCTTCTGTGAATGGTCTTCCAGCACGTATGGCATCGCCGTCAGCAACGGGCACCTGGGCCGGTATGCCGGCCGTTCGACGACGGTTACCGCTTCTTATACGCACGGTGGCGTGACAAAGACGGACGATGCTTTTGTCAGCTGGGCTTCCGCGGACCACGGGGCCGTCACCGGCATCGCCCTGCAGCAGTACGACGGTTCGTCGTGGACGACCGGGGACGGCATCGTTCCGCTCGGCGGTACGCAGCGGATACGTCTGGTAAGCGTCTATGCGGACGGATACACCGATACGCGTTCTCTTTCGCAAAGCATGCTGACCGTCCCGGAAGGCGCTTCCCGCATTTCCTGGGACGGCGATCCAGTCGGTGCATTCACGGCAACGGCGACGGGGACGGTCGTGCTGTACGCCAGCGATCTCGGGATGACCTCGAATACGCTGCGCTTCACGATCACGGAATACGCCGGACCGTATTACCGGTTCCGCGTGGTCCTTGACGATGCGGCGATCGCGCACCACGGGTCGACCTTCGCCAGGGTGTATTATGAAACCAGCGGCAACGGGGCAGGCTGGACGATGGTGGAGGAGATCACCGGGAAGACGGGTACGGAACTCGTTGTCGCTTCTGCGGAGTATGCGACGAATGCCGGCCTGACCACGGTGGGCGGTGTGGCGAAGTTCCGCCTCGATGGCTGCAACAATGACACGCAAAGCCATACGGTGCACGTTTCAGCGGACAACCGGTCGTATGCCGCCACCGGACGCCGCATCTCCCAGGAGGCGCTGCTGGCGGTTGGCGCGAACATCGCGCCGACGCTTTCCGTGATGCCCGACCGGCTGCAATGGCAGTATTGGCAGCACACCAGTTCGCCGAAGACCGTCTCGGTGTCGAGCAATGTCCCGTGGACCGTCGCATTCGTTTCGGATTCCGACCATTTCCATTCCGGCCCTGCATCCGGCAATGGAAGCGGCACGGTTACGGTCTGCCCGGACGAACCGAATTTCGCCGCCGCGGCAAGGACCGCCGTCATCCGCATCACGACCGTGTCCGATCCGGTGATGACGGCCGACGTGACGTTGCAGCAGGGAGCGTATCTGACGGATGTGGAGAGCGGATCGCAGGTTTATGCGAAACTGCTCATCACCTCCGCCGTGCCGCACGTGTCAACTTCTCCTTCTGCTACAAGCAACCATTTCGTTTCAGAGATCGGAGCAGGCGGAACGGTCGAATACCACGCGACCTACTCCGTCTATTCCGACGCCGCCATGCAGCACCTGCTGCACAGCGAAACGGATGCACCGTATTTCTATTGGGAGAGCGGGGACTATTCCGTGCTGCGCCAGGGACCGGAGGGCATGTGGACGCGGGGATGCTATGTTTCCGAGTTTACCGGCGCGAACGTCTTTTACGGCATCAACGCCGGAACTGCGGACCAGGGCCCCGTTTCGGTGAGCGTCTCCTGGGGCAGCTGGCATCTGCATCCCTCTACGGCAAAGGACCAGGCTTCCGTTACCGTGAAAGGCAATGCCGTCGATGTCACCTATGGCGACTTCCTGCTTGCCGTGACGGTTTCACCCGGCGAAATCGGCTATGGCGATGCCGCGACGGCCGCGGCCGTACTTTCCTGGCGTGAATACCACAACGGCGCCGCAAGTACCGTCACTGGCAGCCGGGACGTCACCGCTGCGACCTCGTTTGTAGCCGTGACGAATGGCAGTTACGTATCCCGGCGCGGTAACGCCTTCACGAATGCCAACACGACTTCGGAAGACAGGACCGCTACGATCCGCGGCACCCTATCCGGCTATGACCTGGAAGGGACGGCCGTTCCGACGTGTACGGGCGACGCATCCCTGCAGCTGGTCCATCAACCGGTCCGTACGGAGTCCTATAACTATGGCGGCTATGCGCTTGCCGTGACGGTGACGCCTGCCGAAATCGGTTATGGTGCAACGGCCGTGGCCTCGGCGACACTGTCCTGGACGAAGACGACGCACGTGTATTATGACGGCGTCGAAGCCCCGGGCGAGGCCACAAGCACGCGGGAATCCGACGATGTCACGGCTTCGACGCTTTTTGAGGCCCTCACGAACGGGGATTGCGTGGCGCAAAGCGGCAATCGCTTCCAGAACGTCAGCACGGCGACGGATAACCGGACCGTCACGATCCGCGGCTCGCTCCCGGGGTACGTCCACGAGGGCAATGCCGTGTCCCTGTCGGCCACGGCTGCGCTTACCCTCACCGTGCCGGAACTGACAGGCCTTTCCTTCGATAGTGAACACTATGAGCTGGTCCGCGTGGTGGCGGGAACGGTGTCGGTTTCCTGCGGATTCACGGTTACGGCGCAGTATGGCGACGGAACCCGCCGCGACGTGACGGCGGATGCCGTATATGACGTTCCGGGCGATGTCGTCGTGGATCCGGTGGCCGGTACGCTGACGGCGCGTTCCGCCTGCAGCGGAAAGACGCTGTCCGCTTCCTATGGGGGCCGGACGGCCCGGGCCACCTGTTCGGCGACCGACCTGGAGGTCCCGGTCACTTTGACCGGCGTACATTTCGAGAGCCAGGGCGACCAGAGCCGGTCGTTCCTGATCGATTCCTTCGTCGCTTCGTTCCGCAGGGTGCTGTCGGGTGAGACACGGGAGGCAGACGTCAGCAGTGCCGTCTCGGTCGCGCTGGAAGGCCCGCTCGTGCACGAAGACCCGGCTGACGGAGGGTTCCGGTTCCACTTCACGGAGGCGGGAAGCGGCACGCTGACCTTCTCCTATGCCTGCAACGGCGTGACGGTCGTCCGCATCCTGGATGTCACCTGTTCGGAGACGCATCGCATCACCTATGCCTGGCGATGACGATACCATCCTCAAATAAGGCCTCTCTTGAGGATGGATGGTCATAAATGAAGTGCGCCCCTTTTGTTGGACGGGTTTAACAATAAGATTTTTCGTGATGAGTTCGGTATTGTACCGGACTCATTCCGTTTAATTTCGCTTTGATTCGATCGTTATTGTAGTAATGTAGATAATCTTCCAGTTCTGATAGGAAGTGTTCGACCGAGTCAAAGTTTTGCAAATATAGTAATTCGGACTTCAAAAGACCGAAAAAGTTCTCTATTACAGCATTGTCCAAGCAATTTCCCCTGCGAGACATACTTTGTATTATATGATTGTCTTTCAGTAATTTCTGATAGTCTTTATGCTGGTAGTGAAAGCCCTGGTCCGAGTGAAGGATGGCGTTGGTATTACTTCCAATAACGGACACAGTACCTTTGATCATATCCAACACCATATCCATCACAGGATGCCTGTAGATGGTGTAGTAGATCAGTTCGCTATTGTAAAGATCAAGGACAGGAGATAGATATATTTTAACCCCAAACAGATGGAACTCGGTAACATCCGTTACCATCTTTCTATGAAGAGCATCCGCCTTGAAGTCTCGTTCCAGAAGGTTCGGGGCTATCTTTCCGACCTCTCCCTTGTAGGACTTGAACTTCTTCATCCTGACCTGACACTTGATTCCTGCTTCCGCCATCAGCCGACGGACTGTCTTTCCGTTGATAACGTAGCCATCGTCCCGCATAGCCAGGGTGAGACGGCGATAGCCGTAGCGGCCCTTGTTCTGATGATACAACTCCACCATGCGCTGTCTCTCGACTGCCCACTTGTCCGGCTTCTGTTTAATGTTGTAGTAGAATGTGGATCTGGCCATCCCCTTGATCTCCAACAGGAGGTCAAGCCGGTGTCCTGGCCTTAGTCCTTGGATGGCTTCCGCCCAATCTCGCGAAGTCGGGCTTCTCTTTCTTCGACTAAGGCTTTCACTTTTTTTAGCAGTGCGTTCTCTGCCTCAAGATACTCGTTCCTCTTCCTGAGCACCTCAAGTTCATCAAGTTCCGCCTGCGTCCTTTCTTTTTTCTTTTTCAACCTCTTTCGATTGTCCTTTAGACCGTTAACCCCATCTCGTTCATACGCATCCCTCCAGCGAAGAACTGTCTGATTGGGTACATTGTACTTCAATGAAACGGTCATTAAAGATAATCCTTTTTCCAGATAATCCCTAATCACTTTTACTTTTGTCTCCTCATCATAACCACATTGTCCTGGCCAATCCATCAGCGCCATATGGCCACCCATCTGATATCGGTGCCAGATCATAGAAAGCGAATTGAAACTAATTCCGGTAATCCGTGATACTTCATTACGGCACTTCCCTTCTTTCAGCAGTTCTATAGCCGCCATCTTCTCCGGATACTGAAAATTCTTTTTCATCCCAAAAGTTTTTTTGTCCAACTTTTGGGGCACAGATTAAAAAATGATATCCATCCTCAAATATGGGGGCCTATGAGGATGGAGACGCGAGATTTGCCAACAAAAATCCCTCGACCTTTCAGGCCGAGGGATTTTCGCGTAGGGACGATCGGATTCGAACCGATGACCTCTTCAATGTGACTGAAGCGCTCTAAACCAGCTGAGCTACGCCCCTGTTTCCGGTTCGGGACTGCAAAGATGGGAATTTTTTCTGAAAGTCCGCAATTTTTTCGCTATTTTTACAATCTATGGAAACACAACCTGTCATCAATCCGCACAACAAGGAGGAGTATCCTCCGATGCACACCTGCGAGCACATCCTGAACGCGACGATGGTCCGGCTGTTCGGTTGCCCGCGTTCCCGCAACGCGCACATCGAACGGAAGAAATCGAAGTGCGACTACCTGCTGGCCGCCGCGCCGACGCCGGAGCAGACCGTTGAGATTGAAAGGACGGTCAACGAGGTGATCGCCCGGCATCTCGACGTGACGGTCGACTATATGCCGCACGAAGAGGCGGCCCGGTATGTAGACCTGAGCAAGTTGCCGGAAGGCGTGTCGGATACGCTCCGCATCGTCCGCGTGGGGGATTACGATGCCTGCGCCTGCGCAGGGGCGCACGTTGGAAACACTTCGGAAATCGGCCGGTTTGAGATCCTCAGCCACGATTTCGCCGACGGCCGGTGGCGTGTCCGCTGGCGGGTCGTCGATTCCCCGTACGGACAGCAGGATGCTTGAACCCGATCAAATCATTATAAAACCAGTTGAAATGAAAGACAAAGTATTGCAAGTCATCCGTGAGGCCGGCAAGCCGGTTTCCGCCGGCGATGTCGCCAAGTTGTCGGGCATTGACCGCAAGGAGGTGGACAAGGCCTTCGCCGACCTGAAAAAGGAAGGCGCGATCGTCTCACCGGTCCGTTGCAAATGGACGGTAGCCTAAACGGATGAAGCGGCCCGGCAATCAGCCGGGCCGCTTCGTGTGAGCGGTAGACGGGGCACGATCCCGCGACCTTCGGCTTGGGAAGCCAACGCTCTACCAACTGAGCTACTACCGCATTGGGATTGCAAAATTAGTAAAAATAAATGAAAATCCGTATCTTTATAGGATAGAATGCGTATGTGTATGAAACGGATATTTGCCGCAATGTTTCTGGTCTTCGCGCTGACTGCGGGCAGCTGTGAGCGACCGGCCCCGGATCTTGATCCCGATCCGGAGCCTGTGTACACGTTTGCCAAGGGTGCGGACGTAAGCTGGGTGACGCAGATGGAACGGGAGGGCTGCCGGTTCTACGATGCCGCCGGTACGCAGACCGAGTGTATGGCACTGCTCAAGAGCCTGGGGATGAATGCGATCCGGTTGCGCGTGTGGGTGAACCCGACGGGCGGCTGGTGTGGAAAGGAAGATGTGCTGGCCAAGGCGAAACGGGCGCAGGCGCTGGGGATGCGGCTGATGATTGACTTTCACTACAGCGACTGGTGGGCCGATCCGGGCAAGCAGAACAAGCCTGCCGCCTGGGCGAACCTCGACCTGGCCGGCCTGAAAAAGGCTGTGGCCGACCATACCGACGACATCCTCCGTGCGCTCAAGACAGCCGGCGTCACGCCCGAGTGGATCCAGATCGGCAACGAGACCACCGGCGGCATGCTCTGGCCCGACGGCCAGAA
>CAMZGD010000013.1 GCA_947306365.1 uncultured Bacteroidales bacterium
GGCTTCGACTTGTAGATCTCGCAGTGGTGCGGGCAGTTCATCGGCTTGAGCAGGTACTCCTCCCCTTCCTGCGGCGTGGTGATCGGGCGGAACGAATCCTTCCCGTACTTGGCCCAGTGGCCGGAGGTGATGTAGAGTTCCTTGTTGCCGATATGGGGCGTGATCACCTGCTGGTAGCCGTAGTCCTTCTGCACCTTGCGCAGGAACTGCTCCAGCCGTTCGCGCAGCGCGGCGCCCTTGGGGAGCCAGAGCGGCAGGCCCATGCCCACCTTCGGCGAGAAGGTGAAGAGTTCCATTTCCTTGCCCAGCTTGCGGTGGTCGCGCTTCTTCGCCTCTTCAAGCATCGCCAGGTACTCGTCCAGCATGCTCTTCTTGGGGAAGGTGATGCCGTAGATGCGGGTAAGCTGCTTGTTGTGCTCGTCGCCGCGCCAGTAGGCGCCGGCGATGTTCAGGAGCTTGACCGCCTTGATGACGGACGTGGTGCGCAGGTGCGGGCCGCGGCACAGGTCGGTGAAGGCGCCGTTGCTGTAGAAGGTGATGGTGCCGTCCTGGAGGTCGCCGATCAGTTCGCATTTGTACGGGTCGCCCTTTTCGGCGTATTTCTTGAGCGCGTCGGCCTTGGAAATGTCGGTGCGGACGAAGGTCTCACCGCTGCGGGCCAGTTCGAGCATCTTGTCTTCAATCTTCTTGAGGTCGGCCTCCACGAGCTGGCGGTCGCCCAGGTCGACGTCGTAGTAGAAGCCGTTCTCGATGGAAGGGCCGATGCCGAACTTGACGCCGGGATAGAGCGCTTCAAGCGCCTCGGCCATCAGGTGGCTCGAGGAATGCCAGAAAGTGGCTTTCGCTTCGCGGTCCTCCCATTTGTGGAGTTTCAGGGTTGCATCCTCAAGGATGGGCCGTTCGAGATCATAAATCTGGTCGTTTACCGATGCACACAATACATCGTTCGCGAGCCGCGGGCTGATGCTTTCCGCAATCCGGTAAGCCGTGATGCCCTTCTCGAACGCTTTGACGTTGCCGTCAGGAAATGTGATCTTGATCATTACAATTGATTTTTGATTTTCGGTTAATCCTGCAAATTTACACATTATTTTTCTATCTTTGCACAAGCAAACTTTTAAAATTCATCGTTTTGGAACAGACAGTCCCTTCCGGAAACGCCAAATGGGGCCTCGCGGCCAAGGACGGCCTTATCCTGGCCGCCGTCACCGTCGTCGTATCGACCCTTACCCTGCTGACCAAGAACGCTTTCCTCGGCACGCTGCTATGGCTGGTCAAGCTCGGCGGCAGCATCTGGCTGCTCAGCGTCATTATGAAACGGTACGGCAAGACGCACCCCGACGAATCGACCTTCGGCTACGGGTTCATCGTGTGCGTGTTCTCCGCCATCGTCTGCGCGGTCTGGACGTTCATCGAATTCCAGTACCTCTTCCCCGACGCCGTGGCCGAGGCGCTCGACCAGATGTACACCGGTTTCGAGCAGATGAGCGGCATGCTGCCCGAAGGGTTTACCGACGCGATGCTGAAGATGGAAGACAACTATGCGCAGATAAACTGCATCTCCACGTTCATCTGGTGCGTCCTGCTCGGACTGCTGTTCAGTTTCATCCTGTCCCGGAATTCCGGCCGGAAAAACGTCTTCACCGACGAGGAAATGAAGCAGAACAATGACGACTTCAACTTCTGACGCCATGGACCTCTCGATTGTCATCTCCCTCTACAACGAAGCGGAATCGCTCCGGGAACTGGTCGAATGGATCGACCGTTCCCTTGCGCCGCAGGGCTACGAATACGAAATCATCCTGGTCGATGACGGCAGCACGGATTCCTCCTGGAATGAGATTGCGTCGCTGTCCGAAAAGTATCCGCAGATCCGCGCCATCGGCTTCCGCCGCAACTACGGCAAATCGGCCGCACTTTACTGCGGGTTCGAAGCCGCGCGCGGCGACATCGTCGTGACGATGGACGCCGACCTGCAGGACTCTCCCGAGGAGATTCCCGAAATGGTCCGGATGATCCGCGAGGAAGGCTACGACCTCGTGTCGGGCTGGAAGAAGAAGCGCTTCGACAACGTGGCGACCAAGAATCTCCCCTCGAAACTCTACAACGCAACGGCCCGCCGCGTTACGGGCATCCAGCTCCACGACATGAACTGCGGCCTGAAAGCCTACCGCAACGAGGTCGTCAAGAACATCGAGGTGTACGGCGAGATGCACCGTTTCATCCCCTACCTGGCCAAAAACGCCGGTTTCGACAAGATCGGCGAGAAGGTGGTGCATCACCAGGCGCGCAAATACGGCAAGAGCAAGTTCGGGATGAACCGTTTCATCCACGGCTTCCTCGACCTGCTTTCAATCTGGTTCCTGCAGAAGTTCGGCAAGAAACCGATGCACCTGTTCGGCGGCATCGGCACGCTCATCTTCCTGATCGGCGCGGTGCTGGCCGTCTGGCTCATCGCGGCCAAGCTCATCGCCCAGTCGCACGGCGCGCCGTTCCGTCCCGTAGCCGACCAGCCGCTCTTCTTCCTGGCGCTCGTAGCCGTCATCCTCGGCGCCCAGCTCTTCCTCACCGGCTTCCTCGGCGAAATGATCGCCCGCAACGCCACCGAACGCAACAATTACAACATCAAGCGGACCATCCGCTGACAACAAGCAACTCCAACTATTCTGATATGAAACCACTTGCTATTCCAGCATATCTTCTGCTGCTTCTTTGTATCAGTTGCACACCCGTGACGTATTTAGGGAGTGTGGAAATCCACGCACCTGTCGGAAAAGTCTTTTCCGTCATTGATGATTATGAGAACTATCCGACATTCATCCCTGAATTCCACAACAAGACGGCAATCGTAAGTGATATCAAAAAGGGATCAGGCGTCCAATTCGAGAACGAGTCCGTCTGGAATGGCCACAAGTTGAAATCGACCTATGAGATAACCGCCTATGAGAAAGATCACAAGATTGAGATGTGCAACCTTTCCCAGAAAGGCACTACGGTAATGACATTGGAAAGGATTTCCGAAGACTGGACACGATACACCCTGCAGGTCGGCATTTCTATCCCGAGAGGAATGAAAGAAGCATTATTCGCAGCTTTTGACAGAGAAATAAACGCTGTCAAGGACTATTGCGAAAGTCATTACGATAACTGAATTAAAAGATCACATCAACATACACCGGCAGATGGTCGGAAGCGGTCCGGACGTCGCCGGTGACAAAGTCCGTGGCGACGGCGCCGCCCAGGACAGAGACTTTCGCGCCGTTATGCAGCACGAAAATATAGTCGATGCATTCGCGGGGATCCTTGGCGGAATAACTCTTTTCAAGGGGAGAGAGCAATGTCCAGTCGCGTGACAGCTGACGGAGAAGGGCACTGCCGGGCGTGTCATTGAAATCGCCCGCCAGGAACACGGGCTTGCGGCCGTTTCCGTAGCGCTGCCGCAAAGCCTCGGTCAGGACACGGGCCTGTTCCAGGCGTGCCGCTTCGCCGATATGGTCCAGGTGACAGGAAGCATACACATAACGCGGCGTCTCGACGACCACGCAGACGCGCGGTTCACTTCCCTCTCCTTTGGGCAAAGGGATATGGAAGGATTCCACCACCCGCGCCCGGGTCACGATGCCGCATCCATAGGCGCCGTCGGCATAGGCCATCGCCCGGCCGAAACGGCCCTGCCATCTCCCTTTACGCCTGCCGGTCGGCGACAACCCGTTCAATTCATCAGCCAGGTGCTGCACCTGATCGATGTTGTGCCGTCGGTTGCAACTGTCCAGTTCGTTGAGAGAAACCGTCTCTGCCCCGAGTTCCCCGATCATCCGGGCAATCATCGGGGCACTGTCATCCAGCTCCTTGCCAAACGCCCCGACATTATAGGTCATCAGCCGCACCGGCCGCTTCCGCGCCTCCGCCGACGGCCCCGTCACCAGCAATCCGGCCGCCAGCACAATGAAAAGTAAAGAGATAGGCTTCATACCTCAAATGCCCAGGCGCCCCCGCCGGGCCTAAAAAGGTCCTGTCGCGCGCAGGGATGGGCAGCACCCCGGTAACTCAAATATGAATGGCTTCGCCGTGAACCGCGGCGGCGGCTTCCATCAGGGCTTCGGACATCGTGGGATGCGGGAACATCGAGCCGGCAAGCTGTTTGGCAGTAATGCCGAGATTGCGGGCGGCCACGATGCCGCCGATCATCTCGGAGACGTTGTCACCCACGAGATGGGCGCCGAGCACCTTGTCGGTAGCCGCATCGACCACGAGCTTCACGAAGCCGTCACGGGCGCCGGCGGCGGTCGCCTTTCCGGAGGCCGTGAAAGGGAACTTGCCGACCTTATAATCGATGCCGAGTTCCTTCGCCTTGCGCTCCGTCATGCCGACAGACGCCACCTCGGGCGTGATGTAGGTGCAGCCCGGGATGTTGTCGTAGTTGACGGGAGCGGGCTTCAGGCCGGCGATGGCCTCGACGCAGCAGACGGCTTCGGCCGACGCCACGTGCGCGAGCGCCGGCGTGGCGATGATGTCGCCGATGGCATACAGTCCCTCGACCGAAGTCTTATAGTACGTGTCCACAGGGACCTTGCCGCGATTGAGCTCAATGCCGAGCGCCTCCAGGCCAAGCCCTTCGGTATTCGGACGTATGCCCACCGCCGAAAGCACCTTCTCCGCCTCGACGATCTCCTCCCCTTTCTTCGTCTCGACCGTCAGCCGGCAAAGATCGCCGGTCGTATCGACGCTCTTGACGGAAGAAGAAACCATCACTTTGATGCCTGCCTTGCGGAAACTTCGGCTGATTTGCGCGCAGGTGTCGTCGTCCTCGATGGGAAGCACCCGGTCCATGAACTCGATGATCGTCACCTCAACGCCCAGCGAGCGGTAGAAGAACGCGAACTCGCTGCCGATGGCGCCGCTGCCGATGACAGCCAGCGATTTGGGCAGCGCCTCGGGCAAGAGGGCCTGGTAGTAGCACCAGATCTTCTCGCCGTCGATGGGCGCGAACGGAAGCTCGGCCGGATGGGAACCCGTCGCCAGGATGATATGGTCGGCGTCGTACACTTCGGTGACACCCTCCATGTTTACGACGGAAACCTGCTTGCCGGGCAGCACCGTTCCGGTACCCTTGAGGACCGTGACCTTGTTCTTCTTGAAAAGATACTCCACGCCCTTGTTCATCGTGACGGAGACACCGCGGCTGCGCGCCACGATGGCCGCCAGGTCAGGCTTCACGCATTCGGCCGTGAAACCATAGTCCGCACCCCGCTCCGCGTAGTGCAGCGCCTGCGCGCTCTTGAGCAGCGCCTTGGTCGGGATACAGCCCCAGTTGAGGCAGATGCCGCCCAACTCACTCCGTTCGACAACAGCGGTATTGAATCCGAGCTGTGCCGCCCGGATTGCAGCCACGTACCCGCCGGGGCCCGCGCCGATAACGATCACATCGTATTTCATCGTTTATGCTTCTTTACCGTGACAATTCTTGTATTTCTTGCCGCTGCCGCACGGGCAGGGGTCGTTGCGGCCCACCTTCTTCTCCACGTGGACCGGCGCCTGGGTCTTCGGCTCCGAGCTGTTGGTCAGCAGGTCGGGACGGCTCGTCTTCATCCGGCTCATGTCGGAACGCTTCTCGTGGCCTTCCGTCACCACGTCTTCCGGCTGTTGCTCCTGACGCAGGTAGATCTGCGCACGGAGCAGGAACGCCAGCACATCCTTGCTCAGGTTCTCGAGCATCGTGATGAAGAGGTTGTAACTCTCGGTCTTGTAGACCACGATCGGGTCTTTCTGCTCGTAAGCCGCATTCTGGACCGACTGCTTCAGGTCGTCCATCTCCCGGAGATGGTTCTTCCAGTATTCGTCGATCACCCGCAGCGTGATGGTCTTCTCGACCGCCCGGATCACCTCGCGGCCCTTCGTATCGTACGCCTTCCGCAGGTCGACCAGGATCGTATAGACCATCTTGCCGTCGGAAACCGGGATGGCGATGTTCTGGTAGAACATCCGTTTCGTCTCATAGACATACTTGATGATCGGCCAGGCCCGCTCGACCAGCGCGTCGAAACGACGCTGCTGCACTTCCAGGATCGTCTGCTGCAGCCGTTCCACCAGCTGTTCCCGGCGGGCATGCTCGAAGAACTTCTCGTCGAAATCGGGCTCCACCGAAAGCGTCTGGCGCAGCTGTTCGCAGAATCCCTCGTAGTCAAGGTCGCGGTTCTGCTCCACGAACATCTCGCAGTAGTCCGTCGCCATATTGAGGACGTCCACGTCGATGCGCTCGCCCGTGAGGGCGCTGCGACGCTTCGAATAGACCACCTCGCGCTGGTTGTTCATCACGTCGTCGTAGTCCACCAGGCGCTTGCGGGTGCCGAAGTCGTTCTCTTCGACCTTGCGCTGCGCCCGTTCGATGGCGCTGGAGAGCATCGACGCCTCGAGTGCCTCGTTCTCCGCCATGCCCATCCGGTCCACGATGCTGGAGATGCGCTCGCTGCCAAAGATGCGCATCAGGTCGTCTTCCAGCGACACGTAGAAGATGGAACTGCCCGGGTCGCCCTGACGGCCGGAACGGCCGCGGAGCTGACGGTCCACGCGGCGGCTGTCGTGCCGCTCCGTACCTATGATGGCCAGGCCGCCCGCATCCTTGACCTCGGGCGTCAGCTTGATGTCGGTACCACGGCCGGCCATGTTGGTGGCGATCGTCACCGTGGAAGGCTCGCCGGCGTGCGCCACGATCTCGGCCTCGCGGGCGTGCTGCTTCGCGTTCAGCACCTGGTGCTTGATGCCCCGCAGCTTCAGCATTCGGCTGAGCAGCTCGGAAATCTCGACCGAAGTCGTACCCACCAGCACCGGACGGCCCTGGGACACATACTCCTGGACCTTGTCGATCACGGCCGCATACTTGCCTTTCTTGGTCTTGTAGATCAAGTCGTTCTGGTCGTCGCGGATCACCGGCCGGTTGGTCGGGATCACCACCACGTCGAGCTTGTAGATGTCCCAGAACTCCTTCGCCTCCGTCTCGGCCGTACCGGTCATTCCGGAGAGTTTGTGGTACATTCGGAAATAGTTCTGCAGGGTGATGGTCGCGAAGGTCTGCGTCGCCGCCTCTACCTTCACGTTTTCCTTCGCCTCCACGGCCTGGTGCAGGCCGTCGCTCCAGCGGCGTCCCTCCATGATACGGCCCGTTCCCTCGTCGACGATCTTGATCTTGCCGTCGATGATCACATAGTCCACGTCCTTGGAGAACATCGCGTAGGCCTTGAGCAGCTGGTCCACCGTATGCATCCGTTCCGCCTTGAGCGAATAATTGGCGTAAAGCTCGTCCTTGAGCCGCTGTTTCTCCTCGGGCGTACCCTCCCCTTTCTCGATGCGGGCCACTTCGTCGCCCAGACGCGGCATCAGGAAGAAATCCTTGTCTCCCACGGCCTGCGCCAGGACCTCGTTGCCCTTGTCGGTGAGTTCCACGGTCCGCTGCTGCTCGTCGATGACGAAGAAGAGTTCGTTCGTGACGATGCGCTGCTCGATGTCCTTGTCCTGGAAAGCGGCGCGGATGATCTTGCTCTCGGCATTCTGGAGAATCTGCTTGATGCCCGGCTCGCTGAGATACTTGATCAGCGGAGGATACTTGGGAAGCCCCTTGTGGGCACGCAGCAGCAGGAGCTCGCCCTTGTCCAGAATCTCGCCGGCGGCGATCAGCTTCTTGGCCTCGTTGAGGGTCTGGTTGACGAAATTCTTCTGCGCATTGTAGAGGCGCTCCACGTACGGCTTGTATTCGATGAACGTCTCGTCGCCGGCACGTTCCACGGGGCCGGAGATGATGAGCGGCGTCCGCGCGTCATCGATGAGCACGGAGTCCACCTCGTCGACAATGGCGAAATGGTGCTTGCGCTGCACGAGGTCCTTCGGGTTGATGGCCATGTTGTCGCGCAGGTAGTCGAAGCCGAATTCGTTGTTGGTACCGAAGGTGATGTCGGCCTGGTAGGCGGAACGGCGCGCGTCGGTGCTGGGCTGGTGCTTGTCGATGCAGTCGACGCTCAGCCCGTGGAACATATAGAGCGGGCCCATCCACTCGGAGTCTCGTTTCGACAGGTAGTCGTTGACCGTGACCACGTGGACGCCCTTGCCGGCCAGCGCGTTCAGGAACACCGGAAGCGTGGCGACGAGGGTCTTGCCCTCGCCGGTCGCCATCTCGGCGATCTTGCCCTGGTGCAGCACGATGCCGCCGATCAGCTGCACGTCGTAGTGCACCATGTCCCAGGTGATCGTATTGCCGCCTGCCATCCAGCTGTTGCGCCAGACGGCGTAATCGCCGTCGATGTTCACAAAGTCGTGGCTGGCGCTCAGGGTGCGGTCGAATTCGGTGGCCTTCACGCGGATCCGTTCGTTCTCCTTGAAGCGGCGCGCCGTAGACTTGACGATGGCGAACGCCTCGGGCAGCACTACGTTGAGGATTTCCTCTATCTTCCTGTCAATCTCCTTGACCAGCCCGTCCAGCTCCGTGGCCAGCTTCTCCTTGCGGGAAACCTCCATCTCGGGATCGGCGAGCTGTTCGCGGATCTGCGCGACCTTTTCTTCTTCCGCGGCCGTATAGGCCCGCACCTTTTCCCGCAGTTTCGCGCTTTCGGCACGCAGGTCATCGTCGCTCAGGGCGTCGAGGCGGTCATAGGCCGCCAGCACAAGCTTCAGGGTCGGGGTGATCTGTTTGACGTCACGTTCCGCCTTTGTGCCGAACAATTTCTTCAGAATATTTGCCATATCTCCTTACACTAGAATTCTTTATAATTTACGCTGATACTTCTCGATGAGCTCGGTGGCCGCCGAGAACGACTCGAGGTCGCCCCGCAGCACGGCCTGCTCGTATTCGGGCATCAGCCGCTCAATGCGCTCATCTTCGTAGAACATGTTCTTCAAACTCTCGTTGATGCTTTCGTACATCCAGTAGCGGGCCTGCTCACGGCGTTTTTTGCGATAGAAGCCGTTGCCCTTGACCAGTTCGAAATACGCTTCGATCTTCTTGAGGATCTCGGGCAGTCCCTCCTTCGTCACAGCCGACGAAGTCACTGCCGTAGGCACCCAACCCGACTCGGTAGGCGGGAACAAGTGCAGGGCGTTTGAATACAGCGCCCGTGCCAGCTGCGCCTTCTCGACATTGGTGCCGTCGGCCTTGGTGATGGCGATCAGGTCGGACATCTCCATGATGCCGCGCTTGATGCCCTGCAGGTCGTCACCGGCACCGGAGAGCATCAGCAGCAGGAAGAAGTCGCTCATCGAATGGACGGCCGTCTCGCTCTGGCCCACGCCCACCGTCTCGATGAAGACCACGTCGAATCCGGCGGCCTCGCAGAGAAGGATCGTCTCGCGGGTCTTGCGTGCCACGCCGCCGAGCGAACCGGCGCTCGGGCTGGGCCGGATGAACGCGTTGGGATCGTGGCAGAGGGTCTCCATCCGCGTCTTGTCGCCCAGGATGCTTCCCTTGCTCTTTTCGGAACTCGGGTCGATGGCCAGCACGGCCAACTTGTGCCCTTCGCTCGTCAGATAGGAGCCGAACGCCTCGATGAAGGTGCTCTTGCCGGCGCCGGGCACACCGGTGATGCCGATGCGCATCGTCTCTTTCCCGTTGGAAATGAGCTGGCAGCGCTGGATGATCTGCTGCGCGACGGCCCGGTGCTGGGGAAGCGAACTCTCCACCAGCGTAATGGCCTGGCTCAGCACCGTGGTGTCACCCCGCTCGATGCCTTCCATATATTCGTCCGCGGTCTTGATTCCGGGACGCTTCTTGTATACGTTTTTCAGGTACGGATTCACGATCGGCGGCTGTTTCACGCCGTCGTTGATGATCAGGCTCGAATCTTCGTTGTGGTAGTCGTCGAAAAAATCTCCCTGGTGCGACTTGTCGATGGCCATATCGTTATTTGACGTTTCCTGTGATGAATAAGTTGAGAATCGGCTTTGAAGGCGCGTCGGTGATGACGGTCAGCACCTCGATCACCTCGCCGGCGTAGTCGAGGGCGCCCGAGTCGAGCCGCACCTTGACTTCCGCCTTTCCGCCGGGCTTGACGGTGACCGGCATCGGGGTCAGCACCGTCGAAACGCCGGCCTGGCCTTCCACCTGATGGATCACGAGCGGATTCTTGCCCTTGTTCCGGACGATGTAGGACGCCGTGACCTGCGCGCCCTTCTTCACTTCCCCGAACTCATAATAACTGCGGTCGATGACCGGCACGCCGGCACGTTCGATCTCGGTTTTGGAAAGCCGGTCGAAATTATCCTTGATGACGCTCGTGATTGTCAATTTGTCAGTCTCCTCCCTGCCATTGAGGCGGAATGCCGCCTCGAACCGCTGCTTGCCCCAGGCGGTGCGCCCCATCTCGGCGGGATTCACCGTGTAGGTGAGTCGCGCCATGCTGCGGGCCGGGATCGGGTTGGGCGTCACGGTAACCGTCAGTCCGGGCGTCGCCCAAGCCGTCTCCACCGTCAGTTCGCTCCGCGAGAGGTTCGCCACCTGCATCTGGTCGGATTTCACGACGCCCTGGTCGATGTAGCCGATCGACGTCTCGGTCTTGCGCAGGCCGAGGTTGCCGATGCTCACCGCGAAGAGTTCGTCGAGGTCCTTCTTCTTCTCGTGTGCCACGCCACGAAGCCGGAGGACGACCGGCCGGTCGAGGCTGGAGGCGCCCACGCCGACATAGACGGTCAGCGTCTTGTCGAAGGGATACGGGCCCTGGTCGTTGCTGAACGTGGCCTGGATCGTGCCCGTCGCACCCGGACGGACCGGTTCGCGGGTCCACTCGGGCGTCGTGCAGCCGCACGACGAGATGACATTGTGTACCACGATCGGCTGCGTACCGATGTTGGTGAAGGTGAACAGGCAAGAGACCGGCCCTTCCGCAATCATCACGTCGCCGAAATCGTGGACTTTCTTGTCGAAGCGGATGACATCGGCTTCCTTGTAGTATTCCTGGGCAGACACAGCCGTCAGGCAGGAAAACAACACGGAAAACAACACGACGATTCGTTTCATGATGCAAGTATTTTTATGACTTGCAAATATACGTCAAAAATCAATCCAATCTTGACGTGGCAGGATTATTCTTCAACAAGAATCAGTGCCAGTTCACCGGCCGTGGAAGGATACGCCGTAGCGCAGACCCGGAGGCAACGGTCGCGCAACGCCGGAAAGAAGCGGCGGGCATCAGCCTCGTCGAGACGGGTCCACAATTCCCGTGCAAGCGTCATGTCGTCGATTGCAGCGCAGGCTTCCGGCGAACAGCCTGCCTCCACGGCAATTTCCTTCAGGAAAGACTTGTTCATCACGACGCGCTTGCTATGGGTGTCCAGGTTCCCTTCTGCGAGTTTCACGGCCTTGCCGACCATGATGCCCATCGTCACTTTCGGAATATGGTGTTCGGCGGCGATCTTCAGCGTATCGCCGATGAAATTGCCGTAATGGACGAAAGCTTGCGGCGGAAGGTCGGGAAAACGGCTCCTGAGGTACGCCTCGCTCTTCGCGCCCGAGTTGATGACCAGATGCGTCACGCCCACGGCGACCGCCACATCGACTTCGCGCCGGATGGACTCGACGAAGGCCTCGTTCGAAAAAGGACGCACGATACCGGAAGTCCCGATGATGGAAATGCCGTCCACGATGCCCAGTTTCGGATTGAACGTCCGCTGCGCCAGTTCGCGTCCGCCCGGCACGGAGATGGTCACATCGAGACCGCCGTCGTAAAGCGCCGACAGGTTCTGTTCCATCATCTGTCGCGGTACCCGATTGATGGCCGGTCCTCCGACCGGGATGCCCAGGCCGGGCAGCGTGACACGGCCGACGCCCTCCCCTTGCAAAAAATGGATACCAGGCTCGTCGCTAAAAGCGACCGTGGCCACGATGACGCTGCCGTTCGTCACATCGGGATCGTCACCGGCATCTTTGATGACAGTGGCCGTGGCGGATTCCGATAGAGGGCGCTGCGTGTGTTGGCCTGGCGGAGCGGCAGGTTCTTTCAAGCCCAGGCGCCCCCGACGGGCTTGAAAAGGATCTGACGCGCGCTGGAAAGCAGCGCCCTCTATCGGATTCGGCGACAGGGCGCATTCGGCGACGGGCAGAGAAAGGCGTTCGCCGTCGGGGAAGAGGACCTCGACGGAATCGTCGACAGGGCGGCCCAGCAGGGCCAGCAGGGCAGCCTTGGAAGCCGCCGTGGCACAGGCGCCCGTCGTAAAGCCGCTGCGCAAGGGGAAGAAACCGGGGACATGGTGTTCGATGGCTTTGCGCAGGCCGTGCTCACCCGTGACTGTTTCAAAGCCTGCGGGCAGCGCCGGCCGACGGATGGCATAGAGCGGCAGGCACGCCGCCTGCGCCGCAGCCACTTTCTGCGAAAAGCCACCCGATTCGCCGCTTTCCTTCGTCAGGATTGCCTGCGGCTGCAGGCGCGCAATCAAGGCTGCCTCGTCATCTTCTTCATAATAGACCAGCCGCTCCTGCGGAAAGCCCTGCTGCAAAGCCTTTTCGAGCGATTCTTCCCGATGCAGGATGCGGAACCAGCAATCGTGCCGCTCCCAGTAAGGACGCAACTTCGCGATGGTTTGCACGCCCGTGAGGGCCAGCAGACGCGAGATGCCATCGGCCTCCAGGCGTCGCACGGCATCGGGATAACCGTCACACCAGCGGATATCCGCTTCCCCGTCGGTGTATGTCCGCTCGACACGGATGACAGGAAGGTCGAGCGATTCGGCCACGGAAGCCACCGTCCGGTGCAATTCCGTCGCGAAGGGGTGTGCGGCATCTACCAGCAATCGAATGCCATGCTCCCGGCAGAACGCCGTCATCGCCGCTTCGTCCATCGCCCCGGTAATGTGCGTCCCGTTTTTACACGCGACCTGCTGCAGGCCGCCGCGCGTAGAGTACCAGTACGGCGAACCCGCCGCATCGGTCACCCGCACCGCGAGCCGTCCCTCCGTCGTACCGCCGAGAATCAGAATCATTTTCGGAACAGATGCTTGAATTCGTGGGCATAGAGCCGCGAGAGCCCCTCCCGGTTGCCAATGGCTTCACCGACTACCAACAATGTGGTCAGGGTCAAGTTGTTGTCGCGGACAATCTTCGCCAGGTCGCGGAGTTCTCCGCGATAGATGCGCTCCTCTTTCCAGGTCAGCTTGTAGCAGGCCGCCACGGGCGTATCGGGCGGATAGGCCTGCAGCAACTCAGCCTGCACCTCCTCCACGATGGCCGCACTCAGATAGATGCACATGGTGCTCCGTGACTGCGCCAGTTTGTGGAGTTGCTCGCGCTCCGGCATCGGGGTGCGTCCCTCCCCGCGGGTCAGGATGATGGTCTGCACCTTTTCGGGGATGGTGAACTGCGAGCGAAGCGCGGCGGCGGCGGCCTGGAAGGCAGAAATGCCGGGCGTGATGTGGTAATCCATGCCGTAACGGTCGAAGAAAGCCATCTGTTCCTGGATGGCACCATAGATGCAGGGGTCGCCCGTATGGAGACGGACCACCAGCAAGCCTTTGTCATAGAACGACTTCATCAGCGCAAACTGTTCTTCCAGATCCATCGAGGCCGAACTGCGGACCGTACAGCCCGGCTTGGCATAGTGCGTCAGTTCCTCAGGAACCAGGCTGCCTGCATACAGGATCAGGTCGGCCTGTTCCAGGAAGCGTTTGCCACGCACGGACACGAGTTCGGGATCGCCCGGTCCGGCGCCGACGATCTCGATGTGGCCGGCACGGACCGATGCGGCTTCCTGCGCCAAAGCGAAAGTGAAGTCATTGCCCTCCGACAGCCGTCCCTTCTGCTTTTCGATCCGGAGCGGACCGCCGTGGGCGCCGGCGATGGCGGCGGATTCCGCCACGCCGGCGATGCCCGTGGCAGCCAGCGCCTTGTCCGAAGGGTTCGGCACGTCGATGGAGGCAAGGGCATCCGTCGGATATATTTCAGTACGGGCCTGCGGCCAACGGGCCTGGAGGGCTTTCAGCAGCGGTTCGTCCTTTTTCAGTTCGATGGTCCCGATGCTGGCGATCGACTGCGGCGAAAAGCCTGCTGCCTCAACCGCAGACGCAATATGACCGGGAATCCCTTCGGGCGCGCATTGTCTGCGGCAGCCGAAGCCCAGATGAAGCACCTTTGGATGGAACGCTAGCACGGCCACACCTTCCGGAACGGCGGGCAACTGTCTCGGCGTGATGGCGATCAGCAGTGCGAATCCGCTGAGATCCATCTCTTCGCACCGGTAAAAGACCTTTACGTGCGGCGGGCAGGTGCGTTCCAGGTAATCCGTTCCGGCATCGCGCATCTCCAGCAGCAGTGCCGTGGGCTTCTTTTCCACGAAGGCGAAGACGGCACGGTTCAACTGTGACCTGGAAGTCGCGAGCGGCCAGCCCATGCAGCGGTCAAGCGTGTCTATCGGCCACAGCCCTTCGTTGTCGCTCTGCGTAGTAACGACGGCCTGAGCGCCGATTTGCGCAGCAAGGCTTCGGGCAAGGTCGTTGGCGCCGCCGACATGGCCGGAGACAACGGGAATGACGAACTTGCCGGTGCTGTCGATACAGACGACCGCCGGATCCTGATATTTGTTCTTCAAGGCCGGCGCGATGCTGCGGACACAGATACCGAGCGCTCCGATGAAAATGACGGCGTCGAATTCTTCCCAATGCGCCTTCAAGAACGGCCCGTAAGGGCCAATGTCATCTTTCGTATAGATCGACACTTCATCATGCAGGGAAATCTTTTGGGCCAAAGGCAAAGACGACCCGGAAACTATAATGATGGCTATCTTGCTCATTCTGCGGACATAATGTCAATAGGGTTGAACGAATCGACGGTCACGTGCATTTCGCCCGTGACGCGACGGCCGACGGCAGCGACGGCTTCCCGGAAGAGGTCCTGGCTTTGTGTGCTGACGGCGTTGAATACGATGACGCCGCCGGGCTGCAGCACCTGGTCGATGAGGTGGAGCATCCCGACCATCCTGCCGCCGTGGCCCCCGATGAAGACGGCGTCCGGGGCCGGCAAACTGCCAAGGTCGGCTTCCAGAAAGTCGCCAATGTGGAAGTCGATGCCGGGAGCGCCGAACTTGCGGGAATTCTTCTCCATCAGTTCCCGTCCGGCCTCGCGGATTTCAAACGAGGTGATCTTCAGATGCGGGAACTGCAGCCGGGCTTCGATGGATACGGATCCGGTGCAGAAGCCGATGTCCCAGAAAGATGTGCGACGGGCCAAATCCAAACGGCTGAGGGTCAGCAGGCGGATCGGCATCTTGGTGATCATGTTCACGCGGCCGTCGAGCAGTTCGAAGTCGCGCTCGGGCAGGCCGAAAGCGTGCGTGCGGACTGCCGTCCGCTCGAGAATCAGGCAGTTGGGAAATGCGAACGAGGCCTCCGACGCGGCTTGGAGCGTAAGCGGACGGACGCGTTCCGCACCACGGTTGCCCAGGCACTCCCCTACGGTCATCCGATAATTGTCGTAGCCGTAATCAAGCATCCGCCGGGCGATCATAGCCGGGGTCTTCTGCCGGTCGGTAAGGATACCGATAAGCCGTTCACCCCGGATCAGGGCTTCGTCGAAGGCATCCCAGGGACGTCCCGTCAGCGATACGGTGCGCATATCGGCGTATGGCAACTGGATCCGGTGCGCCAGCAGCTGCAGCGAGTTGAACGATGGATAGACCGTAAGCTCAGCTTCGGGCAACTCCCGACGCAGCGTATTGGCAAAACCGAAGAAAAGCGGGTCGCCCGAAGCGAAGACCACCACCTCGGGATGGCCTTCATATTGCCGGAAAACGGCTTCGAGCGGCACAGTAATATCGATCCATCGGGCATCTTCCGGCAGCAGCGGCGCCACGATTTCGTGGTGACGTTTTCCGCCGGAAAACACCCGCCCGGCAACGATGGCCGCCCGGACTTCCGGCGGGAACCAGGTCTCCCGGTCGTCGGTCATGCCGATGACGATGAAGTGCTGCCTCTTCTGCACGGGACTACACATCGCGACCGGGTTTTAAGGCTTCTGCATCGTTGAAGCAAAGGATGGCGTTCACCAGCGTTGCGGCCAGGTTGCTGCCGCCTTTCCTTCCTTCAATGATTACTTTAGGTATATTACGGAACGGCTTGACCATATGCTTGCTTTCACGCACATGGACAAAGCCGACAGGTGCGGCGACAATACCTGCTGGAGAAGCTTTCCCCAGACGGATCAGATGGCAGAGTTCCATCAGCGCGGTCGGTGCGTTGCCGAAAACGAAGAGGGCATCGGGGTGTTCCTCGACGGCCAGCCGGATGCCGGCCTGAGTGCGGGTAATCCCCTGCTCCGCCGCCATGGCGGCCACCCGTTCATCGGGCAGATAACACTTCACTTCCGCACCAAGCCGTTGGAGTGCGCCCTTGCGGATGCCGGCCGCAGCCATGGTCACATCGGTTACGATGGTTTTAATCCGGGCTTCCGCAAAACCGGCATAGAGCGTTTCCAGGGCCCCGTCGTCCACCCGCAGGATGTTCTCCATGTCGAAATCCGCCGTCGTGTGGATGGCATGCAGCAGCGCCCACTTGCGGCCCAGCGGGATATCGGGATGCCGGAGTTCCTTCTCGATGGTGCGGAAACTCTCGACCATGATTTCCTGCCCGATTCCCCTTGTCTCCCCGCCCTCGCTCTCGCGATAATAGCCGCGCGGCGTGATGAACTTTCCTTCCCAGCTATAAGACTGGGAGTTGCCGATGAGCAGGACCGTGAACATGTCTACCTGCTCCGGATCCAGCGCGCCAAGCGTGGTGAGTTTCACCTGCTGGTCCTCGCGGCCGGCCTGGCGGACGAAGCCGACGGGTGTGTCGGGGCTGCGGTGCTGCAGGAAGATCTCCTGCAGACGGTACAGTTGCCAGTAGCGGCCGTTGCTCCGGGGATTGTACACAGCCGTGATGAAATCGCCCAGGGCGGCCGACACGAGGCGACGCTCGATCTTCTCCCAGGGCGTCATCAGGTCGGAAAGCGAAATGAGACAGAGGTCGTGGCCGATCGGAGCACCCAGCAGCGAAGCGGCTTTCTGGAACGCGCTGATCCCCGGCAGGACTTCGATTTCGACATCGCTGCCCCGCTCACGCTTCATTTCCCAGATGAGCGGCGCCATGCCGTAAATGCCCGCATCGCCCGAACTGACCACGCACACAGTCTTGCCCTGCTCCGCCTGCAAGAAGGCCTCCTCGGCCCGCTCCCGCTCTTTCTTCATCCCCGTATCGACACAAACGGCCTCCGGTTTCACGAAAGACGCAATGAATTGAAAATAATACTTATAGCCGATGATGACGTCAGCCTCCCGGACGGCCTCGAGCACCGCAGGCGTGATGTCGCCCGCACTTCCCGGCCCGATACCGGCCACAATGATCCTCGGATTGCCCATATTACGCTTTATCTGCCTGCCGGCGGACGGCTTCCAGATAGAAGTCTTTCCGCTGGTCCTGTGTGATCGGATAACGGACGAGCCGGGAACTCTCCCGGAGCCCCTCGTCCAGGTTGCATACGAAGAGGTCGTCAACGTCGGCCAGATACAGGTGGTTGTACCGGATGTCCAGGCTCTTCTGCAGCGAGATGGTGTAGTTCATCGCAAGGACTGCGTCGGTCAGGTCCAGATTGTCACGGCTGAACACATACAGTCCCATCCGGTCGAAACGGCCGTAAAAGCCGTTTCCCACCTTCGACACCTTGATCTCCAGGATCCGCCGCAACGGCAGTGCCATCGACCAGTACGCCAATTCCTTCGCCCCGACGTACTTCCCGGTGCGCAGACCGTACGCATAGCCGTATTCCAGAATCCGTTCGATGTCTTTTTCGCTGATTCCCGGCGTGATGCCGGCGACGTCTTTCAGGAGTTCCTCCTCCGCCTTCCTGCTTTCCTCCATCGCCCGCGTCACCTCGATGCCGATGCTGCATCCGTCCGTCGACTGCAGGTCGGGACGGTCGCGGTTCACCAGGCAGCCGAACTCGCCTCCCAGCAGTGAGGCCAGGGAAATCTGGGCATACTCCTCGAAGAAGCAAGTACCGAATTTGCAGGCGGCGTCCATAACTTGAAACTACATCTACAAATGTACGAAAAAGCGCGATAAAAACGAAGAATATGCCGGCCGTAGTAGGAAATCCTGCGAAGAATCGCTAATTTTGTTGCAATCTGTCAAACCTATGAATCGAATCTATACCCGGACAGGCGACAACGGCACCACCGGCATCCACGGGGGTGCCCGTGTGCCGAAAGACGACATCCGCATCGAAGCCAACGGCGCGCTCGACGAGTTGAATTGCCAGATCGGCGTCATCCGCTCGATGCTAAGCGAGCAAAGCGGCGGGTGGTATCCGGCGAAGCGACCTTTTTTCGGGAGCGAGACGGATACCAGCGCCGCGGAGAGAGCGCAGACAGATGATATGCTTCACGATATCCAGCGGAACCTGATGATCATCATGAGCCAGGTGGCGACGCCTTCTGTTGAGCGCGATAAGAATCCTAACGACCTGCCCGACGACCTTGTCTCCGACTGCGAGGCGGCGATGGACGCCCTGACCGGACAAGCCGGCCCCAGCCTGCATTTCATCCTGCCCGGCGGCACGCCGCTGGCTGCCGGGCTCCAGCTGGCCCGGGCCATTTGCCGCCGCGCCGAACGGCGGCTATGGACCCTTCACCGGCAGGACCCGTTGCCGGAAGCCATCCTGCAGTACATCAACCGCCTCTCCGACCTGCTGTTCGTGATGGCCCGTTGCGAACTGGGCCGTCAGGACTGGCCCGAAGAACGCTGGCAGTCCTTCGCCTACAAGAACCAGAAATGAAGCCCCGTCTCCATCCCGTGATGCTGGCCGGTACCGGCAGCGACGTCGGCAAAAGCGTGCTGGCCACCGCCTTCTGCCGAATTTTCAAGCAGGACGGTTACACCCCAGCCCCGTTCAAGGCGCAGAATATGGCGCTCAATTCGTTTGCCACGCCGGAAGGACTCGAAATCGGCCGGGCACAGGCCGTGCAAGCCGAGGCGGCCGGCCTGCCATGCCATACCGACATGAACCCGCTGCTGCTCAAGCCCCAGAGCGACCACACTTCGCAAGTGGTGCTGAACGGCCGCCCTATCGGCAACCGCGATGCCTACAACTATTTCCGCAAGGAAGGCCGGGCCGAACTCCGGGAAGCCGTCTACGCCGCCTACGACCGGCTGTCCGCACGCTACAATCCCATCGTACTGGAAGGCGCCGGCAGCCTGGCCGAAATCAACCTTCGCGACGCCGACCTGGTGAATGTGCCGATGGCCATGCACGCGGGCGCCGACATCCTCCTGGTAGGCGACATCGACCGCGGCGGCGTGTTCGCGAGTGTGTACGGCTCCATCATGTTGCTGCGCCCCGAAGAGCGCAAGTATGTGAAAGGAATCCTGATCAACAAGTTCCGCGGCGACCTCCGGCTCTTCGAGGAAGGACGGAAGATGCTGGAAGCGCTTTGCGGCATTCCGGTACTGGGCGTGGTGCCGTACTTTCACGACATCCACATCGAGGAAGAGGATTCCGTGGCGCTGGCGGCCAAGTCCGCCGCCGCGCAACGGGGCAAGGTCAACGTGGCGGTGGTGCTGCTGCGCCACATCAGCAACTTCACGGATTTTGGCGCGCTGGAGCAGGACCCGCGCGTCCATCTGTTCTACAGCAACAACGTGGACGAGCTGGCAAAAGCCGATGTCATCATCCTTCCGGGCAGCAAGAGTACGCTCGACGACCTGTACGAGCTGCGGCGCAACGGCGTGGCACAGGCCATCCTGCGGGCCCGCCGCGAAGGCGCCTCCGTGCTTGGCATCTGCGGCGGCTACCAGATGATGGGCCGTCAGATCCGCGATCCGCATCACGTGGAGGGCGATATCGAGGTGCTTCCGGGCCTGGGCCTGCTGCCGATGACCACGGAGATGCTGCCCGAAAAAGTTACCCGCCAGATTCATTTTTCGCTGGCTGACGGTACGGGAGGCCCCATGGAAGGCTATGAGATCCATATGGGCGTCACCCTTCCGGATGAGGGGTGTCCCGATTTGCCGCTGAACCGGCTGGAAGACGGTCAGACCGACGGCTATCGGGTGGATGGAAAGTGCATGGGCACCTACATCCACGGCATCCTCGACAACCCGTCATTCATAGACCGGCTGCTGGCGCCGCACAGCGTGAAACTGGCCGGTGCCACCGCCGCTTTCGACTACCACGCATTCAAGGAAGAACAATACGACAAACTCGCCGGCCACGTCCGGAGATATGTCGATATCCCGTTGTTGTATAAGATTTTAAGCCAGGAAAGATGATTGAAGGCCACGGTGACGACAGATACCGCTTCCAACGGGAAATCCGGGCGGACTTCAGTTCCAATGTGTACGCACACGTGGACCTGACGGACTTGCTGTCGCACCTTGGCGAACGACTCGCAGTCGTCGGCCGTTATCCCGAACCCGAACCATACACGCTCGAGAAAGCCCTGGCATCGCACCTCGGCATCGATCCGGCGGCCGTCTGCGTCACGGCCGGTGCCACAGAAGCCATCTACCTGACCGCCCACGCCTTCGCCGGCAGCCGCTCCACCGTCCTGCAGCCAACTTTCAGCGAATATGCCGACGCCTGTACATTATACAATCACCGTGAGCATAGCGGAGAAGCGAAGCGGGCGATGGTCTGGCTCTGCAATCCGAATAACCCCACCGGAACCGTCATCCCCAAAGATGGACTGACCGCCGCCATCGAAGAAACCCCCGAAACCATCTTCGTCATCGACCAGTCCTATGGGTCCTTTACGCAAGAACGACTTCTGACAGTCCGGGAAGCCGTCGGGTATCCGAATGTCATCCAACTCCATTCGATGACCAAACGCTATGCGGTGCCCGGCATCCGGCTGGGCTACGTCACGGCCGAACCAGCGCTCATCGAAAGGATCCGCGCCGTCCGTATGCCGTGGAGCGTCAACACGCTGGCCATCGAAGCCGGCCTGTACCTGACGCAGCATCCGGATACCGCACCGATTGACCTGCAAGCCCTGCTCACCGAGACGAAACGGCTCCGCAACGCCCTGAACGCCATCCCCGGCCTGACCGCCGAGCCCACACAGACCCATTTCTTCCTCTGCCGCCTCGCCAGCGCCCGCGCCGCAGCGCTCAAGCAGCGGCTCGCAGAAGAATATGGTTTGCTCATCCGCGACGCATCGAATTTCGCAGGACTCGACGGACACTGTTTCCGCGTCGCCACCCAGACCCCGGAAGAAAACGACCGGCTGGTCGAAGCCATTCAAGACATCCTGCAAGGAAATGGATAAAGCCCTCACGCTCCTGGCCGCCTGGCTGGCCGACCGTATCCTGGGAGACCCGTCCTGGATGCCGCATCCCGTGGTGGGATTCGGCAAGCTGATTGCCGCCGGCGAGAAACGCTGGAACCAGGGCACGCACCGGCGCCGGAAAGGAGCACTGCTGGCCATCGCGCTGGTACTGGGAACCTTCCTCGCGACCTTCGCCCTGCTGCCGGCCCTGCGAACCTTGGGGCAGCACCTGGGCATCGGCGTCATCCTGCAGCGGGCTGCGGAGGGCGTACTTATCTTTTTCTGCCTGGCGGGCACCACGCTGATCCGCGAAGTCCGCGAAGTGTTCCGGGCCGTGGACCGCTCCGTCAAAGAGGGACGGGAACGTGTGGCACGCATCGTGGGCCGCGACACCTCGGACCTCACACCGCAGGAAATCCGGACGGCAGCCCTCGAAACGCTGGCCGAGAACCTGAACGACGGCGTCATCGCCCCGCTTTTCTGGCTGGCCCTGCTCGGCGTGCCCGGAATGATGGCCTACAAGATGGTCAACACGCTCGACTCGATGGTCGGCTATCGAAATGAACGCTATATCGAGTTCGGCCGATTCGCCGCGCGGATGGACGATGTGGCGGGCTGGGTCCCGGCCCGGCTGACGGCCTTCCTGATGCTCCTCGTGGCCGGCAGGCCCGGACGCATCGGATGGGTCCACGAAAACGGCTGCAAGCATCTGAGTCCCAACTCCGGCCATCCGGAAGCGGCCCTGGCGGCCATCCTCGACTGCCGTTTCGGCGGTCCGCACAACTATTTCGGACAGGAGGTCTGGAAGCCGTACATCGGTGAAAACGACCGGCCCCTGACCACCGAAGACATGGAGCGCGCCGTCCGTATCAACCAGTGGGCCGAGGCGTTGATGGTGCTGCTGGTATCGGCTGTTTCCCTGCTGGGTTAGGTTCCCGGATATAATTGGCCCCGCAATTGGCAGAATTGCGGGGCCGGCACACACTATAATGATAAAAATCCCCTGCGCTACAGCAGCCGAAGCGTGCCGAAGCCGTAGAGGAAGAGATAGCCGAGTACGATGCTGATGGCGCCGACGATCAGGCCGATCTTGGCCATATCCTTCTGCTTCACGAGGTTCGTTGCGAAGGCCAGGGCATTCGGCGGGGTCGAAATGGGCAACACCATGGCACTGCTGGAGGCAATGGCCACGCCGATCAGCACGATGGCCGTACCGCCGATGGAGGCGAGCTTGTCGCCCATGGCGTTGCAGACGACGGCAAGGATCGGCATCAGCAGGGCAGCCGTGGCCGAGTTCGAAATGAAGTTCGACAGCGCGTAGCAGATCAGACCCGACAGGATGAGGATCAGCAGCGGCGAGAAGGAATGGAACGGGATGCTCTTGACCAGCAGCGAGGCCAGGCCCGAGACATTCATGGCATACCCCAGCGCGAAACCGCCCGCCACCATCCAGATGACTGACCAGTTGATTTCCTCGAGGTCCCGCCGGTCAATGACACCGGTGGTGCAAAAGACAGCCATCGGCAGGAGGGCCACCGTGTAGGTATTGATACCCGTGAAGGAGTCGAGCAGCCAGAGCAGCACGGTCACGATGAACGTCACGATGACGATGCGGGTCTTGCGGTCGCGTTTCAGCTCGCCTTCGATGACCAGGTCGACCGTCTTCTGCGTGAACGGGAATATCTTCTTGATCAGCAACCAGCTGATAAACAGCAGGAGAATGACCAGCGGGACCATCATCAGCATCCACTGGCCGAAACCGATGTTGAGGTTCAGGCCTTCCGGATCGTTCAGGTACTTCAGGGCAATCGTGTTGGGCGGCGTACCGATCGGGGTGCCGATGCCGCCCAGGTTGGCGGCGACGGGAATGCTGAGCGCCATGGCGATGCGGCCCTTTCCGTGGGCAGGCAACTGCTTGAAGACCGGGGCCAGGAAGGTCAGCATCATGGCCGCAGTGGCCGTGTTGCTGATGAACATCGAGAACAGGCCGGTAATCAGCAGGAAGCCCAGCAGCACCATCTCGCTCTTGTTGCCGAAGGGCTTGAGCAGGATCTTGGCCAGATGGACGTCAAGGCCGGTCTTGGTGGCGGCGATGGCCAGCACGAAACCGCCGAGGAACAGCATGATCACCGGATCGGCAAAACACGCCATGATTCCCTTGTAACTGAGAAGCGTGCCGACCTGGGCCGGGTCACAGATCCATCTGATGCCGGAATCTGAAGCAAAGAACAGCAGCATGGTCATGATCGCGATGGAAGTGGCCCAGGCAGGGACCGGCTCCAGAATCCACATAAGCGTGGCGAAGGCGAATACGGCGATGATGCGCTGCTGGACCATCGTCATGCCTTCGATTCCGAAGGCACTGACGGGCAGCAGGAACAACGTGACCGTGACGGCCGCCACAAACAGGAGGCTTGCGGTCCTCCGTTTGATCCGGCCGGCCTGATGCTTCAGCGCCTGGCCCATCTGGTAGATGGACTCTACCAGATGGAAACCGGTAAAGCTCTTGAACATAGACGACTATTCAGGATTCTTGGAGTGATAGTAGTCGAGCGGTTCACCGTTGATGGCGTCCTGCGTATGGTTCATCCAAATCTGACGGATGGTCTGCAGTTCGAGCAGGCCTTTCTCGATCATCGTGGAATTGTTGCAGGTGAAGCCGGAGCCGTTGGCACCGAAGAACATTTTCCAGCTGCAATCCTCGACCTCTCCCTCCTCGTTGGCCTCGGCCATCAGGTCGGCGAAGGTGTAGGACTTCCCTTCGAACTTCTCAGGCAGGTCGTCGCCGGCCATGTCGTTGTGACCGTGGTCACCGTCGATCGACATCAGCGGGTGCAGATACACTTTCTTGTTGCCCGTATTCAGCCCCGCTTCGGCCATACGCGCGTACACATGCGGCTTGAAGTTCTCCATCATATCCACCGTGCCCACGAAATAGTGCGGATTGATGGCCTGAAGGGCTTCTTCCAGCTGCGTGTAGCGGATGTTGGCCTTGTAGGTGTCGTACGAGTCCGGGTTACCGTGGCCCATGAAGGCGACTATGTCGTTGGCCGCCTGGTTTTTGTAGAGGGCGTCCAGTGCGCGGGCGACGGCGTTGACATCCGATTCCTCTTCCTGAAGGAGGGGAACACCGAGTTTCAGGATCACTTTGGAAAGATAGTCATCGTCCAAGTCGCCGTTGGCATTGTTGGCGAAGTCCTTGATGTAGTTGATCACGCGGGTGTATTCCTCGCCCGGAATCACCTGCAGCGACTGGACCACGATTTCCTTGTACATGACGCCTTTCTGGGCGAAAGCGGTCAACCAGAACGGCGGCGCATAGTAGTTGCGGACTTCGGCGCCGTCGGCGGCGTTCTCACCGGCCGCTGCACGGTTGATGCAGATGGCGGAAGAGAAGGAAAGGAATACGTCGTAGGACGGGAACGCTTTCTTGTAAGCGGCAACGGTCTCGTCGAAAGCGTCAAAGGCCTGCTGCCAGGTCGAACCGAAGGCAACCAGGAGGATGGCCTTGTCGTGGGATTTCTGGCTCTTCACCGTCTCGTTGACGGCCTTCTGGTAAGCATTGTAGTTGTACTGCTCGTTCATCGGATCGCACGCGGTGAAACCAAACGTGAGCACAGCCAGCAGCGCGGCTGCAAACAATCTAGTTTTCTTCATATTGCTTTGAATTGAAATTGTTTTTTAAGGTATTGTTGAATGTGTCTTTCACTTTCTTGCCCTGGTTGAAGCGCACCGTCAGGCCGATATAGACCGTCGTGCCGGGCGTCGTGGTGCCCAGATGCAGCCCGTGCGGCGTGCGGTCCACGTAGTTGAAAATGTTGTCGACCCCGGCTTCGATGCGCCACGTTGTCCGCTGGGAGTGTCCCAGGTCGTGGGTCGTCGAGATGCGCCAGATCTGGTAACCTTTGCCGTTTCCATCGTCCTGATAGTAGCGCATCGAGGACATTCGGCCGTAAAGACCGGCACTCAGGCGGTAATCCGGTGAAAAGCGGTGGTTCCAGGTGACGAAACTGTTTCCCTTGTGATGCGCCGTCCCGTCGATGATAACCTGCCGCATCCGGTCGTGCGTGGCGTCATACTGGTTGGCCTCAGTATCGAGCCAGCTGTATCCCAGGCCGAAGGCCCAGTCGCTGAAACTGTATCGTACGTTCACGTCCACCCCCATCGTCCGGGCATCGTCGACGTTCTGATACTGGCGGGTTTTCACGGGATCGTACTGGATGATGTATTCGGCCGGCGCTTCATAATTGGGAATCGTCACGAGCGTGATCATGTCCTTCACGACGTTGTAATAGCCTGTGACATTGATGCTCAGGCCGGACAGCGTATATTCCCCGCCCAGCGAGAAGTAGTTGCTGGTCTGCGGGCGCAGTCCCGTATTGCCCAGATAGAGGTACGTTCCGCTCATCTGCTTGACGTAGCGGTAGTAGCGTTCCTTGGGCGTGGGCGTCTTGAAGCCCTGGCTCCACGTGGCGCGGATGCGCCAGGGAAGCCCGAGGCCGAGCATGGCGGATACCTTCGGCGTAACTTTCACGCCGAACTGGCCGTTCCAGGTCAGTCGTGCGCCGGCAGCCAGTTGGATCTGGTTCCGGCTGAAATCGTGCCGCCACTCATCCTGTGCATAGAGGGCGGCCGTCCAGTCGCTGACCGTCCCCCCCACCACGCGGCCCGGTGCGTTCAGCCAGTCATACCGGTACTCCGCACCTGTATTCAGCCGGTTTTCGCCCGGCAACGAGAAAACACCCTTGAGGCTGGCCATTGTCCGCTGCTGGTCGCTTTGCAGCTCGGTCTGGCCGGGCAAGTAAGGATAGTAGGGATAATAGAGGGTTCCCTTGCTCTTTTCGTAGTCCTCCACCAGTGTCGTGGCGGTGAAATAGTACATGTAGGCGTGCTTATTCCAGTCGATGTCGAGGGTCACAACGTCCGTGGCGTTCACCTTCCACTTGCCGCCCATCGAGGCCGAGGCGTTGCGGTACTGAAGATCATAGGTATGGACATCGAACTGCGCATATTTTCCGTTGGGCCGGTAGATGCGCTTGCCGTAAAACGTACCGCCGGCATAGAATTCAAACCGGTCGTTCGGCGTAAAGGTAATCTGTTCGCCCACCTGCGCGTTCGTATGCCGGTTCACGGTTTTGTTCTGCGAGTCCGTCACGGGCTCCTGCGTACCCGTGGTATGCTCCACGGATGTGTTCTGCCAGCCGTCGGAATGCTGCAGCTGGAAGTTCGTCAGCGAACTGAACTTCCCGTATTTCAGGCCAATGGCGTTGTGCTGGCGCACATCGAAATAGGAACCGCCGCGGGAGGAATTCTCCAGCAGAAGTCCTTCCTGTCGGTGCTTGCGCGTGATGATGTTGATGACACCCGCGATGGCGTCGCTGCCGTAGAGCGCAGAAGATGCGCCTTTCACAATCTCGATCTTCTCAATATTCTGCGGGTCGATCAGTGCCAGGTCGTTCTCTCCGCCCACGTCTCCGTGAAGGCGCTTGCCGTCGACAAGGATCAAGACATAACTGTTGCCCAGGCCATTGAGCTGCAGATGCGAACCCATGTCATCTTCGTTGAAGGCAAAGGAGGCGGTCAGTCCGCCCAGAATGTCTTCCAGCGAGCGGCCTGCGTAGTTGTCCAGCATCTTGCGGGTAATGACCTCCGTCTGGACAGGAACATCTTTCAGCAGATGGCTCGTTCCGGTCGCCGTAACGACAATTTCCGGAATCGTATCCTGGAGATACGACTGCGCTGCCAACGAGTGGGTGAGCAGCACAAATACCCACCCGAAAAACCATCTGCGTTTCATTCCCGCTTTCATCGTCTATTTGTCCTGTGCATTTCGGGCATGGTCCAGATAGAGGGCCTGGATTTCAGGAACCTGGCCGAGACCTTCCATCAAGACCTCCACCTCAAGCCCTGCTGCTTCAAGGGTTTCTTTCCACTCGCCGGAAATGTCGTTGGTTGCGTGGTCTCCTGCCACCAGCAGCATCGGAACCAATGTCACCTTTCGAGCCTTGGCGGCCTTCAGGTCGGCCAGCAGCGTCTTCAGCGTAGGATAACCTTCAATCGTGGCGACGTGAAAAAGCGGGCCGCCCAGATGCTGGAAGAGATGCTCCATCTGGCTGTAGGTAGCCGTAGCAGGTGTATAGGTGCCGTGGCCCACGAAAACCACGTGTGCGTGTTTCTTCGCATCGGCCTTGTCACCGTGCCGCTGCATCAGAATCTCCGCCACCTTGCGGCAGTCGTCCACCGAATAGAGCAGCGGCTCCCCAATGCGGATATCCTCGAAGAAAGGAGCCAGGCTCGCCACATCGCTCCGCAGGGAAGCCATTTCAGCGCCCTCCAGCAAGGTGGTGGGCTGCACCAGCACGCGCGTATAGCCATCTGCACGCAAGCGCATCAGCGCCTCGACAGGCAGCGGCTTCTCTATGCCGCGGCCCTTGAGTTTCTTCACGATCATTCGCGATGTCCACGCTTCGCGCACTTCCATTTCCGGGAACGTGGCGCGCGCCAGCGCATTGACCGCATCGATGGTCAGCGTTCGCGTCTCGTCGTACGATGTCCCGAAATGCACCATCAGCAAAGCCATAGGCGCAGCGGAGCGAAGCCCGGAAAAGGCCGGTATCGTTATCATCATCAACAGAATAACAAGTAGTATTCGTTTCATTTCGTTACTGATTGAGATCAAAATGGATCCGGATGCGCTTTTCGCTCTCAGGAAGGTTGAAGAAACGCTCCAGCGAACCGTCACGGGTCAGGTCTTCGGGGGTTCCGGTATGGACACCGCGGCCCTTGGCCATCAGCCAGAGCTGGTCGGCGACCTGCAGGGCCAGTTCCAGGTCGTGCGTCGAAAGGAAAACGGTCTTCTGCATCTCGCGGGAAAGACGATGGAGCAAGTGGAGGATTTCCACCTTGCTGGGATAGTCGAGAAAAGCCGTGGGTTCGTCGAGGAAAATGATAGGGGTCTCCTGCGCCAGCGCCTTGGCAATCATTACCTTCTGGCGCTCGCCGTCGCTGAGGGTCTGCACCAGGCGGTCGCGCAGCGAAGCGATGCCCACCATCGCAAGCGCCTCCCCCACCTTGGTCCTGTCTCCAGCCGACAAGCGTCCCCAGAAGCCCGTGTATGGACTGCGCCCCATGCCCACCAGTTCTTCGACCGTCATGTTCTGCAGGTTGCTTTTCTCGGTCAGCACCACGCCGATGACCGTAGCCAGTTCCTTTTCCCGATAGGCCTTCAGAGGCTTGCCCAGGATGGTGATGTCACCCGAAAGGGGCGGAAGGAAGCCCGAAAGCGTGCGAAGCAGCGTGGATTTCCCGGAACCGTTCTCACCCAGCAGGCAAGTCAGCTCGCCGCTGCGGATGGTATCGGTAATTCCCTCGGTTACGACCTTGACGCTGTGTTTGGACGTGTACCCGATGGACAGATTCCGGATCCGGATGGTCTCTTCCCTTCTCATTCGCCGGTATCCTCCTTTCTGCGCCGGAATAGAACGACGGCTACGACCGGCGCACCGATCAGGGCCGTCACGGAATTGACAGGAAGTGCGCCCTCGAAGCCCGGCATGCGGGCGATGAGGTTGCAGAGCAGGGCCAGCGAGGCGCCGGCCAGCAGCGAGGCGGGCATCAGCACACGATGGTCCGATGTCCGGAAAATGCCGCGGCACAGATGCGGAACCGCCAGGCCCAGGAAGGAAATCGGGCCGCAGTAGGCCGTCACGATGGCCACCAGCACGCCGGCGCAGGTGATGACCCAGATACGCGCCCGGCGGACGTTCAGGCCCAGGTTGCGGGCATAGCCATCGCCCAGCAGCAGCAGGTTCAGCGTCTTGACCAACAGGAAGGAAAGCGGCAGCAGGATGGCCATGATGACCACGAAGGTCATGACCTGGCCGCCCGACACGCGGGCGAAACTGCCGAGGCCCCAGACCACGTAGGCCCGCACGTCCTCTTCTGCGCTGAAAAACTTCAGCACGCCGATAATGGCCGTCGCCACATAGCCGATCATCACGCCGATGATCAGCAGCGTCACGTTGCCGCGCACCTTCTGCGCCACCCAGACGATCAGCAGCATGATGGCCAACGCACCGATGATGGCCGCCATCGTCATGGCAAATTCGCCCATATAACCGAGCCGGCTCAAGGCGACACCGCCCAGACGGCCGGAAAGCAGCACCACGAAGGCCACGCCCAGGCTCGCGCCGGAACTGACGCCCAGTACCGACGGACCGGCCAGCGGATTGCGGAAGACCGTCTGCATCTGCAAGCCGGCCACCGAAAGGCCGGCACCCGCCACCAGCGCCGTGAGCGCCTGCGGGAACCGCGACTTCAGCACGATGTTCTGCCAGATGGCATTGTCGACTTCCCCGCCCCAGAGTGCCTTCCATACCTGGCCGGCCGGAATCGTTACCGAGCCCAGCAACAGGTTCAGGAAAAACAGGACGAGAATCGACACGCCCAGCAGGATCATTCCGATGGCGACGGGACGCTTCATTTCAACAATTCGTAATAAACCGGTTGGTAATCCTCCGGCAACAGTTCCGGATGGAAGATATGGATCAAGTCGGACAGCACCACGTCGGGCTGCACCGGCATATTCTCGTAGAAGGGTTTCTCGCGCATATTGCAGTAGATGACCCCCTTGTTCTTGAAGGCGTTCAAGTCGGCATAGCGAGCATCCTCGGCCTTGAGGGCGTCATAGCTGAAGGTGCCGTTATAGCTGTTGACGATACGCCAGTATTTCGCGCCCGCGGTCTGGCTGTAGACCGTCTCGAAATCGAGGTTCAGGCCGCCCGAATTCGTATCTTCCGGCAGGAAGTATTCGCCCCCGGCGTCCCGGAAGATCTGCGCCAAAAAGCTGCGGCCGCCACCCACATACCAGTTGCCGCCGTGCAGCTCGCCGCTGAGCACGACGGGACGTTCCGAAACCCCGGCCGTCAGCGTCTTCAGGGAATTGTATCGTGCTTCGATCTCCGCGAAGATCCGGTTGGCCTTTTCTTCCTCACCCGTGAGCAGGCCGATGAACTTGATCCACTCAGCCTGTCCGAGCGGGGTCTGCTCCTGGTAACCCAGATGCGGGATCAGCGGAATGTCGACCCCGCGCAACGCTTCATAGCCGCCGCGCTTGAAAGGAGAGATCAGGATCAAGTCGGGATCCAGGGCGAGGATCACCTCGTTGTCGAAGTTGCCTTCTATGCCGATCTTCTGCGTACGGCCGTCGGCGAGCCGTCGTTTCATTTCCGGATTGAAGAGATGGCGCGTACTGGTAATACCGGCCACGCGGTCCAGTTCATCGAGGCAGATGAAATTCGAGAGCTGGAGCGATGTCATGCAGACCACCCGTTCCACGGGCACTTCCAGTGCCGTATACCCTTCCAGCGCCTGACAGGAATCCGTACCGCGGGGTACGAGCAGGTAGTGGAACGATTCACCAGCCTCACGCATCGGGTCCTGGACATCCACCAGGCATCCAGCCTCCGTATAACGCACCCGGAAACCCTCCGCATAGTGCGGCGTAACCAGTCCGGACTTCGTTCCGGAAAGCACCGCGGAAGCCCCTGCCGGACCGCCCTTTTTACAAGAAACCACCAGCGAGGCCATCACGGCCAGCAAGATCAGGATAAGTCTTCGGTCCATCATCAATCCCATAATCGTAAGAGGTCGGCTTCCCCCCAATACAGATGGGTATAGCCGGCTATGACATTCTTGTAGCGGTACAGCGGCGTGGCGACCGCTTCGCCGCGGGCGTTGAACTGCTGCGCCACGGAAGGAAGCATGGCAGGATTATCCAGGCGGGAGTAATGGAATTCATGCCCGGGCCACGTACACCCGCAGCGATCCACCACCCGCCGATAGCCCAAGTGGAGTCTGGCCCCTTCCATCGTAGCGGCGCATGGCAGTACACCGCACATCGGGAAGGGGCCGTTCTCCACCCCCACTATCCTTCTCGTAAGATAAATCATGCCTCCGCACTCCGCCAGGATCCGGCCGCCGGATTCCGCGAATCCGCGGATCTCCGCCATCAGCTCCGGGTGCGCGGAAAGCCCGCCCGCGAAGAGTTCCGGATAGCCGCCCGGCAGATAGAGGAGGTCTGTTTCCGGCAGCGCATCGCCGGCAAGCGGGCTGAAAAAGGTCACGGGACCCAGCCCGGCAAGCCGCGCCAAGTTTTCCCGGTAGATGAAATTAAAGGCCGCATCGCGGGCCACCGTTATCCTGAGGAGGCCGGGAGCCGGAGCGGCGACCGGTTCGGCCTTGCGGAAACCCGCCGTACAAGCCTCCAGCAGCCCTTTCAGGTCGATGTGCGCTTTCACCAGGTCTGCCGCGCAGTCGATCCACCGGTTCATCTGCTCTTCCGCGGCAAGAGTCAGGCCCAGGTGCCGCGAAGGGATTTCAAGCCCTTCCGCCCGGGGCAGACAGCCGAAGTAAGGCAGGCCTGCGTCCTCACTGGCTTCCCGCAACATCGTCGCATGCCTTTCGGAGCCCACCTGATTGAAGACCACGCCTGCAAGCCGGAGACCCGGCCGGAAGGTCTTCACGCCGTGCAGCAGCGCCGCCACGGTATAGGCCGTGGAACGGGCGCTGACCACCAGCAGGACCGGCAAGTCGAGCAACTGCGCGATCTCCGCGCTGCTTCCCTTCATCCGGTCGTAGCCGTCGAACAGTCCCATTACGCCCTCCACGATGCAGGCATCCGCATCGGCGCCGTAGCGTGCATACAGATCCTGCACGTGTCCGGGAGAGGCGAGCCAGGTATCCAGGTTCACCGAGTCACGCCCGGTGGCCACGGAATGGAACCGGGTGTCGATATAGTCGGGACCGCACTTGAACGGCTGTACCTGCAGGCCCTGCCGCTGCAAAGCCCGCAGGAGTCCCATGGTCAGGGTGGTCTTGCCGCTGCCCGAACCGATGGCGCCGATTAAAAGTTGCGGTTTCATCCTCCTGTATTACAGTTAGTTACTCAACATCCATCGCGCGGATGATGTCGAAGCAGAAGCCCTTGGAGAGCTCCACGCCCTTCTCCACCACACCGGTCTTGCAATCGTAGATGTAAATCGTCGGGAAGGTAGCTTCCTCCTCGCCTTCCGTCTCACCGCCGACGCCGATGTAGGCCTTGCCGTTGACCACGACGCTGCGCTGTGAGAAGCGGCCGCCGCAGTACTGCAGGTCCGTACCGTTGTATTTCACGCGGGAACGCGAACCGTCGGTCAGGTTGATGATGGAATAGAAGTGGCTCTTGCTGTCGATCTTCGTTCCAAGGTTTTCGTCACGCGAGTAGCAGAGCGCCTTGCCGTCGCCCAGATACTGGACGGTCAGCAGCTTGCCCTCCGGATTCGGGAACCCGTTATACGAAGTGTCAAACGTTTGGGAACCGGCTTTGATGCGGCGCAGGACGCCCATCTCCTTGCCGTCAAGAGTCTTCAGGCCGGCCAGGTAGAGGTTGCCCGTCTCGTCGTGCATGATCATGCTCTGCATCAACTCGCCGTAGGCGCTGCCGGCCGTCTCTTCCATCACGTCGCCCGGAACTTCGGTGTTCGATTCGACCGCCATCGTGGAGGGATTGATGATGGCGATCCACGTCTTGGACGTAGCTGCATCACTCTGTCCGGATGCCGGCTTCGTCAGATAGAAATAGTAGAGTTTCCTGTCGCTCGGACGATACGTCAGCAGGCCCGCCGTGGAGAAGGCGTTGAATCCTTCCGGAAGATTGATGTCGAACGTTCCCTCGCTATCGACCGAAAGGCCCGTACTCGAATCTTTCAGTTTCGTCCAGATAATCTTCGTGGTCTTGCTGGCCGTACCGATAATCACGAGCGTATTGTCATCCGTCCAGGCGTGCGTGTATTTGCGGGCCGAATAGGTGTTGTCCTTGAACGGAATCTCAGCATCTTCGACGATGCTTTCCTCACCGGCCGCGTTGCGCCCGATGTGGAATTTCACGAAACCGCCGGTAGCCTTCTGGGGCACCTGATAATAGTATTTACCCTTGGTGATGCTTTCGAGCGTATAGTCCTGCGTGATGTCGACACCCTTGCCGGTGAATTCGACACGCGGCTGGTCGGCCGTCAGCGAGGGGACACTGCGCACGTACGTGCCGTTCTTGTTCTGTGACATGCCGCCATGCTTGACAGCGCACACGAACAGGTCAAAATTATAATCTTTCACCACTGGCTCCGGCTCCGGTTCGGGTTCGGGTTCCGGTTCATTGCAACTGACGGCCAGGGTCATCATCGAGACCATCGCGACGGTCACGAGGACAAGGAGTTTTTTCAATTCTTTCATATTTTAATCAATGATGTGTTAATTATAAAAAAAGTCTGAATTTCAAGAAAAAGGCGCGACCGGGCTTCTGCAGCCTGTAGTTGTCGAAGGCCAGCGCGTCAAAGAGGTTGGTGCACTCCAGTGACACATTGTAGCGGCTGTCGTGCCAGGCATAGAGCAGCGAAGCGTTCGTGATGTGCTGCGTCGGCACCTTGGACTTGCTGCTGGCGGAGCCAAAAGCCTCCCAGGTCAGATAGAACCAGTGCACCCACTGGTAGTCGCACGAGAGCCGGAGCCGGCTGTCGCGCAGGCCCACGTTGCGGAAGGTATACGACACCTCGGCATTGCACCAGGCCCAGGGGCGGTTGGGGGTACGGTTCTTATAGGTGATGGAAATGTCGCCCGACTGCGTATACTTCCGCATATCGCGACTGTCGTCGTAGCTGGCGTTGACCGCCAGGTGCAGTTTCCCGGCCCAGTCGTAGCGGACCTCGCCGTCAACGCCTTTGATATGCACGGCGGCCACATTGACGTACTGCATCATGCTTTCCGTCTCCGACATCTGGGCCCGGATGTAATTGTCCACCAAGCGGACGAAGCCGTTCACCTCATAGGAGAGCGAATGGCCGCCGCCCAGGCCGGCGGTACCGAAGAGGCCCAGGTTGAAGTTCTCGCTGACCTCGGGTTTAAGGGCCAGGTTGGGATAGACCGTGGAACCGTTGCCCAGCACTTCGCGCGAGATCGGAAGCCGGACGCTGTGTTCGTAAGAACCTTTCATAGCCAGTTCTTCCAGGAAAAGGAAGCGGGAACCCACGCCACCGCCCAGATAGTTCTGCGTACTCGAGCCCTTCACCTTGTCGGCGCCGGTCGTCGAGGGAAGTTCTTCCTGACCGACGGTCAGGTGGTTGATGTAGTCCTTGACGAAGAAGGCGTTGTTCAGCCGGCCCGACAGCAGCGACTGGTCGTACGACAGGCTGACGACGTGCTTGGCCAGCACGTCGCCGGTCGGGACGAAATCCTCATCCCACGTATCTTCCTGCCTGTTCACGACGCGGTTGAGCGTATAGTTCAACGCCACGTCGTGCCCTCGGGCGAAACGATAGTCCAGGTTGGCGCGCACCACCGTCAGCGGGCGACGGTAATGGCGCAGCGTCTTGCCGCGATGGCGGATCTCGCTGTAGGAACCGTCGATATAGGTTCCGTCCCAATAGTAGCGGCGGTAGGTGGTGTCGATGGTCCAGGCGTGGTCGAATGTCTGGGATACCGAAGCCAGCAGCTGCATCCCTTCCGTGAGGAAATCCGTCTTCTCGTAGCGGGACGAGATGCCCAGCGACTGCGTATGGCGCTCCGCCATGCCGATGACGTTGTCCTGCGTAGCGCCGGTCTGGATGTCCTTGTCGATCTTCGAAACGGATGCGGAGACAAAGAATGCGTCCGCCCAGCTGCGGTCCACCACGCCGGCTTCGAGCTGGCCGAACAGCGAAAGGTAGTCGTCGTGGAAGCGCGGGAGGTCCCTGATGACGAAGGCCGTGTGCTCCTCGTTGCGCACCTTCACGTCGCGCATCAAATAGTCGTTCTTCGAATAATTGGCGCTGATGACGGGCTTGATGACGATGCCTGTCTTCTTTCCCGTATACTGCGCACTGAAATCGGCCTTGTGGGTATGGAACGAGCCGAAACCGCAGGAGAAATCGAGGTAGTTGCGGGTACGGCGGTTGGTGATGATGTTCACGGCGCCGCCCAGCGCGTCGCTACCGAAACTGGCGGGAATCACACCCTTATATATCTCCACGTGGTCGATGATGTTCACGGGAAGATTGGCCAGCGTCATGCCGGTGCCCTTGGCATCGAGCGGCATACCGTCCAGAAAGTAACGGATGGAATTGCCCGACATACCGTTGATCGACAGATCGAAGTCGCTGCCCACGCCGCCCTCCTCACGGATGCGGATACCGGCCGTCTTGTCGATGGCCTGGGCGAGAGACTGCAGCGTGCTGGCCTGCAGGCGGATGTTGAGCGCACCCACAGCAAAGGCCCCTTCGCGCAGCGCCTGTTCCCGGCTCTTGGCCGTCACAGTGGATTGCCGCAACGTGAGCGTGTCATCCAGTGCACCGGATACTTTCAAAGAATCCTGCGCAAACGAGACGGTAGTCAGGCACACGGCCAGAAGGATCGATACTCCTTGTTTCTTAAAACCCATCGATTCACGGAGCCCTTATTACCCGAAGGCTCGAAAACCAACGATTCCGGCAGGTCTTCTGGCTTGTCCCCGTTCCGGCGCCTTCCCGCCTTTCGGCAGTGACGTAAGAATGTCGGAACTATGTTCAGGACATACAGCAGCGGTGTCTGCCCAGGATTCACACCTGGTTCCCTTTTCATCCGTGCCGCCGGCAGGCGGCCCCGGACACCGAAATCAATCTGCAAATTTAGCAAAAGAAATCGAAATAAACTATTTTTGCAGTATGAAACGTGTCGTCCTCATCACAGGCGGATCCCGTTCGGGCAAAAGTTCCTACGCTGAAAAACTGGCGTTGGAGCTTTCGGAGAATCCTGTCTATCTGGCCACTGCCCGAATCTGGGACGAAGAGTTCCGGGAGCGGGTGCGGCGGCATCAAGCCCGCCGCGGGCCGCAGTGGACCAATATTGAAGAAGAAAAATACCTGAGCCGTCACACGCTGGCGGGCCGCGTCATCGTCGTGGATTGTCTCACGCTTTGGTGCACCAATTTCTTCTTCGACCTGGAGAGCGATGTGGACCGGGCGCTGGAAGCCGCCAAGGCTGAATTCGACCGCTTTACGGCACAGGAGGCCACTTTCCTTTTCGTAACCAATGAAATCGGGATGGGCGGAACGTCCGACAACGAGATCCAGCGCAAATTCACCGACCTGCAAGGCTGGATGAACCAGTACGTCGCCGCCCGAGCTGACGAGGTAATCCTGATGGTAAGCGGCATTCCGGTCAAAATCAAAGGATAATATGGGCATCTCCTTCCATATAAAGCGGCCCGACGAAGCCATCCGCCCGGCGCTGCAGGAAAAGATCGACAATCTCACCAAGCCGAAGGGATCGCTCGGGCGGCTGGAATCGCTCGCCCTGCAGATCGGACTCATTCAGCAGACGCTCTCGCCGTCGCTGCGGCATCCCCAGAACATCGTCTTCGCCGGCGACCACGGCATCGTGGAAGAAGGCGTGAGCATCGCCCCGAAAGAGGTAACCTGGCAGCAAGTCTGCCATTTCACGCATCCGCAGGGCACGGGCGGCGTCAACTTCCTCTGCCGCCAGCACGGTTTCACGCTCAAGGTGGTCGATGCGGGTGTCGACTTTGACCTGCCCCGTGACCGCGGCATCATCGACCTGAAGGTCGGCCGCGGCACCCGCAACTTCCTCTACGGGCCCGCGATGACGGAAGCGGAAATGGAGCAATGCCTCGCCGGCGGCGCACAGGTCGTCCGGCAATGCTTTGACGAGGGCAGCAATGTCCTGAGTTTCGGCGAGATGGGCATTGGAAACACTTCCCCCTCCTCCATTTGGATGTCGCTTTTCACGGGGATTCCCCTCGCGGAATGCGTCGGGGCCGGCAGCGGCTTGGACAGCACGGGCATCCGGCACAAGCTCGACGTGCTCTCACGCGCCGTGGCCGGCTACCGCGACGACGACTCGCCCCGCGACATCATCCGGTGGTTCGGCGGCTTTGAGATGGTGATGGCCGTCGGCGCGATGCTGCAGGCGGCGGAGCTCCGCATGGTCATCCTGGTGGATGGCTTCATCATGACCAACTGCATGCTGGCCGCCTCGAAACTTGAGCCGGCCGTCCTCAACTACGCCGTCTTCGGCCACTGCGGCGACGAATCGGGCCACAAGCGGGTGCTCGATGCACTGGGCGCGAAGCCGCTTCTCAACCTCGGCCTCCGGCTCGGCGAAGGCACCGGTGCCATCTGCGCCTACCCTATCCTGGAATCGGCCGTCCGCATGATCAACGAAATGGACGATTTCCGCACCGCGGAAATCACAAAATACTTTTAGAAGATGAGACTGCTGGCTGCGCTGACTTTCTTTACCCGGCTTCCGTTCTGGCGGATCCGGGAGATTCCGGCGGAATATTTCAAACGGGTCGTGCCGCTGTGGCCACTGGTAGGCTGGCTAACGGGCGGCGTGACGGCCGGGGTGCTTCTGCTCTGCAGCCAGGTGATGCCGTTGACGCTGGCCTGGATCTTCGCGATCCTGGCCCGGCTGCTGCTGACCGGTGCACTCCACGAAGACGGCCTCGCCGATTTCATCGACGGTTTCGGCGGCGGTACCTCACGCGAGCGGACGCTCGAAATCATGAAGGATTCGCACATCGGCACCTATGGTGTCATCGGGCTGGTTTTCTATTTTGCCTTGCTGATCCTGTTCCCGACGTTCGGGAACTTCGGGGACTATCCCGTCTGGACGCTGGCCATCCTCGTCTTTTGCGGCGACTGCTGGAGCAAATGCTGCGCTGCGCAGCTCATCAACCTGCTCCCCTACGCCCGCACGGAAGAAACGGCCAAGAACAAGACGGTCTATGCACGGATGACGCTGGGAGAACTGCTGCGCTGCTTCTTCTTCGGCCTGGCGCCCACGTTCGTCATGCTGTTCGGAATGCATCTGCTTCCGGCCGGTTTCGGCTGGCAACTGATCGTCCCCGTCTTCGTGACGCTATTGCTCGCCTGGCTGATGAAGCGCCGCATCCAGGGCTACACCGGCGACTGCTGCGGCGCCACCTTCCTCCTCTGCGAACTGGCTTTCTACCTCAGCGTCATTGCCGTTTAGCCAGCATCGACCATGGAAGTCATTCTGATCCGCCACACCACGCCCGACGTACCCGTCGGCACCTGCTACGGGCAGGCCGATGTGCCGTTGAAAGACACGTTCGAAGAAGAGGCGGCCGTGACGAAGGCGGCGCTGGAGGCCTGCGGGCCCGTAGACCACGCCTACACCAGCCCGTTGTCGCGTTGTACGCGACTGGCCGCCTTCTGCGGCTATCCCGATGCCGAACGGGACCCGCGCATCCTGGAGATTGATTTCGGGGAATGGGAGATGCAACGCTTCGAAGAAATCACCGACCCGCACCTGCAGGAATGGTATGCCGACCACATCCACGTGCAGGTCACGGGCGGCGAGTCGTTCATGCAGCAATATGAGCGCGTGAGCCGCTTCCTCGACGACCTCCGTCGGCAACCCTGGCATCACGTGGCTGTCTTCGCCCACGGCGGCGTCCTTGTGGCCGCCCAGATCTATGCCGAGCTTGTCACCCCCGAGACGGCCTTCGGCGCCCTGCCGTCTTTCGGCGGCCTTGTCCGCATCACACTGTGATTTTTTCCGACATCGTGCATTATTCCATTTGTTTTGACTATTTTTGTCGAAATATATCGGTAATTGCTAAAACCAAATCTAGTTCCTATCATAATGAAACGTTTTTCCCTCCTTTTCCTGACGGCACTCGTCCTGCTCGCCACCACGGGCTGCAGCAAGTACAAGTATGAGACCGTCAAGGGCGACCCCACGAACGCCCGCATCTACACCCTGGACAACGGCCTGAAGGTCTACATGATCGTCAACAAGGACGAGCCGCGCATCGACGCGCACGTCGCCGTGAAGGTCGGCAGCAAGAACGACCCGCAGGAGACCACCGGTCTGGCCCACTATTTCGAGCACCTGATGTTCAAGGGCACGAAACAGCTCGGCACGATGGACTACGAGAAAGAGGAACCGCTCCTCAACGAGATCGAAGCCCTCTTCGAAGTGTATCGCAAGACCACCGACCCCGAAGAACGGAAGGCCATCTACCACCAGATCGACTCCATCTCGTATGAAGCTTCCAAGATCTTCATCCCCAACGAATACGACAAGGCGATGGCAGCCATCGGCGGTCGCGGCACGAATGCCTACACGAGCAACGACGTGACCTGCTACACAGAGAACATCCCTTCCAACCAGCTCGAGAACTGGGCGAAGATCCAGGCCGACCGCTTCGAGAACTGCGTGCTCCGCGGCTTCCACACCGAACTGGAGACCATCTACGAGGAGTATAACATGTACGCCGTGATGGACAGCGAGAAGATCAACGAGGCCGCCTTTGCCGCCCTGTTCCCGAAGCACCCGTACCACACGCCCGTCATCGGCTGGGGCGACCACCTCAAGAACCCGTCGATCACCAACGTGAAGAAGTATCACGACCAGTGGTACGTGCCCAACAACATGGCCGTCTGCCTTGCCGGCGACTTCAACCCCAAGCAGGCCATCAAGGTCATCGACAAGTATTTCGGCAAGCTGAAGCCCAACAAGGACCTCAAGAAGATGGAATTCGAGCCGGAAGACCCCATCACCGAACCCGTCGTGAAGGACGTGCTCGGCCTTGAATCCCCCAGTATCCTGCTCGCCTGGCGTTTCCCCGGCGCCAACAGCCCCGAGACCAAGTACCTCGACCTGATCGGCGGCATTCTCTCGAACGGCAAGGCCGGCCTGATCGACCTGGATGTCAACCAGCAGCAGAAGACGCTCTCGATGTATGCCGGCAACGAAGGCCTGGCAGACTACTCCGCCTTCATCATCATGTCCGAGCCGCTGCAGGGACAGAGCCTCGAGGAAGTGAAGGAGATCGCCCTCGCCGAAATGGAGAAAGTCAAGAAAGGCGAGTTCGACGACGACCTGCTGACCGCCATCATCAACAACCAGAAACTCCAGTACATGCGCATGTACGAGATGCCCCGTTTCCTGGTCCGCCTGGAGGTGAACAGCTTCATCAACGACATTCCCTGGAAGGACGTGGTCAATGAGATCGACGAGCTGTCGAAGATCACCAAGGAAGACATCGTGGCTTTCGCCAATGAGCATTTCAAAGACAACTACGTGCAGATCAACAAGCTGGAGCAGCGCGACCCGAACGACACCCGCATCGCGAAGCCGGCCATCACGCCGATCATGATGAACCGTGACGCCGCCAGCCAGTTCCTGAAAGACCTCCAGGCCTCGCAGGTCAAGCCCATCGAGCCCGTGTTCGTCGATTTCAAGAAGGACATGTCGATCCTCGAAGCCAAGAACGGCCTTCCGGTGCTTTACAAGAAGAACGAAACCAACGGCATCTTCGAGCTCCAGTATCTCTTCGAGACCGGCAGCTACGCGGACAAGGTGATGCCTTTCGCCGCCAACTACCTGAACTTCCTCGGCACCGACGACATGACGCCGGAAGAAGTCCAGAAAGCCTTCTACCGGATGGCGGTCAATATGAGCGTGGCCTGCGCCGGCGAGCGCACCTACGTCTCGATCAACGGCCTTTCCGAGAACATGGAAGAGGCCATGCAGCTTGTCGAAAAGGTCATCGCCCACGCCCAGGCCAATCCCGAAGCGCTCGCGATGCTCAAGGGCAACACCCTCTATGAGCGCCGCAACGCCAAGCTGGACCAGCGCAGCAACGCCTCGCGCATCTCCAACTATGCGCTCTACGGTGCGGAGAACCCGATGACCAACGTCCTCTCTTCCGCCGAACTGATGCAGCTCACCGACGAGGAACTCCTCGACAAGATCCACCACATCTTCGACAACGAGCACAAGGTGCTCTACTACGGTCCCCTGGCTGAAGCCAAGGTCGTGGAGACGATCGACCGTATCCACAACGTACCCGAGCAGCTCAATCCCGTGGTCAAGGGCAATCCTTTCCAGTATCTCCCTACAGAAAGCGACAACGTCGTCCTTGCCGAATACGACGCCAACCAGCTCAACCTCACGGCCTATTACAACACCGGCCTGAACTTCGACGTGGAGACCGCGCCGATCATCACCCTCTACAACGAGTACTTCGGCGGCGGCATGAACGGCATCGTGTTCCAGGAGATCCGCGAAGCCCGCGGCCTGGCCTACAGCGCCCGCGCCAACTACGCGATCCCGGCCGACCTCGATCATCCGTCCGTATTCTCCTACTCCATCGGCACGCAGAACGACAAGCTCATCGACGCACTTTCCGCTTTCGACGAGATCATCAACGAGATGCCTGTTTCGGAGCATGCCTTCAACATCGCCAAGGAATCGCTGATTTCCAACCTCCGCACCGCCCGCACCGTCCGCGGCCGCGTCCTGATGTCCTACCTCAACGCCCAGCAGCGCGGCATCGACTATGATCTCAACAAGCTGATCTACGAGAAAGTGCCCGCCCTGACGCTCGACGACGTGGTCAAGTTCCAGCAGGAATATGTGAAGGGAAAGCCGTACACCATCGGCATCGTGGGCCGCACGGGCGACATGGACCTCAATGCGCTCGCCGGGTACGGAACCGTCAAGCGGGTCTCAACGGAAGAAATTTTCGGATATTGATACGGCCGTTTTCAAAATTGGTATTATCTTTGCCAACGCATTTGCAACATCAACACTTAAACTTTCATACAATGGCTTACAAAATCACTGAAAACTGCGCTGCTTGCGGCACCTGCATCGATGAATGCCCGGTTGGAGCCATCTCCGCCGGCGACATCTACAAGATTGACCCCAACGCCTGCGTCGACTGCGGAACCTGCGCCGGCGTTTGCCCGATGGGTGCCATCGAGCAGGCATAACCGACTTGCATCCTACAATAAAAGGGACGGCCGAAAGCCGTCCCTTTTTACGTTGTACGCCCGTTGGCGTCGCAACCGCTACTTCTTGAAGAGCGATACGATCCACAGCAGGATGCAGGCGCCGATGACTGCGGTCAGCAGGCAGCCCCACCAGGTGGCGCCCCAGCTGACACCCAGCCAGTTCAGCAGGTTGCCGCCGATGAAGCCGCCCACGATGCCGATGATCAGGTTCAACAGGAAGCCGGAGCCGGAGCCTTTCACGATCCTGCCGGCGAGAAAGCCGGCCAGCGCGCCAATGAGGATACTGATGATGATGTTCATAGTGCTTGGTGTTTGGTTTGGTTTGGTTTGGTTTTACCTTTCAAATATACGGTTTATTTGTTATATTTGTTATCTGTAACCCAAGATCATGAAACGACTTTTCCCGATTGCGGCCCTGCTGCTGCTTTGCACCGGTCTCGCCGCCCAAAGCTATACGCCCACGCCGGAAAACCTTCGTCAGCGGGCTGAATTCCAACAGCACCGCCTCGGCATCTTCCTCCACTGGGGCATCTATGCCACGTATGCGCAAGGCGAATGGTACCTGCAGACGGCCGGCATCGACAAGGACGACTATGCCGTTGCCGCCGAGAGTTTCAACCCCGTCAAGTTCGACGCCGCCACCTGGGTCCGGGCATTCAAGGAGGCGGGCGCCGGCTACATCACCCTGACGTCCCGTCATCACGACGGTTTTTCGATGTTCGACACGGCCACGTCCGACTACGACATCGTAGACGGAACGCCGTTCGGCCGCGACGTGGTGGGCGAGCTGGCGGAAGCCTGCGCCGATGCCGGACTCCGCTTCCACCTGTACTACTCCCTGCTCGACTGGATCCGGGAAGACTATCCGCAGGGACGCACTGGCCATAAGACGGGCCGCAAGGGAGACCGGCAGGACTACGACCATTATCTTGCGTTCATGGAGACGCAGGTCGGGGAACTGGTCCGCCAGTATCCCAATCTGGCCGTCCTCTGGTTCGACGGCATCTGGGACCACGACGAGGATCCGGATTTCGACTGGCGGATGCCCGCCTTCTACGCCTACATCCACGGCCTGAAGCCGGAATTGCTCATCGGCAACAACCACCACCTCCTGCCCTTCGACGGCGAGGACTTCCAGATGTTCGAGCGCGACCTGCCCGGCGAGAACAAAGCCGGCCTGTCCGGACAGGGCATCAGCGCCCTTCCGCTGGAGATGTGCGAGACCATGAGCCATTCCTGGGGCTATCGCATCACCGATACGGACTACAAGAGCGTGAAGGAACTGATCCATCTCCTGGTGCGTGCCGCCGCCAAGAATGCCAACCTGCTGCTCAACATCGGCCCGCAGCCGAACGGGGAACTGCCGAAGCCTGCGCTGGAACGCCTCGCAGGCATCGGCGCCTGGATGAAGGACCACGGCGTTTCGGTAGACGGCACCACTTCGACCGCCATCCCGGAACAGCCCTGGGGCGTGACTACGCGCAACGAAGCGGGTTGCTTCCTCCACATCCTCTCGCCCGGATCGCTGCCCTGCCGCGACGGCGTCTGCAAGCTGCTTGTCCCGCTGCCGCAGGACCTGCAGCCCGCCCGGAAGGGGGCGGTCTCGCTGCTGAACGGCGAAAAGCTGGCTTATGACCTTTCAAAAGACGGTTTCCTGACCGTCACCCTCCCCGTATCGCGCATCGAAGCGATCGATACGGTCATCCGCATCCAAAAATAAGTAGCTACCCATGAAAACGATGCTTCGTTTCAAACGACTCCTCGCAGGCCTCACGCTGCTGGCCTGCTGCATCCTCTCCGCATCCGCACAGCCGAAAGTCGTCCTGATGGGCGACTCGATCACCGAATTGTGGGCGAAGTACCATCCCGGATTCTTCACCGACAACGGCATCGTCTGCGCCGGCATCAGCGGCCAGGTGTCCGGACAGATGCTCCTCCGCTTCCGCACCGATGTCATCGACCGGCATCCGGCGGTCGTGGTCATCAACGGCGGCACCAACGACATCGCCGAGAACCAGGGTCCTTACGACGAGGACGCGACCTTCGGACATCTCGTCGCGATGGTCGAACTGGCGCAGGCCAACGGCATCCAGCCCGTCCTGTCGTCCGTGCTGCCGGCGGCCGGCTTCCGCTGGAGAAAGTCGGTGACCGACGCCCCCGATAAGATCGCCTCGCTGAACGCCCGGCTTCAGGCCTATGCCCTGGAGAACGAGATTCCGTATGTCAACTACTACGCCGCGATGGTGGCGCTCGGGCGCGTGCTCAACCCCGACTACACCAACGACGGCGTCCATCCGACGCCTGCCGGTTACGACGTGATGGAGCCCCTGCTCCTGAAGACCGTGCTGCCGCTCCTGCCCGGACGGGGACACCTCGTCCGGGGCACGGAGGAGGCCCTGATGCGGGGCTGGATCCGTACGCTCGGCTCCGACGATTTCGGCGGGCGGATGCCGATGACCGAATACGAAACCAGGACGATCCGCTACCTGGCCGGCCAGATGCAGGAAATCGGGCTGGAGCCCGCATTCGGCGACAGTTACTTCCAGCCCGTCCAGACCATTTCCACCGTCTGCACCCCCGTGGGTGAAGCCTTCCGCGTGCAGGGCCCTGGGAAAACGGCCGACCTTCGCTTTCCCGACGACCTGGTGGTATGGACCTCCCGCGCCACCGACCGGATCGACCTGCCCGCCGCGGAATTCGTGTTCTGCGGCTTCGGCATCGACGCCCCGGAATTCAACTGGAACGACTTCGACGGCATCGACGTCAAGGGCAAGATCGTCATCGCGATGGTCAACGATCCCGGCTTTTACGATGCGGACCTGTTCCAGGGCAGGAACATGACCTACTACGGCCGCTGGACCTACAAGTTCGAGCAGGCGCAGCGGATGGGCGCCGCCGGCTGCCTGGTGCTCCACAACACGGCGGCCGCCAGCTACGGCTGGAACGTGGCCGCAAACCACACCGGCAGCAACCTCGCGCTCTACGACGCGGCCACGGGCAACGCCGGCGAACTCCTTCTCAAGGGATGGCTCCACGAAGAAGGTTGCCGCAAGCTTTTCGCGGCGGCGGGCGCCGACTTTGAAGCCGCCCTCGCCGCCGCCCGGAAGCCCGGGTTCAAGGCCTTCGCCCTGAACGCCCGTTGCGGCATCGCGCTGGACGTACGCCACCAGATCCAGGAGACCTGCAACGTGGCCGGCGTTCTCCCGGGGACGGACTTGAAAGAGGAAGCCGTGGTGTTCAGCGCCCATTGGGACCATTTCGGCTATGGCACGCCCGACGAGAACGGAGATGCCATCTACAACGGGGCCGCCGACAACGGCTCGGGGATGGCGGCCGTGCTGCTGCTGGCGAAGAAATACAGCGAGCTCCCGGTCCGGCCCCGCCGTTCGATGCTGTTCCTGATCCCCACGCTGGAGGAAAGCGGTCTCTTCGGCTCCGAATACTACTGCGCGCATCCAGCCTTTCCGATGGACAGGACGGCTGCCTGCATCAACTTCGACTGCATCGCGCCGGAGCCCCTGACCTACGATGTCGTGGTGCTGGGCGGCGGCGCTTGCGAACTGGACGCCTACATCCAGGCCAGCGCCGGTGCGCAGGGGCGCTACGTCGTCTTCAACGACGACAATTCCGACGGCTGGTTTTTCCGGTCCGACCACTTCAATTTCGTCAAGAAAGGCGTGCCGGCCGTCGTCATCGAATACGGAACGGACCTCGTGGACCCGTCAAGGCCGAACAAGTATCCCCGTTCGGACTGGTACCACAAACCGTCCGACGAATACCGCGAAGACTGGGATTTCGCCGGTACCCTGGCCCACGTCAACATGATGTACGCCGTAGGGCTCTCCGTAGCCAACGCAGACCGGAAGCCTGTCAGATTTCAGCAATGATGGTGCTGACAGCCTTGACGTTCTCCCCCACCTTTACCCGGACCTTTGCCGTCGCAGGCAGATAATAGTCGATCCGGGACCCGAACTTGATGATGCCGCATTGCGCGCCGGCGCGGACTTCCAGCCCCGGTTTCGCATAGCATACGATGCGACGGGCGAATCCGCCGGCAATCTGCTTGAACAGCAGCTCCTCGCCTGCGGGCGTCCGGATGACCGTGCAGCTGTGCTCGTTCTCTTCCGAAGCCTTGGGCTTGAAGGCCAGCATATGCTTTCCCGGGAAATAGTCGGCAAAGGAAACCACGCCGGTCACGGGCCAGAAATTGGCGTGCAGGTCCCAGAAGTCCATATAGACCGACACCTGGATGCAGTCGCGCCTGAGATAGCGCGGCTCGAACACCGGTTCGACGGTAACCACCTTGCCGTCGGATACGGCCGAGACCAGCCGGTCGGAGCCGGCGGGGACACGGTCCGGAACCATATGGAAATAGGTCTGCCAGGCACACACCCACAGCAGGCCCAGCGTCAGCGGCACGTTGATCCACGCAAAGGGTACGAAGCGCCAGAGCAGGAAGATGCAGAGTGCGCAGAAAAGGTAGACCAGCAGCACGGTACCGTATGTATTCCTGTCCAGCCGCATGGTCCTATCCGATGAGTTGAAGTGTCAGCAGATAGACGGCGGCGACCGGGAAGACGAAGAGTGCGTCGTCGAAGCGGTCCAGCAGGCCGCCGTGGCCCGGAATCAGCCGCCCGGCATCCTTCACGCCGGCGTGCCGCTTGATGAGCGACTCGAAGAGGTCGCCCAGCACCCCGAATACGGCTGCGATCAGCGCGAGCGCCATCCAGTGGACCAGCGGAAGCACCTTTCCGCCCCAGACCGCCCAGACCACCCAGGCGGCCAGGAAGGCGAAAGCCGTTCCGCCAGCGACGCCGATCCAGGATTTCTTGGGCGACAGCGCGGGGAAAAGCTTGCGGCTGCCGGGACGCTGGCCGAACAGCATCCCGATGCAGTAGGCGCCGATGTCGCAGCCCCAGATGATGACGAAGAGCCCCAGCGTCAGCCGCCAGGTGAACGCTTCCTGGACCACGCTGAGGCGCAACAGGCTCAGCAGCATCGGCAGCACATAGACCAGCGGGAAATAGGGCTCCGTCACGAAAGCGTGATCCTCCGCTCCGTCGAAGAGCTGGCAGACGGCGGCCGCCACGACCGGCAGCAGCCCCAGCCAGAGCCAGCGGTCCGGAAGCGCATAGAAAAGGAACGGCGTAACGACCAGCGAAGCCACCACCAGGATCTCCTCCTTCCTGTAGCGCCGGGGGACGGTCAGCCGATAGAACTCCGTGGAGAGGACGACGGCCAGGAAGGCGGTTAGCGCAAGCAGGCTGACAGGATGCAGCAGGCACCCCACCATGATTACCAGGAAAACCGCCCCGCTGACAATCCGTTGCACCAGTGTCGCCTTCCCCATTCCTTACGCCTCCGCTTCGGTTTGGGCGGCGGGTTCCTCTTCCCGCAGCATCTTGTTGGGATCGACGCCGCCCTTGCGCGGGCCGAAGATCGCTTCCAGGTCTTCCGAGAAGACGACTTCGCGCTCGAGCAGCAGGGCCGCCAGCCGTTCGAAGCCTTCCCGGTTTTCGGTCAGGACCTTCGTCGCGGTCGCGTGTGCCGCTTCGATGAGCCGCTTCACCTCGGCGTCGATCAGTTCGGCCGTCTTCTCGCTGTAGGGCTTGCTGAAAGCCATGTCGCGGCTGCCGGTCGAATCGTAGTAGGAAAGGTTGCCCAGTTTCTCGCTCATGCCGAAATAGGTCACCATCGCATAGGCCTGCTTGGTCAGTTTCTCCAGGTCGGAGAGCGCGCCGGTAGAGATGCGTCCGTTGACGAGCTCCTCGGCGACGCGGCCGCCGATGGTCGCCGCCATCTCGTCCATCATCTGCTCGGTGGTGGTGAGCTGGCGCTCTTCCGGCAGGTACCAGGCAGCGCCCAGGCTCTGTCCGCGCGGGATGATCGTCACCTTCAGCAGCGGATTGGCATTGGGCAGCAGCCAGCTGACCGTCGCGTGGCCCGCCTCGTGATGGGCGATGGTCGTCTTCTCCTCGGGCGTGATGATCTTGCTCTTCCGTTCGAGGCCGCCGACGATGCGGTCGATGGCGTCGAGGAAATCCTGCTTCTCCACCAGGTCCTTGTTCTTGCGGGCGGCGATCAGGGCCGCCTCGTTGCACACGTTGGCGATGTCCGCGCCGCTGAAGCCCGGCGTCTGCTTCGCCAGGAAATCGATCTGGAAGCCCGGCGCGAGCTTGATGTTGCGCAGGTGCACCTTGAAGATGTCGAGCCGTTCCCGGAGTTCCGGCAGGTCCACGTGGATCTGCCGGTCGAAACGGCCGGCCCGCATCAGCGCCTTGTCCAGGATGTCGGCCCGGTTGGTGGCCGCCAGGATGATGACGCCGGAATTCGAACCGAAGCCGTCCATCTCCGTCAGCAGCTGGTTGAGCGTATTCTCCCGTTCGTCATTCGACGTGAAGCCCGCATTCTTGCTGCGGGCGCGGCCCACCGCATCGATCTCGTCGATGAACACGATGCAGGGCGCCTTCTCCTTGGCCTGCCGGAAGAGGTCGCGGACGCGAGAAGCGCCCACGCCCACGAACATCTCCACGAAATCGGAACCCGACATCGAGAAGAACGGCACGTCGGCTTCGCCGGCGACAGCCTTGGCCAGCAGGGTCTTGCCGGTGCCCGGAGGGCCGACCAGCAGCGCGCCCTTGGGAATCTTTCCGCCCAGGGCCGTGTATTTCTTCGGATTCTTGAGGAAATCCACGATTTCCTTCACCTCCACCTTCGCCTCCTCCATGCCCGCGACGTCCTTGAACGTAACCTTCACGTTGCCGGACTTCTCATAGAGCTTCGCCTGCGACTTGCCCACATTGAAGATGCCGCCGCCGGCACCGCCGCCCATCCCCCGCATCGGGCGCATGAACAGGAAGAACATCAACAGCAGCATCAGCGGGAACAGGATCCATTCGATCACGGGTCCCCAGTAGTTCTTGTGCTCGTCCACCACCACGCGGAAACGGTCCGCCTCAGGCAGGGATTCCACAAGCTCGTCGAACTGGCTCTCGGCGTCGAACTTCTCCGAAACGAGGAAATAGAAATGCGGTCCGGCCTTGGGCTCCCGGCCGCCGTAGAGATTCTTGTACTTGTCGAGCGCGGCCTGCTTGAGGTAGATCTCCCCCTTGTGCTCGTTGCGCACGTACACCAGTTTATCCACGTCCCCGCTCACCAGCAGGCCGTCTTTCACGTCGATCCACTCCTTCTTGAGCGGGCTGGACGTTCCGGTCGAAGACCACATGTAGGCCAGTCCCAGCAGGAGGAACAGATACACCAGCGAGAACCAGTTGAACCCGCGGCGCGGCGTTTTCTTATTGTTTTCCATCACGCGTCTTTATCGGAATAGGTGGTTTTCACGGCGTCCGCCCAGAGGTCTTCGAGCCGGTAGAACAGGCGCTGGTCCGTCTTGAAGATGTGGACGACGATATCGGTATAGTCGAGGATGATCCAGAACGCGTTCTCGCGTCCCTGCTTTCGCCGGACGCTGCGTCCGAACGCCTTCTCCATCTGTTCCTCGACGTAATCGGAGATGGCGACGACCTGCGTCGTCGAATCGGCGTTGCAAATCACGAAATGGTCGGCGATGGCGGTGCCGATCCGGGTCAGGTCGAGCGACACCACGTCGCTGGCCTTCTTCTCCAACATAGCTTCGGCGATCACGCCGATTTCAGGCAGCATATTATTCATTAAATTGAACTATCTTTGCATCACGATTCATCTTACAAAGATACAATATTCCTGCAAATATCCGGCCATCCGCCGAAACTGAAATTATGGCAGATTCCATCCGCTGGTTTGACACGGTCGACTCCACGAACACCCGCCTGCTCGCCGAACAGGCCGGCCTCCCCGACCGCACCGTCTATGCGGCGCTTTTCCAGACCGCCGGACGCGGGCAGAAAGGCAACCGCTGGGAGAGCCGTCCCGGCGAGAACCTCACCTTCTCCATCCTGCTGAAGCCCGCGCAGCTCTCCGCACGGGAACAGTTCATCCTGTCGCAGGTGGTCGCGCTGGGGCTGACCGACTACCTGGCGGAACAAGGCGTCGAAGCCACGATCAAGTGGCCCAACGACATCTATGCCGGCGACCGGAAGATCTGCGGCACGCTCATCGAACCCACGCTGTCGGGCGGCCGGGTCGCCTCGGCCGTCGCCGGCATCGGGCTGAACCTGAACCAGCACGTCTTCGACCCGTCCATCCCCAACCCCACGTCGCTTGCGCTGGAGACGGGAAAAGCCTACGACGTGCAGGCGGAGCTGCCGAAACTGCTCGCCTGCATCTTCCGCTACTGCGACAAGCTGGATTCGGCCTATGCCCGCAACGGATTCGACGCGGCCTATCTGGAGAAACTCTACCGCCGCGGCGCCTGGCACACCTTCGAGGAACTGCCCGCCAGCGACGTCCCGGCCGAACACAGGTCGGGCCGCCGCATCGAAGCCCGGATCCTGGGCATCGACACGGCGGCCCGCCTGCTGCTGGAGCACAGGGACGGCACCCTGCACGCCTACGGTTTCAAGGAGATCAAGTACGTCCGCTAAGCGTCGAGCAGGGCGCGGATCGCCTTCTTCGGGTCGCCCGAGGAGAAGGCCGCGGAACCGGCGACGAAGACGCCGGCGCCCAGCCGCTCGAGTTCGGCAATGTTCTGGACACTCACGCCGCCGTCCACCTGGATGAAGCAGTCCGCCTCGGCGGCGGCGATCATCTCTGCCAGCACCCCCACCTTCTCGGTCGTCTCGGGAATGTATTTCTGGCCGCTGTAGCCGGGATGCACGCCCATCACCACGACATAGTCGATGGCGTGGAGATACGGGATCAGCACCTCGGCCGGCGTCTCCGGGTTGATGGCCACGCCGACGCCCATTCCGCAGCGGCGGACCAGCTTGATGCATTCCCTGAGCCGGCGGTCGGAGCACGCCTCGTAATGGAAGCTGAGGTACTTCACGCCCAGATCGGCGAAACGCTCGATGTAGCGCCAGGGCTCGACGATCATCAGGTGCGCGTCGAGCGGCTTTTCCGCCACTTCGGCGATGGCCTTGCAGACGGGGAATCCGAACGAGATGTTCGGTACGAAGCGGCCGTCCATCACATCGAGATGGAACCAGCCGGCAGCACTCCGGTTCACGCGACGGCAGTCCCGGTGGAGATTGCCGAAGTCGGCGGAGAGCATCGAGGGAGCGATCAGTCTGGGCATGGCTACACGTTTTTAAGTACGTCGAGGAGAACGGCCCAGAAACGGTCGAGCGAAGCCAGGTCGAGGCGCTCGCCGGGTGCGTGCACGCCTTGGAGCGTCGGGCCGAACGCGATCATGTCCATATCGGGGAACTTTTCGGTGAACAGGCCGCACTCCAGGCCGGCGTGGATGGCGCGGACCACCGGTTCGCGGCCGAACAGCCGCTTGTACGATGCCACGCAGACATCCTTCACGTGCGAGTTCATATTGGGCTTCCAGCCCGGATAACCGTCGGAATGCCGGGCCTTCGCACCCGCCAGTTCGAACACGGCGGCGACCCGTTCTGACAGGAAGACGCGCTGGCTGTTGACCGAACTGCGCTGCATCGTTCCCACCACGATCTTCCGGCCGTTTTCCATCTTGACGGAAGCCAGGTTGGTCGAGGTCTCGATCAGGCCGGGAATGTCGGCGCTCATGGCTTCCACGCCGTGCGGGATGGAGAGCAGCGCACGGATCAGCCGGCCGGCCGTGCCGCGGTCGATGGCGACCGCCGGACGGGACACCGGTTCCGCCTTGAAATACAGGCCCGGATCGGTCACGGCGTATTCGGCCTTGAGCCGGGCGGCCAGGTCGTTGAACACGGCGATGACCTTTTCCTCGCTGCGCGCGGGAATGGCTACCACGACCTCGCCCCCGCGGGCGATGGCATTGCGCTTGTTGCCGGCGATGATGCTGCAGAGATCGACGTTCAGCGGCCAGATCTCGTTGAGGAAACGGGCAGCCTGCTGCACCCCGTTGAACCGGCCCTTGTCGATGTCGTCGCCGCTGTGGCCGCCCTGTCCGCCGCCGAGCGTGAACTTCGTCACGACGGTGCCGGGCGCCAGTCTCTTCTCGCGATAGGTGAACGTACCCACGGTATCCGCGCCGCCGGCGCAGCCGACGCAGAAATACCCTTCATCCTCGTCGTCGAGGTTGATGAGCGTCTTGCCGGTAATGAACCCTTTCTTCACGGCGCGGGCGCCGTCGAGTCCGGTCTCCTCCGAAACGGTAAAGAGGCATTCCACACGCGGATGTGCGATCGCGTCGTCGTCGAGCACGGCCATCGCGGCCGCCACGCCGATGCCGTTGTCGGCGCCGAGCGTCGTATCGTGGGCGACCATCCATCCGTCCTCGATCACATAGTGGATCGGATCCTTGGAAAAATCGAAATTGGAGGTGCTCTTCTTTTCGCACACCATATCGGTATGTCCCTGGAGAACCACCGTCGGACGGTCCTCATACCCCTTCGAGGCCGGCTTGGCGATCATCACGTTGCCGACCTTGTCGGTCTTGCATTCCAGGCCGCGGGCCGCGGCGAACCGCTGCAGGTAGGCGACCATCTGTTCCTCGTGGCCGGATTCACGCGGGATACGGGTGATCTCACGGAAAAAATTCAAGACTTTTTCTGTATTCATTGCGCAATATTTTAGAGAGAGTTGTTACTCGGGGGAATTGAGCACCCGCTCAATGTCGTGCACGAACCCGCGGAAGCTGCGGTCGGTGTCCATCAGGTCGTTGACCGTGTTGCACGCGTGGAGCACCGTGGCGTGGTCCTTCCCGCCCAGCTGCGCCCCGATCGACGAGAGGGACGTCTTGGTGAGGCTGCGGCTCAGGTACATCGCGATCTGGCGGGCCTGCACGATCTCCCGCTTGCGGGTCTTCGACAGGAAAACCTCGTCGGTAATGCCGAAATAGTTGCAGACGGCCTCCTGGATCCTGCCGACCGTGATCTCGCACTTGGGATCGGCCACGATCTTGTCGACCAGCCGCTGCGCCAGTTCCAGGGTGATCTCCTGCCGGTTGAACGTGGCGTTGGCGATGAGCGAGAACAGGATGCCCTCGAGCTCCCGGATGTTGGTCTTGACGCTGCGGGCCACGAAGGAAAGCACCTCTTCGGAAACCGCGACGCCTTCCCGGGCGCACTTCGCGCGCAGGATGGCCAGGCGCGTCTCGTAAGCGGGCGGAAGAAGCTCCGCGGAGAGGCCCCACTTGAAGCGGGAAAGCAGCCGCTGGTCGAGCCCCTGCAGGTCCACCGGCGGCTTGTCGGACGTGAGGACAAGCTGCTTTCCGCTCTGATGCAAGTAGTTGAAGATATGGAAGAACGCCCCTTGCGTACCTTTCTTCTCGGCAAACTCCTGCACGTCGTCGATGATCAGCACGTCGATCAGCTGGTAGAACCGCAGGAAATCGGCCACCTTGTTGCCGTTGTTGGCGCTCTTGGCCGAGCAGGCGGCGTTCATATACTGGTTCTGGAACGTGTTGGCATTGACGTAGAGCACCACCTTTTCCGGGAAACGCTCCTTCACCGCAATGCCGATGGCCTGGGCGAGATGGGTTTTCCCAAGCCCGGGGCCGCCGTAGATGAACAGCGGATTGAAGGTGCTCCGGCCCGGATTGGCCGCGATGCTCAGGCCGGCGGAACGGCCCAGCCGGTTGCAGGTCCCTTCGATGAAGTTTTCGAAATTGTAGATCGGATTGAGGCACGGCTCGATGTTGAGCTTGCGCAGGCCCGGAATGGCATAGACGCTGCCCGTGTAGTGCGAACCGGCGTCGGGAATCGGGAGTTCCGCGTTGCGTACGCGGCCGCCCTTGGGACGCTGCTCGATGAAAATGTCGTCGAGGATCCGCACCTTGTAAACCAGCGAGGCGCCCGGCCCGATCTCGCGCCGGAGGACCCGGCTCAACAGGTCGATGAAATGCTCCTCGATATACTCCCGCCAGAAATCGGAAGGCACCTCGATCGTCAGCCGCTGGTCTTCGAGCGAGATCGGCTTGATCGGTCCGAACCAGGTCCTGAACGTGTCCTCGTTCAGGTTGTCCCTGAGGATCTCAAGGCACCGGGTCCATACGGTCGTCTGATTGTCGGGAGTCATGAAAAAAGTTTAGGGTTCAGGTCTTAATCCGACAACAAAATTGGGGAAAAATCGGTGGAAAAAAAAACTTTTTTTTGTTGTTTTTTTTCAAAATCCCACAACTGCCTAATTATCAAGATAAAAAATTTTCAGCTTTTGTTTTAAGCTGAAAATCAATTAATTACAAATTTACAAAACGGCTACCTAACTGATAATAATCTACTTAGAAACGCAATTAAGTTCAAGAAAGCAGACCGGCTATTCGACAGCGATGATGAACGCCCCCGGAAATTTCTTCCGGATCGCCGGAAGCTGCCTTGCCGCCTCCTCGCGGGAGGCAAAGTTACCAACAGAATATTTGTACAGGCCGTTGATAAACCGGCACTCGTACTGCGTGAGTCCCTTGAGCTCGGACGACCCGTTCCTGAGCTTTTTCGACGAGGCGAGCACCTGGATTTCGAAGTGCGGTCCCGCAGCGGCCGGCGCCGCCTCTTCCGGCTCATCCGGCTCCTGCGACGCGAGCAGCGAAGGGTCGATCTCGAAGGCTGCATCGGAATCGTACTGCGCCTTGAAAGCCGAGAAAGCCCGGAAGATGTCGTCGGCGATCTTCTGCCGGCTTGCCGCCTGGTTCAGTACGCTCCGGTCGGAGGCGTTCGACAGGAAGCCCACCTCGACCAGCACCGACGGCATCGTCGTCCGCCAGAGCACCATCAGGGGCGCCTGCCGCACGCCGCGGCTCTTCTTCACAGGCCCGTTGCTGATGAACTGCTGCTGCACCAGCGAGGCGAAAGCGATGCTCTGCTCGAAATGCGCATTCTGCATCAGGTTGAAGATGATATAGGATTCCGGATTGCCGGGATCGAAGCCTTCGTAGGTCGTCGAATAGTCGTCTTCCAGCAGGATCACCGCATTCTCGCGCTTGCACACCTCCATGTTGGACTGGCTCTTGTCGGTACCCATCACGAACGTCTCGGTGCCGCTGGCCGACGCGTTCTTCGCGGAATTGACGTGGATCGAGATGAACAGGTCGGCGTGGTTCCGGTTGGCGATGTTCCCGCGCTCGGCCAGTTCGATGAAACGGTCGGTCTTCCGGGTATATATGACTTTCACGTCCGGGCATTCCTTTTCGATCCGTGCCCCGAGCTTCAGGGCGATGTCCAGGTTGATCTGCTTCTCGCTCAGCTTGCTCGATTTGGAAACCGCACCGGGATCGTGCCCGCCGTGACCCGGATCGATGACCACGGTGCGCAGCTTCACGCCGCTTCCCTGCGCCGCGGAAAAGACCGGCAGCAACAGGAGAAACAGGAGCAGAAGCCAGGTTCCCGGCCGTTGAAACGTCATATTTACGCGCACTGGCATGCTAGTTGCTGTTTTTTTATTAATTTTGCCTTTCTGCAAAGATACGAATTTTGTTTTGCATAATATAAGATTATCGAACAGCCTGCTGCCGGGCATCCTGCTGGTCCTGTTCCTGCTGGGAGCAAGGAGCGTGCCGTCCTCCGCCCAGGAGCCTGATTCGCTGCTTGCGCGCCCGGATTCCCTGCTGGCCCGCCCCGACACGCTGCTGACCCGGCCGGATTCCCTGCTGACCCTGCCGGACTCTCTGGCCGCACAGCACGACACGCTGTTCGTACAGCCCAAAGGTGCGCTCGACCGGCCCGCCTTCTCGACCGCCCGCGACTCCGTGATCGAAGACATCGAGAAGAACATCCTCTACTATTTCGGCGACGTGACGGCCACCTATCAGGAAATAGAGCTCAAGGCCGACTACATGGCTTACAACACCAAGATGAACGTGGTCTATGCCAAGGGCACGCTCGACACCATCACGGGCCAGCTCACCGGCCGGCCGGTGATGACCACCGGCGGCAAGAGCTATGAGATGGACGAAGTGTACTACAACTTCTCCACGCAGAAGGCCAGGATCAAGAACATGGCCACGCAGCAGGAGGAAGGCAAGTTGATCGGCGACAAACTCAAGATGATGCCCGACCAGTCCATCAACATCTCCAACGGCCAGTACACGGTATGCGACGCCGAGCATCCGCACTACTACCTGAAAATGACGGCGGCCAAGGTGATGACGGAACCCCGGCAGAAGACGATGTTCGGTCCGGCCTATGTCGTGGTCGAAGACGTGCCGCTCCCGTTGGGCCTCCCCTTCGGTTTCGTGCCCGAGAAGCCCGACCGCGCCAGCGGCATCCTGATCCCGACCTACGGCGAGGAGAACGCGCGCGGCCTGTACCTGCGCGACTTCGGCTATTCCTTCGTGATCGGGGACTACCTCGACGTCGCCCTGACCGGCGACATCTACTCCTATGGCTCCTGGGCCGCCCGGCTGACCTCGCGCTACAAGAAACGGTACGCCTTCGACGGATCCCTCTCCCTGAACTACTCCAACGACATCACGGGCGAACGCAACACGCCCTCCTTCACCCAGTCGAAGAACTTCGGCGTCACCTGGAGCCACTCCCAGGACGCGAAGGCCCGCCCGGGAACCACGTTCCGCGCCTCGGTCAACTTCTCGAGCCCTTCGAACAACCGCTACAACGCGACCAGCGTGAGCGACGCGCTGCAGAACCAGGCCTCCTCCTCCATCTCCTACGGAAAGACCTGGAGCGGCGTCTCCCTATCGCTCAACCTGCTCCACAGCCAGAACTCGCGCGACAGCTCCTATTCGTTCACGCTGCCCAACGTCACCCTCAACGTCAACCGGTTCTATCCGTTCAAGCGCAAGAACCGCGTGGGAAAGGAACGGTTCTACGAGCAGATCTCCTTCAGCTACGGCGCCACCCTGCAGAACAAGGTCTCGTTCAAGGCCAGCGAGTTCTCGATGGACAAGGAGATGCTCAACAAGATGAAGAACGGCATGGCCCATACCTTCTCCATCGGGCTTCCCGGCTTCACGCTGCTCAAGTACCTGCAGTTCACGCCCAGCGTGAGCTACGGCATGAACTGGTTCTTCCGGGAGCAGTACCGGCAGTACGATCCCGAGACCAACCGGGTGGAGACACTCTGGACCGACCAGTTCTCCCGCTTCGGCATAACGCAGACCTACTCGGGCGGCATTTCGATGAACACCCGCATCTACGGCATGTACACGTTCGGCAAGAAGAGCCGGCTGCAGGCCATCCGCCATATGATCACGCCGTCGTTCAGCTTCTCGCTGAGCCCGAACCTCGCCACGAAAGCCAACGGCTACACCTCCTATGTCTATACGGACAAGGACGGCGTCGAGCGCACCGTGGAATACAACCGCTTCGCCGGCCAGCTGTATTCGCCGCCGGGATCGGGACGGACGGCCGCCCTGTCCTTCTCCTTCGCCAACAACCTGGAGGCAAAGGTGCTGAAGAACCTGGATCCGATGGCCGAGGAACCATCCAACCCGAAAGAGAAATTCGAGAAGATCAAGCTGATCGACCAGCTCAACCTTTCCGGGTCGTATAATTTCCTGGCCGACTCGATGCGCCTGTCCAACATCAACGTCAACGCCAGCACCACGATCTTCGGCAAGCTGGGCCTCAACGGCAACATGTCGCTCGACCCCTATGCCGTCAACGAGCGGGGCGTCCGGATCAACCAGCTTAATGTCCTCCGCACCGGAAAGCCGTTCCGCCTGACCAACGCCAGCGCCTCCCTCTCCTACTCCCTCAACGGGGGCGGCAAGTACAAGGGGAACGACGGACACAACGACAAAGGAAAAAGCGGAGGCGGAAACGCCGGAAACTCCGGTTCCGACTACGCCCGCGTCTACTACCATCCCATCACCGGCGAATACATCCCGGGCGGATGGGTCTATTACCTCAATCCCAACATCCCCTGGTCGCTGAGCTTCAACTACAGCTATTCTTATTCCCGCAGCTACCAGTACACGGCCGAACAGCTGCAGACCAAGCACAGCCACATCCAGACGCTCAGCATGTCGGGGCAGCTCCGGCTCACCAAGGCGATGAACATCAACGTCAACACTGGCTTCGACCTGACGAAGATGAAACTGAGCACCACCCAGGTCAGCGCGACCTACGACCTGCACTGCTTCGCCATCAGTGTCTCCTGGGTCCCGACCGGCCAGTGGGAGAGCTGGAGTTTCCGGATTGCAGCCAAGGCATCCGCGCTGAGCGACCTGCTGCAATTCAAGAAATCGGCCAGTTATTGGGATAATTGATTTATTTTTAATATATTTGTGCTTTCAAATCAAACCGTCGGCCGTTTTCCGGCCCGGTTTCCCATGCAAAATAGATGTTAGATATCATTGAATTGAGCAGCAAGAGCCAAGAAGACCTTGTTGCTATCGCGAAAGAACTGAACGTTCGCAAGCCCGAATCGCTCGACAAGGATACCCTGATCTACGCCATCCTCGACGAACAGGCCATCCAGAGCAAGGAATCTCCGGTCAAACGGCAGCGCAGGAAAACGGCGAAGAAGAACGAGGCGCAGGATAAGGCCGCGCAGGAGAAGCCAGTGGAGCCGGCCGCCGCCGAAAGCGAAGCCGGGAAACCGGCCGAAGCCGGCGCGCCCGCCCAGGAGAAGCGCAAGCGCGGCCGTCCGCGCAAGAATGCCGCGGCCGAAGCCGAGAAGCCGGCCGACGGGCAGAAGGCCGAAGCCCCCGAGCCGACGGAAAACCGTCCGGAGCCCAAGGCGGAAGGCAAGCCCGCTCCGGAGAAAAAAGATAAACGCCGCCCGCGCATCGCTTCCGAGCAGAAGGCCGGGGATGCACAGGACGCCGAAAAGCCGGCCGAGCCGAAGCCTCAGCCGCAACCGGTCCAGCAGCAACCGCAGCAACAACAGCAGAACAAACAGCATAAGAAGAAGCAGCAGAACCAGCAGCAACAGCCGCAGCAGTCCCAGCAGCAGAACCAGCAGCCGCAACAGCAGCAGAATCAGCAGCAGCAACAGCAGCAGAATCAGCAGCCGCAACAGCAGCCGCAACAGCCGCAGCAGCCGAAACAGCCCCGCATCGAATTCGAGGGCGTCGTCGAAGCGACCGGCGTGCTGGAAATCATGCCCGACGGTTACGGGTTCCTCCGCTCCTCCGACTACAATTACCTCAACTCCCCCGACGACATCTACGTCTCGCAGAACCAGATCAAGCAGTATGCCCTCAAGACGGGCGACACCATCCTGGGCGAGATCCGGCCGCCGCGCGAAGGCGACAAGTATTTCCCGCTGGTGAAGGTCAACCGCATCAACGGCCGTTCGCCGGAATTCATCCGCGACCGGGTCCCGTTCGATTTCCTCACCCCGCTCTTCCCCGATGAAAAATTCAACCTCACGGGCCACGGACACAACAGCAACATCTCGGTCCGCGTGGTCGACCTGTTCACCCCCATCGGAAAAGGGCAGCGCGGCCTGATCGTGGCGCAGCCGAAGACCGGCAAGACCGTCCTGCTGAAGGACATCGCCAACGCCATCGCCGACAACCATCCGGAAGTCTACATGATCGTCCTGCTCATCGACGAGCGTCCCGAGGAAGTCACCGACATGCAGCGCAGCGTGAAGGCCGAAGTCATCGCCTCCACCTTCGACGAACCGGCCGACCACCACGTGAAGGTGGCCAACATGGTGCTCGAAAAGGCCAAGCGCCTGGTGGAATGCGGCCACGACGTCGTGATCCTGCTCGACTCGATCACCCGCCTGGCCCGCGCCTTCAACACGGTGCAGCCTGCCTCCGGCAAGGTGCTTTCCGGCGGTGTGGACGCCAACGCGCTCCACAAGCCGAAGCGCTTCTTCGGCGCGGCCCGCAACATCGAGGGCGGCGGCTCGCTGACCATCCTGGCCACGGCGCTCACCGAGACCGGCTCCAAGATGGACGACGTGATCTTCGAGGAATTCAAGGGCACCGGCAACCTCGAGCTGCAGCTCGACCGCAAACTCTCCAACCGCCGCATCTTCCCGGCCGTCGACGTCACGCTCAGCTCCACCCGCCGCGACGACCTGCTCTACGATCCCGACTACGTGAACCGCGTCTGGATCCTGCGCAACCACCTGGCCGACATGACCTCGCTCGAGGCGATGGAGTTCATGAAGAGCCGGCTCGAGAAGACCCGCGACAACGAGGAATTCCTGATCTCGATGAACGGCGACAAATTGAGTTAAATATTTTTTGCAAGTAGAAAAAATATTTCTACATTTGCAGTCCCAAAACAAAGGGATACCTCCTTAGCTCAGTTGGTAGAGCACGACACTCTTAATGTTGGGGTCCAGGGTTCGAGCCCCTGAGGGGGTACAAGAAAGCAGCTTCAATCGAAGCTGCTTTCTTTTTTTGTCTGTCGGCGGAAGCGCTGCCTGCTCAGGCTTCCAGGCCGATCATCCGGCCGGCGAATTTCTCGATCTTCTCCTTCGCGTATTCCAGCGTGATGGTCAGCTGCTTGCGGCGGCTCGTGGGCGCGTCGAACATCGCGTCGGTCATGATGGCCTCGCAGATGGAGCGGAGACCGCGTGCGCCGAGCTTGTACTGGATCGACGTATCGACGATGAATTCCAGCACTTCGGGCTTGATCTTGAGCTTGATGCCGTCGAGGGCGAAAAGCTCCTGGTACTGCTTCACCAGGGCATTCTTCGGGCGCGTAAGGATGGCCAGCAGCGTCGGACGGTCGAGCGGGTCGAGGTGGCAGAGCACGGGCAGACGGCCGATGATCTCGGGAATCAGGCCGTAGGCGCGCAGGTCCTGCGG
>CAMZGD010000014.1 GCA_947306365.1 uncultured Bacteroidales bacterium
AGAGCCGCAACGTCATCATCACGGCCCTCATCCTCGTGCTGGCCATCGGCATCAAGTACGGTGCGAACGACGCCATCTCCATCGGCTTCACCTCGCTCAGCGGCCTGGCCGTCGCCGCCCTGGTCGGCATCATCCTGAACGCCGTCCTGCCGGGCAACACCTATGAGTTCCACCATAACAACGACCGGGGTGACATGGCTGTCAACTTTGGGGGTACGCATAAACCTGAAAAAGAAAACAAATAACCTGAAAACTAAAACCTTAGATAAACAAATGAAAAAACTTTTCCTCACCGCAGCTGTGCTGCTCTGTGCGCTGACCGCTTTCGGCCAGACCAACTTCCAGACGTTCTACGACTTCGGCCGCAAGCACTTTACTACGACCCTCGAGGGTTTCCACACCGACAACTGGGGCAATACCTTCTTCTTCATCGACTACGATTACAATTACAAGGAAGGCAATACCGTGGTCTCGCCGAGCAACACCTATTTCGAGATTGCCCGCTGCCTGAATTTCTGGCAGAATTCCACCCTTGCTCCGCTGAGCCTCCAGTTGGAGTATAACGGCGGCTTCGGTACGTTCGGCAATATGGCCGGCGCCTTCCCCGTCAACAGCGCTTTCCTGACGGGTGTCGACTGGTTCCTGCACAGTGGCGACTTCAAGAATACGCTGAACTTCAAGTTCCTGTACAAGTACTTTGTACATATGGACAGCAAGATTCCCCTTCAGTTCACCACGGTCTGGGGTTGCCAGGATTTGTTCGGAGCCAACGGCCTCCGTTTCTCGGGCTTCCTGGATGTCTGGTGCGAAGGTGAAAAGGCCGTCGTCCTCTCCGAGCCGCAGCTCTGGTTCCAGGTATTCGATCATTTCAACGTCGGCGGCGAGGTCGAGCTCAGCTACAATTTCGCCGGCATGGAGGGCTTCCATTGCCTGCCGTGCCTGGGCTTCAAGTGGGTATTCTGATTCCCCGGATCATCCTAAACCATCCATACCATGAGTAATTTCCTTACGAAAGCCTTCGGTTTCGACTCGTCGAAGAACACCGTCCGCACCGAGCTCGTGGCAGGTCTGACGACCTTCCTGACGATGGCCTACATCCTGGCCGTCAACCCGAACATCTTCAGCGCACTGCCGGGCATGCCGGCTGGAAGCGTTTTCACGGCGACCGCCCTGGCTGCCATCGTCGCCACGCTGGTGATGGCCTTCTGGGCCAAGAAGCCCTTCGCGCTGGCGCCGGGCATGGGCCTCAACGCCTTCTTCGTGTTCACGGTCTGTCTGACGATGGGCCATACGTGGCAGTTCGCCCTCACGGCCGTCCTGATAGAAGGTATCATCTTCGTCATCCTGACCCTGACGAAGGTACGTACCTGGATCCTCAACGCGATTCCGCTTTCCCTGAAACATGCGATCGGTGCCGGTATCGGCCTGTTCATCGCCTTCATCGGCCTGCAGAACGCCGGCCTGATCGTGAACAACGACGCCACGCTGGTCGGTCTCGGCGACGTGTGCCACGGCACCGGTCTGCTGGCTGTCATCGGCTTGGTGATTTCCTGCACGCTGGTGATGTTGCACGTCCGCGGCGGTATCCTGATCGGTATCCTCATCACGGCTATCATCGGCCTGTTTATCAAGGACCCTGCAACGGGTGAAGCCATCACGCACTTCACGGGTGTCGTGTCGCTGCCTGACAGCGTCGCCCCGATTGCCTTCCAGTTCCAGTGGGGTGAAATCTTCACCTGGGATATGCTGGCTGTCGTGTTCACTTTCCTGTTCATCGATATGTTCGATACGATGGGCACGGTGATCGGCGTTTCGCAGAAAGCCGGTTTCGTGGATGAGAAGGGCAATATCCAGGATGCCGAGAAGGTGTTCCTGGCCGACTCCATCGGTACGATCGCCGGTGCCTGCCTGGGTACTTCCACCACCACGACCTATGTCGAGAGTTCCGCCGGTGTCGGCGCGGGCGGCCGCACAGGTCTGACGGCCTTTGCCGTAGCCGTCCTGTTCGCCGTGGCGCTCTTCTTCTCGCCGGTCTTCCTGGGCATTCCCGGTGCGGCCACCGCTCCGGCCCTGATCATCGTCGGTATGATGATGATGAACCCGGTCCGCGAAATCGACTGGTCGAACTACCGCGAAGCCATCCCCGCCTTCCTGACGCTGATCCTCATGCCGCTGGCCTACAGCATCTCCGACGGTATCCTCATCGGTGTGATCTCCTACGTGGTCCTCTATGCCCTCACCGGCAAGGCCAAACAGATCACCCCGACGATGTGGGTCCTGGCGGTGCTCTTCATCCTGCGTTATATTTTCATATAACCGGATCCGGTGCATAAAAAAAGGACGGCCGTTCGGCCGTCCTTTTTTATTCGACATTGAACGCTTGCAATTCTTTCAAGCCTTGCTCAATGTCCTGCAGCTGCTGCGCGTGGCGTCTGCGCTGCCAGCGGGTCAGGACGAAGGCCAGTGCGATGGTCAGCACGATAAGCCCGATCATCACCGGGAGCCAGCCGTCCGTCATCACATAGCCGGCCGACTTTTTGAATCCCAGTTCATAGATGTAGCCGGCGATCAGCGCGAGGCTTACCACGATGATTTCGATGACCGACTGGTTGTGGTAAACCTTCTCATAACGGAGCAGGAGTCCCCGCAGTTCGCTGCAACTCTTCCTTCCAAGGTCGAACTTCGAGAGCAGGAAGAGCTTCCAGATTTGCGGAATCAGCCCCGCCACCAGCAAGGCTTCGACAATTACGATCGTGACAACGCTGAGATGCGTAGTCAGCGCACAGATGACGGGGAAAACCACGCAGGCCATGACGGCCGTCTGAATGAGGCTGTTGAGATTGGTCTGGCAGACCTGGTCATAAGCCGTCCTTGTATTTCCTTCTACGACTTGCCTTACCAGGCGCTGGTTCACGATTTCCGTTTCTGACAGACGCTGGTCGAGCGTATTCCAACTGTTTTTCAATGCATCGAGTTCCATGACAGTTTGTGTTTTTAACTGTTAGACATCTTTTTGAGTTTTTCTTTGATACGAGTGAGTTTTACGGCGACGTTGCCCTTGGAGATACCGAGGATATCGGCCATTTCCTGATAGCTGCGCTCTTCAAGCCAAAGGAGGATCAGCGCGCGTTCCAATTCGCCCAGGCCGTTGATGAGCCGGTAGAGTTCCTGCAGCTGGCCTGTCTTTCCTTCCTCGGCGGCGGCCTGCCAGGCCAGCTCCGTCGTCAGGGCGACGGTCCGGGGCCGTGCATTCGCCTGCCGGAGAAAAGAGATACAGGTGTTCAGGGCGATGCGGTAGATCCAGGTACTCTGTTTACTTTCTCCCCGATAGTTCGGGAAACCTTTCCACAGGTTCAGGATGACTTCTTGATAAAGGTCATTCAGGTCGTCCTGCCCCTTGGCATACACATAGCACACTTTGTAGATAATCCGCTTATGTGCCGTAACCATCTCCAGGAATTCTTTCTCTGATTGCGTCGTTTCCATCAGGTTTTCTCAATCGTTTGCCCCATTAGTCGCAGAAGGCGGTGGAAAATTACAGGATACGCGGAAAAAAGTTGCATCTAAACGACGCAATCGGCCGTCTTGGGGCCGATTGCGTCTCAAAAACCGTGAAGGACGTCCTGCTGTCAGATCTTCGACTCGCAGTAGGCGCAGCGGATGACGCCTTCGTCGGTGCGTTTGAAGTACGGGGTGACGGCTTCGTGGTTGCACATGCATTTGGGGTTGGTGCAGTGCAGCGCGGGATCCTGGAAGATGTCTTTCTTCTCCGGCATCGGGTGCTTCGGGTCGTCTTTCCAGTCGATGAGCGACTTGATGAGCGCCATGCGGACGTACTTGCCGCAGGCCACCTGGCGGAAGTAGGCGGCGCGCGGATCCGCGTCGACTTCGGTGAGGATCTCGTTCACGCGCGGCAGCGGATGCAGCACGGCCATGTTTTTCTTGGCGAGTTTCATCTTCTCGGCGTTGAGGATGAAGTTGTCCTTGAGCCGGTCGAATTCGTCCTGGTCGAGGAAGCGCTCCTTCTGGACGCGCGTCATATAGAGGATGTCGAGGTGCGGCATCGCTTCTTCAATCGAATCGACCTCTTCGTACGGAATGCCCTTGCGGTCGCAGACGTCGTGGCGGATGTATTCCGGAAGTTTGAGCGCGTCGGGGGCGATGAGGTAGACCTTGATGCCTTCATAGGCCGAGAGGGCCTTGATGAGGGAGTGGACGGTACGGCCGAAGCGCAGGTCGCCGCAGAAACCGATGGTCAGGTTGTCGATGTGGCCGAGTTCGCGGTGGATGGTCAGCAGGTCCGTGAGCGTCTGCGTCGGATGGCTGTGGCTGCCGTCGCCGGCGTTGATGATGGGCACCGGGGACACTTCGGAGGCGGCCAGCGGCGCACCCTCGATGGGATGGCGCATCGCGATGATGTCGGCGAAGCAGGCAAGGACGCGGACGGTGTCCTGGACGGTCTCGCCCTTGGAGACGGACGAGCGGGCGGCGTCGGAGAAGCCGAGGACCTGGCCGCCGAGTTCCTTCATGGCGGCGGTAAAGCTCAGGCGGGTGCGGGTGCTGGGCTCGTAGAAGAGGGTGGCGAGTTTCTTGTGGGCCATGGCCTCATAGTACTCCTCGGGATGCTCGATGATCTGGTCGGCCAGGGCGATGATTTCGCTGATTTCGGCGCGGGTCAGGTCGGTGGGTTCGATCAGGTGTTTCATGGTGTGTATTTGATTAATTGTTTGTTTTCATCCAGGAGGCGTCGGCGGGGTTGTCGCGGAACTTCAGGATCCGCTGCCGCCAATCCGGCGCGATGCGGCCTTCTTCGACGGCGACTTCGAGGAGGGCGTCGAGGTTGCTCAGGGAGTGGTTCGTGGTCCCGGCGGCAGCGAGGCGCTCCAGGCCGCGCTGCATCCCATACGTGAAGATGCTGACGATGCCGAGAACGTCGGCGCCTGCTTCGCGCAGGGCTTCGACGGTCTCCACGGCGCTGCCGGCGGTCGAAATCAGGTCTTCCACCACCACGGTCTTCGCGCCCGGTTCCAGCTTGCCCTCGATGCGGTTGGTCCGGCCGTGGCTCTTGTTCTCGCCGCGGACATAGCCCATCGGGAGACCGAGTATCTGGGCGGTGAGGGCTGCGTGGGCGATACCGGCCGTGGAAGTCCCCATCAGCAGGCGACAGGAAGGATAATGGGTGCGGACGAGTTCGGCGAGGCCGTCTTCGACGCGGTCGCGTACCGCAGGGGCGGTCAGGATGAGCCGGTTGTCGCAGTAGATGGGGCTCTGGATGCCGCTGGCCCAGGTGAAGGGCTGCTCGGGGCGCAGGAACACGGCGCCGATGGAAAGCAGGTCGCGGGCAATGTTTTTTTCGGTGCTGTCAACCATGGGTATTATCGGGTTTGGAGGGTTTCAGGACAAAAATCGGAGAGGCAGCGCCGCCAGGCGGCACAGGGATCGGCAGCGGCCGTAATGGGCCGTCCGACGACGATGAAGTCGGAACCGATTTCCCGCGCCCGGGCGGGCGTGGTCACGCGTACCTGGTCATCCGCCGCCGCATCGGCGAAACGGATACCGGGCGTGACGGCCAGGAATTCCGGTCCGCAGGCCGCTTTGACCAGCGAGGCTTCCAGCGGGGAGCAGACCACGCCGTCGAGTCCGGCCTCGCGTGCGTTGCGGGCGTAGTGGGCGATGCATTCGTCGATACTGGCATCGACCAGCAGTTCCCGTTGCATGCGTTCTTCGCTCGTGGACGTAAGCTGGGTTACGGCAATCAGCAGCGGCCGGGTGCCGTCGGGGCGCGTGAGCCCTTCCCGGGCGGCGCGCATCATTTCGATGGTGCCGGCGGCGTGGACGTTGCACAGGTCGATGTCGAGTGCGGAAAGCACGCGCATCGTTTTCCGGACGGTGTTGGGGATGTCGTGGAGCTTGAGGTCGAGGAAGATGCGGTGGCCGCGCCGTTTCAACTGGCGGACCATCTCCGGCCCTTCGGCGTAATAGAGTTCCATACCGATCTTCAGGAACGGCTTCCGGGCTTCCTGCGCGAAGCAATCCAGGAAGTTGAAGGTCTCTGCGGCGCTGCCGAAATCACAGGCGATGATGACGTCTTTGTTCATGGAAATATCAATTGCCGTGATCTTCATTCTATTTCAAGACTACGGACCCTTCGGGTCCTATCCCTCCCAAGCAGAGCTTGGGCCCCTCCCACTCACGGCTGCGTGGGCGCAGACGGTCTTGAAATAGAATGAAGATCATGTTCATAATTATATGATGCCGATTATATCTTCGAGTTTGTCAATGTTCAGTTCTTCCATGACGCTGGGGAGGCTGTCGATGATGGCGGGACAGGCGAGGGGATCGTGCAGGTTGGCGGAGCCGACCTGCACGGCGGTGGCACCGGCCATCATCATCTCGATCACATCTTCCGCAGAAGTCACGCCGCCGCATCCGATCAGGGGAATGCGGCAGGCCGCGGCGACCTGGCTGACGAAGCGGAGGGCGACGGGGAAGAGGGCCGGGCCGGAAAAGCCGCCGGTCCGGTTTGCCAGCACGGGTTTCCGGCGGCGGATGTCGATGCGCATCCCGAGCAGGGTGTTGATGAGCGTCAGGCCGTCGGCGCCCTCGTCCTCGCAGGCGCGGGCGATCGGCACGATGTCGGTGACGTTGGGGCTGAGCTTGATGAAGAGCGGCTTGCGTGTGGCTTTCCGGGCCCTTCGGGTGACGGCGGCCGCGGAGGCAGGATCGGTGCCGAAGGCCATGCCGCCCTGATGGACGTTGGGACAGGAAATGTTGATTTCGACGAGGTCGATGCTGTCGCAGTTGTCGGCTTTTTCGCAGCAGACGCCGAATTCATCGACGGAGAAGCCGCTGATATTGGCGATCAGGGGGGTGCTGCAGATGCGCCGGACCTGCGGCGCCACTTCGTTGACCAGCGCATCGATGCCGGGGTTCTGGAGCCCGACGGCGTTGAGCAGGCCGCCCGCGCATTCGGCGATGCGGGGCGTCGGATTTCCGAAACGGGGCTCCAGGGTGGTTCCCTTGAGCGCGATGGCGCCGAGCCGGTCGAGGTCGAGCCATCCGGCCGCCTCGAATCCGAAGCCGAACGTGCCGCTGGCCGGGATGACCGGGTTCTTGAGGCGGATGCCGCCGAGGGTGACGGAAGTATCTCTTACCATGGCAGTACTTTCTTTGTGAAAACGGGCCCTTCGTGGCAGATGCGGCGCGGGCCTTCCGTCGTCTGGACGGTGCAGCCGAAGCACAGGCCGGTTCCGCAGCCCATCCGTGCTTCCAGCGAGAATTCGCCGTCGGCCTGCAGCAGCGGGAAGAGGGCGCGCATCATCGGCATCGGGCCGCAGACGTAATAATAGTCAAAGGCAGGCTGCACCTGCCGCAGAGCGTCGGTCACCAGGCCGCGGATGCCGGCTGAACCGTCCAGGGTGGCGACGTACACCGTGGCGCCGAGCGTTTCCAGTTCTTCGCAGAGAATGCGCTCCGAAGCGGTGTTGAAACCGAGCAGCACCGTCACCTGCCGTCCGGCGGCGCGAAGGTCGCGACAGAGCTGGTGCAGCGGGGCGGCGCCGATGCCGCCGCCGACCAGGAGCGCCCGTTCGCGGCAGGCCTCCGTGTCGAAGCCGTTGCCCAGGCCGGTCAGCAGGCTGAGGGACGTGCCGGGCTGCGCCTGGGCAAGCCAGGCCGTGCCTTCACCGACCACCTTGTACAGCAGCGTCAGTCTCCCGGATTCCGACAGGGAGACGGAGAGCGGCCGCCGCAGGAACTTCCCGGGCACTTCTACTTCGACGAAAGATCCCGCCCGAAGCGGCGGGGCTTCTCCGGTCGCGAGTTCCATCCGGTACACCTTCGGGGCGACCGTCCGGTTGGACAAGATCGTAGGGTTGTACTTATTCATGGCAGTGACATTGGCACGTACATTCACAGTCGGGGTCTTTCCATACCAGCCGGCCGTCCTTCCAGGTCATGCGGACCGCGCCGTTGACGTGCATTCCGTCAAACGGCGTGGCGTGTCCTTTCGAAAGGAATGTCCGGCTGTCGATCGTATGGATGGCCTGCAGGTCGATGGCGGTCAAGTCGGCGCGCTCGCCTTCCCGCAGGGCGCCGCCGAGCCGGAAAATCCGGCGCGGGGTGGCGCAGAGGGCGTCGAGCAGCCGCTCCAGCGAGAGTTTCCCGGTCTTGACCAATGCCGTATATACTACGGGAAAGGCGGTCTCGAGCCCCACGATTCCCATCGCGCTGCCCGCGAGTCCGCGGGCTTTCTCTTCCGCCGTATGGGGCGCATGGTCGGTGGCGATGGCGTCGATGGCGCCGTCTTTCAGTCCCTCGACGAGTGCGTCGCGGTCTTCCGCGGTGCGGAGCGGGGGATTCATCTTGAAGCGGCCGTCTTCCTGGAGGTCGTCTTCGCACAGTGTGAGATAGTGGGGTGCGGTCTCGCAGGTGACGCGGACGCCGCTTCGTTTCGCCTGGCGGATGAATTCCACGCTTTCTTTCGTGGAGACGTGGCAGACGTGGTAGCGGCAGCCGGTACGGGCGGCCAGTTCCAGGTCACGTGCGATCGGCCCCCATTCGCTTTCGGCGCAAATCCCCTTGTGGCCATGCGCTTTGCACCAGCGGCCGTCGTGGATGTAGCCGCCGCGGAGCAGCGTGTCGTCTTCGCAATGGGCGGCCAGGATGCAGTCCAGTTCCGCGGCCCGCCGCATCGCTTCCAGCATCACTTCCTCACGCTGGACGCCGCTTCCGTCATCGGAAAAAGCGACGCAGCGGCCCTTCAGCGCCTCGAAATCCACGGGCTCCAGTCCCTTCCGCCCCCGGGTGATGGTGGCGTAGGGGAGCACCTCGATGCAGGCGTCCCGGTCGATCAGCGCCTGTTCGACGGCCAGCGTTTCCGGACTGTCCGGCGCCGGATTCAGGTTGGGCATCGCACAGACGGTGGTGTAGCCGCCCCGCGCCGCGGCCAGCGAGCCGGTCCGGATGGTTTCCTTCTGCGGCGCTCCGGGCTCCCGGAAATGCACGTGCAGGTCGGCGAAGCCATAGGAGAGCAGCATGCCTGCCAGATTCACTACTTCCATTTCTGGCGATGCCGGGATGAACTCCCTGATTTCCTTGATGATGCCGTCAGCAATGAGCACGTCGCGCGGGGTCAGCAGTTCCGGACCCGTCATCATCAATCCGTTTTTCAGCAGCAACTCTTTCATCGGGACAAAAAAAAGACAACTCAACGAGTTGTCTCGATTATCATTATAGCGTGATTTCGGATGCTTTCCGTTTCATAAATGCAGTTTCCGCAAAGGTACGCCCTTTTGCCAAATAAGCAATAAGCTGCTGCCGGTTTTTATCAACAATCGGCCGGTAAACGTGATGATAACTTTTTGGCGGAGATGCGGCGGAAGATTCGTATTTTTGTGGATTGAAACCAATTCCGAATATGAAAGTCAGCATCATTATGGGGTCGGGGAGCGATTGGGAGGTAATGAAAGCCGCCTGCGAAACCCTCGACGCATTCGGCGTGCCTTATGAGAAGAAGGTGATCAGCGCCCATCGTACGCCGCAGTATTTCAGTGAATATATGGCCGGCCTGCCGGAGCGGGGCTTCGGCATCGTGATTGCCGGAGCGGGCGGTGCGGCGCATCTTCCGGGTATGGCCGCCGCCCTGACCACCCTGCCGGTGATCGGCATCCCGATCCGCAGCAAGGCGCTGAACGGGATGGACTCGCTGCTCTCGATCGTCCAGATGCCGAGCGGCATCCCCGTGGCGACGATGGCCATCGACGGGGCCAAGAACGCCGCGCTCTATGCCGTGGCGGTGCTGGCGCTGCACGATCCGGCATTGGCGGTGAAACTGAAGGATTTCCGTGCCGCCCAGGCCGAGAAAGTGCTCAAAACCGAGATTTAACCGCCTCAGCTGATGAATAGCCGCCGTATCTTTGTCGAGAAGAAACCCGCTTTCCGGGTGGAGGCCGAAAGCCTCCGGAAAGAATTCAATGAAAACCTTCCGGTGAACATCCGCAGCCTCCGGCTGGTCAATCTCTACGACCTGACGGGATTCAGCGATGACTTGCTGGAGCGCTGCCGCTACACGGTCTTCGGCGAACGTGTCTCCGATACGGTGACCGATACCCTCGACCTGCAGGGCCGCCGTTACCTGGCCGTGGAATACATTCCCGGCCAGTTCGACCAGCGGGCCTCCTCGGCCCTCGACTGCGTCCACCTGCTCGACCCTGCGGCCGAGGTGGACATCCGCAGCGGCCGCCTGCTGATCTTCGACGACGACTTTTCCAGTGAAGGGCTCGATGTCGTCCGCCGCTACTTCATCAACGCCGTCGAGAGCCGGGAGAAAGACCTGTCGGTCATCGCCGGCCTGGAAGCGGCCGCGGTCCGTCCGCTGGCGCAGCTGGATGGCTTCACCGGGATGGAGGAAAAGGATTTCGCCGCCTTCTGCCGGGACTGGGGCCTGGCCATGAATACCGACGACCTGCGCGAAGTGGTGCTCCACTTCCGCAAGGAAGGCCGCAATCCCACTGAGACGGAACTCCGTATCCTGGATACCTATTGGAGCGACCATTGCCGGCATACCACCTTTACGAGCGAACTGACCTCGATCAGCGTGGAGGATTCCTTCATCAAGCCGGCCCTGGAGGAAGACCTCCGGAAGCTGGATGCCATCCGCCGCGAACTGGGTCGGGAAAACAAGCCGCTCTGCCTCATGGAACTGGCTACCATCGGCGCCCGCTACCTGAAGCACAAAGGCGTGCTCGACAACCAGGAGCAGAGCGAGGAGAACAATGCCTGCAGCATCGTCATCGACGTGGACGTCGACGGCAAGACCGAGAAGTGGCTGCTGCAGTTCAAGAACGAGACGCATAACCATCCTACGGAGATCGAGCCTTTCGGCGGTGCGGCGACCTGTCTGGGCGGTGCCATCCGCGACCCGCTGTCCGGCCGGGCGTACGTGTACCAGGCCATGCGCGTGACGGGTGCCGGCGACATCTGGAAGCCGGTCGCCGAAACGATGCACGGCAAGCTGCCGCAGCGGATGATCTCGCGCAAGGCGGCGGCGGGCTACTCGAGCTACGGCAATCAGATCGGCCTGGCAACCACGCATGTGCGCGAAATCTTCCATCCGGGCTATACGGCCAAGCGCATGGAGGTCGGGGCGGTCGTGGGCGCGGTACCCGCGGCGCAGGTCGTGCGCGAACGGCCGCAGCCGGGCGACGTCATCCTGCTGCTCGGCGGCCGGACCGGCCGCGACGGCATCGGCGGTGCGACCGGCTCGTCGAAGGGACATACCGATGCGTCGCTGACCACGTGCGGCAGCGAGGTGCAGAAGGGCAATGCCCCTGAGGAACGCAAGCTCCAGCGTCTTTTCCGCCGGGCGGACGTGTCGCATATGATCAAGAAGTCGAACGACTTCGGTGCCGGCGGCGTGAGTGTGGCCATCGGCGAACTGGCCGACGGCCTGGAAATCCATCTGGACCGCGTCCCGACCAAATACAGCGGTCTCAATTCCATGGAACTCTCCATCAGCGAGTCGCAGGAACGCATGGCCGTGGTCATCGCCGCGGCCGACCGGGCCCGTTTCGAAGGCTGCTGTGCCGAAGAGAACATCGAGGTGACCTATGTGGCGGATGTCACGGATTCCGGTCGCATGCGGATATTCAACGGCTCGGAATGTGTAGCCGACCTTCCGCGCAGTTTCATCGACAGCGCGGGTGCGCGCCACTATGCCGAGGCGGCCATCCTGCCGGTGGAGGCGTGCGATCCGTTCGGACGCACCTACGCCGGCGCTTCCCTGCAGGAACGCATGGAAGGGCTGCTGTCTTCCTGGAATGTGACTTCCCAGAAAGGCCTCATCGAAATGTTCGACTCCACGATCGGCCGCAGTACGGTGCTGATGCCCTTCGGCGGACGCTGGCAGGACACCGAATCGCAGGTCTCCGTCCAGAAGCTGCCCGTCGTGGGTGAGACCGATACGGCCAGCATGATGGCTTTCGGCTACAACCCCGACCTGGCTGTCTGGAGTCCCTACCACGGCGCCGCCTATGCCGTGGTCGAGGCCTGCACGAAGGTGGTGGCCGCAGGCGGAGACTGGTCGAGGATGCGTTTCTCCTATCAGGAATACTTCGAGCGTATGACGCGCGACCCCCATACCTGGGGCAAGCCGCTGTCGGCGCTGCTGGGCGCGCTGCGGATGCAGCTCGCCCTCGGCCTGCCGTCCATCGGCGGCAAAGACTCCATGAGCGGTACCTTCGAGGACATCCACGTCCCGCCGACGCTGATTGCCTTCGGCATCACGCCGGTCCGGGCCTCGCAGGTCATCTCGCCCGAATTCAAGCAGGCCGGCCACAGGCTCTATCTGCTGCGGCATGACCCGCTTTCCGACGGGATGCCCGATACATCGTTGCTGAAAGAGATATGGGATTACGCCCACGGGCAGATTGTCGCCGGCAACATCGTCTCGGCCTGGTCACCCGCCTTCGGCGGTCTGGGTGAAGGCCTTGCCAAGATGAGCTTCGGCAACCGTCTGGGTTACGACGTACAGTATCGTGAGGACGGTCTGTACCGGCTTTGCTACGGTTCCCTCCTGGTCGAGGCGGCTGACGCACTGGATGCGCCGTTCGCCCAGTATCTGGGGACGGTTACGGACGGCCCGGTCCGCATCAACGGCCAGCTTATGGATGCTGCTTCGCTCAAGCGGGCCTGCGACGGCCGCTTTGAGGAAATCTATCCGTCCCGGACACGGCTCGAGGGAGATCCGACGCCTGAATTCGCCGGGTGTTTCTGTGATGCGCCGGCGCCTGTTTATCCCGGCACGGCCGTCAAGCAGCCGCTCGTGCTGCTGCCGGTTTTCCCCGGCACCAACTGCGACTACGACACCGCCGCCGCTTTCCGCGCCGCCGGTGCCCGTGTCCGTTTTTCGGTGTTCCGCAACCTGACCGAGGCCGATGTCTTCGCCTCGATCGACGAGCTATGCCGCAACCTGGCCGAGTGCCATATCCTGGCGCTTTCGGGCGGTTTCTCTTCGGGCGACGAGCCCGATGGCAGCGGCAAGTTCATCGCCAACGTGCTGGGCAATCCGAAAGTATCGGCGCAGATTGCGGCGCTGCTGGCCCGCAAGGGGCTGATCATGGGCATCTGCAACGGTTTCCAGGCGCTGATCAAGAGCGGTCTGCTGCCCGACGGGAAACTGGGTGTGTCAGAAGATGCCCCGACCCTGTTCCGCAACGACATCAACCGGCATATCTCGCAGATGGTCACGACGGTCGTCTCCTCGACGCACTCGCCCTGGCTGTCCGGCTTCAGGACCGGTGAACTGCACACCGTGGCGGTCAGCCACGGCGAAGGCAAGTTCGTGGTCAGCCGTGACCAGGCGGAGCGCCTCTTCGCGAACGGACAGGTCGCGTTCCGCTATGCCGACCCTGCGACAGGAAAGCCCACGCTTGAATCGCCTTACAATCCGAACGGATCCTCCTTCGCCATCGAAGGCATCATCAGTCCCGACGGCCTGATTCTCGGCAAGATGGGGCACTCCGAACGTGCCGGCAAGGACCTCTACCGCAACATCCCGTCTCCGGTGGGGCAGTCAATCTTCCAAAATGCAGTCAACTATTTCAGAAAGAGTTAAGAAACAAGTACTATATGGCAATCAATTACGAAAAGGCAGGCGTGAGCCTCGAGGCAGGTTACGAGGTGGTCCGGCGCATCAAGCAGCACGTGGCTTCGACGAAGCGCCCCGGCTGGATGGGCGGCATCGGCTCGTTCGGCGGGATGTTCGATCTCGCATCGCTCGGCTACAGGGAGCCCGTGCTGGTGAGCGGCACGGACGGTGTCGGCACCAAGCTGAAGATCGCTTTCGCGATGGACCGGCACGATACCATCGGCATCGACGCGGTGGCGATGTGCGTCAACGACGTGCTGGCGCAGGGTGCCGAACCGCTCTTCTTCCTCGACTATGTGGCGCTCGGCCACAACATTCCCGAGAAGGTGGAAGCCATCGTGCGCGGTGTGGCGGAAGGCTGCCGCCAGGCGGGCTGTGCCCTGATCGGCGGCGAGACGGCCGAGATGCCGGGCATGTACGGTGACGGCGAGTACGACATCGCGGGTTTCACCACCGGCGTCGTGGAGAAAAGCAGGCTGATCGACGGCACGAAGGTCAAGGTGGGCGACGTCCTCGTGGGCATCGCTTCCAGCGGCGTCCATTCCAACGGGTTCAGTCTGGTGCGGAAGATCGTGGCGGATGCCGGCCTGTTGCTGACCGACCGTCGTCCGGAACTGGGCGGCGCCGTGCTGGGAGACGTGCTGCTGACGCCGACGAACATCTATGTCAAGGAGGTGCTGGAGGTGATCCGCCGTTGCGACGTCCACGGCGTGGCCCACATCACGGGCGGCGGCTTCGACGAGAACATCCCGCGCATCCTGCGGCCCGGCCAGGGCATCGAGGTCCGGGAGGGTTCCTGGGAGATCCTGCCCATTTTCAAGGCGTTGGAACAGTGGGGCGGCATTCCGCACCGCGAGATGTTCAACATCTTCAATATGGGTGTCGGCATGGTGCTGGCCCTCGACGCCGCCGAGGCGGACGAGGCCCTCGCCATCCTGTCGAAGGCCGGCCGCAAGGTTTCGGTCATCGGCCGCGTCACGGACCGGGAAGGCGTCAACATCATCCTGCAATGAAACGGCTGGCAGTCTTCGCAAGCGGGTCGGGCACCAATTTCGAGGCCATCGCGCAAGCCTGCGTGGACGGACGGCTCAACGCACGTATCGCGCTGCTGGTGTGTGATGTCCCCGACGCGCCCGTGCTGGCGCGGGGCGCGCGATTCGGCGTGGAGACGTTCTGCTTCCGGCCGAAGGCCTATGCCGCCAAGGCCGATTTCGAGCGGGAGATCGCCGACCGGATGGACGCGCTCGGCATCGACCTGGTCTGCCTGGCCGGTTATATGCGTCTCATCGGCCCCGTGCTGCTCGAGCGCTATGGCGGCCGTATCATCAACATCCATCCTTCGCTGCTGCCCGCTTTCAAGGGTGCGCACGCGGTGGAAGACGCCGTGGCCTATGGCGTCAAAGTCTATGGCATTACGATTCACTGGGTGGACGCCACGCTCGATGGCGGGCGCATCATCGCGCAGGAAGCCTTCCCGTATGAAGGGAACGACCCGGACGAGGTCCATCGCATCGGCCAGAAAATCGAACATCGTCTCTATGTGGAGACCATCAATAAGTTACTGCAATGAGAGCATTGATCAGCGTAAGCGACAAGACGGGCGTCGCGGCGTTCGCGGCGGCCCTTTCCCGGCTCGGCTGGGAGATCATCGCCACCGGCGGCACCCAGCGCCTGCTGGAGCAGGAGGGCGTCAGGACAATCGGTATCAGCGAGGTGACGGGCTTTCCCGAAATCTGCGACGGACGTGTGAAGACCCTGCATCCCAAGGTGCACGGCGGCCTGCTGGCCCGCCGCGACCTGCCGTCCCATCTGGCGGCGCTCCGGGAGAACGGCATTGAATTCATCGACCTGGTCTGCGTCAACCTCTATCCCTTCGCCGCCACGATTGCGAAGCCCGGCGTCACGATGGAAGATGCTGTCGAGAACATCGACATCGGCGGACCGTCGATGCTGCGCAGCGCCGCCAAGAACTGGCGCGACGTCACGGTGGTCTGCGATCCGGGCGACTATGGCCGCGTGATCGACCAGATCAGCCGTACCGGCAACACGACACCGGAGACGCGGCTCGAACTTTCCGCCAAGGCCTATACCCATACGGCGCAGTACGATACGATGATTGCCCGGTATATGCGCGAACAGGCCGGTCTGCCGGAAAAACTGTTCCTGGAATACGATCTCAAGCAATCGCTGCGCTATGGCGAGAATCCGCACCAGGATGCCCGCTTCTATGCTGCAAAGACGCCGGAGCCGTATTCGCTGGCCTTTGCCAGACAGCTGCAAGGCAAGGAGATGTCGTACAACAACATCCAGGATGCCAACGCGGCGCTGAATATCGTGCGCGACTTTGCCGACCAGCCGTTCTGCGTGGCCCTCAAGCATATGAATCCCTGCGGCGCTGCGGTGGGGGAGACCATCGAGGCGGCCTGGCAGGCGGCCTATGAAGCCGACAAGGTGAGCATCTACGGCGGCATCGTTGCGGTGAACCGTGAACTCACGGCGGAAGTGGCGCGCGGGATGAAGCCCATTTTCCTGGAAATCGTCATCGCGCCGTCGTTCTCGGCGGAAGCGCTGGAGATCCTGGCCGCGAAGAAGAATCTGCGGGTGCTGCAGGTGGAGATGGCGCCGGTCGCGCAGGCGCCGATGCAGTATGTCTCGGTCAACGGCGGCATGCTGGTGCAGCAGCTCGACACGGCGGTCGAAAAAATCGACGCGTCGATGTGCGTGACGAAGGTCCGGCCGACGGCGGCGCAGCTGCGTGACCTGGATTTCGGCTGGCGGATCGTCAAGCACGTGAAGTCGAACGCCATCGCCGTGGTGTGCGACGGTCACACGCTGGGCGTGGGCGCCGGGCAGATGAACCGGGTGGGTTCGGCGGAGATCGCCTTGAAGGAGGCCCTGGCCGCCGGCTTCACGTCCGGCCTGGTGCTGGCGTCCGACGGTTTCCTGCCGTTCGGCGACACGGTCGCCCTGGCGGCGCAGTACGGCGTGACGGCCATCGTCCAGCCGGGCGGCTCGATCCGCGACGAGGAATCGATCGCAAAGGCCGACGAGCTGGGGATCACGATGCTCTTCACGGGCGTAAGGCATTTTAAGCACTAGGGGTATGAAGAAGAAAGTATTGGTTGTCGGCGGCGGCGGGCGTGAGCACGCCATCGTGGATGCGCTGAGCCGTTCGGCGCAGGTCGGCAGGATCTATTGTGCTCCCGGCAATGCCGGAATCGGTGAACAGGCGGTGTGTGTCCCGTTGAAAGATACCGATGTGGAAGGGCTGCTGCAGTTTGCACAGGCGAACGGGGTGGACCTGACGGTGGTCGGACCGGAGGCGGCGCTGGCGGCGGGTATCGTCGACCGGTTCCGCGCTGCTGGGCTGAAGATATTCGGTCACACGCAGGCGGCGACGGCCATCGAGTCGAGCAAGGACTTTGCGAAGCGGCTGATGGTCGCTGCAGGCGTGCCGACGGCTTCCTACCAGACGTTTACGGATTTCGACCAGGCGTGGGCGTATGTCCAGGCCGGTCCGGTGCCGACGGTCATCAAATACGACGGCCTGGCGGCAGGCAAGGGCGTGGTCGTAGCGCAGACGCTGGAAGAGGCCGAGGCCGCTTTGCGCGACATGCTGCTCGACGGCCGCTATGGGGAAGGGAAGGTGGTGATCGAGGAGTTCCTTACCGGCCCCGAGTTTTCGTTGATGGCCTTCGTTTCCGGGCGTCAGGTCCGGCCGATGGTGGCTGCGCAGGACCACAAGCGTGCCTTCGACGGCGATGCCGGCCCGAACACCGGCGGCATGGGCGCCTACACCGAATCTTTTGCCACAGGCAGGAGCGGCCTGTCATTCATTACGGACGAAGAGTATGACTTTGCCGTTTCGAAGATCCTCCAGCCGGTGGCCGATGCGATGGCCGATGCCGGAACGCCCCTGTCCGGCGTCCTCTACGGCGGTCTGATGAAGACGCCGACGGGCATCAAGGTCATCGAGTTCAATGCCCGTTTCGGCGATCCGGAGACGGAGGTGGTGCTGCCACGCCTCGAGAGCGACATCTACGATGTGTTCGAGGCGGCCGCCACAGGCGGAACGGTCCCGATGCTCCGCTGGCGCGACGAAGCCGTGCTGGGCGTCGTGATGGCCTCGAAAGGCTATCCCGGCAGTTATGCCAAGGGGGTGCCGATTACGGTGGTGCCGGAGTTCGCCGAGCGTATCTGCCATATGGGCACGAAGCGCACCGACGACGGCTCGCTGGTCACAGCCGGCGGTCGCGTCCTGATGGTCATTGCTGCCGCACCGACCACTGCTGCCGCCTCCCGCCGCGTCTATGCTGCCGTCGCCCAGGTCCGGTGTGACAATCTGTTTTATCGAAAAGATATCGCGAAATACGTTTTGTAATGGGAAAGATCATCGATGGAAAAGCCATTGCAGCAGGGCTGTATGATAAGATGCTGCAGGAAGTCGATCAAATGGAACAGCAGTACGGACGCCGTCCGGGCCTGACCGTGATCATCGTAGGGGAGGACCCGGCCAGCCAGGTCTATGTCCGCAACAAGGAGAAAGCCGCAAAAAAGATCGGGCTGGTATCCCAGGTTGTCCGTCTCCCCGAGGAAACCACGCAGGACAAATTGCTCACGGTCATCAAGCAGCTCAACGCCGATCCAACCGTGGACGGTATCCTGGTGCAGCTGCCCGTACCGAAACACATCGACAAGGATGCGGTCATTGCCGCCGTGTCGCCCGAAAAAGATGTGGACGGCTTCTTTGGGATGAAGTCGGGCTTCACGATGAAACAGGGCTATGTCGCGCCCTGCACGCCGCGTGCCTGCATCTACCTGATCAAGGCGATCGGCGAGACCATCGAAGGCAGGCACGCCCTGGTGGTCGGCCGCGGCGAACTGGTCGGAAAGCCGGTCGCGACGCTGCTGCTCAATGAGAACGCCACCGTCACCATCGCCCATTCCCGTACCCGCAACCTGGGTGAGATCGCCCGCACGGCCGACATCCTCATCGCCGCCGTCGGCAAGCCGAGAATGATTGCCGCCGATATGGTCAAGCCCGGCGCCGTCGTCCTCGACGTGGGCGTCAGCCGGGACGCCGAAGGAAAGATTTGTGGAGACGTCGATTTCGAGGCCGCCAAAGATGTCGCCGGCTGGATCACCCCCGTGCCCGGCGGCGTCGGCCCGATGACCATCGCGATGCTCATCCGCAACACGCTGGACTGCTACCTGAAGCACGTGAACGGCTAGCTGTCGTACGCCATGACAGTCAACGTCTACGAACAGTATTTCGCCGCCGAAGGCGTTTTCGGCGGCGTGGAACGTCGCGGCGCGCTGGTCGCGCTGATCTCCGACTCCGAAGCCGGCACCATCAGCTACCGCGTGGCCGTGACCTTCTTTCCGCATCGGGACGAGGAGGATTATGCCGTCTCTTACGATGCCTGTTTCGAAAAGGAAATCTATCGTGCGCCCGGGCGTCGCTCGAAAAAGCGCGAAGCCGCACTCATGCAGCCGTTCCGGGCTGAGATCGACGCCCTCGTCGCCGCTGCGCCCGTCACGGCCGGCACCCCTGCGGCCCGCGTCTGCTGGAACCGCCCTCTGCGCGAACCCCGCCGGGGATAAGGCAAGCCTGTTATTGGTTTTTCAGTTTTCTTTTCCTAACTTTGTAAGACATTTCAACCGGAAAAACAATCAATAATCCAATTCTATGCACTTTCTTTCCTTTCTGACAAATCTGTGGGAGAACAACATGACGCTGTTGTTGCTGATCCTGATCCTGATCATTGTCATTCCGTTCCTGATCTTTTACCTGGCCAAGGCAAAGGAACATCCGAAAGGGCTTGTGGCCGCCGCCCTCAGCAACATGGGCGAGCGCTTCGGCTATTACATCATGAACGCCGTGCTGCTGCTCTTCCTCGTCTCGAAGTTCGGCATCTCCGACGGAACAGCCGGCCTGATCTACGCCATCTTCTACTTTGGCATCTACATCCTGTCGCTGGTGGGCGGTTTCATCGCCGACCGGACCCAGAATTACAACCGTACGATCCAGATCGGCCTCTTCATCATGGCGGCCGGTTATGTGGCGCTCTCCATTCCGCTCTTCAGCAAGACGGCCGACGGCCTGATCGCCAACGGCAACGGCGGCTGGTGGGGCATCCTGATCTTCACCTGCCTGGCCCTGCTCTGCATCGCCTTCGGCAACGGCCTGTTCAAGGGCAACCTGCAGGCCCTGGTCGGCAAGATGTACGACGAGTTCGAGGCGGAAGAGGCGAAGAAAGGCCCCGAGGCCCTCAAGATCGCCAAGGACAAGCGCGACGCCGGTTTCCAGATTTTCTACGTGTTCATCAACATCGGCGGCGTGATCGCTCCGTTCGTGGCCCCGATGCTCCGCAAGTGGTGGCTGGGTGTCCATAACTTTGTCTACAACGCCGACATGTCGGCCCTCTGCCACCAGTTTATCAACGGCAATACGGACATCGCCACTTCCGAGAAATTCATCGAGACGGCAGCCAATTCCGTGCTGGATCCGGCCGTCCTGGGCAATACCACCCAGTTCTGCTCGGACTACGTCAACGTGTTCAACACGGGTGTCCATTTCTCGTTCATCGTGTCGGCGGTGGCGATGATCGCCTCGCTCTGCATCTTCCTGGCCAACAAGTACCGCTTCCCGCAGCCTGCGAAGAAAGTCGCCGCCAAGTCCGTGGAATACACGGAGGAGGAGAAGCTGGCGATGGCCAAGGAGATCAAGCAGCGCATGGCCGCCCTCTTCGCCGTGCTCGGCATCGCGGTCTTCTTCTGGCTGAGTTTCCACCAGAACGGCCAGTCGCTGTCGGTCTTTGCCCGCGACTTCGTCGAGACCAAGGCGCTTCCCGCCGAGATCTGGCAGGCCATGAACCCGCTCTTCGTGATCATCCTGACCCCGATCATCATGGTCCTGTTCGCCTCCCTGGCGCGCAAGGGCCGGCCGGTTTCCACCCCGCGCAAGATCGCGCTCGGCATGGGCATCGCCGCGATGGCCTATCTCTTCCTGATGATCTTCTCGATCGCCAACAACTATCCTTCCGGCGATACGTTCCGTGAACTCACGAGCGCCCAGATGATCCAGATGGGACTGGCCAAGGCCGCACCGTGGGTGATGATCGTCACGTACTTCTTCCTGACCGTCGCGGAGCTCTTCATCTCGCCGCTGGGCTTGAGCTTCGTCTCGAAGGTGGCCCCGAAACACATGGTCGGACTCTGCCAGGGTCTCTGGCTGGGCGCAACGGCCATCGGCAACCTCTTCATCTTCGTCGGCCCGATCATGCTCAATGCCTGGCCGATCTGGAAGTGCTGGGGTGTGTTCCTCGCCATCTGCCTCGTCTCGATGGCGGTGATGCTCGGCATGGTGAAGTGGCTCGAGAAAGTCACGAAGGACTAACCGTTTGATTCAGCCATGCTGAAGATCGTCTTTCTGGATGCGCAGACGCTGGGGAGTGACATCTCCCTGGCGCCTGTCGCGTCGTTGGGCGAATATGTTTCGTATCCCGCCACGAAGCCGGAAGAGGTCTTCGACCGCATCCGCGGCTTCGACGTGGTGGTCACCAACAAGGTGTGGATGGGGAAGGAACAGATGGATTCCAGCCCCGCGCTCAAGCTGATCTGCGTCGCGGCCACCGGCACGAACAACGTGGACACGGCGTATGCCGCCGCGAAGGGAATCCCGGTGCGCAATGCGGTGGACTATTCCACGGAAAGCGTGACGCAGGTCACGTGGATGCACATCCTGAATCTCGTGGGCAAGGCGCGCTATTTCGACACGTACGTCAAAGACGGGTCGTACAGCGCCAGCGGCTGTTTCACCAATGCGGCCGTGCCGTTCTGCGAGTTGCACGGCAAGACGTTCGGCACCGTGGGCCTGGGCAACATCGGTTCCCGCGTGGCAGGCGTCGCCGAAGCCTTCGGCATGAAGGTGCTGTATTTCCCGACGTCGGGCAAGCCCCATTCCGACCGCTACGAGGCCGATACGGACCTCCGAAGTTTCCTGTCGCGCTGCGACGTGGTGTCGGTTCACTGTCCGCTCAACGCACGGACCGACGGTCTGATCGGCTATGCGGAGCTTGCGGCGATGAAGCCTTCGGCCGTCATCGTCAACATGGGCCGCGGCGGCATCGTGGTCGAGGCCGACCTGGTCCGGGCGCTCGACGAGGGCCTGATCGCCGGGGCGGCGGCCGACGTGTTCACCAAGGAACCGTTGCCGGAGGACCATCCGTACGGCAGGGTCCGGCATCCCGAACGGCTGCTGCTGACGCCGCATATCGGCTGGGCGAGCCGGGAGGCCCGTGAATGCCTGGTGGCGAAGATCGCGGAAAACATCGTCAAGACATTTGAATTATCATAAAACCTATCGTTATGACCGCTATTATTGTAATTGCCATTATCGTCATCCTTGTGCTCTGGGTGATTTCCGTCCAGCGGAAACTCGTCAAGCAGGAGGAGATCTGCAAGAACGGCCTGAGCCAGATCGGTGTCCAGCAGACCAACCGCTGGGACGCCCTCAAGGCCCTCGTCGAGCTGACCAAGAGCTACTCGGACTACGAGTACAAGACCATGACCGACGTCATCGCCCAGCGCCGTCCCATCACGGGCGGCAGCAGCAGTGCCGACGCCAACGCCCAGGAGAATCTCTTCACCCAGGCGATGTCGCACCTGAATGTCGTGGTTGAGAAGTATCCCGACCTGAAGGCCAACGAGAATTTCAGCAAGACCATGGACAGCGTAAACACCTACACCAACCAGGTCCGGATGAGCCAGATGGTCTACAACGACTCGGTGACCAAGTTCAACCAGCTTATCCGTCAGTTCCCCGATTCGATCGTGGCTTCGCTGTTCCATTTCGTGCCGCGCGAATACCTGCAGGTAAACGAGCAGAAGACCGAAATGCCTTCGATGGCGATCTAAATCCCGCTTTTATGAGAATCCGTTCCCTGATCCTTCCGGCCCTGTTCGCCCTGGCATTCTGCTGCCAGCCGGCCATGGCACAGAACAAGGCCAACGACGTGGACATCACCGTTACCCTGGCCACGGACGGCAGCGCGCAGATCCGGGAGGTCTGGGACATGACCCTCAGCCGCGGGACCGAGGTGTATCTGCTTTTCGAGAACCTGGGTGACATCCGGATCCTTGACCTGACCGTATCCGACGAACTGGGAGAAACCTACACGACCGACAGGCACTGGGATACCGAACGCTCCTTTGAGCGCAAGAAGAACCACTGCGGCCTGAACACCACTTCGCGCGGCTACGAGATCTGCTGGGGTATCGGCGAGTACGGGCATCGTACGTACACCCTCAATTATACCCTGACCAACCTGGTCAAGAGTCTCCAGGACTACGATATGATCCATTTCCAGTTCTACACGCCCAAGGATTTCCGTACGGAACGGGTTCGTGTGACACTCCGGAAACCCGGTTTCGAAATGGACACGCTCACGCGGATCTGGGCCTTCGGTTTCGACGGCTACATCTGGCGCGAGGACGGCAAAGTGATCGCCGAGAGCGAGAATCCGCTCGAGCCCGGCCATTCCGTCATCATCCTGACGCGTTTCGACAAGGGGACTTTCGAATCGGAGAGCCGGCAGAACCGTTCTTTCCAGACCGTGCTCGACAAGGCGCTGGAAGGGGCCGACGAACCGGATTCGGAAGAGGACAGAAAGGAGGCCTTTATCGAGAAATTGATGGGCATCCTGTTCACCCTCTGCATGATCCTGCTTCCGTTCCTGCCGCTGGTCATCCGGTGTGTACAGCGGCGGAACGCGAAGAAGAACGCCTTCGGCACGACCCGGCTGGCCGACATTCCCTGGTCGCGCGAGCTCCCGTACGACGGTGACATCCTGAAGAACTACTATGTGATTTCCACGACGCCGGACCTGAATGCGAAGAAGAATTCCGTGGCTTCGGCGATGATCCTGCGGATGCTGCAGCACGACTGCCTGCTGGCCACCCGCGATGGGGACGGAAAGGTGCTGATCTCTTTCAACGACAAGGCGGATTTCACGAAACTCGACCCTACGGAAGAGAAACTCTGGTCGATGATGTACGAGGCCAGCGGCGCCAACCACATCCTGGAGGAGAAGGAGTTCTCCTCGTGGGCGAAGAATCATTCGTCCCAGCTGATCAAATGGACGACGGAGGTCAAGAACAGCGGCCTGAAAGGTCTTCTCAGGGGCCAGTTCTACCGTGGCGGCAAGTATACGGAAACCGGCCGTCAGGAGAACCTGAAACTGATCGGTTTCAAGAAATTCCTGGAAGACGCGACCCTCATCAAGGAGCGCACCACCCCTGAGGTGACGCTCTGGCGCGAGTATCTGGTCTTCGCTTCGCTGATCGGCATCGCCGACAAGGTGGCCAAGGAACTCAAGGACATCAATCCCGTGCTGTTCGAACAGGCCTGTACGATGGCCTACACCGATATGACCCGGTTCATCCGTCTCTCGGACTCCTACACGAACGTGCTTACCCGTTATTCGACGCCGGCTTCCACCTATACCGGCGGCGGCAGCCTGGGCGGCTTCAGCCGCAGCGGCGGAGGCGGCCACACGTCGTTCGGCGGCGGTGGCGGCTTCTCCGGCGGCGGCCACGGCGGAATCAGGTAAGCCAAAAAAGAACAAAAAATATTTGCATAGTTCAAAATTAGCTGTACCTTTGCAATCCCAATCGCCGCCCAGGTGGTGAAATTGGTAGACACGCCAGCTTGAGGGGCTGGTGCCCGCTTTAGGGCGTGCAAGTTCGAGTCTTGTCCTGGGCACTAAAAACCTGCTGTTTCACAGCGGGTTTTTTTATGTGACCACGGGCACCTTCTTTACGGGGGCACATCCCCTGAGCCCCCTCGGCCTTCGGCCGACCGGCATGCAGCAGGTTTGTCCATAAGAGAATGCGTTTTTATGGATAAATCTGCGAATTGAGCGCGTTCATCCATGAAATCGGCGATTTTTATGGACGGAAAGATGGTCGATTTTCATATCTTTGTAGTCTATGGAATCAGATCGATTGGATAAGAATGCGGAGGTGATCTCCGGGATGTTCGATTCGATCGCGGAAAAGTATGATCGGATGAATCATGGCCTGTCGCTGGGAATCGACCGGTTATGGCGTCGGCGGTTCGTGCGGCGGCTGGCCAGGCCGCTCGCACCCGGCGCGGCGGTGCTCGACCTGGCCTGCGGGACGGGCGACCTGACGAAGGCTTTGTCCGACAAAGGCTATCGTGTGACCGGGCTTGACATTTCGGCCGAGATGATGGCGATCGGGCGGGAAAAATGCCGCTATCTGTCGCCGAAGCCGAATTTCGTCCACGGCTCGGCCGAGCAGATTCCCTTTCCCGACGCCTCGTTCGACGCCGTCACCATCGCGTTCGGCCTGCGCAATTTCGACCACCGCGCGCAGTGTCTGGCGGAAATCCGCCGGGTACTCAAGCCGGGCGGCCGGCTGGCCGTGCTGGAGTTCGCCGTACCGCGCAACCGCCACTGGCAGAAGGTCTATCTGTTCTATTTCAGGCATATCCTCCCGCAGATCGGCCGCCTTGCCGGCAGCGCCGGCGCCTACGGTTATCTGGTCGATTCCGTGCTGGCTTTTCCGCGCTATGAGGCGCTTTGCGGCGAATTCGAAGCAGCCGGCTTCCGCAACGTCGGCTATAAGCCCTACACCGGCGGCATTGCCGTCGGCTATTCCGGCGACAAGTAGCCGCCACTATTCCCACTCAATCGTTGCCGGGGGTTTGGAGGAGATGTCGTAGACGACGCGGTTGATGCCGCGGACGTGGCGGATGATGTCGTTCGAAACCTTGGCCATGAAATCGTAGGGCAGGGGATACCAGTCGGCGGTCATGCCGTCGGTCGAGGTGACCGCCCGGAGCGCGGCGGTATACTCGTACGTGCGCTCGTCGCCCATCACGCCCACGCTCTTGACCGGGAGCAGGATCGTGCCGGCCTGCCAGATCTTGTCGTACAGGCCGTCGGCCCGCAGCGCGTCGATGAATATCTTGTCGGCGTCGCGCAGGATTTCCAGTTTCTCGAAGGTCACCTCGCCCAATACGCGGATGGCCAGCGACGGGCCCGGGAACGGATGGCGGCCGATGAGCGTGGCGGGAATGCCCAGCGCCCGGCCCACGCGGCGCACTTCGTCCTTGAAGAGCATCCGGAGCGGTTCCACGATCTTCAGGTTCATCTTTTCGGGCAGTCCGCCCACATTGTGGTGGCTCTTGATCTTGGCTGCGGAGCCGCCGATGGCGGCCGACTCGATGACGTCGGGATAGATGGTGCCCTGCGCCAGCCAGCGGGCGCCGTCCACGCGGCGTGCCTCCGCTTCGAAGACATCGATGAACGTCTTGCCGATGGCCTTGCGCTTGGCTTCCGGATCCGTGAGCCCCGCCAGCGCCTCGAGGAACCGTTGCCCGGCATCCACGCCGGTGACGTTGAGGCCCATCCCGCGATAGGATTCCATCACCTCGCTGAACTCATTGCGCCGCAGCAGGCCGTTGTCCACGAAGATGCAGTGGAGCCGGTCGCCGATGGCCTTGTTGAGCAGCACGGCCGCCACGGTCGAGTCGACGCCGCCGCTCAGGCCGAGGATCACGGTGTCGTTTCCGATTTTCCGGTGCAGTTCGTCGACCGTCGTGTCGATGAACGAGGCGGGCGTCCAGTCGCCGCTGCAGCCGCAGATTGTCTTGACGAAATTCGCCAGGATGCGGGAACCGTATTCGGTGTGATAGACTTCCGGATGGAACTGCACGGCGTAGGTCTGCTCGCCGAGGATGCGGTAGGCGGCGTTGATGACGCTGGCGGTCGAGGCGAGGACCTGTGCGTTTTCCGGCAGGGCCGTGATGGTGTCGCCGTGCGACATCCAGACCTGGCTGCGCGGCGGTACCCCGTCGAAGAGGGGATCGCGCTGCTTGACTTCCAGTTCCGCCCGTCCGTACTCGCGGGAGCCGGCACTTTCGACCGATCCGCCGTAGTGGTGCGCGAGGTACTGGGCGCCGTAGCAGATGCCCAGGAGCGGCAGCTTCCCCTTGATGGCGCGCAAGTCCGGCTGCGGCGCATCGGGCGCCGTGACGGAGCAGGGACTGCCGGAGAGGATTACGCCCTTGACGGTGTCGTCGAGCGCCGGTATCTTGTTGAACGGATGGATTTCGCAATAGACATTGAGTTCACGGAGGCGGCGTCCGATGAGCTGGGTCACCTGGGAGCCGAAGTCGAGGATGAGGATCTTTTCAGCCATAGCACAAAAATATACAAAAATTGCGAGATTATTTCTACTTTTGCGGCTCAAGTGCGAAAGATTACAGTATGCAAGCAATCAGAAACGTAGCGATCATCGCCCACGTGGACCACGGCAAGACCACCCTCGTGGACCGGATGATCTATCAGGCGAGACTGACCCGCAAGGCGGAGGATCTGGGCGAGTTGATCCTCGACAGCAACGACCTGGAGCGGGAACGCGGCATCACCATCCTGGCCAAGAATGTTTCGGTCCCCTACAAGGACGTGAAGATCAATATCATCGATACGCCCGGCCATGCCGATTTCGGCGGCGAGGTGGAGCGGGTGCTCAATATGGCCGACGGCGTGCTGCTGCTGGTCGACGCTTTCGAGGGTACGATGCCGCAGACGCGCTTCGTGCTCCAGAAAGCCCTTGAAATGGGCAAGAAGCCGATCGTGGTCATCAACAAGGTGGACAAGCAGGGCTGCCGCCCCGACGAGGTGAACGAAGAAGTGTTCGACCTGATGTTCTCGCTCAACGCAACGGAAGACCAGCTGGATTTCAAGACCATATTCGGCAGTGCGAAGCAGGGCTGGATGTCGCGTGACTGGCGTACGCCGGCAGGGGACATCACGGCGCTGCTCGACACGATCATCGAGGAGATTCCGGCCCCGCAGGTACAGGAAGGCACGCCCCAGATGCTCATCTCTTCCCTGGAGTATTCGCCCTATGTTGGCCGGATCGCGGTGGGACGCATCACGCGCGGCACCCTTCGCGCCGGGATGCCGGTTTCGCTGTGCAAGCGCTACGACATTGTCGAGAAACAGAAAATCAAGGAACTGATGGTGTTCGAGGGGCTGGAGAAGAAGAAAGTGGAGCAGGTCGGGTGCGGCGACATCTGCGCCGTGGTGGGCATCGACGGTTTCGAGATCGGCGATACCATCGCCGACCTGGAAAATCCCGAGGCGCTCCCGCCCATCGCCGTGGACGAGCCTACGATGAGCATGGTCTTCACCATCAACGATTCGCCGTTCTTCGGCCGCGAAGGCAAGTATGTCACGTCGCGCCACATCAAGGAACGGCTGGAACGGGAGCTGGAAAAGAACCTGGCCCTGCGCGTCAAGCCCGGCGTGAACGCCGATTCCTTCGTGGTTTACGGCCGGGGCGTGCTGCACCTGTCGATCCTCATCGAGACGATGCGCCGCGAGGGCTTCGAACTGCAGGTCGGCCAGCCGCGCGTCCTCGACAAGACCATCGGCGGCAAGCGCTGCGAGCCGATCGAATACCTGACCATCGACGTACCCGAGGAATTCGTGGGCCGTGCCATCGAGATGACGACCCGCCGCAAGGGTGCGCTCATCCATATGGAAACCCGCGGCGACCGTACGCATCTCGACTTCGAGATTCCGGCCCGCGGCCTGATGGGCCTGCGCAGCAACCTGCTGACCGCCACGCAGGGCGAGGCGGTCGTGGCGCACCGGTTCAAGGATTATGAGCCTTACAAGGGAGAGATCGAGAAACGCACCAACGGGTCGCTGGTCGCACACGAGACGGGCCTGTCCGTGGCCTACGCGATGGACAAGCTGCAGGATCGCGGCCGTTTCTTCATCGAACCCGGCGAGGAGGTCTATGCCGGGCAGGTGGTGGGCGAGCACACCCGCGACTTCGACCTGGTGATCAACATCTGCAAGACGAAGAAACTGACCAACGTGCGTGCCGCGGGAACCGATGAGAAGGTGATGCTGCCGCCACCCGTGCGTTTCAGCCTCGAGGAGGCGCTCGAATACATCCAGGAAGACGAACTGGTGGAGGTTACGCCGAAGTCGATGCGGATGCGGAAGATCATTCTCGACGAAACCGCGCGAAAAAGAGCGGAAAGGAATTGATTTATAAAATTATTTGCTATATTTGCAGCCCCAATTTTTCCGCCATGGACAGATTGTTTCAAGACATCGTGATTCCGATCAAGGGTTTGCCTTTCGGGGAGAGTACCTTCCGGTTTGAAATTGGGGAACCGTTCTTTCAAGCGTTCGAAAACAGGCAGATCAAAGACGCCGACTGCAGCGTGCGGGTCAGCGTGATCCGGCATCAGACGCTGCTCGACATCGTCTGCACGGTCACGGGGTTCGTGGTGGTCGAGTGCGACCGTTGCCTGGACGACCTCACCCTCAAGGTGGACATCGATCCCCGGCTCACCGTCGGCTTCGGCAATGTCGAAGTGGACGGCGATGCGGCGGACGACGAGGACGTCCTGGTGGTCGACCACGCCCAGCGCGAGTTGAACCTCAACCAGTTCGTCTACGACTATGTCTGTCTGTGCCTGCCGCTCGTGAAGGTGCATCCCGACGGGAAATGCAACCTCGAGATGCTCCGTTACCTGACGGATTCCGCCGGGAACGAAACGACGCCCGAGACGGAGACGGTACGGCCGTTCGAAGGCTTGAAAGATTTATTGGAAAGTAAAGACAATTAAAATAGAAGGAAACAATGGCACATCCGAAACACAAGATCTCCAAGCAGCGCCGGGATAAGAGAAGGACCCACGACAAAGCCGTCGTCCCTCAGCTCACCACCTGCTCGAACTGCGGTGCTACCGTCATGTATCACCACGTTTGCCCTGAGTGCGGTTACTACCGCGGACGTCAGATCATCAACAAAACGGTTGCGTAATCTGACAGAAGCGTGATGAAATGCCGGGCAAGGGCTCGGCTTTTTTTATCAAGCGCCATCAGGCGCTAGCGGAGGCCGTCGCGAGAGCCCGTGCAATTGCAGGCCGTAGCGGCGGGGTTTGGGGCAGCGCCCCAGTGTAACAGGCCCTGTAGTTCAACGGATAGAATGGAGGTTTCCTAAACCTTAGATGGCGGTTCGATTCCGCCCGGGGCTACGAAAAATTTACATTACTGAATATCAGTGTTTTAAGCGGTATTACACCCCTGAAAACAATGTGTTTTCGGGGGTGTTTGTGCGTCAAAAAACACACTTTTCAGCACTTTTTTTATAAATTTGCGGTGGAATGTTGAACAATAGTTGAACAAATGGCTACTTTCAAACTGGCGGTTTCCAATCACTTGAGGGCCGATGGAACACGGAACGTCCGGATCCGCGTCATCCATAACCGCGAGGCGAAATATATTTCCACAAACCACTACGTTGAGGACACCGCCATCACGAAGACCGGCAAGATTAAGGACCAGGATATAGTCGACGCCGTGGACGATACCATCCGCGAAATGCGGAGGGCGGTCGGCAAGCTGGGCTATTCGTCAAAGTCCCTTTCCTGCGCCGAGCTCTGCAGCCATATAGAGAGGGAACTGCTGCGAAAGGATTTCCACCTGCCGTTCATCGCGTATGGCAGAAAGAAGATCGCGTCGAAGAAGGCGTCCACCGCTGCGACCTACGAAACCACCTTCGCGGCCATCCTCCGATACACGGGAGGCCGCGACCCTGACATAACGGAGATAACAGCCAAGTGGCTGACCGGCTTCGTGGAGTTTCTGGAGGTTGAGGCCGGGAAAAAGGGCGGCAGGGCAACGACGCACTATCCGGCGGACATCAGGCACATCTTCAATTTGGCCAGGGCAGACTACAACGATGAGGACATCGGATCCATCCTCATATCGCACAACCCGTTTGCAAAGTTCCGCGTCGGCAAGCCTCGCGCCTCAGAGCACAGGAACGTGAGCCGCGAGATCATACAGGCGCTTATCGACCTTCCGTCGCACAGCGACCCGATCGCCCGGGGCAGGGGGGACCATGACGTCAGGAACCTTGCAAGGGACTGCTTCCTGATCTCGTTCGCCCTGATGGGCATCAACGCCGCGGATCTGTGGGAGCTGCAGCGCCCGGTGGACGGCGTTCTCACATACGAGCGAAAAAAGACACGCGACAGGAGGGAGGACCGGGCCGTGATGCGCATCCTTATTCCAAGCGAAATAGAGCCGATTCTGGCGGCGCATCTCGCGAAAGGTAAAACTACCCGTCTTTTCAATTTCCGAGAACGATACAGGACGTATGGCGGCTTCCAAACGGCGCTGAACGTCGGCCTCCGGAGAATATGCGAGGATCAGGGGTGGCCGAAGTTCACGTTCTACTCGGCCAGGCATTCATGGGCGACGCTGGCGGCGAACGAGGCCGGCATAGACAAATGGACGGTTCATACCGCCCTCAACCACGTGGACCGCTCGACAGCTGTCACGGACATCTACATCGCAAAAGATTTCCGTCCGCTCTGGGATGCGAACAAGAAGGTGCTGGATCTGTTCGACTGGACGTCGGTCACTCCTTCTGCGCCCGGTCGTTGAGGCGGTGTTCCGCATCATATACCAGCAACGAGAGGCCGTTGAGGCACCGGCTTGCAGGGAGAAGGAGGATGCCGGCTGCGAAGAGGATGATGCCGGCAGTATAGTCCATGCCTCCCATTATGGCGAAAATGATGAGCGCGACACCTGTCAGCGCCAACAGGATCCCGAGCACGCAAAGAATGTTTCCCCAGCGGTCGATACGTTTGCTGCAACTGTAGTCCATATTCTATTTCTTTTGTAGGTTCTCAATAATCCCGATCAGCCGGGAATTCTGCTTCAGCGATTCGTTGAGGGCGTCAAGCATCTTATTGAATTCGGGGCAGGTGTTTACATGATGGACGTCACGTCCAGCGTTTATCCCGTTTCCTTCAACCGACTGGGTGAGGGTTGAGGCGATCCTTTCGATTTCTACGGCCTTCGACTTGGGTATGCCGGTCTGCCCGCTTTCCCAGTTATGGATGGTCCGCGGAGTCACCTTCAGCAAGTTCGCAAATTTGTCTTGTGACAACCCGAGACTCTCCCGGATTTGCCTTAATTCGTCTTGTTTCATAACAAAAAATGTTTGTTTCGTAAATTTTCTTGAAATTTTCTTGAAAATTCCAGAAATAATATGCACCTTTGTGCAGTGATTAACAAAACTTGTTACAAAGGTAACGAAAATGTGTGAAACAAATTGGGGTTTTGACCGTGGATTCAAGCAGCTCAGGCTTTGTGATGTCGAGGCCGTAAGGTCGGAAATCATGTCGGCGCTGAAGATCGCGACAAATATGAGCTTTCTGCGCCGAAAATCCGGAGTCATCGAGCCGAAGATCAGCGAAGCGAAAGCCATAGAAGCGATTTTCGCGAAGCGGGGTATCACCGATATATGGGGGGCTGCATGATGGGACTCCAGGAACCGATAACACTTGACCACCGCGTCATCATGGAGTTCGCCTCCCTGGTCGCCGACATGGTCCTCGCCAAGCAGGAGCCGGTGCAGGATTCCATCAGCCAGCGAAAGGCGGAGGAGCTCTATGGACGCACCTGGCTCAAGTATCACCTTGAGAGGGGGGATATCCGTGCGCGGAGGCAAGGACAGGCGAAGAATTCCCCGATAACCTACTCCCGGAGCGAACTGCGGGCCATATACGTTGCCGAATGCCAGCTCACCTGCCGGATCAAGACGAGATTCGAGAATGAGAAAAATGAGAAAAAGAAGTGAGAAACTTAACTTATAAGTGAAATATGTAAAAACCGACTTAAAAATGCTCGTGAATGGAACACAAAATCTACAATTTGCAGGCTGGACTCCTGGTGGGGTTCACTTGCCTCCTGGCGGTCGCACTTTGCGCGAATGCCGTCCAGGCAATGGCCGGAACGGCCACGTTCGCCTATTGGCACTGGATCACCCTTCTGCTGCTGGTCAGACTGACCAGGTCGGCAGTGTCGTGGGTGACGGTTGCCAGGTGGACAATCATGTTGAAAACCACTTTGAGAAAGGCTGTAAACCCGCGCCGGCGGGCATTCACGAGCATCAACAGGGCGGTTCGCAGCCTGACCGCCCTGTTTTCATCCCATCATATACAAACTGATCCATGACGGAATGCCATAAGATCTCGGAAATGCTGGACCGCCTCGATGTGCTTGAGCAGAGAATAGAGGTGATAGAGGAGGAGCGCAGCCGTGTTTTCAATCAAACCGAGGCGGCGAAATATCTCGGTATATCCCGCCCGACGTTGAGGGCGCACACCAAATACGGATTGATAGCACCGCTGCCAGGAACTACGAAGTTCCTGAAGAAAGAACTTGACAGATATAAGAATATACACTCAAAATTATAACCAATGGAGAAAAGCATTATCAGAACTTATTCAGCTGGCGTATTCTACGGAGAAGTAGAAAAGATAGAACATGAAGTATCCGGCGTCGGCGTAACAATCCGGAACTGCCGCAGGATCTGGCGATGGGAAGGCGCCGCATCGTTATCACAGCTTGCGAAGGAAGGCCCAGGCCGGCCTGGTAGTAAAATCACCGTTGCTATCGACCAAATGCAGGTCTTCGGCGTCATTGAGATCATTCCTTGCTCGGAAAAGGCAGTCATGTCCATAGAATCGACGAAAGCATGGCGTGTTTAGTTGATTTGGACGATAAAGTCAAAGCTTTTCTAAAAATTAGCTCTGGCTCTGGCGATGGCTCTGGCGATGGCTCTGGCGATGGCTATGGCTCTGGCTCTGGCGATGGCTATGGCTCTGGCGATGGCTATGGCGATGGCTATGGCTCTGGCTCTGGCTATGGCTCTGGCTCTGGCGATGGCTCTGGCGATGGCTATGGCTCTGGCTATGGCTCTGGCTCTGGCTATGGCTATGGCTATGGCTCTGGCTCTGGCTATGGCTCTGGCTATGGCTATGGCTATTTAAGGAAATTCTGCGGTCAGCGTGTAATCTACATCGACGGCTTACCAACGATAATCGACTGTATCCATGAGGAGCGATTTGCAACCGCCAGGGTGGTCAACAATGATTTAACTACGTCAGAGTGCTTCATCGCTCGTGTTGGAAATTCCTTTGCGCACGGGGCCACATTAAAAGATGCCTATAACGATGCCCGTTCAAAGCATTTTCAAAATATGCCGGTTGAGGATCGAATCGCCGCCTTCGTTGCGGCTCACCCGGATATTGACGGCTTATACGGGGATCTGTTCAAGTGGCACAACATCCTCACCGGAAGTTGCGAATTCGGTCGCAGGGAGTGGTGCAGGATGCACGGCTTGAAGCCCGATGATACCATTACGATCCGCCGGTTCCTGGAAGAGACACGAAACGAATACGGCGGTCAGATTATCGAAAAGCTAATCGATACATATAGGCGCATGAGGCTGTTGTGACAACGCTTTGGCAGGTGGCCCATGCTGGGGGCCGGATGGGTAATTAGTGCGACAAATCATCCTCCGGGTTCGATTCCCGGCCTGCCGCGAAGAAATATGCACTAATTACTGAGACTATGGCACGACCACTTAAAAGAGGGCTGGCGTTCTGGCGGAAGGATGTAGACTTCTACTCAGACCCGAAGGTACGTAAGCTCATGCGCCGGGAGGGCGCTGCAGCCGCGACGATCCTCGACTGCATTTTTTGCAAGATCTATCATGAGGGCTGGTTCCTCAAGATCGACGAGGATATCATCGAAGATATCTCGACCGAAACGTTCACGTCATCGGACCTGGTGTTGAGGGTTATCGAGCTCTCCGTCCAGATCGGATTTTTCCATGAGGGATTCTACAGGAACAATTCGGTCCTGACCGGGTTAACGTTGCAATCAAAGTACGTTTCTGCAACATTAAGACGACAGAAACCCGATTCAGATTTACAATATTGGCTGCTGAACGGGATTATTGCAGACAATAACCCAGTTAATGACTGCAATAATGGGGATATTGTAAACAATAATTCGGAAAATAATATAATACAAGATAATAGTATACTATATTCTTCTTCTTGTAGTAGTATAGTAGATAAAGAAAAAGAAGAAATTTTTTTGATTTTTTATTTGAAAAACGTCAAGGACTTTCGTGGAGAATTCCATCGGTTCGTGGCTTACTATGCAAGCCGGAACTGGAAGACCGGGGAAGGGGAGCAGATCCGGAACATCCTGGACGTCGCCCAGGCTTGGGATCCACAACACGCGGACCGGCGGTTATCTGACACCGGCCTTGCGCTGATGGCGCAGATTGCCTCAAAGCTCAGGCTGCACAACGTGCCGATCAGCGAAAGAAAATTCCTGCTGGACGTTGAGGCGCTATACTTCGAACCTTCGAAGATTACGATTCAATGCTCGGAAAACTCCAGAGAATTTCTTGAAAGCCATATCGATATCATCGCGCCTGTCGTGAGGCAGTATGCGCCTGGTATAACCTACATGGTCCGGACACAAAGCTGATGATGGATTATGCGTAAGGTCGGTGATATTATATCCTGGGACGCCAAAGACGGGAAAAAGTGCGGTGAAATCATTTCCGTGAGGGTGAGGTACGAGTATGTCGTAGCAATAGAGCCTGAACGGGAAAAACATATATTAATGACGGAGGTTGAGGAACATGAAGCTCGATAGAAATTTCAACTTAAAGAATGGAGATATCGTCTGGATTACGGATCTGGACAAGCCGGGGATGATCATGTCGTGTTATGAGATATTTGAGGCTTGCCCTGCATTCCTGATAAGGATGGTCGAACCGGATCCATCGAATGGAGGTATGTATATCTCATATTGCAAAAGGACTCTCGATAAGCTCGAAATGCTGCCGGAGGAAAAGATGGAGGAGGCTTCGGTCAGCCTTTTCGTAAGCCCGATGGAAGAGATCTACAGTCACTGCTCAATGGAAATGAATTTTTTGGAGGGAAAATATAGGTCGATTTCGGATGCGGTCACAGTCCGCGATTTAGCGCAGCGCGATGCCGGCGCCTATTCGTGCCTCTGGCGGATCAAGGATAGAATCGAGAAGATTATGACCAAACTGCGCGGGAGCAGTTGTGCCTTGAACTGCTATGTGGCCAGAGACTCAGACGGTAAACTGTCGCTCTTCTCGGAAAAGCCATCCCTGCAGAATATCATTCCGAATCATGCGATCTGGTATCGGAAAGAGGGTTCATTCCGAACAACACTTCCGAAGGAGTATCTTTCTGACCTCGACGTTGAGAAATCACGTCCGGTCCGTGTAATAATAGAAATGATATGATGGACGCGCCTGAATCTGAATTTGTGAAACTGGTGGCCAAGATGCGCCACCTGCAGAAGGAATACTACCGGACCAAGCGCGGTGATGTGCTTGTCCAGGCCTGCACCCTCGAGAATGAGGTGGATAAGTTCATAGACGAATTTCAACAGTTAAAACTATTCTAATCATGAAGAGATTTCTCGCACTACATTTCAACATGATCGATGACCTGCGCCGCGCATCCGATAATCTGGAGAAGGCCGGCTATGGAGTCTCGTCTGGCAATATGTTGTGGTATGCCGATGAGCTCGAAAGGTACAAGCCGGAGCGCAGGTATCTGTGTGACGTGAGCAAGCACAGCTGGTCGATGCTGAAAGCATGGCAGAAGAAGGTGATCGATGCCGCTGGGCAGTACAATCAATGTGTGTTCAACCGTAAGGAGATAGAGAATTTCGCTGAGCGCCTGAATAAGTATGCCCACGAACAAAGGTATTGTACGGAAGACGTGACCGGGCCGAACTTCGAGGATGAAGAGAAGTATGGGATCCGTCCGACAATCCGTGTCGGTACGAACTGCTCGATTGGATTCACGCCTATCAAGGGAGATTATGAGTGTTAGTTTTTGAGTTTATTATGGGAGGAATACAGATACCACGGATACCACCGCCGGTTGACAGATCAGCCGAAAGGGAAAGAGATGCGATATGGGAGGCGGCTATTCCGATAGCAGCAGCGCTTGTCAGTATTGGCGAAGTCTGTCATAACGGGAATTTCGTCCACGAATATAACCCTAAGAAAGTAGCTGCATATGCAGTGCTTTGCGCAAAAGAATTGTATAAGGAGGTTTACTTCAATGGATAAGCCGAAGAGACTGCAGCGCCCGTGGCTGAACAGGATGCAGCCGCGTGAAGAGACCAGACAAAGGTCCGATGATCTATACCACACTGCGCGATGGACGCGCCTGAGCGCAGCGTTGAGGTCAACACCCGCCTTCGCCTATTGCGCGGAATGCGCGAAGCACGGAATCTACCGTCAGGCCACTGTCGTGGATCACATCATACCCTGGCCTGTCTGCGAAGATTTCTTTGACACCGCGAACCTTCAGCCGCTCTGTGACAAGTGTAACCACGACAAAGGCCAGCGTGATAAAAAATTGATTCAAACCTATAAAAAAGAACACGGACGATGACCAGTGGGAGGGGCGGTCAAAATCTCTCGAGCGGTTTTCTCCAAGACCACGCCCCCAGAAAAATTCGTGCGTGTGCAAAATTGGCGGATATTGAGATACGGGGAAAGATGCAACGATTTTAGGACTACTAATAGGGGCGATAACTAATATGATCCGAGATGATTAAACAGTCACGAGTAGCCGCCAGATAACGCCCCCTGGCGGCGAAAGTGTCAACATTATGAAAGGAAGACCGAAGACCACCAATGCAGCCAAGCGCCTGAAAGGTACGAACCAGCGGGTCCGTATGGATAAGGATGCGCCTGCTGCTGAACCGATGTCGGTCGAGCAGATTACCTCAGAAGGCATCGAGGGGCTTCCGACGGAGCGATCCAGGAAGATCTATGAGATGCGCTGCCGGTCCCTTGCCGCGATGGGAATCATGGAGGAGGCCTATCAGGAGCAGATGATACTCTACTCCCGTTGGCTCGATCTGGCCTTTATCGCATCATCAGAGATTGAAACAAGTGGGTTGGTTACGGAGGTCTTGAATGATAAAACCGGCAAAAGAGAAGTAATTCGGAATCCATATCTTGGCATCCTGGACATGGCTACCAAGAACGTGAATGAGATCGGTCGTCAGTTTGGATTCACAGCCATCACAAGAAACAACATCAAGCAGAAGGAAAAGGAAATCGATCCTGTCGCTGAACTTCAAAAATTGATAGAATAGATAAATCAAAGGGAGATAAAAAGGCTATCCGCAATTTAAGGTTGAAAAACCCGATGGAAACAAGATTTTTGATTGCAAGGTATGGTTGAAAATATGATTCAGAAACCAATCCTCGACGCCGCTTGCGGCGGAAAGATGTTCTACTTTGACAAGAACGACCCGCGTGTTCTATTTCAGGACATTCGCTCGTTTAAGGACAAGGATATTTACAATGGTCGGACTTTTTCAGTAGAGCCAGACGTTGTCGCGGATTTTACATCAATGCCATATCCAGATGATTCTTTCAATATGGTGGTCTTTGACCCGCCGCATCTCAAGTACACTTCCAAAAAAGAGACAAAAGGCTGGCAGGTGGAAAAATACGGTTGGCTTCCGAGAGGTTGTTGGCGTGAGATTATAGAGAAAGGCTTTTCCGAATGTTTCAGAGTGTTGCGCCCTGGCGGCTTCCTCATCTTCAAGTGGAACGAGACTGAAATCAAGGTCTCAGAAATACTGAAGCTCACATCTGAGAAGCCCATCTTTGGGCACATCTCCGGCAAACGCGCCAACACACATTGGATTTGTTTTATGAAAAATCCAACCACACCACCTCTTTCACCGGAAAATGAAAATGACTAAAAATTCAACCACAAATTGCAGTTACCCGATAAAAACATGATTAACAAAGAGGCTATCAAAGATGCGCTTATTTGTGTGGTATGTGCTTTCGTGACGATTCTCGGCACACTTGCCATTGTCCTTGCCATAAACGCGATATTCAAGTCAACGCTCTGGCGTGTCGTTGTCGCCATAGCCGTAATAAGCGTAGTTGTATTCATTCACGCTTACTATCAATTTAAGGGGAGGTATTAAAATGAAGCTCGACGAAGCAACCGTCATCCTCATCGCATTGAAGATAGACAGCAGGAATGATGGCCGAATCATAGAACTCCCAGATAGTATTGACCCGAAGGACTTCTGGGAAGCGATAGATATAATGATACACGCAAGGGTAGTTCTGCTGAAAAAGATGGAAGCGGTTCTTTGTAGGGCCGAGAATATGCCTGCGCCTAATCTCGAAATGGTAGCAGCAAAATCAGCAGTCATAACTACTATCAGGAATGTTATCAATGTTATTAATGAACTATGACCGATTTGACGAAATTTGAGAAGGCCCTTGCTGAAATCATCCACCACTGGGGAACGCCGTATGAATCGCCATATAATGCCCCAGAGGCTCTGCGTGAAGATGCAATCAGGCTCATTAAACTAGCCGAAGAACAAGTCTTGGAAGAGGGCTATGATATTGTCCTGAGAGAAGAACATCTCAGGTTGATTAGAAAGGATATATTCGGTCATGACTAAACTTGAATGATTGACTACAGGTCACGGTTCCGAAACTATATCAAGGCCGTATCGTCTGGGAAGAGAACTTGCTGTGAGTTCGAGCGCCTGGCGGTGCAGCGCCACCTCCGTGACCTGAAGAACCCGAAGTTCTATTTTGACGAAGCCGCCGGGCTTCGTTTCTGCAATTTCTTCAAGCTGCTGAATCACTTCAAGGGTGAGCTGGCCGGCACAGAGATCGTGCTTGACCACTGGGAGATATTTGTTACGATGTGCGTCTTCGGATGGAAGGTCCGTAAGACGGGATACCGTCGCTTCAGGTATGCCGATGTGATCATCCCACGAAAGAACGGAAAGTCCACCTTCGCCGCCGGCCTCGCCCTGGCCTGCATGATGATTGACCACGAGATGGGCGCGGAGATCTACTCTGCCGGCACGGACCGCGACCAGGCATCAGTGGTATGGGGGACTGCGAAGGAGATAGCGGAAAAGTCTCCTGCGATCAAACAATTCCTATGGCTGGGGAAGAAGGCCATCGTGATGGAGTCCACCGTGTCATCCTTCAAGCCTTTGTCCCGTGAGCTGAAGAACAAGGACGGATCCAACCCGCATATGGCCGTCTGTGATGAGCGTCATGCATGGACGTCAAACGAGATGTTCGAGGTCCTGAAGTCCGGTCTCGGTGCTCGTAGGCAGGCGCTGATCTTTACGATTACAACTGCAGGACGTGACGTTACCGTGCCATATTTCGCCCAGATGGAATACCTTGCAGACATCCTGCGCGGGAAGGTTGAGCAGGATAACCAGTTCGTCATGATCTTTGCCCCCGACGAGGAGGATGACTGGCGTGACCCGGAGACCTGGCGCAAGGTGAACCCCGGCATCGGAACTGCGCTGTCGCTGGACTACCTTCGTGACGAATGCGCAGAGGCGGTCAAGAAGGGAGGGACCATTGAGGCCAACTTCAAGACGAAGAACCTCAATATGTGGGTCAATGCACCGGACATCTGGATCAGCGACGATAAGGTGAAGGCCTGCAGCTATGGGACGGACCCTGCATCGCTCATCGGCCAGCGGTGTTATGCCGGCCTCGACATCGCGTCCCACGTCGACATCAACGCCCTGGCCCTCTTCTTTCCGGCGCTGCCGCATCGCCCGGTGCTGATGCACTACTGGCTTCCGGAGGCAAAGATTGACGATCCGGACCGGAAGGATGTCGTGGACTATCGTCGATGGGCCGACATGGGGCTGATCCATTCTATGCCAGGCGCCGTGCTGGACACCGACCAGATGTCCGCCGACATCGTGGATATCCTTCGTCAGTACGATATCCAGAACCTGGCCTTCGACCCGTTCAAGGCTTACCACGGCATAATCCAGAACCTGCAGAAGGCCGGGCTGGGAGATATCCTCGATGAATTCTCCCAGGGCATCAAAACAATGTCGGAACCGACGAAGAAAGTCGAGAGCCTGGTGGTAGGGGCGGAGGTGGATCTGATGGGAGACCCTGTCATTCGCTGGATGTTTGGAAACGTCGTGCTCTACCAGGATCCGAACGACAACATCAAGGTCCACAAGGGTAAGTCCAGGAACAAGATTGACGGTGTGGTGGCCCTGATCAACGCCGTGGGAGGATGGATGTCGAAGGAGGCCGACGATATCGGGCGCATCATATATGCAAACCACGAGCTGCGGACACTTAAGATGTAACTTTTTACGCTATTGAGGCAGTTATTCACTACCTTTGTTCCGTATTCAATCATATTCTAAATCGGATTTGGGCGGGATGGCCGTTGCAGCGACCATCCCGCTTTTTTATTCCGAAATCCTTTTCCACCAATTCCCCAAAATTGATAAAAATATAAAAGTCGTTTTCCACGATTTTACGGCTTGTGTAAAATCGTGGATTTGCCGTATTGCGTTGAAAAACAAGATTTTGCACTTTTACCATAAAAGTAGGTCAAAGTGGCGAAACGCAAAGGCATATTCGGAAGAATTCGGAGCATCTTCGTAGGTCGCGCAGATGACTACAGCGCATTCATCTCCCCGAACGATCTGGACTTCGGCGTCACGGTGAGCACCGACGCCGCCCTCCGCTTCACGGCTGTATTCGCGGCAATCAAGATCCTGTCCGAAAACATCGCGGCGCTGCCGCGCACCGTGAAGGTGATGACGGACAGGGGCGCCGTGCCGGCAGTGGACAACCCTGTTTACAAGTTGCTGCGGAAGGAACCGAACGACTATACGGACGTGTTCACGTTCTGGTTCGGCATCATATCGAATCTGCTCGGCTACGGCAACGCCTTCGCCATCATCGAATATGACGATGACGCGAATCCCGTGGCGCTGCATCAGGTACACCCGTCCAACATGGCGGTGACGTTCAAGGACGGCAAAAAGGCATTCGTGGTCCGGAACGCGGACCCGAACCGCAAATGGCTCAACGGCACGTACCTGAACTGGCAGGTGCTGCATTTCATGTATTTCTCCCTGGACGGCATATACGGCATAGATCCAATCACCTATAACGCCGTGGCCATCGGGCGCGGCATCGCCGCCCAGAAGTTCTCCGCCGAATTCTACAAGAAGGGCGGAAACATAAAGGGCGTGCTGGAGACCGACGGCGAGCTGGGCGACGCGAAGTATGCGGCCTTCATGAAGCACTACCAGGAGGCGGCGCGGAACTTCGAGACGCCGCTGCTGGAATACGGAATCAAGTACAAGACCATCGGGATATCGCCCGTCGCGGCGCAGCTTATCAACAGCGAGATGCTGTCCATCCAGGACATCGCCCGCATCTTCTCCGTGCCGCCGCACCTGCTGGCGGACCTCTCGCACGCCACGTTCTCCAACATCGAACAGCAAAATATCTTCTTCTCCTCATACTCACTGCGCCCGCTCTGCAAGCGCATCGAGCAGCAGATCGAAAACAAGCTCCTGTCCTCCGGCGATCAGGAATACTCCGTGAAGTTCGACCTGCGCGGCATGATGCGCGGCGATGACGCGGCCCGGTCCACCTTCTACGAGAAGGCGATCAACGCCGGATGGATGACGCCCAATGAGGCGCGTGAGCAGGAGGAGATGGAGCTGCTTCCGGGACTTGACAAACCGCGCCGGCCACTCAATACGGTGGATGTCGGCGAAGAATATAACGAAGATGAAGGGTAAATATTTCAAATCCAACAACATCGTCTTCTCCGCTCCTGTGGGGACGGTGATCGGCGGCACCAAGATCGAGGTCACCGGAACCATCACGTGGACGAAGGCGTATTCCGCAGCAGGTGCGGCATACCGGCTGAGCGGCGCGAGCTCCTGGACCCACAAGGCCGGCAGCGGCCTGACGATCGACGTGACCACGCCGGACCTGACGGCAGGCGAGACCTACGAGGTCGCCCTGTATCTCAAGCGCGCAAGCGTGTATGACTATTCCACCATCGTCGAGGTGACGATCCCGGCGGCAGACGCAAACACCTAAGCCATGTCTGAAAAGAAACTTTCCATCAATTATCGGCAGATCCTCAATCCGGAAATCCGCAAGATTGACGTTGAGGGCCGTACCGTCGAGTTCGTGGCGTCGGACTCCAGCATCGACTTCTATGGGACGGTGCTGCCGGCTGACAAGTGGAATCTCAAGCGCTACGAGAAGAACGGCGTAGTAGGATATATGCACGACGTCTACGGTGACTCCTGGGTGAAGGCTGCGGATCCGGATGACGTGATCGGCTATGCCAAAGCCTGGGTCGAGGATGACAAGCTCGTCGCCGCCATCACCTTCGAACCGGCGGAACTGAACAAAAAGGCCGACAAGATCTTCAGGAAGATCCAGTTCGGAAGCCTGAATGCCGTGTCCGTAGGTTTCGCGCCGACCGCTGCCGGCCATTGGGGGAGCGAGAACGACGAGGAGGATCCGGACGTGTACTACTACAACGGCCAGGAGCTGCTGGAGATATCGGTCGTGAACATCCCGGCCAACGCGAACGCGGTGCGCCGGTCCATCGATGCGGAGCTTGAGCAGCATCCGAAGCCGTCAACCCGCGAGATGCGGAAGGACGAGGCGCCGGACGTCGAGGCGCTGAAGAAAAAGGAACTAACAGTCGCCAGCGCGCGTTTGTGCCTGGTGCAAAACAAACATTAAATAACTATGCGAAAATCAATCGAAATTTTGGCGGAAATTCGCGCCAAGCAGGCGGCTGTGAAGGCTTTGACCGACGCCGCCGAGATCGATGCCGCCACGCAGGAGCTGCAGGCTCTGGAGCGTGAACTGGCATTGTCCCTGAATTCGGAAGCGGTGGAGCGCCTTGTCGCCCAGCGCTCCGTCATCGTCCCGAGCGCCGGTGAGCAGAAAGAGCTCAAGCGCTTCTCCATCTCGAAGTACATCCGTGAGGCTTCCGCACAGAAGCTGACCGGCTTCGAAGCAGAAATGAACCAGGAGGGTCTCAATGAGTTTGCCGGCAGCGGCCTGCTCTCCCAGCGCGGCTTCGTCCTCCCGTCGATGCTGCTCCGCTCCTTCGACGTGAACAACGTGACCACCGCCACCGAAGGCGCCGAGTTCGCCCACGTCACGAAGATGAGCTACCTCGAGGGTCTGCGCAACGCCCTCGTCTGCGCCGCCCTCGGCGCCGTATACATCGACGGCCTCCAGGGCAACGTCTCCATCGTCAAGGGCGGTTCGGCCACCGCTGCATGGTATGCCGAAGGCGAAGCGGCTTCCGACACCAAGCTGGCCTTCTCCACCGCGACGATGACGCCGAAGCGCCTGCAGATCATCGCCGGCTACACCCACGACCTGCTCCATCAGTCCTCTCTCGCCGTGGACCAGATCATCATGAACGAGCTGACCCGCGCCCATGCCTCCGCACTGGATGCCGCCGCCTTCAACGGCACCGGATCCAACGGCCAGCCTTACGGCATTCTGAACGCCAGCGGCGTCAACTCCGTCGTCATGGGAACCAACGGCGGCGTCCTGACACGCGACAAGCTCATCGACCTGGAGAGCGAAGTCGCCATCGACAACGCCCTCTTCGGCGCTCTCGCCTATGTCACCAACGCAAAGGTGGCCGGCAAGATGAAGAAGACCGAGACGGTCCAGGGATATCCTGACTGGCTCCTCGAGAACGGCATGGCCAACGGCTACAAGGTGGCCGTCACCAACTCCATCCCTGCGAACCTCACGAAGGGCTCTTCGTCCGGCGTCTGCTCCGCGATGGTCTTCGGCAACTTCAACGAGCTGCTGATCGGCCAGTGGGGCGGTCTCGACATGATCATCGACCCGTTCACGAGCAAGGGCAAGGCCATCATCGAGGTGTCCGCCGCGGCATATCACGATATCCTCGTGCGCCGTCCGGAAGCCTTCGCCATCGTGAAGGATCTGACCACGGCCTAACATACGCTTTCTTCATAGGTTAAGTTTTTGGTAATCGGGAAATGGAAACGAGATTGCAGCCCCGCGCACTGGTTGAGCTCCAGGATCTGAAGCAGAACCTGCGCATCGACCCGAACATCGAAGTGTTCGACGCCGACCTCATGATGAAACTCAGAGCTGCCATAGCGTTCGCAGAGAGTTTCATCAACAGGGACCTGTGCCGTGTGCCTGTGATCTTGTATCCATACGCCCGTGAGACCGGACTGAATCTCGACCCCGCCCTCCACATCGTCAAAGTGGCGATAGGTGGGCAGGACCTTCCGCTGTCCGGCTGGAGCTATGCAGGGGGGACGCTCTCCCTGTATGGTGACAGCTATGCCGCGGATGCCGTCGTTGAGGTCGAGACTGAATGGCGTTATGACATCGCCGTCGCCGTCCTGATGCACGCCTCGTCGCTCTGGCTGAACCCTGCCGACAGCGTGGAAACCCTGCCGAAGGCTTCGCGGAACCTGCTATCACAGTACAGGACCTATGCCGGTTGAGGTAAACATAGGGACCTTCGACGAAGTGGTCTACCTGTATACCTGCGAGACTTCAAAGGACGAACGCGGCGCGAAGGTAGAAAACTACAAGTGTGCCGGCCATCGCCTGGCGCGCGTCGACCTTTCGTCAAGCGAAACGGATGCTGATTACAACGTCTTCTCCGAGCGGTCCATCACCGTGACGATGTATAAGGTGTGCGGAATCAGCACCCGCTGGCGGCTGGGGTGGCGCGGACACTACTACAACATCCAGTCCGTCCAGCCGGTGGACAGGATGTCTCCGTTTACCGTTGTAACAGCCCAGGAGGTACTATGAAAGCCGTTGAGGGAGTGGACCGCATCACCAGGATGTTCGAGCAGTTTCCGGCTGAGATGAACAAGGAGACCAAGCGTCTGATGCGCTCGGCCTCCAGGCCGTGGCTGGCGCGGATGCGCTCCGCGACCCCGTTCCCGGAGTGGAAACGACTGTCGAACATCAACATCAAGTCGAAGAAGGGCGTGACATCGCTCCTGGTCGGTTTTTTCGGCCCGAAGGACGTCCACTTCGACTGGATGAAGGGCTATTGGTACAACTACGGTACGCTCACGCGGCGCGACCCGAACCATTCCTTCGACAACCCCGTCAAGAGGTCCGTCAAGAACAGGAGGAATGAGCTGGGCCAGCCGCCGCGGCAATTCTTTGAAGAGGCCTCTGCCGGCGCGGAAGAAGACATCGCCGACAAGGTTGTAACCGGACTCGAAAACTACATCGGACAGCTATGACGGAGACCATATCAACGGCACTGATAGCGGCCCTGGAAGGCACGATAGCGATAGCGCAGGACCAGGACGGAACGGAGGATATGCCCTACGCCGTATACACGCTCGACGTATCGCCATCCTATGTGAAGGGGAAGGTGTATAAGATTTCCGGCGTGCTGACCGTCAGGATCTATGCCGCCTCCGCATCGCAGGCCCTGACGCTGAGCGACGCTGTCGAAGCGGCCATCGAGCTGTCGATGCAGAATGCGGAATACCGGACGCGGGTGACCTCGGCCACGTCATACGATGACAACGGCAAATACCAGCGGATCCTGGAATACAGCGTCGCCCAGGTGCTGACGGCGCAACAAACACAATCACAAACACAATCAGATTCATAGAACTATGGCAGAGACTTTCCATGTGGGTTACAACACCCTTCTGAAGGCTGCGACCACGGATAACGGGACGAAAAAGACGTTCGTGGGCGTGACCAGCGACTCATTCCAGCGGCAGGCCAACGTGAAGGAAAGCATCACGAAGGCCGATGCAGGGTCCAAGCGCAGGACGGCGACGTCCGTCGCGGATACCTGGACGGTGAGCGGCGTCTGCGGCGTGGACGGTTCGCAGATCTCCCGCTTCGAGATCATCCAGCTCGTGGGAACGAAGGTGTACGTCGAGTACAAGATCAATGATGCCACGGGCGGCGGGACCATCACCTGCGCGGCGCTCGTGACCAGCTATTCCGAAGAGACGCCGGCGGATCCGGACACCGACCCGACCTATTCGCTCACCCTCGAGAGGGATGGTGCAGCCACCATCACCCCGGCGCAGTAGTATGGACAAGCGATACATCACCGTCCGCGGCCAGCGTTATCGCGTTGAGGTAAACTTCAATACACTGGAGGACTTCGCCGCGATGAAGGACCTTCCGATCACGCGGATAGGTGACCTTCGGCTGGAGAAGGGCGACAACCTAAAGGTGATGATGACGGCGGCGATCCGCGAGGGCGAGCGCCTCGACGGGCGCGAATGCACCCTAACGCCGATGGAGCTCGGGACGATGATCGACGGAAACGTCATCACGGAGTTCTCGCGGATCTTCGAGGCCCATGTCACCTCGCGGGACGATGCTCCAGCTCCAGCTGCTGCAGCGCCCGAGGACGCAAAAAAAAAGAGCCGTCGGTAGCGCGGCTCCGGGGCATCGCCGTCGCCCAGATGCACATCTCCCCTTCGGAGTTCGGCATGATGCGGCCAGCGGACTTCGCCGTGGCGCTTCGGGTCTACAACGAAGGGGAGGATGAACGGGCGAAGTGGCAGGCGGACCTGGTGAGGGGATTGGCCTGGAAGGTGATCGTCCCCTGGCTGAAGACCAAACCGAAGAGCCTGCATTCCTTCTGGCCGATGCCGTGGGACACTGAGGAGGCGGCTGTACAGATGACTCGGGAAGAGCGGGTCGCATCGATTAATAAATTCCTTAGCGAAATTCAGTGCGATGTCGAAGAAGAGAAACCTGAAAGTTAATATCACAGCCGACTCGTCAGGCCTGCAGAAGGAGACCAGGAAGGCTGAGAATGCAATCAAGAGCTTCGAGAAGAATGCCACCGGCGAGCTCTCCAAGATCGGGAATCTCCTCGGCATGGACACCTCGAAGGTGGGCGCACTGGCAAACGCCTTTCAGGGAGCTGCGGCAAAGATCTCACAGAGTGCCGGTAAGAGCGCATCCGAGGTACAGAAACTGATGGGCTCGATGAAGCTCGTCGGGGGGGTAATCGGCGGCGTGGCGGTATCGGCGGCGGCGCTGTGGAAGGCGGCAAGCTCTGAGGCGGAATTCTATGGCACGCGGCTCGAGGGCCTGGCACAGAACGCCGGCCTCAAGGCGTATCAGGACACGATGCGGACATTGCGGCATGACCACCGTGACGGTGCCGGAATCGCTGAATTCGTGGCGCGCATCAAGCGCGGATGGTCGGCCATCGGCAACTTCATCCAGTCCATCGTAAACCCGAACGCCAACTTCGAAGAGGACAAGCGTCTTGCACAGCAGGCTGACAACCTCGCCAGAATCGGCGTCAATATCTCTATCCAGGAACAGAACAACAGGGTCAAGATCGCACAGATCGACGCGGACATCGCGGAGGCCCGGCGCAAGATCAACGATACGTCGCTGACATATCTCGAGCGTCAGGGCGCGGCATCACAGCTTGCCGGCCTGATCAACCAGAAGTCATACCTTGAGCTCGACATCCTCGAGAAAAAGCTGGCCAATACGCGGGCGATGAATGCTCTCGCCTCGGACGGCATGGAGGACCTTGTCGCCGAAAAGGATCTCGAGGTGCAGATCCTGCAGGTCCAGCGGAACAAGGAACAGGAACTGAAGGCCATCCAGAAGCAGCAGAAGAGCCTGAACACCGAAATGAAAAACTGGCTCGCCGGCCTCCAGTCGCAGATCGACGCCGAAGCGGCGGAGACCATCGAGGCCGAACTGAAAGTGTCAGATGAACAGGCGATGGCCGAATTAGAGGCGCTCGGCCCACAGCTCGAGGCGGAGATCGAGGCGCTGAATGCGCAGATGAAGCCGATAGAGCTGAAGGTGGACCCCCTTCCTGCCGTCAAGATGATGGATCTGCTGCCGACGCTGGAAGGCGCATTCAAGTCCACGATGGGCAACATCGGCGAATTCATCGGAAATGCATTCTCGGGCAACCTTTCGGATGCGGCAAGCAATTTCAAGGCTGGAATCCTCGATACCATCGGAAACATGGCCGTCCAGGTCGGTGAGCTGGCCATATCGACGGGCGTGGCCCTGTCGGGCATCAAGGCGGCGCTGAAAACGATGAACCCCTACATCGCAATCGCCGCCGGCGCTGCGCTGGTCGCGTTGGGCCAGGCGGTGAGGACCGCCGCAAGCAACATTGCGGAGGGCGCTTCTGCCGGCACGGCAAGTGCGGAATCATATGCGCGGTATGCATCATCGGGCGACTATTCGACCCGCGAAATCAACATCAAGGTGTCGGGCAAACTCACGGCTGAGGCCGGTGCGCTGGTGGCCGTCATCTCAGGGGAGGACAACCGAAAGAACCATACGACGTAATGGCCTACGCAACAAAATACAGGTTTAGCCTCGAATCAGACGCCGGGACCTCCTTCCGAATCGACATCCAGAAGGACGGATACAGCGGCACCGTCTTGCAGCGTCCCCTCGGACGCGCACCGCATCTGCGACGTGACAGCGCCGACAATGGAATTTGCGGAACATCCCTGGAGATATGGGCGGAATGCGCCAATGACGGTGAATTCTCTGAGTTCTATACGACCGACGCACAGGAATACAAGGTTCTCGTCCAGATGTACGTGTCTGGCGCCTGGACGACGATCTGGACCGGCTTCATCTCGCCAGAGCTGTATGCGGAGCCGGAAATCGCGCCTCCCTACGACGTGCAGATCACTGCCGTGGACGGGCTGGGTGAGCTGAAATACTATGCATTTCCGGCGAATGGGCGTCAAACGCTGCTGGCGCACCTGCAGACGATCCTTGCACACACCGGCCTGGGCACGCTGGCGACGGATATCCTGAGCATATCGTCGTTGAGGGCCACCACGCCGACCATCGCGGCGGCTACGATGCTGGCCAATACGAAGGTCAATCTTGACTTCCTCTCAGAGGGCAACTGCTATGATGCGCTGCAGGCCATCATGCAGAGCCTGCATATGATCATCACGCGCCACAATGACAAGTGGCTGCTGGTCCGCGAGTCCGACGTTGAGGTTTCAAACCTCGCCCTGACTGCCAAGAATGCAAGCGGCACGTCGGTATCCCTTGCCGCCGCGCAATACGGGTCGATGCAATCTTTTGCCTGGTGGCCCGTCGGCCAGATGAACACCGAGATCGTGCCGGCGAAAAAGAAGATATCCGCCGGCTATCCTTACCGATGCGTCGAATCCCTGTTCACGAATCCGGAAACCGCCAATCCGTATTGCGGCGTCACGCCCGAGCCGATCGGCGTGGATGACTGCCCAGGCTGGTCAAGCATCGGCGTGGTGAAAAGCTACCAGTCCGGCTCCGCCTTCTACGGAAACCACGCACGGATCGGTAAGATCCAGCAGACCGTGTCCGTTGAGGCCCAGGGCTCATATTCCTCACCGGACCAGATGACGTTGAGGTTGAGCCTTGCCGGCATCGGCACCCTGTCCGGCGCATCGTCCGCGAAGATCAAGGTCAAGGTCTTCTACACCAACGGACCCTGGCTCAGGAAAAAGAAACACGCCTCATCCGATACGGATGTCGAATGGGCCACGTCGGACTCGTACCTCGAGCTGACCGTCCCGGTCGGATACTATGTCGGTCCGCCGGATCCGTCGTACACGGAATTTGAAATCCCGATCCCATATCTGCCGGGAGGCGACCTGACGATTCAGCTGGACGGTTCGGATGCGGGGACTGGCATCACCTTCCTGGTCGGCGGTGTCTATCTCACCAAACCGACCATCAACGGGTATCAGGATGTCATCAACATTGACAATTCGGCCAGGGAATCGGAGCGCGACCTTGAAATATCGTTCGGGGACGCGCCCTATACCACCAATGCGCTTGCAAGCATCCTGAACGTCCTGTCCGACAGCAGCGGAAACCTGACATCGGCATGGGCAACGGCGAATTTCGCCGGCGAATACCTGTCAGTCATAGCGATGGACTATGCCCTTTGCGCGGCACTGCCGAGGTTGAGGGCACGCGGCATCCTGAACGTGCCGAAAGACTCAACTCTCCCGGTGGCCTTCTTGAACCCGGACGGGGTGACGATGCTGATTGACACGTATAGTTGGGACCTATTAAACGACGAGCTCGACGTCCAGATGACTTCCGTACCTGCCGCATCGGTTGAAATCACATCTGAGGCGATTACGCAGCTCACAGATTCACAGGCGCAGGAATATGCATCCGGATACGGCGGAAGCCAAAGCGCAGGAGCCGTCCATTATGGCGGAACGAGCCAGGCCTTTTTCGAGGCCGTTGAGGCCAACGGGGAAACCGTCGGTGCAAAGGCGCTCTACGATCTGCATATCGTACAAACCGAAGAGGATGAGCAGCAGGGGACACCGGAGGTCACGAAGAACATTTCCGAGATTCTGCGGCATCTCTCCCTGCAAGTCCTGAACGCGGGCACGGCAAGCGAGGAGACGATCATCGTCGCCGACATCACCTTCGCCTCGCAGAAGGGCATCGTGGCGGGCGGCATCGCTGGCGGAGGCGGCGGCACATCGGGCGGAAGCCTCGAAACGCTGGCGGACGTTACCCTATCCAACAAGGCAAACGGGGACATACTGCGCTATAACGCTTTGACATCGCACTGGGAGAACGGCCCGCTGTCGCTGGCCCTGGCAGACCTATCCAACGTCTCCAGCACCGCGCCGACGGACGGGCAGGCCCTCGTCTGGGACAACGCCAACAGCGTTTGGAAACCCGGCACCGTAGGCGGCAGCGTGACGGTGACGAACAAGGCGGCGACCATCGGGACGAGCCTCACGACCATCGCCACCGTCGGCGGCACGGACATCACGGCGAAGATCACCCATCAGACCGTCACCCTCGCATCCGGCACGAACGACGGAACGCTGAAACTCACCACCGCAGCAGGGACGACCGACAACATAGCCGTCAAGGGCATCACCGCGACGAAGATATCCCATTGGGAAGATGCGTACAGCAATATGGGGCGTGCTGATAAAGACACCAACGGCAACAACCTCGCAACGCAGACGTGGGTGACGAACAAGGGCTATCTCACGAGCATCCCGGTAGCGACGGCGGATGCGCTGGGCGGCATCAAGATCGGCTATTCGGAAAGCAATAGCGGCAGCGCATCGAACCGCAACTATGCCGTGAAACTTTCCAGCAACAAGGCCTACGTCAACGTCCCGTGGGTGGAATACTCACTTCCGCTGGCGGCAAGCGGGACGAGGGGCGGCATCCAGATAGGATATTCCGAAAGCAACAGCGGAAGTTCGTCGAACAGAAACTACGCCGTTAAACTCTCGTCCGAAAAGGCCTACGTCAACGTCCCGTGGGTGGAATACTCGCATCCTACTGGCGGCGCGAATACGACGATAACCGCTGCCAACGGCAAGGTGCTGTCGGCGATCACGGTCAACAACCTCGGCCACGTCACGAGCGTCAGCAGCAAGACGCTGGCGGCGGCAGACATTCCCGACCTCTCCGGCAGCTACCTGCCGATCAGCGGCGGCACGCTGACGGGAGACCTCCGCCTCAAAGATGGGAACTACGGCCAGACGCTCTATTTCGGCAACGGCTCGTACTGCTACCTCAGCGAAGACACGGACGACCACTTGAAGATATATGCCCGTTACGGCATCGACATACTGACTTCGTCCACGTCCTACGGCGTGAACGTGGGCAGCAGCAGCGCGGCAACGCCGATGACGGTATTCGGGCACCTCACCGTCGGCTCGGACGCCAGCACAAGCGCGTGCAAGACGCTGACGCTGTACGGGCGCACCTCAAGCAGTTATCCGGCCCTTTCGATATATGGCGTCGTAAACGCCGATACGAGTTATCGGACGGACATCTATCGCGATTCGACTGCGCTGAAAATCACAAGTTCTGTGGCCGTGACGGGCAACATTACGGCATCCGGTGCTATCACGGCGGGCAGCGCATCCGACCGGCGCCTCAAGAAAGATATCAAATCCATCGATATCAATACTGCCGCCGAGGTGTTGGCGCATCTGCACCCGGTCCGCTTCGCATGGAACGATATCGCCAGAGAACTTGGTGAGCTGTCCGGCCAGTCCTGCGGCTTCCTTGCGGACGAATACCTGACCGTTATCCCGTCGGCAGGCCGTAAGATATGGGGCGATTATGACGCCATCGACTACAACCAGTCGATACCTTATCTCGTGGCCGGCTGGCAGCAGCAGAATATGCGCATTCGCATCCTTGAGGGTGAGATCAGTGCGCTCAGGCAAGAGATATGTCAAATGAGGAGGAAAGCCAATGTCGTATAGCAATAATGTCATCAAGGCTCCCGTAAGGACGGATGAATCCGGCGGAGACATCGGGCAGGCCCTCGGCGTTTCGTCCGGCGACCTCGGCACGCTCTGCGCACACTCCAACAACAACCCGTGGAATGTTTACAAGCCGATCAAGCACCCGAACGACGAATATGTGACGCTCCAGGAGCGCATCGAGAAGTTCCACGGCCTGACACCGAAAGACCTTGCTTCGCTTCGCTCGACCTCGGCGTTCTCCACCGTCCCTACGCCGGAAACGTGGGGCTACGTCCATCCGACGGGAACGCTGGGGACGTCACCGTACCGCAAGCTCGACTACGCGCACATCGAAACCGACTTGTCGCAGATGGCGTCGGCCAACGGCTACGACAGCGGCGCGGAGGCTCCGCTGATTATGGACGAGGACGTGACGGTAAGCATATCGACAAACACGTCCAGCGGCGGCTGGCTCTGCCCGAAATTCAAGTACAACGGGCAGTCGGCCAACGGCTACGGCTCGGCGAACATCGTGCTGTACCTGCGCGACCTTATCTTCCGCTATTACGGCAACCGTGACAACGTGAGCGCGTGGAAGCTGCCTTCGTCGTATGACGACATCTTCAACGCGGACGGCGATTTGACGGAGGGGGTGTGGCGGTTCGCGGTAGGGCTGGCCCTCAAGACAGCGGCCAGCGGTTCGTACAAGTGGCTGATCATATCGTCCCCGGAGCCGCTTTCCCTTCCGTTCTCGTCGAGCAACGCTTCGGTGATGCAGTCGCACGTCATAAGGCCCTCCTACAATCAGGTCGTAGCCAACGCAATCAAATATGTAGTCCGTAACTACGGCCAGACGGAGATAGACTGCATCCCCTTCCTCGCCTGCAACCTCAAGTATGCGGAAAATAGGGGGTGGTATTTCTCCGGCGGCAACTATGAGCGTGCCATCACCTTCCCGCGTGGCGATACCTTCCGCCTTACGCCGACTGGGTTTGCGACGGCGATTATCGTTTCGTACGTGAGTTTCCGTGTGGCGTGGACGAACACCAACTCCGTGACGCAGGATATCTCCGGCCTCACGTGGTACACCGCATCGTCGCAGGTCGTTAGCGGTGTGCCGACTATTCTCATTACGCTGCCCAGGCCGACGGGCAACTACTGCCTGATGGAACTGACCTTCAAGATCAACACGCACTTCGGGACAACGAGCAATATGGTGGCGGGGCTGTTCGTGAACAGCAACGCCTCCGGCCAGCTGTATGACAACTCCGGCAACGCCCTCGACAACATCAGCGGGGAATGGATTAATAGTGACCACACGTACAAGGTGCGGTGTATGGGGCCGAACCTTCGCACGCTGATGGATCAATCGCCCGCCAGCGCATTTCCGCTAAGCCAGAATAGCGGATTTGATATGTATTTCGACAACGACCAACTCGCCGCTCGCCAGCATAAGATGGAGGCCGCGACGGGTATAGCATTACAGAGTTAGTTATGACGAACAAGGACAGATTCATCAAGGGGCTGCTTGTACTGGCCGCATTTGCGCTGGTATTCATCGCCATATATTTGATTTTTAACTAATACGGACCAAATATGAAAAACAGAGACATCATAACCCTCGGAAATGCAGGGTTTCTCGCGGCAACGGGACACAGCCTCCCGGTGGAGCATTTCTACAAATTCGTCAAATTCAAGCGTGCGCTCTGGAAGGCCTACGCCAGCGTCAGCGATATGCAGACCGCCTTCGCCAAAGAAGCCGGCCTCGACGTCAAAGACCTTGTGCCGGGCGGAAAGCCGGATGCGGAAGCCCTCGCCAAGTACAATGCGCTGAACGCCCAGATGATCGCCGAGGACTGCCCGATGCCTGCCGTCCGCATCCCGATGGACTGCTACAAGGGCTTCTACGACGAGAACCGCGCAGTGATGTTAGGCGGCAGGCCGGTAGACCTTTTTGCCAACATCGAGGTTGAGGGGCTGATTCTCGAAAATCTTTTCTCGGAGGACGAAAACAATGAGTGACTGCAACTGCAACAGCAACCTTCCGAGCCGTCTGCTCCGGGGGGTGACCAGGACGGTGAAGATCACCGTCGTAGATAAGAATGAAGACCCGGTAGACCTTTCCGTTGCCCGCGAGGTCGCCGTCCGCGTGTCGATGGACGGGAGGCCCTGGAGCGAGGTGTATGTGCCGGGCATCAGCATATCAGGCGAAGGTAACAACCTTGTTACGTTCACGTGGTACGCCGATGTGCAGAAATGCGGACGCTACACGATAGATGTCAATGCGGACTTCGGCAACCGCAATCAGTCCCGCGTGGACTTCCATAGGGAGTTCGGCGTCGAATTGGTCGAACACTCAAACGAGGTCTCCATCACGCCCAGCGAGACGCTTGACGTGGACGATGAACTTGATCTGGAAGGGACGCTCGAAGTTACGACGGACGGTATGTCCGCTTTCGACCAATGGCGCACGTCGCCGGAGAGCGAAGGCTATCCTCCGACGGAAGAAGGGTTCTTCGCGTGGATTCGCCAGCCCGCTACGGATGCCGCTACGGCAGCAGCAACGCAGATGGGACAGATTCAAGACCGTGCTGACGAAGATCACCGCACCGCAGCGGCAGACCACACTACGGCGGGGAACGACCATACCACCGCCGCCGCCGACCATACCATCGCGGGGCAAGACCACACGCAGGCAGGGAACGATCACACGCAGGCCGCTTCCGACCATACCCGCGCCGGGGAAGACCATACGCAAGCCGGGCAGGATCATACGCAGGCTGGTAACGACCATACGACTGCTGCCGCCGACCATACCATCGCGGGGCAAGACCACACGCAGGCGGGGCAGGATCATACGCAAGCTGGGAACGACCACACCCGTGCCGAGGGCGACCACACGCAGGCTGGTCAAGACCATACACGCGCAGAGCAGGACCACACCCGTGCGGAGCAGGATCACGCCAGCGTCGGCGATGCGGTCAAGTACACCGCGCAGACGCTCACGGATGAACAAAAGGCGCAGGCGCGGAGCAACATAGGCGCCGGGACTTATAGCAAGCCCGCAAACGGCATACCCGCATCCGATTTGGCCAGCGGCGTTATCCCCGCAGCAAATCTGTTCATCGTGACCGTCGGCTACGACAGCGGGGAGGACGAATACTCCATCACCAACAATGTAACCTTCGCCGACCTTTGCGCCGCTTACGATGCAGGCAAGGCAATCATCCTTATCTATACCGACGAAGATGGCTATGGCCAGGAGTACACTCTGTCCGATTATTCCGCCGAAGATGGGTACATAACATTTGCGGCCACTTTCTCGCCGGGTGTCATTAAAGGATTTACTGTCAACGAATATAACGAGGTCAGTTACGAGGAAAGTAAGGCTACCACGAATGACTTTACCAATAACTCGTTGTTCGTCCGAGGCTACCGTGCCATCTGGAATGGTAACTCCGTGACCTCGGCGGCAACGGCGGCGAAGACCGCTACTGTGAGTGGCTTCACGGCAACCGACCTCGCCGTAGGCGTGATGGTGGTCGTGACATTTGCCAATACCAACATCGCCGCGCCAAACAACCTCACCCTCAATGTTGCCTCTCGCGGGGCGAAGCCAATCAAGCGATGGGTGAACGGCGGCTTGGCGGATATAGACAAGCCAGAAAACCTCACGGGGACGATGGCTTTCATCTACGATGGGACGAATTGGGTGACTTGGTATGAGTCCTTCGACGATGTGGACGGCGATTGCCTCAATGCGAAATTCGGAAATGTCACCCTCAATCAATGGAAGCCCGACTACACGATGACGGATGGCTCCTACGTAAAAGGCGCGGACGGTCTGCTCTACGAATACACCGGATCAAAATATGTGGAAGTCGAAGTCGGCAATGCGGAGCGGGTGCGCTTCCTCGGTCTGTATCCAAAGTATTCATCGTGGACTAACGGCTGGGCCTTCGGTAAGTATGAAAATGGCCAATGGGTGACTATCGAATCCGATAAGTTTGAGTACGACACTTCCCAGGACGCGAACATTACTAAGGAGTATGTGAAGGCCGTTCCTTCCGGCGCGACGCACTTCCGCACATCGAGCGCGTCGTCCTCGATGCTGGCACTTGAACGGGAGTTCTATCTCTACCTCCAGACGGGCAAACCTGCCGTCAGTCAGGAGGAGCTTGAAGATGCGGTCAACCCGACCATCGGCACGACGCAACCCAACGGAGGATTTTTGCCGAACAAGGTGTACGACCTCGGTACGCTGACGGGGACGGTGACATTTGCGCTGGCCGCACCTACGGACAACACAAGGCCGAATCCGTACCATTGGACATTTGAGACCGGTTCTTCCGCGCCGACGGTCACTTGGCCTTCGGGTATCACTTGGGCTGGCGGTGCTGCACCGACGG
>CAMZGD010000015.1 GCA_947306365.1 uncultured Bacteroidales bacterium
TGCGGAGCCTCATAAAAAAAGAAGATGACCAAAAATCTCTTTTTGGTCACCCTCTTCGTATCCGGACCTCGGGTTCCGCTACGGACGGTATGTATCTTTAATGTATTGCTTGAAGGCGTCCCAGTCGTAGTACGGCCCGTCGGCGGCCGGCACCGGCAGTCGCGCCTCCTGTCCGTTCAGCAGCACCTTGAACAGTACTTTCGGCGACCGTTTCGCCCGATAGAAGACGAATTGGAGGTTGGCCCCCATCGGCACGTCGTACAGCCGGCACCATACCGGAATCTCCTCCGCAGTGTCGACGGCGTGGTCGTAACCGTTGACGCCCAGGCACATCAGCAACGGAAGGAACGTGTAGTCGTGCCCGAAGCGCAGGTCGGCGCCCCGTTCCCCGTCGGCGATGCGCGCATCGGCCTTCGCAATGATGTCGTCCACGATGGGCAGGTAGCCCAGATGGGTGGGCCAGGCGCTCGCATAGAACTGGAAGTCGTCGGCCTTCCAGAGGGCGATGCGCTCTTCAGTCGTGAAGATGTCGTTGAAATCCAGGTCCGTGTCGAGGCTCTGCATGCCGGCGCCGAAGAAATACAGGTAGGAGACCAGGTCCCACTGCTCTTCCCGGATGACGGCATCGTCCGGATTCGTGAACAGTCGCGAGAGGATCGTCCGGTAGTCCACGGTCCGGTCGACGTATTCCGTCCAGGTCTCATCGAAGAGCAGCGGCGTGAGGGGAACCTCCTTGACCCGGAAGGGGTTGTGGTGGTCGAGCGGAAGGATGGCCGGAAGGAAACTGTTGCCGAAATGCTCGAAGATGTCGAGTTTCGGATTCCGGCCCTTCAGCCCCAGGCAGAAGGACGACATCGTCATCACGCAGCGGGTGGACGTGGAAACCCACGAACGCACGCGGGCGTCGCCCTTGAAGACCTTCGGGAAATTGTCGTACATCCGTTCCGCCAGCGCCTGCTGCTGGTACCAGCCTTTCCGGGAGAGGTCGCCGACACGGTGGCGGACTTCCGGATAGAGCCGGTCGAACCGACGCTTGAAATCTTGTCCGAGCGCCGTGAGGTTGCCGGCGGCATCCGCCTCCGAAAAGACGTTGTTCAGCCGTTCGTACATATCCGACTGCCACGCATAGCGGGCGCCGTGGCGTCCGTAGTGGCTGATGTAAAAGGGTTTGTATCCGCGGGGGGCGGGCGTCAGCGCCACCGGCCCCGCCGGGCACAGGTAATCGGTTCCGTTGAGGAATTCCGGATGGGCTTCCAGCTGACGGAGATAGTCCGGCTGCTGGGCGTCGGCAAGAAGGGCGGCCGCAAGAAGGCACAGGGCCGCAAGCAGGAATCGTCTGGTCGTTTTCATTGTATGCTGTTTTTCTTGTTCTTTTCTCTCCATTCCCCCGGAGAGCAGCCATACAGCTGCTTGAACCTGCGGGAGATGCTCTTGGTGTCGGTCTCCCCGAGGGAGATGGCGATTTCGATCAGGGGCTCGTCGGTGTCGAGCAGCAGCTCGGAGAACCGCTTGAGCCGCAGGTCGGTGATATATTGATAGATGGTCTGTCTGGTCACGCTTTTGAAACGCCGCTCCAGCAGGCGTCGCGACAGGGCGACCTCGCCCATCACGTCGTTGACGGAAATCTTCTTTGTGTCGTTCCGGTGGATGAACTGCACGGCTTTCCGGATCTGGATGTCGTTCGTCGCGAAGGAGGCCGTGGAAAGCCGGCTGACGATTTTGACGGGCCTGAGCACGACATCCTCGAGCGGCGCGTCAGGGTTGAGGACCCGCCGTTCGATCAGGGAGGCGGTGCGGTAACCGCCTTCCTCGATGTCCACCTGGATGCTGGACAGCGGCGTACTTCCCAGGCTGCAGAGCAGTTCGTCGTTGTCCACGCCCATTACGGAAAGCTCGTCGGGAATACGGACCCCGGCGGAATGGCAGGCCTCCACGAGGTTGTTGCCCTGGTTGTCATCGCAGGCCATCACGGCGATGGGCTTGGGAATCATCCGCAGCCATTCGGCAAGCCGGTCGCTTTCATAATACCAGAGATGGTCGATGTCCTGCAGGTTGTAGGAATAGAGCGCGTTGCCGAAGCCGGCGGCCGTCACTTCCCGGCGGAACCCTTCGAAGCGTTCGTCGGACCAGCAGACGTTGCGGAACCCGAAGAAGCCGAAATTGCGGAATCCGCGTTCCAGGTAGAACCGGGCCGCCATCCGGCCGGTTCCGATGTAGTCCGCCGTGATGTTGGGGATGGTCGTGAAGCGTTTCTTGAAATCCTGCGCGACGGCTACGATGCCGTTCCGGGTGAACAGGTCGACTTCGTCGGTTTCCTCGAACTGTCCGATCACCGCGTCGGCGCCCCAGCTCATGGCCCAGTCGACTACGCCGGGGATGCCGATCCGCCGCTTGTAGGCGGGCGGCATCCGGCAGATGCCCCACTGCTCCTTCCGGCGGGAGTATTGCACGATGCCCTTCAGGAGCTTGCTGGGGAACGCCTCGGTAAAGTCCGAAATGATGAGGAGCCGGAGCACGGGCGGTTGTCAGTTGCGGTGGTAGGAGATGCCGAGGGACTCGTAGTACGGATACTCGTGGTCCGTGACGATGCTGAAGAAGCGGTCGAAGTCGTCCATGAACAGCGGGTCGTCGGAGACCGTCGTGGCTTCCCAGACGGGACGGGCGTTCCAGCCGCGTTCGAACAGGCCCACGCCTTTCGGGAAGATGTAATAGGTCACGTGGTCGAAGCTGCGGATCGTCTCCGCCCAGAGCTGGCCCTGGACGCCGATGATGTGCGGCACGCCTTCCGGCAGCAGCGCGGTCTTGCCCGCGCTCGCGCCGGCGATGTCGGCTATCTGGCGCTGGTCGTCCCAGCGGACGGACCGGTAGCAGTCGTACGGAAGGAACGAGAACGCGCGGCGCTCGTCGATGTAGCCGGCCCAAGAGTGCCCGCGTTCTTCCTTGTCGTCGTTGTAGGCCATGTCGAAATAGTTGTTCGAGGCGTTGGACAGCACGACGTTGATGCCCTCGTTGGCATATTTGTAGGCATATTCGTCCCGTCCGCGGGAAACGGCCCACAGGTTGACGTAGGCGAGGTCCTCCTTCAGCCGTTCGAAGGTTTCAGGCCGCAGGTGCAGGGCGACCTCCTGCCAGCCGGCGATCTTCACGCCCCGCGCTTCGGCGATGTCGAGGATGTGGCTGACGAAATAGTCGGTCAGTTCGTCCAGGCTTCTTCCCGTACTGTCCATCAGTGCGCGGCAGGCCGGCGATCCGGTCCAGGCGCCTTCCGGCACCTCGTCCCCGCCGATATGGATGGCTTCGAGCGGGACGCTGGCCTCCGCATACAGGTCGGCTACGCTTTCAAACACCTTGTCGAAGAAACGGTACGTGGTCGGGAGGGCGACGTTGATGGCATTGTCCGTATAGTCCTGGACCGACTCGTAGAGCGAAGTATCGCGCGGTTCGGAGAGCAGATATGCGGTGTCGCCGGTGCGTCGGGCGCGGACTTCCATCGATTTGATGGCGGCACGCGAGTGGCCCGGTGAATCGAATTCGGGGATGACGCGGATATGGCGGGCGTGGGCGTAGCGGAGAATCTCCACGAAGTCGGCGCGGGAATAGAAGCCGTTGCCGGGTGAGGATGCGTCGTTTCGGTCGCGGGAGCCGCAGTAGGTGGGCTGGAGGGCGTCCGGTTCGGTGATGGAACCGTCGGGCTGCAGGTCGGGAATGCCCCGGAACGCCCCGTAGGACGTCAGCTCCGGCAGGCCGTCGATCTCGAGGCGCCAGCCTTCGTCGTCACCGAGGTGCAGATGGAGGTAGTTGACCTTGTAGTGAGCGAGGATGTCGATGAGCCGGAGCAGGTCCGGCTTTTTCGTGAAGTTCCGGCTGACGTCGAGCATCAGTCCGCGGTAGGGAAGGTCCGGCCAGTCTTCCACGATGGCGGAAGGCACCGGTTTTCCGCCGGCATTCCGGCGAAGGTTGTCGAGCGTGACCGCTGCGTAGAAAGCGCCGTCTTCGTCGGCGGCCTCCACCGTGACGGCATCGGCGAGCGTGATCCGGTACCAGCCCGACGGGCGGCCTTCCACGATGCGGGCTTCCGGGTCTTCGGCGGGCAGGGTCGTGGTTCCGTCCTGGAGCGCCAGCGATTTCAGCCGCGGCACCATGTCATAGGCCGTCGTCCCGACGTGGCGGGTGGTGAAGGACTGCACCCGTTCGGACGGCTGCCATTTATACTTGACGGCGACCGGTACGGGTTTTCCGCCTTTTTTCTGGAGATAGAACCCTTCCGGGGCACGGCAGTGGTTGACCAGGGCACGTGCCTCATACCGGAGGGTAAGCTTGTTTTCCGAGGCTTCCGTTTTCGGGATGACACGGTAGAGCGTGCCGCCCAGGTGCACGATATCGGCCGGCGCCTCTTCCCCCATCGAGACCGGGGTGCGGAACTGGCTGAACCAGAGGGTCCAGTCCGTCCCTGCGGGCGGATTCTGGATTTCCATTTCGTGGATGGCTTTGCCGGTCTTGGGATCGGCGGCCCCTTCCGTCCAGACGATACGGGGCTGGTGTACGCAGGCGGCGCTCAGCGCACCGGCCAGCAGGAGGCAGAGGAGGAGATTCGGTTTCACGGTCGAAAGATGTTGGATTCTTTTACAAAGATGCATTTTATTCTTTGAATAAGAACAAATAATCCGCAAATTGTACCATGAAATACGCAAATTTTACCAAACAAAGGGCCTGCTTTCATTAAATTTGCGAAAAAGCCTGCCGTATGAAGCTCGGAATAGACATTGGAGGCACCAATCTGTGCCTGGGACTCGTTCATGAGGGACGGGTCCTGCAGCGGGTGTCCGCTCCTTCCTTTGCAGCCGGTGCGACGATGGAGCAGACGCTCGATCATCTCTCCGTTCTGATCCGCCGGATCATCACGCCTGAAACGAAACGGATCGGTGTCGGTGTCCCTTCGGTCGTGGATGTCGCCAGGGGCATCGTCTACGACGCACAGAACATTCCCTCCTGGACGGAGGTCCCGCTGAAAGATTACCTGGAAGAACAGTTCCAGGTCCCGGTAGCGGTCAACAATGATGCAAACTGTTATGCGATGGGTATCTATGGGCTTTATCCGGCTGCGGAGAAGCCCGAGCTGCTTGTGGCCGTGACCCTGGGAACGGGCGTGGGCATCGGCATCGTCGAGAACGGGCGGCTCCTGTGCGGCGTCAACTGCGGCGCCGGCGAGCTGGGCTGCCTCCCCTACAGGGATTCGATCCTCGAGGATTATTGCAGCAAGAAGTTCTTCTTCGGCACCGGATGGGACAGCCTGTCGGCTTCCCAGGCGGCGCGTGCCGGAGACCCGAAGGCGCTGGCCCTGTTCGACGACCTGGGACGCAACCTGGGCGCACTGGTCTGCGCCGTGCTGTTTGCCTACGATCCGAGCCACGTCGCTTTCGGCGGCGGCATCGCCCACAACTTCCCGCTGTTCCGCCGGTCGATGAACGACTACCTGCAGGCGAATTTCCCCTACAGGAAGGCCCTGGAACGGCTTCAGGTGGATACATTCACAGACAACGACATTCCGGTCATCGGAGCATCCCTCATATAGCGCTATGAAAAAGTTTTGGATTGTTTTCGTCGCGGCTGCCGTCTGTGCCTGCACGCCGCAAGCCCGTCCCGACAACGGAAGCGTCCTCGTCCTTTCGGACGGGTGGCAACTGAGCCGTACCGGCGGGCCGGAGAAACTCGCCGCCACCGTCCCGTCGACCGTGGCGGGTACCCTGTACGCTGCAGGCCGTTTCTGCGACGGTCTTCTGGAAGGCCGCAACTATGCGAAGGTCGACAAGTCGGTCTTCGACGACGAATGGGTCTACCAGACCGGATTCACTGCACGGCCGGCGGAGGGACAGCACACGGAACTGGTGTTCGACGGACTGGGCTACCGGGCCGACATCTTCCTCAACGGGACACAGCTGGCCGCCGCCGACACGACCTATGGCGTCTTCGTGCGCAGGGCCTACGACGTCACGTCCCTGCTCCGGGGCCGCAACCGGCTGGAAGTCCGGCTGCGCCGTGCGCAGCCGGGTGACCTGAACCTCGGTTTCGTGGACTGGAATCCCCGCCCGCTGGATGAGAGCATGGGCCTGGTCCGGCCAGTCTCGCTGCATACGACCGGCGCCGTCTCCATCGAGGATGTCTTCGTCATCCCCGACCTGGACGTGACGACGCTTGCGCAGGCGGACCTCGAGGTCCGCGTGAAACTGCGCAACCGGGAAGACCGTGCGGTGGAAGCGGAACTGGCGCTGGCGCTGCAGGATGCCGGTGATTTCCGGACGCACGTGACGCTCCCTGCCGGCGAAACCGTGACGGTCGCGCTGACACCGGCCGAGGCGGCCCTGCTGCATCTCGACCAGCCCCGCGTCTGGTGGAGCTACGACCTGGGTTCCCCTGAACTGTATGGCCTGACGGCCCGCGTGGAAACCGACGGGGCTGTCTCCGACGCCCGGACGGTCACGTTCGGCGTGCGGAAGATCGAGAGCCGGCTCACGGACAAGCAGTACCGCCAGTTCACCCTTAACGGGAAGGATATCCTGATCAAGGGTGCGGGCTGGACTGACGACATCTTCCTGCTCGACACCCCGGAATCGCTGGAACGGCAGGTCAGCTATGTCAAGGATATGAATCTGAACCTGATCCGGTTCGAGAACATCTGGGGCAAGGACGACACGGTCTATGACCTGTGCGACCGCGAGGGCGTACTTGCCCTGGTGGGCTGGAGCTGCCAGTGGGAGTGGGAGGATTATTGCGGCCTCCCCGAAACCGACGGCTACGGCTGCATCAATACGCCCGAAACGGAAGACCTGGCTGCGGCCTATTTCCGCGACCAGGTGGTCCGGTTGCACAACCACCCCGCCGTCATCGCCTGGATGACCGGCAGCGACCGGATTCCGAATCCCGCACTGGAAACGCGCTATCTGGAGACGTACCGGCAGGAAGACTACCGGCCGTACGTCAATTCCGCCAAGAACCAGTTCAGCACCGTGAGCGGCTGGTCCGGTTCGAAGATGGAGGGCCCTTATGAATATGTGGCGCCCGACTACTGGTATTTCGACAGGGAGCACGGCGGCGCCTTCGGCTTCAATACCGAGACCGGCATCGGCGCCAACCTTCCGCAGATCGAGTCGCTGCGCCGGATGATTCCCGAAGCGGAGCTCTGGCCGCTTTCGGAAGCCTGGAACTACCACTGCACGGCTTCTTCCTCGGCGATGAACAGCCTGGACGTGCTGATGCAGGCCGTCACGGAACAGTACGGCGCCCCCGAGGGGCTGGAAGATTTCGTCCGCAAGGCGCACGCCGTCGACTATGCCGGCACCCGTGCGATGTTCGAGTCGTTCCGCGTCCGGATGCCGGAAACCACCGGCATCGTCCAGTGGATGCTCAACTCGGCCTGGCCGTCGCTCTACTGGCAGCTTTACGACTGGTACGGCGTGCCGACGGCCGGCTATTACGGCACGAAGAAGGCCTGTGAGCCCGACCAACTGCTGTTCGACTACAGGGACCGGAAGGTGTATGTCGTGAGCGAACGGCCCGAAGGACGGACGCTGACGGCATCCCTGCAGGTTTTCGACGCGGCTTCGCAGCCGCTCGTGGCGGAAACGCGCACCGTACAGACGGGATACCGAACGGTGCTTCCGGTCTTCGACCTGCGCCGCTTCGACGGCAAACCGCATTTCATCGCCCTTTCCCTCACGGCGGAGGACGGCAGCCCCGTGTCCGACAACTTCTACTGCATCGGCGCCCGCGACAATGTGTATGACTTTGCAGCCTCGAACTGGTACATCACGCCGGTCCGCAGCTGGAGCGACCTGCGCTTTGTCTTTGCGGGTGGCGGTTCCGACTTCTCCGTGACGGCGGTTCCGACCGGGGAAGGCTATGACGTGACGGTTGAAAACCGTTCTTCCGTCATCGCTCCCCAGGTAATCCTCAAGGCGCTCGACGCCGAAGGCCGTCTCGTCGTTCCGGCTTACTGGAGCGACAATTTCTTTGCCCTGCTGCCCGGCCAGGCAAAGCACGTCACCTGCCGCACGGACTGCAAGGGCCTCACGATCGCATTGAATTGACAACATGATGAAAAAAGCGCTTCTCTTCCTTCTTTCGGCCGCATTCTGCGTTGCGGCGGCCGCCCAGGTCGACCAGGGCAGGGATCTCTCGAAATACGCCGACGACAAGTTCGGTATCGACGACCAGTATACGGTAGCCACGCCCTACGAGACAGTTACGGTCAGCCCCGTGAAGTCGAAAAAGGTAAAGAATGTAATCCTGCTGATCGGCGACGGGATGGGCCTGGAGCAGATCAGCGTGGGCTGGGTTCTCAACGGGGGCCGGCTCAATATGGACAACTTCCGGGTGACCGGGGGTTCGCGCACGTATGCCGCCGACAAGCTCATCACCGACTCGAGCGCCGGGGGAACGGCCATCGCGGCCGGCGAGAAGACCCGGTGCGGCTATATCGGCGTCGATGAAAACGGGAATCCGGTCGAGAGCCTGCTGCACTATGCACAGCGGAAAGGAAAGAAGACCGGCGTCGTCGTATCGTGCCGCATCAACGATGCGACGCCGGCCGATTTCGTCTGCCACTCCGACGACCGCCACAAGGAGGCCGACATCGCCGCCCAGTATGTGGGCAGCGGCGTGGACTTCATCTCCGGCGGCGGCCGGCAGTTCTGGGAAGGGCGCAAGGACGGGCGCAACCTCATCGAGGAGATGAAAGCACTGGGCTACACCTTCGTAGATACCGACGAGGAACTTAAACAAGTGCATGAAGGCAAGCTGCTCGGCCTGTTCGCCCCGCTCGACATGCCCCCGGTGCTGGACCGCGGCCCGATTCTGGAAGACAGCGCGGAGAAAGCCCTCGAGCTGCTGGACAACCGGAAAGGCTTCTTCCTGATGGTCGAGGGCTCCCAGATCGACGACTGGGGCCATCGCCACAAGGTGGGACACGTGGCCGAGGAACTGTTCGAGTTCGACCGCATCGTGGGCAAGGTGCTCCAGTGGGCCGAGAAGGACGGGCACACCCTGGTCATCGTGACGGCCGACCACGCCACGGGCGGCCTGACCCTGATCGACGGCAGCATCGAAGACCGCACCGTCAAGGTCCATTTCTCGACCAAGGGCCACAATGGAATCGTGGTCCCGGTTTTCGCCTACGGGCCCCACGCGGAAGATTTCGCCGGCGTCTATGAGAATGCGGAACTGTCCGCGAAGATCCGGCGCCTGATCAAATGACAAAAACCTGTAATCCTAATAAACTGATTTATGAAATCTTTAAAACGTCTCTTGCTTTTACTGCCGCTTTTTGCCGCATTGAGCCTCAATGCCCAGAACGTGACGGTGAAAGGTACGATTACGGACGGGAGCAATGGGGACCCCATCCCGTTTGCATCGGTTGTTGTCAAAGGAATGACAACATGGACTACTTCCGACGCTGATGGTAATTATGCGATCGACGCACCGGCCAGTGCCACGCTCACCGTGGCGTGCCTGGGTTACAAGGAAGCCGAAATCGCCGTCAATTCCCGCAGCGCCCTGGACATCGTGCTCTATCCGGACCTGGACGTGCTTTCCGAAGCGGTCGTTATCGGTTACGGTGTACAGCAGAAGAAACTCCTCACCGGTTCGACGGTGCAGGTCAAAGGCGATGAACTGGCCAGGCTGAACACGCCGTCGGCCCTCGGCGCCCTGCAGAGCCAGAGTCCGGGCGTTTCCATCACCCAGAATTCCGGCCAGCCTGGCCGCGGCTACAAGGTCAACATCCGCGGTATCGGCACCATCGGGGATTCCGAACCGCTGTATGTCATCGACGGTGTGGCCGGCGGTGACATCAATGTGCTGAACCCCAACGACATCGAATCTATCGACATTTTGAAGGACGCCGCCTCCGCGGCGATCTACGGTGCGCGTGCCGCCAACGGCGTCGTGCTGGTGACCACCAAGCAGGGCAAGGAAGGCCGCGTGATCGTGTCGTACGACGGCTTCTACGGCGCCCAGTATATCGCCAAGATGCCCGACATGGTCGACGCCAAGGAATACATGGAGCTTTATAACCTCGCCCGCAAGAATTCCGGCGTGGCGGAGGTGGACTTTTCGGCCGTGCTTCCCGCCAAGCTCTACCAATCCATCACCAGCGGCAGCTGGAAGGGTACCAACTGGGTCGAAGAGATGTACAACAAGGGTGCGATGACCCAGAACCATTCGCTGAACGTGATCGGTGGTACCGCGGACCACAAGTTCTCGATGGGTCTTTCCTATACGGGCCAGGACGGTATCCTCGGTTACAACAAGATCGAGCCCGTGAACGCGAAATACCGCCGCTACACGTTCCGCATCAACACGGACAACGTGGCCATCAAGCGCGGCAACCTCGATATCCTCAAGTTCGGCGAGACGCTCAATTTCAGCTACGGCGAGAACAGCGGCATCGGCGAGGGTGACATCTATGAGAGTTCCCTTCACGACGCGATCGGCGCCACGCCGCTCCTGCCGGTCTATGCCACCGACGCGAACGGCAAGATCACCGGTTTCTACGATGAGGCGGCCCGTGAAGCGGACGGCTGGAACTTCTTCAGCGACTCCAAGCACCCGATCGGCCTGGATTACTACAACCGCGGCCGCAACCTCGAGAAATTCTATGCCCTGCACGCCAGCGTGTTCGCCGAGCTCCAGCCCGTCAGGAACCTGAAGTTCAAGACCCAGTTCGGCTACCGGATGTCCGGTTCCTCGACCCGCAGCTACAAGATGCTCTACCATCTGAACGCTTCGCAGTACAACGACAACGACCAGGTGTCGCAGCGCATCCGGCTCAACAGCCGCATCACGTGGGAGAACACCGCTTCGTACCACTTCGACATCAACGGCGACCACGTGTTCGACACCGTGCTCGGCCAGTCCATCGAGAAATGGGGCTTCGGCGAAAGCGTCTCCGCTTCGGCGATGAACAGCATCTTCCCGAACGACTTTACGCGCGCATGGCTGTCCAACACAAAGCCGGCGCTGATCAACCAGATCTCCGCTTCCGGCTCCCCGTCGACGCAGGGAGCCCTCGCTTCGTTCTTCGGTCGTGTGAACTACAGCTTCCTCGACAAGTACCTGCTGTCTGCCACGGTCCGCGCCGACGGTTCCTCGAACTTTGCGAGAGGCCACCGCTGGGGCGTGTTCCCTTCGGTTTCCGCCGGCTGGATCCTTTCCAACGAGCCCTGGATGGAAGACGCCCGCGGCTGGCTCGACTTCCTGAAACTCCGTGCCAGCTGGGGCCAGAACGGTAACGCAAGCATCTCCAACTTCCAGTACCTGACCACGATCTCGCTGTCGAGCAGCGCCGGTTACTACTTCAGCGACAAGGCTACGATGCAGACCGGTGCGAAGCCCGACGTGCTGGCGAACCCCGACGTGAGCTGGGAGACTTCCGAGCAGACCAACGTCGGTTTCGACGCCCGCTTCCTGAATTCAAGCCTCGGCGTCACGTTCGATGCATACATCAAGAACACCAAGGACTGGCTTGTCCAGGCGCCGATTGCGGCCGTGTACGGCTTCAGCTCGCCGTATGTGAACGGCGGCGACGTGCGCAACTCCGGTGTCGAGCTTGCCATCGACTACGGCAAGTACACGGGCGACTTCACCTATGGCATCAAGGTCAACGGCGCCTACAACCGGAACAAGGTCACCCGTATCGCCAACGCCGAAGGCATCATCCACGGCGAGGACGACGTCCTGAGCCAGGGTACTTCCGAGATGTACCGTGCACAGGTGGGTTACCCGATCGGTTATTTCTACGGCTACAAGACGGCCGGCGTCTTCCAGAACCAGGCCGAGGTCGACAGGACCGCCGCCAAGTATGATGACGCCAAGCCCGGCGACCTGATCTTCGTCGACGTCAACGGCGACGGCCAGATCACAGACGACGACCGCACGATGATCGGCGACCCGCATCCCGACTTCACCACCGGCCTCAACCTCTGGATGGCGTGGAAGGGCTTCGACCTGAGCGTCACGGGCTACGGCGCCTTCGGACAGCAGATCGCCAAGTCCTACCGTTCGTTCTTCGACCGGCCGACCGACAGCTATACCCGCGACCTGCTGAACTGCTGGCATGGTGAGGGTACGTCCAACCGGCTGCCGCTCTGGACGACCTGCGCCGACCGCAACTGGTCGAACATTTCCGATATCTATATCGAGAACGGCGACTTCTTCAAGATCTCCAACGTGACGCTCGGCTACGATTTCAGCCGGCTCATCAAAGGTTCCTGGATCAGCAAGGCCCGTCTCTATCTTTCGGCCCAGAATCTCCTGACCATCACCAAGTACTCCGGTATGGACCCTGAGATCGGCTATGGTTTTGACGAGGACTGGGTGTCCGGCATCGACCTCGGTTACTATCCGAGCGCCCGGACCTTCCTCGTGGGTGTCAACATTCAATTCTAATGCGCCATGAAAAAGACTACTGCATATTTTTCGGCCCTTATGCTGGGCATCCTGCTGCTGGCAGGCTGCGAGAACTTCCTGGATACGGTGAGCTACACCGAGAGCAACACCAGTAACTTCCCCGCTTCGGAAACGGACGCCAAGCAGCTCGTGACGGGTATCTACAGTGTGCTCAACCAGGCCGCCTATGAACCCAGCGCCCATTCCTTCATCGCCAACCTGACGGCTTCCGACGAATGCTTCGGCGGCGGCGGCCAGGACGACTATGAGATCCAGGCGTATGACCACCTGCTCTATTTTGAACCCAACGCACAACTGGATTACTGGGAGCCGTATTACGCCGGCATCACCCGGGCCAACCTGGCCATCGCCAACCTCGACAAGGTGGAAGATGAGACCCTGCGCAACCAGTTGCTGGGCGAGGCCTACTTCCTGCGTTCCTTCTTCCTGTTCGACCTGTCCCAGCAGTTCGGCGAGATTCCGCTGGTGTCGGCCGTGCCGAACTCCGTGACGGAGGCTGCCGAGTATCCGGCTCCGGGTACGACCGAGGAGATCTACGGTACGATCGCCGCCGGCCTGCAGAAGGCCATCGCCATCATGCCGTCGAATACGTGGGACAAGTGCGTTTCCGGTAAGCGCCACGCCACCAAGTGGGATGCCGAGGCCCTGCTCGCCCGCGTATACCTGTTCTACACGGGCTTCTACGGCGACAAGAACGGCACGACCCTGACGACCCTCCCGCTCGTCGACCTGGAAACCGGCGAGCTGGCCAGCGGTACGATCGGCAAGGACGAAGTCGTCCGCGGTCTGGAAGACTGCATCAGCAACAGCGGTCACAAGCTCGTTTCCGATTTCCGCCTGATGTGGCCGTACATGAACTCCGCCACCAAGGCCGACTATAAGTATGCCCAGAGTGTCGACGGAACGTGGATCACCGACGACGTGAATCCCGAGGAGATGTTCAGCATCTGCTTCTCCAACATCGCCTCTTCATCGCGCAACCGCAACAAGTTCGACCAGTATCTGGGCGTGCGCAAGCGCAGCAAGTATGAGGTCAACGCATTCCCCTTCAGCCGCGGCTACGGCATGGCCACCGTCAACCCGTATATCTGGGAGCAGTGGGAGAAGGACGAGCCCGGCGACATCCGCAAGGCGGCTTCCATCTACAACATCTACGATGAGATGGACGATCCTTCCCAGTACACCTGGGGCAACGACCAGCAGATGGAAGAGACGGGTTTCTGGCAGAAGAAATACCAGGCCTGGGGCGCCATGGTGAACGGCAAGTTCTTCTATGAGTTCTCCTCCGTGCCTGAATACGGTGGCGCCGGTTCCGACCTGGGCCGCGGCCACTCCCTGCAGAATGTCCAGCTGATCCGTTTCGCCGACGTGCTCCTTATGCACTCCGAACTGACCGACGGCAAGGTGATCTACAACGGCAAGAGCGGCATGAACGCCGTCCGTGCCCGCGTTGGCCTGCCCGACAAAGCCTATACCGTGGAGAATCTGCGTATGGAACGCCAGCACGAGCTCGCCTTCGAAGGCATCCGCTGGAGCGACATGCGCCGTTACGGCAAGGCCTATTGCATCAAGGCCCTTGAAACACAGCTGGGCCAGCCGATCCGCAACAACAGCGCCCAGACGGTAATGAAAGACCAGAACGCTGGTTACAAGGCCCGTTATGAAGCTACTTGGGGCTTCCGCCCGTTCCCGCAATCCGAAATCAGCCTCTCGAACGGTGTGCTGAAACAGAATGCAGGATGGACGGATGCATCCGCCCAATATACGAACTGGAAGTAGTTTTAGGTTAATTAAATGCTCTTTTTGGGGGGACCGGCCGTGCGGCCGGTCCCCCTTGTCTTGAATAAGGAAAAAAATGCTATTTTTGCGTTTAATATGGAAATCAACCTTTTCTCGAAATGTATCAAGGATCTTATCGTTGAAAACGACAGGGTTGACGTTCCATACCTGGGCTCGTTCACGGCTGAGATGATGCCGGCGAGCTATTCCGACCGCCAGACCACGATCCATCCGCCTTACCGCAAGATGACGTTCCACAAGGGAAACGTCTCCCTGTCGGAAGGCCGCCTGCTGCTCGACAAGGTACGCCGTGAAACCGGCGTCTCGCTCGAGCAGGCGGGCGTGGAACTGGGCTGGTGCCTGAGCCGCCTCTGCTCGGAACTGGAGGGCCGCAAGCGCTGCAAACTGCCCGGCCTCGGCGAAATGCGGGCCAATGCACGCAACGAATTCTTCTTCGTCCCCGACGACAATCTCGACATCTGGCCCGACGGTCTGGGTTTCGAACCCATCTCCATCAAAGTTGCCGAAAAGACGCCCGATCCGGGAGAAACCGAAGAACAGGTTGTCGTGCAGGCGGGCGCGCGTGAGCCTTCAGCAGATTTTGTCGTTTCGGAGAGCCCGGCCCTCCGGGGTCCCGAAACACAAAATCGCGCGGAGGAAGCCCGCCCAACCGAAATACCGAAACGGCCGGAGGAAGCCCGCCATACGCACAGGAAGAAGAAGCGGCTGCGCCCCTGGCTGATTGCCGTAATCATCGTGGCAGCGCTGCTGGTGCTGCTGATTGCCGCAGCCTATCTCTTTACGGATCAAATGTCCTGGATGCTCGATCCGTTGCTGTATTCGAAAGAAGAGCTGGAGCTCTTGGGGAGGTAGGATGATCGACCGTGCCACCGTAGACAGGATTCTGGACGCCGTCCGGATCGAAGAAGTCATCGGCGACTTCGTATCGCTGCGCAAGCGCGGAGCGAATTACCTGGGCCTGTGTCCGTTCCATCAGGACAAGAACCCCTCGATGAGCGTCTCCTCGACCAAAGGCATCTTCAAGTGCTTCGCCTGCGGCAAGGCCGGAAATGCCGTGACCTTCCTGATGGAACACGAGCATCTGACCTATGTGGAAGCGCTCCGCTACCTCGCCAGGAAATACCATATCGAAATCGTCGAAAAAGAGGAAACCGCCGAAGAGATCGCCCACCGGATGCGCTACGAGAGCCTGCTGGTGGTGACCGACTATGCCCAGAAGTTCTACGCCGACGTGCTATGGAACACCGAAGTGGGCAAGGCCGTCGGCCTGTCGTATTTCCGGGAACGCAAGTTCACCGACGAGACCATCCGGCAGTTCGGCCTCGGCTATGCCGCCTCGCGCCCCCTGACGCTCTGCGCCCAGGCGCTGAAAGACGGCTATAAGAAAGAGTACCTGGTGGATGCGGGCCTCTGCCTCGAGCGGGAAGGGACGGGCGAACTGTACGACCGCTTCTTCGATCGCGTGATCTTCCCGATCCACTCCATCAGCGGCCGCGTGATCGCCTTCGGCGGCCGTACGCTGAAGACCGACAAGAGCGTCGCCAAATACGTGAACAGCCCGCAGAGCGAAATCTACGACAAGAGCCGCTCGCTCTACGGCATCTTCCAGGCCAAGAACGCGATTGCCAAAAACGACAAATGCATCCTGGTGGAAGGCTATGCCGACGTGATCTCGATGCACCAGGCCGGCATGACTAACGTGGTGGCCTCGTCGGGCACTTCGCTCACCGTGGAGCAGATCCGGCTCATCAAGCGCTTCACCGACAAGGTCACCATCCTCTACGACGGCGACGCGGCGGGCGTCAAGGCGGCCCTGCGCGGCATCGACCTGGTGCTGGAGGAGGGCCTGAGCGTCAAGGTGGTGCTCCTGCCGCCCGAAGACGATCCCGATACATTTGCCAAGAGCCACTCCCTGATTGAGATCCGGGAATACATCGAAGAGAACGAGCAGGACTTCATCTCGCTCAAGAGCGACCTGCTGCTGCAGGAGAGCGAACGCGACCCGGTTCGCCGGGCGCAGGTGATCGGCGACATCGTGCAGAGCGTTTCGGTGGTGGCCGACCCGATCCTGCGCAACATCTACGTGGAGATGGTGGCCGAAAAGTTCGACCAGAAGACCGACTCCGTACTGGCGAAAGTCGCCGAGTTCCGCCGGAAGAAACGGGCGCTGGACCGTTCGCGGCGGCGTTTCGAAGCGCGTCCGGAAGGGCCGCTTCCGGAAGTGCCGGCCGACCTGCCGGACGGGGAGGAGCCGGCGGCCGTGCCGTCGTCGGGCTATCCCGTACGCGACGCCTATCTGGCCGTGATGGAACGCGAACTTTGCTACTACCTGATTAAATTTGGCGCTTATCCCCTTCATTTCGAGAAGGATATGTATTTCGGGGCGGAGCCGTCCGAGGAAATTTCCGTGTCGCGGTATATCCACGACGCCCTCGACGACGACGGACTGGTCTTCGTGAACGACCTCTACCGTACGCTGTTCGACCGTTATTTCGCTTTCACGGCTACGCTCCCGCAGGAGGAACCCGAGGCGATGCAGCAGCGGATCATCCGCTTCCTCACCACGGGCGAAGACGAGACCTTGAACCGGGCGGTCTTCGACCTGATCCTCGAGGAGCATCCCCTGACCGTCAAGACCTACGAGGAGTCCATTACGCCCGAGGAGCAGGCGCTGGCCTACACGGTACCCAAGTCCGTGCTCCTCTACAAGCTCCGCATCACCGAGCAGCAGTGCGCCGCCACGGCGAAGGAGATCGCCCGGGCGCAGCGCAGCGGCGATTCCGGCATCCTCCGGGAGCAGGTCCGCCGGCTGCAGTTGCTCAATACCGTCAAGAACAGACTTTCAAAAGAATTGAACAGATTATGAAAAAACGGAATCTCATCACTTGCGCGTTGCCGTATGCCAACGGCCCCGTCCACATCGGCCACCTGGCCGGCGTCTATGTTCCTGCCGACATTTATGTGCGTTATCTGCGAATGCGCGGCCGCGAGACGCTTTTTGTGTGCGGATCCGACGAGCACGGCGTGCCGATCACCATCGCGGCCCGCAAGGAAGGATGTTCCCCCCAGGATATCGTCGACAAGTACCACGCCCTCATCAAGCAGTCGTTCGCCGATTTCGGCATCACGTTCGACATCTATTCGCGCACGACCTCGGCTACGCACCACCGGTACGCCGCTGAATTCTTCCGCAAGCTCTACGACGAGGGCAAGTTCGTGGAGAAGGAGAGCGAGCAGTTCTACGATCCCGAAGCGAACGTTTTCCTGGCCGACCGCTACATCGTGGGCACCTGCCCCAAGTGCGGCAACGAAGGCGCCTATGGCGACCAGTGCGAGAAGTGCGGCTCCACGCTGAGCCCCGAGGAGCTCATCAATCCGCATTCGAAGGTGAGCGGCGCCGAGCCTGTGAAGAAGATGACCAAGCACTGGTATCTGCCGCTGAACGAATACGAACCGTGGCTCCGCCAGTGGATCCTGGAAGGCCACAAGGAATGGAAGAGCAACGTGTACGGCCAGTGCAAGAGCTGGCTCGACGGCGGCCTGCAGCCGCGTGCCGTGAGCCGCGACCTCGACTGGGGCGTGCCGGTTCCGGTGGAAGGCGCCGAAGGCAAGGTGCTCTACGTGTGGTTCGACGCGCCGATCGGCTACATCTCCAATACCATCGAACTGTTGCCCGACACCTGGGAGCAGTGGTGGAAGAGCCCCGACACGCGGATGGTCCATTTCATCGGAAAGGACAACATCGTGTTCCACTGCATCGTGTTCCCGTCGATGCTCAAGGCGTACGGCGACGGTTTCATCCTGCCGGAGAACGTGCCCGCCAATGAGTTCCTCAATCTCGAAGGCGACAAGATCTCGACCTCGCGGAACTGGGCGGTCTGGCTCCACGAATACCTGCAGGACTTCCCCGGCAAGCAGGACACGCTCCGCTATGTACTGACGGCAAACGCACCGCAGACTTCCGACAACGATTTCACCTGGAAAGATTTCCAGACGCGGCACAACAGTGAATTGGTGGGCATTTTCGGCAACTTCGTGAACCGGGCCGTGGTGCTCACGCATAAATACTACGGTGGCGCGGTGCCGGAGCCGGGCGAACTGCAGGACATCGACCGGGAAGCGCTCGCGCAGATTCCGGTCCTGAAGCAGGCCATCGAAGAGAATCTCGAAGCCTTCAAGTTCCGCGAGGCACTCCGCGAGGCGATGAACCTCGCCCGCGTCGGCAACAAGTACATCTCCGATACGGAGCCGTGGGCGGTGGCAAAGACCGATATGGAGCGGACGGCTACGATCCTCTATACGTCGATCCAGCTCTGCGCTTCGCTGTCGGTGGCGTTCGCCCCGTTCCTGCCGTTCTCGGTGGAGAAACTCAACCGGATCCTGAACGTGACGCCGCTTGGCTGGGATGAATTCGGCCGCAGCGACCTGCTGCCCGTAGGCCACAAGCTCAATCCGGCTGAGCTGCTGTTCTCGAAGATCGAGGATGCGGAAATCGAGAAACAGGTGAAGCGGCTGGCCGACATCAAGGAGGCCCGGCTGGCAGCCGAGGCGGCGGCAGCGGCCGCTGCCGCGCCGAAGGTGGAACCGGCCAAGGATGCCTGCACGTTCGACGAGTTTGCGAAGATGGATATCCGCACGGCGACCGTCCTGGCGGCCGAGCGGGTTCCCAAGACCGACAAGCTGCTGAAACTCACCATCGACACGGGCCTTGACCAGCGGGTCATCGTGAGCGGTATCGCACAGTACTATGCGCCCGAGGACATGGTCGGCCGGCAGATCTGCATCCTGGCCAACCTCCAGCCGCGCATCATCCGCGGCATCGAAAGCAAGGGAATGATCCTGATGGCGAAACAGATCGACGGGACGATGCGCATCGTCACGCCCGAAGAGCGCCTGTCCAACGGCGCAACGGTCGGTTAGTCCTCGAGACCTCGTTACGGTCGACCGGGCCTCGCCGCCTTCGCGGGTCCATCTCCCACGATTCCCGCTGTGCCATAGCTGGCTGCTGTTTCCCGATGCAGTTATGCAGTTTTGTCACGACAGGATCGTAAGATACTCCAGCGTCCTGTCGTGACACGTTTTTTGATGAAAGCCGCACTTTTGCTGCCACGACAGGACCCATAGCCCGTCCACAATCCTGTCGTGACAAAAGAAGGGTCGTGTCCCTCAGTCGACGGGCCCGTCCTTTTTTTCTTGAAAAAGGAGGTCTATTTTATTGGAAATGGAATTGTTTGAATTGTAAGGCGCAGATAATCAGTGCAATTCGGCTCTTCTTCGATATTGCTTTTTGGATGGGAGACGTTTGCGCACATAGGCTATCTTTGCCTTAAAACAGAACATATGACGTATGATGAACACAAGAGAGCATTTCTTTTTTCCGACGGAGCAGTTGGAGAGCATCCGAAGAGAGGCCGGACGGTTCAACGAAGCGTGGACAGCGCAGGAAATAATGGCGGTGGTCGAACTGTTTCGAAATGGGAAACGCATCGACGAGATTGCCAGTATGCAGGGAAGGACGAAGAACGCCATCAAAATCAGATTAGTGAACGAGGGAGAGGTGCTTCCGTATTTATCCCGGCGAGAGCAGGAATGGGCACTGGAGGAAGTGGATCGTCTGGGCCGTTTCCATTCGCAGGGCTATTCTCCCGTCGAAATTGCGAAGTTGATGGGCCGTCTCAGCCGGGAGACGCGGGACAAACTGGTGGAAATTGGCTTACTTCCGCAAAGAGAGAGGCCGGTTCGGGATCCTGAACATCCCAATGCGTTTATGCCTTGGCCGAAGGAAGAGACCGCCAGGCTTGAGCAGGAACTGTCCAGCCTGCGGACGGCCCTCGCCGGTCTGGCACGAATCGCAAAAGACCACGGCCGGTCTGTCGGCTCCATCGTCTCCCGCGCCGAAAAACTAGGACTATGCGATATTGTCGGCGCATAATGTCCATAGGGAAAGACGTTTGTTATAGGGTCAGGCGTTATGAGGAAAGTATACCATATCTGCCTGTCATCTCATAATGAGGTGCTCTTCCGTGCTGAGACGGACTATATTCGAGGGTTCAATTGTCTGGCAGAAACAGCATTGCTGACGGAAAGCCGGGTGCTGGCCGACGGCATTCTCTCGACGCACTGGCATACGGTCGTCCAGACGGACAATCCGAAATACTTTGTCCGGCATTATCGTTACGCATATGCCCGCTACTTCAATTCAACATACGGTCGTCGCGGGCGGCTGGGCGAGAGGACTGCGTTCATTACGGAAATCGAAGGTATCCACCGTCTTACCACAGCCATCAATTATGTGAACCGGCAGGGCTTGCATCACGGACTCACGGCGACGCCTTTCGGGTATCCGCATTGTTCGGCCAACGCATACTTCCGTAAGGACTTGGGGAAGCTCCTGTTGGATATCCCGCAGATGCTGCCCGAGCGCAGGCATCTGTTTTTGACGCGGAATGTCCGGATTCCCGAATCATATCGGATGGATCGTAACGGGCTCTTGTTGCGCGAAGATATTTTGGACATTTCGTATGTGGAACAGGTGTACCTGACTCCGCGCAATTTCCTGTACCAGATGAACCGGTTGACCGACGACCGGATGATGGAGGAACAAAAAAGTGAAAAGTCCGGTACGCCCGTAATCAGCATCGATCTGATTGAGCAGGGGACACCCGATTTTGATGTCAGACAGATGCTGGTCAACGAGCAGGGCCGGGTCAACAAAAACTGGATGACCGATCAGGAGTTGTGCCGGCTGATAGACGATGGGTATATTCCACGGATGAAAGGAGATAGTGACGGTACGACGATCTATTCGTTGACGTTGTCCGAACGGTCTGCGTTGTTCGAAAGAATTGGCAAGGACCTGCGTCAGGCTCGCTACGCCGACAGAAACGACGGCCGGACAGTCATCGGTGCCGCCGGCCTGGCCGGGAAGTATGTCACGGAGCCGCAGCTCCGCCGCTGTCTGGTGCTATAGTTTTGTCACGACAGGACGCTGGATGGTCTCTGAGTCCTGTCGTGGCAGGGAAACCGGGGTTTCCGTCCGATTATGTGTCACGACAGGATTATAACAGGCGCTACTATCCTGTCGTGACAAAAGAAGGGTCATTCCACGATACCCAGCTCCTGCCACTGGGCGAGGAGGCGGGCGGTGTCGGCACGTGCGGTTTCGAGATCCACGTCGTAGTCCTCACAGAGGGCCCGGGCGATGTCGTCGACGGAGAAATCGCCCAGTTCGCCGGCCTTCTCCCAGATCCAGGCGGCCGTTTCGTTGATCGAAAGCAGCTTGCCGAAATCGATGGCGCCAAGGCCTTCGCCTACGATTACTTTTTCGCCGCACACTTCGCGCAGCACGAATCCTTCTTTCCGTTTCATTGTATGTCGATATTGCGGATAATCGTTCGTTTGTAGATGGCCAGCAGCCATCGACGGACCGGCAGGAGCCGCCGCCAAAGTCGTGCCAGACGGCGTTGGCGCGGAGAATCGAGCCGACGGTGAACGCCGTCGGCGCCCACCACTTCGTCGGCCCGCGCCAGTACTTCGTGCAGCGGGCAGCGCTCCCGGCCGCGAAGATTGCCGTCGCCCATCAGCACGACGCAGCGATCGACATCTCCGGCTCCTGCGTCCGGATTTCCGGCGATCTCGATGACGCGGTGCAGCACGAAGCGCCTGCCGTCGATGCGGGCCAGCACCACATCCCCTTCGCGGATGTCGACCGGACGGGTCAGCACGACGCTGTCCCGTCCGCCGAGAATGAACGGCAACATGCTGCGCCCCTTCACCGGCAGGGTCACCGCGAGGCCTTCGTCGACCAGGTTGACGGCGTCGCGGATAATCTCTTCGTCGGTCAGGTTAGCCATCTTACACATGGGTTATATGGTCGTGGCAGAGGCGTGCGGCCGCTTCGTCAGGCAGGCACTGGAGATGCCAGACCGGGATGTTCGTCGCAAGGGCGTTTTCGGTTTCGTGCAGGCCGTCGGCCAGCGACCGGTCCCAGCGCTTGCCCGAGATGCCAGGCAACAGCACGGCGTAGGCCGTGATGCCGTAAAGCCGCCGGATGGCGTTGAAGGGAGCCTGTTCAAGCTGTACGAAACCGCCGACCGGGAAGTCCAGGTTGCGATAGCACGGCGTCTTTCCGCTCCAGGGCGATCCGTACACCCGCGCGGACCCGTCGGGAAAGACGCGCACCACGGGATTGTCGTCGTTGACCAGTTCGGAACCGGGGACATGCTTGAGCCACAGGCGCGCGTGCGTGCTTTTTCCGGTGCCGCTCCTGCCCAGGAAGAGGTAGCCGCGGCCTTCGTACCCGATGACGGCCGCATGGAAGAGCGCCGTGCCGAACCGGGCGCTGCTCAAGGCGTAAAGCACCATCAGGGCGTTGCCCAGCGTGTACGCGGGATGGGCGCAAAGCGCGAGTTTTGCCGTGCCGTAACCGGGAGCGGCCAGCATCCGGCCTGAAAGGGTATCCCCCAGGCAGAATTCGAACCAGGAACCGCCGTCCGGCGTCCGGAACAGACGGATTCGGGAACCGTCGTCATTCTGGTCGAATTCCTCCGTAAGGCCGTCCGGAACCGGAAGGGCCGCTTCCCGGACCAGGTGCAGCCGGAAAAGCCGTTCCGGCGCCGTCGCGGGGTCGGCAGCGAACGGAGCGTAGTGCAACAGCGCCTCCGTCAAGTCCACCCCCTCGCCGGCTTCTACCGAAAAGCAATGCCCGGCAACGATATGGCAAAACTCCTTCATCCAGGTTACAAATACGGGATGCCCGGCCAAGCCGGGCATCTCAAATTATTTGAACTTCGCGAAGAAGTCGTTCCCCTTGTCGTCCACCAGGATGAAGGCGGGGAAATTCTCCACGCGGATCTTCCAGATGGCTTCCATGCCGAGTTCGGGGTATTCGACGCACTCGATCGACTTGATGTTGTCCTGCGCCAGCAGCGCGGCGGGGCCGCCGATCGAGCCGAGGTAGAAGCCGCCGTGCTTCCGGCAGGCGTCGGTCACCTGCTGGCTGCGGTTGCCCTTGGCCAGCATCACCATGCTGCCGCCATGGCTTTGGAACAGGTCGACGTACGGGTCCATGCGGCCGGCCGTCGTCGGGCCCATCGAGCCGCAGGCCATCCCTGCCGGCGTCTTGGCCGGGCCGGCGTAGTAGATCGGGTGGTCCTTCAGGTACTGGGGCATCGGTTCGCCGCGGTCGAGGCGTTCCTTGATCTTCGCGTGGGCGATGTCGCGGCCCACGATGATGGTGCCGTTCAGGCTCAGGCGCGTGCCGATCGGATACTTCGTCAGGATCTTGCACACTTCGGACATCGGCTGGTCGAGGTCGATCTTCACGGCATTGCCCTCGCCGGCCCGGCGGAGTTCCTCCGGAATCCAGCGGCCCGGGTTGTCGTCGAGCTTCTCGATCCACACGCCGTCCTTGTCGATCCTGCACTTGATGTTGCGGTCGGCCGAGCAGCTCACGCCCAGGCCGACGGGGCAGCTGGCGCCGTGGCGCGGCAGCCGGATGATGCGCACGTCGTGCGCCATGTACTTGCCGCCGAACTGGGCGCCGAGGCCGATCCTGCAGGCTTCCTCCCACACTTTTTTCTCGAGTTCGACGTCGCGGAAGGCGCGTCCGGTCTCGTCGCCGGTGGTCGGCAGGTTGTCGTAGTACTTGCAGGAGGCTAGTTTCACGGTGAGCAGGTTGCGCTCGGCCGAGGTGCCGCCGATGACGAAGGCGATGTGGTAGGGCGGGCAGGCTGCGGTACCGAGGGTCTTCATCTTGCCCACGAGGAACGGCACGAGCGTGCCGGGATTGAGGATGGCCTTGGTCTCCTGGTAGAGGTAGCTCTTATTGGCGCTTCCGCCGCCCTTGGTCACGCAGAGGAAGCGGTATTCCATGCCTTCGGTCGCCTCGATGTCGATCTGGGCGGGCAGGTTGCACTTGGTGTTGACTTCTTCGTACATCGACAGCGGTGCGTTCTGGCTGTAGCGGAGGTTTTCTTCGGTGTAGGTCTTGAAGACGCCCTTCGAGAGCGCCGCCTCGTCGCAGAAGCCGGTCCAGACCTGCTGGCCCTTCTCCCCGTGGATGATGGCCGTGCCGGTATCCTGGCAGAACGGAAGCTTGCCCTTGCAGGCCACCTCGGCGTTGCGCAGCATCGTCAGGGCCACGTACTTGTCGTTCTCTGACGCTTCCGGGTCGGAGAGGATCTTCGCCACCTGGGCGTTATGGGCCGGGCGGAGCATGAACGATACGTCACGGAAAGCCGTGTTGGCCATCACGGTGAGCGCTTCGGGCGCTACCTTGAGCATCGGCTTGCCTTCGAAATCGCCGACCGAGACCCACGCCTCGGAACCGGGAATGCGATAGTACTCGGTGGTGTCTTCGCCGAGCTGAAACATCGGAGCGTATTTGAATTCCATATTCGGGTAAGATTAAGTTGCCTTATAAATCGTTTCTCATTAAAAATTCCTTCATGAAGGCGTTCAGGTCACCGTCGAGCACGGCCTGCGTGTCGGACGTCTCGTAGCCGGTGCGCAGGTCCTTGACCATCTTGTAGGGATGCAGCACGTAGGACCGGATCTGCGAACCCCACTCGATCCGCTTCTTCTGGCCTTCGAGTTCCGCCTGCTTTTCCTGCCGCTTCTTGAGTTCCAGGTCATAGAGGTGTGACTTGAGGATGCGCAGGGCGTTCTGCCGGTTGTCGAGCTGCGAGCGTGTTTCGGTGTTCTCGACCACGATGCCCGTGGGGATGTGCCGCACGCGCACGCCCGTCTCCACCTTGTTGACGTTCTGGCCGCCGGCGCCGGAGGAACGGAACGTGTCCCATTCCAGGTCGGCGGGGTTGATCTCGATCTGGATGGTGTCGTCCACCAGGGGATAAACGAAGACCGAGGAGAACGTGGTCTGCCGCTTGCCCTGGGCGTTGTAGGGAGAGATGCGCACCAGCCGGTGCACGCCGTTTTCCGCCTTCAGGTAGCCGTAGGCATAGTCGCCCTCGAACTGGATGGTGCACGACTTGATGCCGGCCTCGTCGCCCTCCACGAATTCGGTGGTGGTCATCTTGTAGCCGTTGCGTTCGCCCCAGCGGGTGTACATGCGCATCAGCATCGCCGACCAGTCGTTGGCCTCGGTGCCGCCGGCACCTGAGTTGATGGTCAGCACGGCGCCGAGGCTGTCGCCTTCGGCCCCCAGCATGTTGCGCATCTCCAGCGATTCGAGTTTGGCGACAAGGTCTCTGTACGCCGCGTCGACGTCGTCGGCGGCGTCTTCGCCGAAGTCCAGCAGGGTTTCCAGGTCGGAGATGCCGGCCTCCAGGGCGTCATAGCCGTCCACCCAGTACTTGATGGCGGAGACGCCTTTCATAAACGCCTCTGCGGCCTTCGGGTCGTCCCAAAAGTCGGGGGCTGTCGTCTTAGCTTGTTTTTCTGTCAGTTCAGCGCGTTTCCCGGGGATGTCAAAGAAACCTCCCCAACGTCTCTATCCGCTGTTTAACCGTTTTGATCTCTTCCGAGGTTGTCATAAATCCGTTTTATTTCGTCGTAGCCGTAACCGCGCCCCAGCGCATAGCGGAAGAACCTTGCCTTGCGCCGCTCCGGGTCGGTTTCCGCCTGCAGCGCGTTCCATTTTGCGCGGAGCAGCTGTCCGAGGCGGGCCTCGGCGGCTTCCCCGTCGATTTCTTCCAGCGCTGCGGCAATGGCGGCCGCATCGATGTCTTTCCGTTGCAAAGCTAACTTAATTTTGAGACTTCCCCAACCCTGGAGCGCACTTTTGTCGCGGGCGAAGGCGCGGGCGTAGCGCCCGTCATCCACGTAGCCCTCGCGGCAGAGCGTCTCGAGAATCTCCTGTGCGTCAGCCGCCGGAAGGCCCGCCAGTTTCCGGCGGATGTCGCTCCGGCAGTATTCGCGGACGGCGCAACACCGCATCAGGCGGTTCGCGGCCCGCTCTTTCGCCCCGTCAGAACTCATAGCCGATGGATACGTAGGCTCCGATCCGCTTGGTATAGTTCGACCATAGCAGGCTGGCCGAAATCGGTCCGATCACCGAGTTGTAGGCATAGCCGAGCTTTGCTCCGATGACGAGTTTTTCGTTGAAGGCATCCGCCAGCTTGTCGAATGTACTGGCCGCGGCGTTCGAGACGAAGACATAGTGGTTGTCGAGGATCCGGTAGCGGCAGTCGAGCGTGGCGATGCTCAGTACGTTGTGGAACAAGTGGGTGTGGGAGAATCCGATGAACGGTATCTGGTGGTCGAGGTAGCGTCCGGCCAGGCTGCCGCCCATGAAGTTGCCATACACCACGGGTACGTGGTCGCCGAAGATGGTCCGGTTGTCTAGGGTCAGGAGGACGGCAAACCGGCGGCTGAACGGGACGACACCGGTCGCATGGACCTGCAGGATGCTGAAATCCTGGTAATCGCCCGCCAGGTGGTTGAAATGGTAGGAGAACCCCGCATTGATGTCGAAACCATGCATCGGAAAGAACGGCTGGTCCAGGCGCTCCAGCTCAACCTTTGCGAAAACCGACGGGAAATGGTTGCGCTTCAGGTCGGTGTCGTAGCCCTTCAGGGCCTCCGATTCTTCGGTGAGCAGGCGCCGGAAGTCGAAGAACTCGAACCGTCCGCCCGCTTCGATGTCGATGTCGCGGGCGTTCCGGGTGGAAAAGCCCGCCGTGAGGGCGTGGTCGGTGAAGCCCATGTTGCTCACCATGCCGGTGTTCAGGATATTCAGGTTCGAAGAACGGACACGGTAGGAGGCGTAGAACTGGGCGAGGGAAGGGAATGCGTAGGAATATCGGAATTCCGACTGCATGTTGTAGGCCAGCTTCGTCGTCAGGGTGAACTTGGAGCCGTAGAGGGCGTTCTCGTTGAGGCCGATGCCGAGCAGGACGGCGGCCACTTCCTCGCTGTCGAACCGGAAGCCTACGCCCAGTCCCGACTTGCGGCCGCCCACGAAATTGAGGTCCAGGTCATAGGGGTCTTCGTGCCCCTTGAGCTGATAGGTCACCGACTCGAAGGCCGCCGTATTGTAAAAGCGCGATACCTCTTCGTCCAGCAGGCGTCCGCTGATGCGGGTGCCCGGCTGGAGCGGGCTCTTGCGCAGCAGGCGCTTTGCGTCTTTCTCATTCAGGCCGTTGTAGGAGACACTGCTGAGCGTGATCGAGTCGCGGTCGAGCCGGACGGCCTTCCGGTAGCGTTCCGGCTGCTTGATCGGCCCGATGAACCGCTGCTGGGAACTGTCGAGCCAGGCCTTCATTTTCCGCAGGTCCTCCTGCTTCTCCCGCGCGGCAGCTTCGCCGTTGTCGATCAGGGTGCGGAGGCTCTTCGTGTCGAAGCTCATCGTGCCGTATCCCTTGGTACTCGGGGCGATCAGGATGTCGGTATGGGCGATGGCATCGGGAAACTTGGTGTCCATGTAGAGGTCCAGCACTTCGTTGAAGAGGTCGCCGATGCTGTTGACCACCGGTTCCTCTTTTTCCAGTTCGCCGAGTTTCACGCCGATGATGATGTCGGCGCCCATCTCCCGGGCAACGTCCACCGGATAGTTGTTGAGGGCCCCGCCGTCGATGAGCACCATGTCACCGATGCGGACGGGGGAGAAGTAGCCGGGAATGGCCATCGACGAGCGGATGGCGTCGACGAAGTTGCCGCTCTTGAAGACCACTTCCTTCTTGCCGATCAGGTCGACCGCCACGCAGGCGAAGGGAATCGGCATCCGGGAAAAGTCGAGCGAGTCCTGGTAGCCGACCGAAAGCCGGGTGAAAAGGTTGTAGATATTCTGGCCGTTGACCATGGCGATGGGGATGTTGCTCAGCAGGGATCCCTCTTCCCGCCGGGGTTGGACACGCGCCCCCAGCCGGCTGTAGTCGCCGCGTCCGAAGGGTACGCGGAGCAGGTAGTTGTCCTGATTTTTCCGCTGTTCGAAATAAGTCTTGCTCCGCGGGATGCGGTCGCTCATCACGAAGTTCCAGTCCTGGGCCATGATCAGCGAGTCGAGTTCGGCCGCGGAGTAGCCGATGGCGTACAGGCCGCCTACGATGGCGCCCATACTGGTACCGACGATGTAATCGATGGGAATATTGTTTTCCTCCAGTACTTTCAGTACGCCGACGTGCGCCGCGCCTTTGGCGCCGCCGCCGCACAGCACCACGCCCACCTTCGGCCGTTGGGCCGCGGCCGGAAGCGTGAGCAGCAAAAGCAGTAACAGAACGGACAGACGTTTCATGGAATCGGAGATTATCGTTGTTTAGAAATAGTAACCCAGCGAGAAGTGGAAACCGACTTTCTTGGAGAGGTTGGACCAGTGGGCACAGACCTGGACGGGCCCCACGACCGTGTTGATCGAATAGACGGCGCCTGCACCGAAATAACCGTATATCGTGTCGTTAAAGAAATCCCACGACTCGGCCAAATAATTCCCGATCAGGGTCAGGTAGTGCTGCCCGAAGATGTTGAAGCGGAGGTCCGCCCTTGCGATGCTTGTCTTTGGCGAGGACCTGTAGGTATGGTTGATTCCCACGAACGGAATCTGCCAGGGTACGTAACGTCCCGGCATATAGCCTCCGACCAAGTTGTGGTAATACCGGATCGGAAGCCCGAACAGCCAGCGGTTGTACAGCTGGGGAACCAGCGTGACGTGCCCGCCGAGGGGAATGGCGGCTTTCAGGTCTAAAGTCCCTTCGTACACGAAATATCCCTCCTGGCGGTTCGCCGCCCCCAGGATATTGAAGGCCAGGCCCCGGCGGGGGAAGTAGTTGTCGTCCATACTGTCGAAATGCCAGTTCACGAATCCCTGCCAGTAGCTTTGCTTGATCGGTTCTCCCATGTTGAAACCGTCCGGCGTGGCATCGATCACCAGGCAGGAGTAATAATTATAGGCGGCGCCGATCTTGATGTCGGAATTGTGCCAGCCCACCATCTGATAGTCGGTTTTGGCATTGAAGACATTGTAACGGTCGGTGTTGTAGAGGAGATAGTTCAGTTGACCGGAGAAGTTGTTTCCGACATCGTAGGTGTCGAACCGGGTGTCCGTTCCGGTGATCGTGAAGTTGAGGCGTGTCAGGTTGGGGAAAGTGTAGCCGTAGGCGACGGTCAGGTTGGAGTTGGCGCCGAGCTCCAGCTTCGTGTCCAGCTTGGAACCGAAAAGCTTGTGCTTGTTGAGCGAAACGCCCAGGAGGATGGATGCCATTTCTTCGGAGTCGAAGCGGAAACCGATGCCGGCCTGGTGGACGCGCTGGGGAACGAAATGGATCTTGAGCCGGTATCCTTCATCTTCTTTGCCGGCAATGCTGTAGTTCACCTTCCGGAAGCAGCGGGTGTTGTAGAAGAAGTCCATGACCTGGTCCATGTCCGGCCCCGACACGTATTTGCCGGGCGCGATGTCCGTTTTGGAGAGCAGCCAGGTCATCTCGTCCTGCTCAGTGCCGCTGATCTCGATCTGGGAGACGAGCACCGAATCCCTGTTCAGGTTCACGGCCCTTGGCGGACGCACGGACTCGCCTGCGGGAAACTCCTTCAGGTGGTCGGCCATCGAGCGGAGCTGCGGGAATACCCGGTTCGCCGCCACCCGGCCGCTGTCGACCAGGGCGTCCACACTCACCTCGTCGAAATCGAGGACGCCGTAGGCACTGGTATTGGGCTCGATGATGATGTCGGATGCGGCGCGCCCCGACTGGTACTTTTCACCGTTCATCATGGTGAGCATCGTCGAGAGCATCTCCGGGATGGTCTGGTCGGTGTCCGGCCGGGCTTTCTTGAAATGGTGCAGGTCCACGCAGATCACATAGTCGGCGCCCATCTCCTTGACGACGTCGACGGGCATGTTGTTGAGCATGCCGCCGTCGATGAGGAACCGGTCGCCGATCTGGACGGGTGTGAAATAGGCCGGGATCGACATGCTGGAGCGGATGGCTTCCACGATGTTGCCGCTGTGGAACACCACTTCCTCCTTCGTGTTGAGGTCGACGGCCACGCAGGCGAAGGGGATGGGCAGCGTGTTGAAGTCGATGTCGTCCTGATAGCCCACCGAGAGCTTGGTGAAGAGCTGGTCGAGGTTGTGGCCCGTGACCAGGGCGGACGGCAGGTTCCGCAACACGCCTTTTTCCTTCTTGGCGGCGTCCGCCTGCGTCTCTTCCTGAAGCATCGCGTGGTTCATGAACGGGAACGTGACGATGTATTCGTCCTCATCCTTCTTGGTGCTGTAGTAGGCGTTCTGTCTGTATACCCGGTCTTTCATCAGGAGGTTCCAGTCCTGTGTACGCACGAGCGTATCGAGTTCGTCGGCGCTGTAGCCCAGGGCGTAGAAGCCGGCGATGATGGAACCGATGCTGGTGCCGACCACGTAGTCGATGGGGATGCCGAGCTGTTCGATGACTTTCAGGGCGCCGATGTGGGCCATGCCCTTGGCGCCGCCGCCGGAAAGCACAAGGCCGACCTTCGGTCGCTCTTTCTGCGGCACGGACGGCGCCGTGTCTTCTGCCCGGAGGGCGGGAAAGACCAGTGTCAGGGAAAGAATCAGGGTGATAATGCGTTTCATATCAGGTCGACGTTTTTTTCAGTCCTTTGCCTGCGAGGAGGCCGCAGGCGGCGAGGATGTCTTCGCCGCGCGAGGCGCGCAGCGTGGTGGTGAAGCCGGCACCCTGCAGCCGTGCCTGGAAGGCGGCGATGGCTTCCGGGGATGCGGTGCGCAGCGGAGAGTCGGGGATGGCGTGGAAGCGGATCAGGTTGATCCGGCAGGGAAGGCCGCGCAGCAGGGCGGCCAGTGCGGCGGCGTGGCGGCGGGTGTCGTTGACGCCGGCGAAAAGCGTGTATTCAAAGCTCACGCGGCGCTGCCCCGAGAAGTCGTACTGGCGGAGGAGGGCCACCACCTCGCGGATGTCCCAGGTGTTCTGGACGGGCATCAGCGCGGCGCGCTCTTCCGGGAACGGGTTGTGGAGGCTGACGGCCAGGTGGCATCGGCTCTCGTCGAGAAACCGTTTCAGGTTGGGCAGCACGCCGATGGTGGAGAGCGTCACCCGTTTCGGGCTCCAGCCGAAGCCCCAGTCGGAGGTGATGACCTCCAGCGCCCGGGAGACCGCCGGCCAGTTGTCGAGCGGTTCGCCCATCCCCATGAACACGGCGTTGGTGAGGATGTCCGCCTCGTCGAGGCCGAGGAACTGGGAAAGGATGTCGCCGGCCGACAGCTGTCCGTGGAAGCCGCCGCGCCCGGTCATGCAGAAGCTGCAGTTCATCTTGCAGCCCACCTGCGACGAGACGCATACCGTGGCCCGGGCGAGGCCGCCTTCCGAGCCGTCCTCGTATTGCGGGATCATCACGGTCTCGATGTACCGGTCGCCGGACGGCGCAGGGAAAAGATACTTCCGGGTGCCGTCGCCTGAAGTGACGGCGCCGGCGGGAAGGACGCGTCCCACTTCGTACCGCTCCGACAGGGCGGCGCGGGCCGCCTTGGAGAGGTTGGTCATCGCGTCGATATCCGTCACCCGCTTCTGGTAGAGCCACTGCGCCAGCTGTTTCCCCGCAAAGGCGGGGAGCCCCAGCTGCAAAGCGGTCTCCTGCAGTTCGGACAGCGTTTTTCCCAGTAGCTTCTCTTTCATCGTCGTGCGTTTCCCCTTTCCTGCAAATTTACGACAAATGGATTCATTTTCCCACAAAAAAAGTAGTATCTTTGCGTATTGGACGGAATGTGTCAGCGATCCATTAACCCTTTTATTTTTTAGTGTATGGCAAAAGAAAATGAAGAAATGACAACCGGTGGTGCCGGGAAGAATGCGGAGAAGCTGAAAGCGCTGCAGGCCACGATTGCCAAGATTGAGAAGGATTTCGGCAAGGGAACGATCATGAAGATGGGCGACCAGCCTTCGCTGGAAGTGTCCACGATTGCGACAGGTTCCATTGCGCTCGACCATGCCCTGGGCATCGGCGGCTACCCGCGCGGCCGCGTCATCGAGATCTACGGTCCCGAGAGCAGCGGCAAGACGACGCTGGCCATCCACGCCATCGCGGAGGCGCAGAAGCAGGGCGGCATCGCCGCCATCATCGACGCGGAGCACGCGTTCGACCGCACCTATGCCGTCAACCTGGGCGTCAACATCGACACGCTGCTCATCTCGCAGCCCGACAACGGCGAGCAGGCCCTCGAGATCGCCGACAACCTCATCCGCAGCGGCGCCATCGACATCATCGTCATCGACTCCGTGGCGGCCCTCACGCCGCGCGCCGAGATCGAGGGCGAGATGGGCGACAACAAGGTGGGCCTCCAGGCGCGCCTGATGAGCCAGGCCCTGCGCAAGCTTACGGCCAATATCTCCCGCACCAATACCTGCTGCATCTTCATCAACCAGCTGCGCGAGAAGATCGGCATCCTCTTCGGGAATCCGGAGACCACCACGGGCGGCAACGCCCTGAAGTTCTATGCGTCGGTGCGCATCGACGTGCGCCGCATCACCCAGCTCAAGGACGGCGACGAGGCGACGGGCAACCGCACCCGCGCCAAGATCGTCAAGAACAAGATGGCGCCGCCGTTCAAGAAGGCCGAATTCGACATCGTCTTCGGCGAAGGCATCTCGCACGTGGGCGAGATCGTGGACCTGGGCGTGGAGCTCGACATCATCCACAAGAGCGGCTCCTGGTTCAGCTACGGCGAAACCCGTCTGGCACAAGGCCGCGACGCCGTCAAGGCCCTGCTCAAGGACAACCCGCAGCTGGCCGACGAGATCGAGGCGCAGATCCGCGAGAAGCTTAAAACCGTAAAAGATTGACACATCGATGGAAAAAATCATATTGACCGGTGACAGGCCCACCGGGCGGCTGCACATAGGCCATTATGTCGGTTCGCTCCGGCGGCGCGTGGAGCTGCAGGAAAGCGGCGCGTTCGACCGCATCTTCATCATGATCGCCGACGCCCAGGCCCTGACCGACAATGCCGACAATCCCGAAAAGGTGCGGCAGAACATCCTGGAAGTGGCGCTCGACTACCTGTCCTGCGGCCTCGACCCGGCCAAGTCCGTGCTGTTCATCCAGTCGCAGGTGAGCGAGCTCACCGAACTGACGTTCTTCTATATGAACCTGGTGACGGTGCAGCGCGTGCAGCGCAACCCCACCGTGAAGGCGGAGATCCAGCAGCGCGGCTTCAACGACGCGGAGGGCGCCGACAACAAGGCCGGCACGCCGGTCGGGTTTTTCTGCTACCCCATCAGCCAGGCGGCCGACATTACCGCGTTCCGCGCGACGACCGTGCCCGTGGGCGAGGACCAGGAACCGATGATCGAGCAGACGCGCGAGATCGTCCGCAAGTTCAACGCGACCTACGGCCCCGTGCTCGTCGAGCCGGAAATCCTTCTGCCCGACAACGCGGCGTGCCTGCGCCTGCCCGGCACCGACGGCAAGGCCAAGATGAGCAAGTCGCTGGGCAACTGCATCTACCTGTCTGACTCCGCCGAAGAGGTCGCGGCCAAGGTCCGCGGCATGTACACCGATCCGGGCCATCTGCAGGTGAGCGATCCCGGCAAGGTGGAGGGCAACACGGTGTTCACCTATCTCGACGCTTTCTGCCGGCCGGAACATTTCGACCGCTTCGGCGACTGTTTCCACGGCCGGAAGGTGTCGTTTGATTTCCACAGCCTCGACGCGGTGAAGGCGCAGTACCGCGCCGGCGGCCTGGGTGACGTGATGTGCAAGAATTTCCTGACGGCGGTACTCAACGATACGCTCGAGCCGATCCGCCGTCGCCGCCGGGAACTGGAGCAGGACATCCCGTATGTGTACGAGGTGCTCCGCAAGGGGTCCGAGACGGCCCGTGCCGCCGCGGCCGAAACGCTCGCCGCCGTCAAGCGGGCGATGAAGATCAATTACTTCGATCCGGGTGTGCTGAAGGAACTTATTGCAGAACAGACGGAAAAGTATAATCGTAGTTGACAAAAACGGCTTATCAACGATTTTTATTCGTTTTTCTACTAAAAAAATTAGGAAATAGTAAAAAATCATTATCTTTGCAGAGAAAGATCATTCATTTAACGATTAACGCATATATGAAAAAAATCTGCATTACCCTTGTGGCCCTCTTCGGCCTGCTGGTTTCCCCTTCGTTGAACGCGCAGACCCTCAACGAATACTGCCCCGATGAGATTTCGGCAAGCTACGGCATCTCGGTGATCGGCATTGCCATGAACACCCTCATCAACTTGGCCGGATCGATCTCCAGCATCGCCGAGGCCATCTCGGAAGAAGAAATCGAATCCATCCGCAGCGGCGGATCGAAGGGTGTCCTGAACCTGGGTTACATCCATCACTTCAACAATGTGTTCGGCGTGGGCGCCAATGCCGGCTTCAACCGGATGAGCGTGAATCTGGAAGACAAGACCGGTTCCCTCACGGCTGCTTCAGCCAACATCTTTTTCCTGATGGGCGATGCGAAACTGAACTGGTTCCGCCGCGACTATTTCGGAATGTACTCCAAATTCGGTCTCGGTGTGATGTGCATCAACGGCAACCTTGTCGAGACGGCGAGCGGCAACCTGTGGCTGCCGACGGCCCATATTTCGCTGATCGGCATGGAATTCGGCGGCCAGCTCTGCGGCTTCATGGAACTCGGCGCCGGCATGCAGGGCGTCGCCCAGTTCGGCGTGAAGTATCACTTCTGATTGTTACCGGCTCAGCTGGTCTGTGCCGAGAATCACTCCTGGGAGGGCACCCGTATGGGCGCCCTCTTTGATTGTATGGACGCCGTTGACGAACACGTGGACGATGCCCGCGGGGAAGGTGTGCGGCCGGGCGTAGGTGGCCAGGTCGGCGATGCGAGCCGGGTCGAAGACGGTGATGTCGGCCGCGTAGCCCGGGACGAGCAGGCCGCGTTCCCTGAGCTTGATGCGCGATGCCGGCAGGCCGGTGCACTTCCAGATGGCGGTCGGCAGGTCGAGCACCTTGTCTTCCCGGACGAACTTTTCGAAGAAGCGCGGGAACGTACCGTAGGAACGCGGATGCGGCAGTTCCTTGCCCAGTTCTCCTTCCGGTGAATAGACGCTGCCGTCGGAAGCGGGCATCGACAGCTGATGGGCGTAAATCTTCCTGAGGTTCTCCTCCTTCATCGCAAAGGTGGCCTGGTTGACCTCCAGCTTCTCGGAGATGAGCAGGTAGCGGATCATCTCCAATTCGTCCATGCCGGACAGCCGGCAGCATTCGGCCAGGTTCTTGCCGGCGTACACGGCATTGGCGGGGTCCTTGCAGCCGGCTACGACCACCTGCTGCGGTCCGCCGAAGCGTTCGAGGCGGCTGTAGGCGTATTTCCGGATCTTTTCGCAGGCGGCCTTGTCGTCGAGGCGGCGATAGATGTCTTCGGCGGTTCCGTCGCGCAGTTCGATGGGAATGAACGAGGTGAAGCCGGTGGAAAAGGCGGTGTAGGGATACCGGTCGAAGGCGATGTCGATGCCTTCGGCGTGCGCCCGGTCGATTTTCCCGAGCATCTCGTCGATCTTGTCGAAATTGGCCGGGTTCTGCGCCTTGAGGTGGGAGATCTCGAGCCTGGCGCCGGACAGTCGGGCGGCTTCGATGGCTTCGTCCATCGCTTCGAGCACGTGGTCGTCCTCGTTGCGCATATGGATGGTGTAGAGCGCGTTGTGCCGGGCCACCACCTTGTTGAGCGCCACCATCTCACGGGTGTCCGAGTAGCAGCCGGGGGCGTATTCCAGGCCGTAGGAAAGGCCGATGGCGCCCATTGCGAGCTGCCGGTCGAGGATTGCGCACATCTGCTCGAGGTCCGCATCGGAAGCCTTCACGTTGTAAGGGCCGACGACGGCCTCGCGCACGTCGCCGTGGCCCACGAGGCTGCAGTAGTTGATGCCGATCTTGTTGTCCGCGAGGCGCTGGTAGAATCCGTCGATGTCGCGCCAGGCCGGTCCGCCGTGGCGCGGCCGGTCTTTCCGGCCTTCCCAAGCCTCGTCCGAATAGACAAAGGGACAGTATCCGCAGTTTCCGCCCACCTCGCTGGTGATGCCCTGGTAGATGCGGCTGTCGCCCTTGGGGGCGAGGAAGAGATTGGTGTCGGTATGGACGTGTATGTCGATGAAGCCGGGCGATACGGCCAGCCCGCCGGCGTCCACGATGGTTCCGGCGCTGGTTCCGAGATCTTTCCCGAGGGCGGCGATCTTTCCGTCGCGGAGGGCGATGTCTCCCCGGATCGGGGCTTTCCCGTCGCCCGCGTAGATGACGCCGTTCTTGATAATGACGTCGAAGGACTGTTTTGTGGTGACCTTGCATCCGGTCACGCCCGTGATGCCGAGCGCGGCGGCGCCCAGCAGGGAAGTCTTGAGGAAATCGCGTCGGTTCATCTTATCGTGTCTTGATGTTTGTCGTCTGGAAGGTTTTCATCGTCCCGTCCTCGTCGTAGACCAGCAGCGCCTCGAGGTCCGGCCTTCCGGCGAGGATCTCCCGGGCCCGGAGGGGCCCCGCGACCATCAGCCAGGTGGCATAGGCGTCCGCCGTGGCGGCGTCCTGCGCCTCGACGGTGGCGCTAAGCAGGTTGTGGGTGACGGGCCGGCCGGTGGCCGGGTCGATGGTGTGGGCGTATTTCTGCCCGTCTTCGATATAGAATTTGCGGTAGTTGCCCGAGGTGACGATGCCGCAGTCGGTGACTTCGAGGATGGCCTGCAGGTCCTTGCCTTCGTCGAAGTTGCCGTCGGAGGGCCGGTCGAGGCCGATGCGCCAGGGGTCGCCGGCGGCGTTGCGGCCCTTGCAGGCGATCTCCCGGCCGATGTCCACCAGGTAGTCCCGGATACCGAGCGAATCGAGCAGCGTCGCGACCACGTCAGCCGAGTAGCCTTGCGCGATTGCGTTGAAGTTCAGCCGGACGCGCGGGTCGGCCTTGACCAGGTGGACGCCGTCGGCCCGCTCTTCGAGCGTCAGGAGATCCATTCCGACGAACGCCCGGATCGAATCGATGGCCGCCTGGGTGACGGTCTCCCGGTTCGCGAAGCCGAAGCCCCAGAGGTCGAACAGCGGGGCGGCCGACGGGTCGAAGGCGCCGCCGGTCTCCGCCCAGATCTCCTTCGAGCGGGTGAAGCAGCCGATGAAGAGCGTGTCGAGGGGGAGGTCCTCCCCGGCGTTGAGCCGCGAGAGCAGCGAGCCCTTGTTGTAGCCGCTCAGCGAGCCGTCGATCGCCAGCAGCCGGCCGTCGATCCGGTCGCGGAGCTCCTGTGCGGAGAGGCCGCGCACGGGACGGCAGATGACGTGGTAGGTCCCGCCCTGGGCGAACCCTTCGATGTATACGTATTGGTTCCCGCTTTCGCAGCCGCCGGCCAGCAGCAGGAAAGAAAGCAGAAGCAGGATGAAGGGACGGTACATTTCTTGCAAATTTACGATTATTTGTGCATCTTTGCAAGTTGTATGGACCTGATCAAGAAAACCGGTTTTCTGGCTGCCGCCCTGCTTCTGCTGCTGGGCGTCTTTGCGTGCAAGGACGAGGAAGAGGAGACGGAGACGTCCGCCTCGATGTCCGGTTCCGTCGAATATGACATCCCGTACTATGTGCTCAAGGGCGAGACGGTCACGATGTCGGCCTCCGGGATCCTCTATCCCAAGGATGTCCGGTACAAGTGGTACATTTCCGGCGTTTACGCCGATACACTGACGGCCAGGACGGTCACGGTGCGTTTCCCTGACAGCCTGGGCGTCTTCACCGTATCCGCTTTCTCGTATGCGGACGGTTTTTACAACAGTTCGACGTCGCAGACGGTCACGACCATCGACACCACCTGGAACACGTCGCTCACGGGGCTCGCGGACAGCGCGGAGCGGGTTACGGACGTCCGTGACGGCCGTTCCTACTGCTATGTCACCATCGGCCCGCTGGACTGGTTCAGCCAGAACCTGGCCTGGCAGGGAAAGGGTGTCCCGTTCAAGGCTTCCCCGGCGGCCGCCGGCCTGTTCGGCAGTTTCTACACCTGGGAGGAGGCCGTCACGGGCGACGTCTGTCCGGAAGGATGGCGGGTCCCCACGGAGCAGGACTGGAATTCGCTGGCTGCGGCGATGAACGGCGGGGAACCCCTCGACTTCTACGGGAACTGGCCGGGTCTCGGGTCACGGGCGTCGGCCGACGCGTATGTCAACGGGGAACGGCTGTGGCCCTATTCGCCCGACAACGTCCACGAGAACACCTTCGGCTGGAATGCGATGCCGCTGGGCTACTCCTTTGCGAACACCAGCGATTTCAGCGGTGTGAACGCATTCGGCTGCTGGTGGAGCGCTACGGAGAAGAATGCAGACCAGGCCTTCTACCGCTACATCCACTACGACCGTCCCGACTTCCCGGCAAGCTATACGTCCAAGAACGACTTGCGCGCCAGCGTCAGATGCGTTCGAACGCATCCACAATCTTTGTGACGAGCGGGTGCCGGACGATATCTTCCTTTCCGAATTCCACAATACTGATTCCCTTGATGTCGCGGACGAGTTCCACGCCCCGCATCAGGCCTGAGTCGCTCTTGTTGGGCAGGTCGATCTGCGTGGCGTCGCCTGTGACGATGAACTTGGCGTCGCTGCCCATGCGCGTGAGGAACATCTTGAGCTGGCCGAGCGATGTGTTCTGCGCCTCGTCGAGGATGACGAAGGCGCGGTCGAGCGTGCGGCCCCGCATATAGGCCAGGGGCGCGATCTGGATGATGCCTTCTTCCATGAACGACTGGAGCCGTTTGGCGGGAATCATGTCGCCCAGCGCGTCGTAGAGCGGCTGCAGGTAGGGATCGAGCTTCTCCTTCAGGTCGCCGGGCAGGAAACCGAGCCGTTCGCCGGCTTCCACGGCGGGCCGGGTGAGGATGATCCGCCGCACTTCGCGGTTTTTCAGCGCCCGGACGGCGAGGGCGATGGCGGTGTAGGTCTTGCCGCTGCCGGCCGGGCCGATGGCGAAGACCAGGTCGTTGCGGGCGGACTCGGCGACCATCCGCTTCTGGTTGGGCGTACGGGCCTTGATCGGCCGTCCCTCGTTGCTGTAGAGGATGATGTTGCCGTTCGCGGGGTCTTCCGCCGCGGGCGCTTCTTCCGCGTTTCTGCTCCCTTCGAAGAGCGACTCCACGTCGTATTCCGTGAGCACGCTGCGGTTTTTCCGCTTCTGCCGCAGCAGCGTGATCTTTTCCTCGAAATCGTCGAGCTCGCTCTGGGGCCCCATCAGGTAGATTTCCGCGCCGCGGGCGACGGCCTTGATCTTCGGGTAATGGGCGGTGAGCAGGTCGAACAGTCGGTTGTTGATTCCGTAGATGTCGATCGGGTCGATCTCTTCAAGCAGGATGGTTTTTTCCATATGTTATAGTCCGAATTTCTGTCTGAGGGCCTCCCATTCGCGGACCATCTTGTCGTAGTCGCTCTTGTCGAGCCACGCGTCGCGGCGTCCGAGCCAGTCGCGGATGGGGATGACCGTATAGTTCTGCTCCAGCATCCGGCGGCGGGAGCACCACAGGTAGGTGGGGTCGGCTTCCACGATGACGGCGCGTCCCGATCCGTCGCGGACGACCGTCAGTTCGAGCAGCAGGCCGATCTGCGTGTTCACGTCGCTCTGGTTGGAGACATAGTTGCCCAGCGACCAGGCGATCACGTGCGGCGGCGTGAATTCCACGGGCTGTACCACGTGCGGATGGGCGCCCACGATGGCGTCGACGCCTTCCCGCAGGAGCAGTCCGGCCCAGCGCCGCTGGCTGGCACCTGGGAACTGGTTGTATTCTTCGCCCCAGTGGGGCAGGGCGACGATCAGGTCGGCGCCCCGGTCGCGGGCCCGTGCGACGACTTCCTTCACGTAAGCGGAGTCGAGCAGGCTCACACGGTAGGGCGGCGGGACGGGTAGGCCGTTGGTGCCGTAGGTGAAGTTGAGGAAGGCGACCCGCAGGCCACGGATGTCGGCGATCATCGGGTTGTTCTCGAATTCCTCGCCGGCGGAGCGGTACAGGCCGGTGAAAGGGACGCCCAGCCGGGAATAGACGACGTAGGTGCTGTCCATCCCGGCGCGGCCCTGGTCGCAGATGTGGTTGTTGGCGGCCAGGAACAGGTCGATGCCGCAGCGCTGCGCCTCATAGGCCAGGCTCTGGGGTGCGGAAAAGAACGGATAGCCCGAGTAGGGCTGCACGCCGCAGGGAAACTCCAGATTGGCCACCACGAAGTCGGCCGCATCGAAACGGTCCTGCACGTGCCGGAAATAGGAGCTGTAGTCGTAATCGGCGGGGTTTGCGCGGTTGCCGCCGGGCCTGAGGGCGGCGGACGTCTGCGGGCCGTGCGACATCACGTCGCCGATGAATACAATCCGGACGGTGTCGGGCCTGCCTGCCGCGAGCGGCTGGCAGACGGCCAGTCCGGCGAACAGTGCCAGCAGTTTCCTCCGGGTTTTGTGCATTCGATAGACTTTAGGTTGTAAAGTTACGCTTTTTATGCGTTTTTTGTGCTATCTTTGTCCGATTATGAGACAGCATCTTTGCGCAACGGTTTCCTGGGCCCTGTCGCTGCTCCTGGCGGTTGCGGCCGTTTCGGGCTGCGACCTGGTGCGCGCCTCCCTGGGCAAGCCGACGTCCGCCGACCTGGCTGCGCTCCGGATGGCGAAGGAAGCCCGCGAGCAGGCGGTCCGCGACTCCCTTTCCGCCGTCGAGGCGGAACGTGCGCGCGTCGCCGCCGAGCAGGCGGCCGCCGCCGCGGAAGGTGCGGTCCTGAAGACCTACTACGCCGTGGCGGGTGCCTTCAAGGATTCCGCCAATGCGCAGATCTACGTGGACAGGCTGCACGAAAACGGTTTCCGGGTGCGTGTCTTCGACTTCAGGAGCGGCCTGAAGGTCGTCTGTGTCGACGGCAGCGATTCCCTTGCCGCCGTCCGGCGCGACGTGGCGGCGCTCAAGCGGCTGCACATCGCCCCGTCCGATCCCTGGATCTACAACACGAATCAGAAACTACACAAACAGATATGAAGAATACCGTATTCACTGGGAAGCACATCGCGCTGGGTGCGAAGATGGCTCCGTTCGCCGGCTACAACATGCCGATCCAATACAAGGGAATCAACGAGGAACACGCCTGCGTGCGGGAAGGCGTCGGTGTATTCGACGTGTCGCACATGGGCGAGATCTGGATCAAGGGACCGCAGGCGTTGCCGTTCCTGCAGTACGTGTCTTCCAACGACGCGTCCGTGCTTTTTCCGGGCAAGGCGCAGTACACCTGCTTCCCCAACGGAAGGGGCGGCATCGTGGACGACTTCATCGTGTACTGCTTCAGCACGGAGAAGTACCTGCTCGCCGTCAACGCCGCCAACATCGAGAAAGACTGGAACCACCTGTGCGGCCTTGCGCCGAAGTTCGGCATCGAGATTGGCCGTGACCTCGTCAATGCGTCCGACCAGACCTGCCAGCTCGCCATCCAGGGCCCCAAGGCGATGGAGGTGATGCAGAAACTCTGCAAGGAGGACATCCTTTCCATGGAATACTATACCTTCAAGGAACTGGAAGTCGCCGGCATCCCCGGTGCGATCCTTTCCACCACGGGCTACACCGGCAGCGGCGGATGCGAGGTCTATGCCCCCAATGAATACGGCGACCAGCTCTGGAACGCGGTGTTCGAGGCCGGCGCACCCTACGGCATCCAGCCGATCGGCCTGGGCGCACGCGACACGCTCCGCCTCGAGATGGGCTTCTGCCTCTACGGCAACGACATCGACGACACGACTTCCCCGCTGGAGGCCGGCCTGGGCTGGATCACCAAGTTCAACGACGTCAAGGGCGACTTCGTGGACAAGCAGTTCCTGCTCGACCAGAAGGCGGCCGGCCTGACGCGCAGGCTCGTGGGCTTCGAGCTCGTGGACCGCGGCATCGCCCGTCACGAGATGCCCATCTGCGACGCCTCCGGCGCCCCGATCGGCCACGTGACCTCCGGTACGATGGGCCCGACGGTGAAGAAGGCGATTGGCATGGGTTATGTAGCAGTTCCCTTCAACAAAGTCGGCAGCGAAATCTTCATCGAAGTGCGCGGCAAACTGCTGAAGGCCGTCGTGGTGAAGATGCCGTTCTACCAGAAATAATTGAAAGGGAAACTGATCATACTCCTGATGCTTGAATTCTGTGCGGCGACCCTCGCCGCACAGAATTTTGCTGTTGCCCCCGCCCTACGGCGGCACGTGGAGGCCCTGTCGTCCGACGAGCTGGACGGCCGGCTGGCGGGCAGCGAAGGGGAACGGGCTGCGGCCCGCTACCTGTACGATGCGCTGTGCGACGCCGGCGTGCTGATGCTCACCGATTCGCTGGGGCAGGATTTCCGTATCGCCGGCGACGGCGGGGAAATCGCCTCGCAGAACATCGTGGGCATCGTGGAGGGCGCAGATCCGGAGCTTCGGGAGGAGTACATCGTGGTGGGTGCGCGCTACGACCACGTAGGCACACACGTGCTGACCGTCAACGGCGAGCCGGTGCGGCAGCTGTACCCGGGCGCGGATGCCAATGCGTCGGGCGTGGCCGTGCTGGTGGAGGTGGCGCGGATGGTGTCGCAGTACCGGGGCCTGTTCCGCCGTTCCATCCTTTTCGTCGGGTTCGGTGCGGGCGAGCAGGGAATGGCCGGCTCCTGGTATTTCGTCAACCGGGCCTTCGAGCAGATCCGCCAGGTCAAGGCGATGGTCGACCTCGACTGCCTGGGGCGCAGCGGCGAATCCAACCCGCTGCGGTGCTTCACCCAGCTGGGCGCCGTCGACCGCAACTATCTGTTCGACAAGACGCACGAACAGCCCGTCGTGGTCCGGCCGGCCGTCGTGCAGGAACCGCCGCTCCCGTCGGACTTCCTGCCGTTCTACGAGCGCGGGATTCCCGTTTTCCTCTTCACCACGGGGCCGGCGCGGGAGCACCGTACCGTCCGCGACACGCCCCGGCAGCTCGATTATCCGGCGATGGAGGCTGCCTGCAACTACCTGTACCATTTCCTGCTGGTGCTCGCCGCCCAGGACGAGGTCTCCACGGCCGAAAAGGATCCCGGGAAGCAGGCGCGCCGCGCCGAGCGGATCTATGCCGCGTCGGACTGCGACGTGCGTCCGCAGTTCTTCCATTCCAACGAGAAGCATTTCCTCCAGAGCTGGGTGTACAAGTACCTGAAGTATCCCGCCCGGGCCATCGAACAGAACATCCAGGGCCAGGTGCTGGTCAGCTTCGTGGTGGAGAAGGACGGCAGCGTGACCAACGTCACCGTGGAGCACGGCGTGGACGAACTGCTCGACGACGAAGTGGTCCGCGTGGTGGAGGTCTCCCCGAAGTGGATTCCCGGCCAGATCAAGGGTGAGAAAGTCCGCACGCGGCTGGTCATCCCCGTCGAGTTCCGCCTGAAATAATATTCATCAAACTCACTGGAAATCGTTATCTTTGCGGTTTGAAACAAAACGCGCAATGGAGTACAATTTCGCAGCAATCGAGCAAAAATGGCAGGCCTTCTGGGCCGAACACCATACATTCAAGGCCGAGGCCGATCCTTCCAAACCCAAATACTACGTGCTCGACATGTTCCCGTATCCTTCCGGTGCCGGGCTCCACGTCGGCCATCCGCTCGGCTACATCGCGAGCGACATCTACAGCCGCTACAAGCGCCTGAAGGGCTTCAACGTGCTGCATCCGATGGGCTACGACGCGTTCGGCCTCCCGGCCGAGCAGTATGCCATCCAGACCGGACAGCATCCGGCCCGGACCACAGAGCAGAACATCGCCCGCTACCGGCAGCAGATGGACCGCATCGGCTTTTCCTACGACTGGTCGCGTGAAGTGCGCACTTGCGATCCCGCCTATTACAAGTGGACGCAGTGGGCCTTCCTGGAGATGTTCAACCACTGGTACAACCCCGTCACCGACAAGGCCGAGCCGATCGACACGCTGATCGCGAAGTTCAAGGCCGAGGGCCGCTGGGACGGCCTTTCCGAAAAGGAACGGTCCGACCTGCTGATGGACTACCGCATCGCCTACCTGGGCGAGACGTCGGTGAACTGGTGCCCGGCGCTGGGTACCGTGCTGGCCAACGACGAGGTGAAGGAGGGTTACTCCGTGCGCGGCGGTTTCCCGGTGGAACAGAAGAAGATGAAGCAGTGGCAGCTCCGCGTGAGCGCCTATGCCGAACGGCTGCTCGCCGGCCTCGACCAGCTCGACTGGACCGACTCCCTCAAGGAGATGCAGCGCAACTGGATCGGAAAGAGCCAGGGCGCCGAGATGGTGTTCCGGGTGAGCAACGGCGAGCAGGAATACGACATGACGATTTTCACCACCCGGGCCGACACGGTCTTCGGCGTGACCTTCATGGTCCTGGCTCCCGAGAGCGAGTGGGTGGAGCGTCTCACCACGCCGGCGCAGCGTGAAGCCGTCGCGGCGTATCTCCAGCAGGCCAAGAAGAAGACGGAGCGCGAGCGCATCGCCGAGACCCGCAAGGTCACGGGCGTGTTCTCCGGCTCATATGCCGTCAACCCGCTGACCGGGGACAAGGTCCCGGTCTGGATCTCCGAATACGTGCTCGCCGGCTACGGCACGGGCGCCATCATGGCGGTTCCGGCCCACGACAGCCGCGACTACGCCTTCGCCCGGACCTTCAACCTGCCCATCGTCCCGCTGATCGAGGGCTGCGACGTCTCCGAATCGAGTTTCGACGCCAAGGAAGGCGTGATGTGCAACTCCGGCTTCCTGAACGGGATGGACGTGAAGGAAGCCATCCCCGCCGCCATCGACTACGTGGAGGCGCACGGCATCGGCCGCCGCAAGGTCAACTACCGCCTGCGCGACGCCATCTTCTCGCGCCAGCGCTACTGGGGCGAGCCGTTCCCGATCTACTACAAGGACGGCATCCCGCAGCCGATGCCGGCGGACCGGCTGCCGCTGGAACTTCCCGAGGTGGACAAGTTCCTGCCTACGGAGAGCGGCGAGCCGCCGCTGGCCCGCGCGAAGGACTGGACCTATGAAGGCTTTCCGATCGAGACCAGCACGATGCCGGGCTTCGCGGGCAGCAGCGCCTACTATCTCCGCTATATGGATCCGCACAACGACCGGGCGCTCGTGAGCCGCGAGGCCGACGAATACTGGCGCGACGTGGACCTCTACATCGGCGGTACGGAGCACGCCACGGGCCACCTGATCTATTCCCGCTTCTGGAACAAGTTCCTCTACGACTGCGGCTACGTGTGCGAGCAGGAGCCGTTCAAGAAGCTCATCAACCAGGGCATGATCCAGGGACAGAGCAAGTTTGTGTATCGCATCAAAAACACGAACACGTTCGTCTCCTATGGCTTGAAAGACCGGTACGACACCACCGAAATCCACGTGGACGTCAACATCGTGGACGGCGACAGGCTCGACACCGAGGCGTTCCGCCGCTGGATGCCCGACTTTGCGACCGCCGAGTTCATCCTCGAGGACGGACAGTATATCTGCGGCAGCGCCATCGAGAAGATGAGCAAGTCGATGTTCAACGTGGTCAATCCCGACAGCGTCTGCGAGCGTTACGGTGCCGATACGCTGCGTATGTACGAGATGTTCCTCGGACCGCTCGAGCAGAGCAAGCCGTGGGACACCAAGGGCATCGACGGCGTGCACCGCTTCCTCCGCAGGTTCTGGAAGCTCTTCTTCGACCGCGACACCTTCTCGGTGAGCGACGAAAAGGCGACGCCCGCCGAACTGAAGGCCCTCCACAAGCTGATCGGGAAGGCCCAGGACGACATCGAGCACTTCTCGTTCAACACCACCGTCAGCGCCTTCATGATCGCCGTGGGCGAACTGACCGACCTGGGCTGCAACAAGCGGGAGATCCTCGAGCCGCTGCTGATCGTGCTCAGCCCCTTCGCACCGCACATCGCGGAGGAACTCTGGCAGCTGCTCGGCCACACGGAAAGCATCTCCTTCGCCACCTATCCGGCCTACAATGCGGCCTATACGGCGGAAGACACCGTGAAGTATCCGGTGCAGTTCAACGGCAAGATGCGCTTCCTGCTCGAACTGTCCAGGAGCCTCGACCGGGAAGGGGTGGAAGCGGCTGTCCGCGCCGATGCCAATACCGGAAAATACCTGCAGGGGGGCGCGATCCGCAAGGTGATCGTCGTTCCGGGCAAAATCATCAATATCGTCTGCTAAATGGAAAAGAACAAAGTCCTCTCGACGCTCAAGTCCTACGCCATCATCACGCTCGGCCTGTTCTTCTACGTGCTGGCCTGGACGGTCTTCGTCATTCCGCACCACCTGGTGGGCGGCGGCGTGACCGGTATTTCGGCCGTGATCCAGTATTGCACCGGTTTCCACGTGAGCTATTCCTTCTTCCTGATCAACGCGGTGCTGCTGCTAATCTCCCTCAAGGTGCTGGGACCGGCCTTCGGCGTGAAGACCATCTATGCGATGGTGGTCGCCACGATTCTGCTGCGCGTCCTGCCGATGGTCATTCCGGAAGAGTTCATCCGCATCATCGCGCTCGAGAACGGCAAGCTGCTCAGCGTGATCATCGGCGGCGCCCTGTCGGCCCTCGGCATCTCGCTCACGTTCTCGCAGGGCGGCAGTTCGGGTGGTACCGACATCATCGCGCTGATGATCAACAAGTACCGGGCGATTTCCCCCGGCAAGATCCTGCTGATCCTCGACATTTTCATCATCGGGTCGACCCTGATCGTTCCTACGGAAGGAAGCTGGGGCGAACGCTTCGCCAACCTGGTGTACGGTTATGTGATGGCGGGCGTCTTCAGTTATTCGCTCGACCTCTTCGTATCCGGCAGCAAGCAGTCCGTACAAATCCTGATTTTTTCGAAGAATTATGAAAAAATCGCGGACCGCATCACCAGCGAGCTGCACCGCGGCGTGACGGCGCTCAATGGAAAGGGCTGGTACACAAAGGCGGACGCGACCGTCCTGGTGATCATCGCCCGCAAGCACGAATTGAAGTTTTTGCTGAACCTCGTCAAGGAGGAAGACCCGCAGGCCTTCCTTTCCGTGGGCAGCGTGACCGGCGTGTACGGCGCAGGCTTCGACGTAATCAAGAAATAGCGGTCCGGCGTCGCCGGAAGGCATTAGGGGGCGGTTATATCGGTCGACGATGGAACCGCCCCTTTTGTGTATAATTTCGTCGGGTAAAAACGCGATGAAATGATGAACACGATTTGGATGCTGATCGGTTATGTGCCGTTGCTGGGCGTGGCGGTTTTCCTGTATCTGCGGTTCGGCCGCCGGAAATCCGCGGGAGCGGAGGGTCCGCCGGACGCAAAGGCGTATCCGCGCCAGGACCGGGCGATTCCCAACGCAGACCGGATTCTGGAAGACGCCGGGCCCAGCCTCAAGGACGCGGACATGGAGGAGTTGAAAGACCGCCTGTGCAATGTGCTCGAGCGCGAAAAGCTCTATCTCAATCCCGACATCCGGGTGGGCGACCTGGCCGAACGGCTCTACACCAACAAAAGCTACCTCGCCCAGACCATCAAGCTGAAACTCAACAAGAATTTCTGTCAGCTGGTGCACTACTACCGGGTGCGGGAGGCGATGCGGGTCTATGCGCAGAATCCCGAACTTACGATAACGCAGTTGTGCCGGCGGGTGGGCTTCAATTCGATGACCACCTTCAACACGGCTTTCGGGCGCAATACGGGCTTCACCCCGGCGGAGTGGTGCAAGGAGTACCGGAAAAGAAATGAGGCGAAAGCTTAGCGCGGATGCGCTCTATGCAAAGATGAAGAAAACGATGGTGCGCAAGCGGCTTTTCCTGCGGAAGGGACTTACCCGCGACGAGGTGGCGCGGGAGCTCAACACCAACCGCACCTATGTCACGCGCGCGCTCAAGGGTCGCGGACTGAATTTCGCCCAGTTCGTAAATTCCTATCGGGCGCAGTATGCCATCGGTCTGATGCTCAGTAAAAAACATGCGGAAACCCCGCTCGCGGACATTGCCGAGATGAGCGGATTCTCGCACGTGGAGACCTTGAACCGCTATTTGAAAAAAAGCGCAGGCTCTACAGCCTGCGCCTTTCGGGAACGGATCCTGGACGGATGATCAGAGCTCGACCTTCGTCGGCTTGACCATGTTCTTCGGGTCGAGGATCTTGTCGAGCTGGGCCTTGGTCAGGTACTTCTTGGCAAGGACGAGCTTGTACACGCTGCCGCCGGTGACGAGGGCTTCCTTGGCCACCTCCGTGCACTTCGCGTAGCCGATGTACGGCTTCAGGGCGGTCACGATGCCGATGCTGTTCTCCGCAAGCTCCTTGCAGTGCTTCCGGTTGGCGGTGATTCCGTCGATGCACTCGATGCGCAGGGTGTTCAGCGCGTTGGTCATCCAGGTCTGCGACTCGACGATCGATTCGACGAGGACCGGCTCCATCACGTTGAGTTCGAGCTGGGCGGCTTCAGATGCCATCGTGATGGCGGTATCGTTGCCGATTACCTTGAAGCACACCTGGTTGGTGACCTCGGGGATGACGGGGTTCACCTTGCCCGGCATGATGGAGCTGCCCGGCTGCTTCGGCGGGAGGTTGATCTCGGACAGGCCCGTGCGGGGACCGGAGGCCAGCAGGCGCAGGTCGTTGCAGATCTTGGAGATGCGGATGGCGATGTTTTTCAGCTCGGCGTGATAGCAGACCATGCAGGAGGTGTCGTTGGTGGCCTCCACGAGGTCTTTGGCCAGGGAGATCTTCCAGCCGCTGATCCTCTTGATGTGCTTGGTGCAGGCTTCGGCGTAGCCGGGCTCGGCGGTGATGCCGGTACCGATGGCGGTGGCGCCCATGTTGATCACGAGGAACTCCTGCGCTGCGGCGTCAAGGCGTTTCATCTCGGTTTCCACTGCGGTGGCGAAAGCGCCGAAAGTCTGTCCGAGGGTCATGGGGACGGCGTCCTGAAGCTGGGTGCGGCCCATCTTGATGATCGAGGCGAAGCTGCGCTGCTTGGCGCGGAATGCCTTCGCGAGCGCCTTGAGGGCGGCCATCAGGTCCTGGTGGATCATATAGAGACCCAGGTGCATCGCCGTGGGATACGCATCGTTGGTCGACTGCGCCATGTTGATGTGGTCGTTGGGGTGAATGAACTGGTATTCACCGTGCTTCTTGCCCATGATTTCGAGCGCCCGGTTGGCGATCACCTCATTGGCGTTCATGTTGGCCGAGGTGCCGGCGCCGCCCTGGATCATGTCGATCGGGAAGTGCTCGGTGTGCTTGCCTTCCATCAGTTCCCGGCAGGCCTTCACGACGGCGTCGGTGATCTCGTCGGAGACGAGGCCGAGGTCGTGGTTGGCCAGGATGGCGCCCATCTTGACGATGCCGAACGCCTTGACGAACTCCGGATGGTCGCCGAGCAGGTTGCGGCTGATGTCGAAGTTCTCGATGCAGCGGAGCGTCTGTACGCCGAAGAGGGCCTCCACGGGGACGTCCTTGTCGCCCAGCAGGTCGTGTTCTGAACGGGTCTTGCCCGAAGTCTTGAATTTGTATTCGATCATAACTGATATTTATTTTGGTTGATTGTTTGCTTATGCGAAGAATTCCTCGATGCGGCTCAGGGCCGTCGGCAGGGCGAAGATGACCACGCGGTCGTAGGGTTTGATCTGGGTGTCGCCTACGGCGATGAAGGTCTCGTTGCCGCGGATGATGCCGCCGATGACGGCGTCCCCGGGGAAGTTGACGTCCTTGACGGGGGCTTTGGTGATCAGGCTGTCGGGGTTGACGATGTATTCGATCACTTCGGCGTCCGAACCGCCGATCACCTTGACCGTACGGACCTTCGTGCTCATCGTGAAACGGAAGATGCGCCCGGCCGTGATGATTTTCTTGTTGATGACGGCGTCCACGCCCATCCCCTCGGCCAGCTTGATATATTCGATGTTCTCGACTTCGGCGATGGTCTTGGCCACGCCCATCTTCTTGGCGGCCACGCAGGCGAGGATGTTGGTCTCGGAACTGGACGTGACGGCCACGAAGGCGTCGCAGCTCTTGACGTCCTCCTCATAGAGGAAGTCGGAGTTGCGGCCGTCGCCGTTGATCACCAGCGTCCGGTCGAGGTTCTCGGAGAGGACTTCGCACCGTTCGCGGTTGATTTCGATGATCTTGACGAATTCGGCGGTCTTCTCGAACTGCTTGGCCACCATCTCGCCGATGCGGCCGCCGCCCAGGATCGTAAGGCGCTTGATGTCGAGATACTGCTTGCCCGACCAGGTCATCAGTTCGTCGACGTACTCCCGTTTCGCGACCACATACACCATGTCGCCCCGCTTGAAGAGCGTGTCGCGCTGCGGGATGAGGGTCTCGCCGCCGCGGGTGAGGGCCACGACGCGGAAGGGAAGGTTGTCCGGCGGATAGGGGAAGTCGGCGGCGGACTTGTTGAGCATCTTCGATTCCTCGTCGATGCGGAAGACCACCATCTGCAGCTGTCCGCGGGCGAAGTCCACGAAGTCCGAGACGTCGGACTGCTTGAGCAGGTCGCCGATCTCCGTGGCCGCGATCTTTTCGGGATAGAAGAGCAGGTCGATGCCCAGCTCCGTGAACATCAGTTTGTTGTCGTAGTTGAGGTACTCCGCGTCATTGATGCGGGCCGTCACTTTCTTGGCGCCCATCTTCTTGGCGATCAGGGCCGCCACGATGTTGACGTCCTGGGCCTTGGCAGGGCTGACGGCCACGAACAGGTCGGCCTTGTCCACGCCGGCGGCCTTGAGGATGCCGATCGAGGTCGGGTTTCCCTGCACGGTGAGCACGTCCATGCTCTCGCTCACCAGGGCCAGCCGCTCTTCGTCGTGGTCGATGATGGTGATCTCGTGGTAGCCTTCGCTGAGCATCTTGGCCAGGTGGCAACCGACTTCTCCTGCACCTGCAATGACGATCTTCATGGTAGTATCAATGCAATTTCGCTCCGATGAGCGTCATGAATTCATTTCGGGTACGGATGTCCTTCAGGAAGACGCCGGTGAACGCCGAGGTCGTCGTGACGGAATTCTGTTTCTGGACGCCCCGCACCTGCATGCACATATGGGCGGCTTCGATCACGACGGCCACGCCCAGCGGACGGAGCGTTTCCTGGATGCAGTCGCGGATCTGTACGGTGAGGCGCTCCTGCACCTGGAGCCGCCGTGCGAAGGTCTCCACCACGCGGGCGAGCTTGCTCAGGCCGGTGATGTAGCCGTCGGGGATGTAGGCCACGTGTGCCTTGCCGTAGAACGGGAGCATGTGGTGCTCGCACATCGAGTAGAGTTCGATGTCCTTGACTACGACCATCTGGTGGTACTCTTCCCGGAACATCGCCGACCGCAGGATCTCGGCACCGTCCTCTTCGTAGCCCTTCGTGAGGAACTGCATCGAGCGCGCGACGCGGTGCGGGGTTTTCAGCAGCCCTTCGCGGCCGGGGTCCTCGCCGATGAGCCGGAGAATCTCCCGATAGTGGGCTGCCAGCTCCTCGGTGACGGCGTCGTCGTAGGTTTCGTTTTTCAGATAAGACATGATATCTGCTTATAATTATGGCAAGTTACGAATAATATTTCATTTTTTTGAAATAATTCGTAATTTAGAACGTTTAACCAACTATTATGCGGTATCTCTGGCTGGCTGCCGTCGATTTTGAACTGAATGTCGTCCGTGCGCTCCGTGGCGGGACGGACGACGTGTTCCTGTGCGGCGGCGTGGGGCCGGGGGCCACCCGCCGCGCGCTGGCGCCGGTGCTTGCGGACTGCGGCTGCGACCTGGCCATCGACGTGGGCCTCGCCGGATCCTATGGCGGCGGCATCCCGCTCGGCGGGGTGGTGCAGGTGGTGACCGAATGCTTCGGCGACCGTCCCGGTGTCCCGTTGGTCAATCCGGCGCCGCCAGCGCTTTTTTCTGCGCTGCCGCAGGCGGCGGGCAACACCGTCCCCGCGCTGGAAGCTCGTTGGCGCTGTGTCCCGGCCGACGTCGAAACGATGGAAGGTGCTGCCTTCTTCGAAGCCTGTCTGGCCGCCGCCATCCCGTTCGCCGAGATCCGTGCCGTCTCAAACGTCGTCGGGGAAACCGACCACGCGCGCTGGGACATCCCCCTTGCCCTCCAGAACCTGCAGAACTGCTTGTCCACCCTGTCATTCTGAACGAAGTGATGAATCTGACCCTCGCCTTTTCTTCCTGCCCCAACGACACTTTTATGTTCCACGCCCTCGTCCACGGCCTGGTCGATACCGAAGGCCTGTCGTTCGATGTCGACATCCACGACGTGGAGGAACTCAACGAACGCGCCCAGGCCGGCCGCTACGACGTGACCAAACTCAGTTTCCACGGCTGGTTCACGGTCCGAGACCGGTACGACCTGCTGCCGTCCGGCGCTGCGCTGGGCTGGGACTGCGGTCCGCTGCTGGTCCGCCGTGCCGATGATGCGGCCGTGCTGCAGCGCAGCGGCCTCCGCGTGGCGGTTCCCGGCCGCTACACCACCGGTGCCCTGCTCTGTTCGCTGGCCTTTCCCGGCCTCGTCCGCCAGGTGCCGATGCTCTTTTCCGATATCGAAGGCGCCGTGGCCAGCGGCGACGTCGATCTCGGTGTCCTCATCCACGAGGGCCGTTTCACCTACCGTGACAAGGGACTCGACCTGGTCTGCGACCTGGGGTCCTGGTGGCAGCAGACCTCGGGGTGCCCGATCCCGCTCGGCCTGATCGCCGTCCGGCGCTCCTGCGGCGCGGATTTTGCTGCGAAGTTCAACCGCGTGCTGCACCGGAGCATCTCGTATGCTTTCGCCCATCCGGACGCTTCACGCGCATATGTCGCCTCGTACGCCCGCGAGCTGTCGGCAGACATCCAGCGAAAACACATCGACCTGTTCGTGAACCGTTTCTCTCTCGACCTGGGGGAAGAAGGCCGCCGGGCGGTCGATACCTTGTACGAGCACTATGAGCGAGATTATCTGCATGGAGGGCGTGTCGAAGCTTTACCGCATGGGCGACAGTGTGGTGAAAGCGCTTGACGGCGTGGACTTCCGGGTCCTGAGAGGGGAGTATGTCGCCATCATGGGACCTTCGGGTTCGGGCAAATCGACGTTGATGAACCTGCTGGGCTGCCTCGATAAACCTTCGTCGGGACGCTATCTTTTGAATGGCTGCGACGTGAGCCGGATGGACGACGACCGGCTGTCCGGGGTCCGCAACCGCGAGATCGGTTTCGTTTTTCAGGCGTTCAACCTGCTGCCGCGCCTCACTGCGCTGGAGAACGTGGCGCTTCCGCTGTCGTTCGCGGGGGTGGAGAAGGGGGAACGGCTGGCGCGTGCGGCGGAGGCGCTCCGGCAGGTGGGCCTGTCGCACCGGGCGGATCACCGGCCCGACGAACTGTCCGGCGGCCAGCGTCAGCGTGTGGCGTTGGCGCGGGCGCTGGTCACGCATCCGTCCATCATCCTGGCTGACGAGCCCACCGGCAACCTCGATTCGGCCACTTCCGAAGAGGTGATGAAACTTTTTGCCGGGATTCATCGTAAAGGTAATACAATCTTACTGGTAACCCACGAGGAGGAGGTGGCCCGCTGCGCCGGGCGGATCGTCCGGCTTCGTGACGGAAAAATAGAAAGGGATGAAAATCTACACCAAGACCGGTGATGCCGGCACCACCTCGCTGGTGGGCGGGACGCGCGTAAGCAAGGCGCATCCCCGCGTGATGACGTATGGCGACCTCGACGAACTGATCAGCTGGCTGGGCCTGATCCGTTGCGAGACGGCCGGAAAAGACCTTCCGCTGCGCCGCATCCAGATCCAGCTGATGAACGTGAGCGCCCATCTGGCCAACGACGGGCGTTCGCTGAAGCTCAAGCCGCTCGACGAGGCCGAGACCGCCTTCCTCGAGCAGGAAATCGACCGGATGACGGCCGAACTGCCGCCGCAGACGGCCTTCGTGCTGCCGGGCGAGCCGCGGGCGGCCTCGATGGCGCACATCGCCCGCACCGTATGCCGGCGGGCCGAACGCAGCGCCGTCCAGATCGAAGGGAAGACGGACCAGGACGCCCTGGCGATCCGGTATGTCAACCGCCTGAGCGACTACCTGTTCACCCTGGCAAGGTACTTGTGTGAAGGGCGGGATGATTACTGGCTCCCGTAAAATGTTTGAAAAAAACTTGTTGTATTGTTTTTTTTATATATTTGCGGCCCCATTTGGGAAAAGAAACAATTTAACACATACCTGCAATGTATTGGACGCTTGAGCTTGCATCAAAACTGGAGGATGCCCCCTGGCCCGCAACCCGGGAAGAACTGATCGATTACGCTACTCGTTCGGGAGCTCCGCTTGAAGTGATTGAAAACCTGGAAGACCTCGAGGAAGACGGTGAAGTCTATGAGTCCATCGAAGACATCTGGCCCGATTATCCGACCAAGGACGACTTCTTCTTCGACGAGGAGGAATATTGATACAGCGCAATCGCGGAAAACAACCGTTTTGAAAAAGCAGGGTGGCCAAAAAACTTTTGGCCACCCTGCTTTTATGGACAGTCCGCCCGTCATTGACCGCCGCGCCCCGCCAGTTTTCGCCGGATCTCCGCCGACCCCGCCGGCGGTTTCCTCGGGCGTCGGACGCCTTTCTTTATTTTTTCGTCGCCGTCCTCACAGGAGGCTCTCTATGAGGAGGGCGCACTTCAATTTCGCGGTTCCATCCTCACCGATATCCTTCTTTGAGGACGAGCGGAAAAAGAGTATATTTGGCGTGTTAAACTATTGCAATATGATTATTCTGATTGAAGGTCTGGCAATGTGCTTCATCTTGCTTATCATCTGTGTGATCGGCATTGCCAAAGAGGGGCCTGTAGGATTGGTAACCTTTTACGAGCAGGATGTTAAGGACCGGGTGGTTAAACTTGGTCTAACCACAAAAGAGAAGATACAGAAAAGCACTGCCATTGTTGGGATCGCTGTTTTGATTCCATCTCTTTTATTAATTCCATACATGGTATATGGCGTCAATGGAGCCGCAGGATTCTGGGATGGTTTTTGGCAAATGACAGTTATCGGATTGATAGTGGGTGTCTTCGACCGTATCTTCATTGACTGGTACTGGGTGGGAAAAACCAAGGCTTGGGAAATCCCCGGTACAGAGGACTTGAAGCCGTATATCCCCAAAAGTACAGTTATCAGGAAGTGGATTGCAACAGTCATTGTTCATCCGGCCTTTTATGCATTGATTGCCTGGGCGATGACACTGATTCGGTAAGCAACCGCACTGTACTTTTGTCACGACAGGACGCTGGACAGGTTGTCAATCCTGTCGCGGCATGAAAACAGGGGTCCTCGCCCAAAATCACGTCACGACAGGACCCATAGTGAGTCTACGATCCTGTCGTGACAAAAGAAGGAACGTCTGTCATTCAGCCAGTCGGGTATTCTTTTGCCGATTAATCACCCGAAATCACCTCAAACCGATATAACCGGCATCTACTTTTTGCCAGTTGTGGAAAAAGTTAAAAAACCGCCGCAGTTTCCGCCAGCCGTTTTCTTCCCGGGTTATATCGGGAAAAGGACACTAAATTTGGAAAACGGTTAATCTTCCATCGGTATTTTTTCTTGGGGGTCGCCCCAT